>NZ_JBNPXX010000002.1:0-783018 GCF_050433085.1 Pseudomonas sp. RC10-4-2
ACCTGATCCCTTCCCGAACTCAGAAGTGAAACGACGCATCGCCGATGGTAGTGTGGGGTCTCCCCATGTGAGAGTAGGTCATCGTCAAGCTCCTATCCCAAAACCCCTGGTCAGCGATGACCGGGGGTTTTGCTTTTGCGCGCGGAAAAAGGCGTGCTTCCTCGCTTCTTTTCTCGACTGCGAATGCCGGCGGCGACTGTCACAATTGCCCTGGAAACTACCCATCCTGCATGAAACGGATGGACGGCTACCTCCCCCAGGCGGATCGAAAACGCGCTCCAGAGGGCCTCCCCGGCCCCTCCGTGAAAGGCTGGAGCCCTTGTGTTTCCAGGCTTTTAGGGGTGTGGCAGGGCTTCTCCCAAGGCTTGCGGAAAAATGTCGGAAGGCTGATGGCATTTCATCCAACTGTCACATTCCTTTCATAGAGTCTTCATGCGGCCTGACGATACTGGCCCCCGTTCCATCCAACCCCATCCTGTCCAAGGAGCAAGGCATGAAACTCAAGCGTTTGATGGCGGCCCTGACGTTCGTCGCCGCAGGCGTAGGCGCCGCTTCCGCGGTAGCCGCGATCGACCCGGCGCTGCCGGAATATCAGAAAGCCAGCGGTGTGTCGGGCAACCTGTCGAGCGTCGGCTCCGACACTCTGGCCAACCTGATGACCATGTGGGCCGAGGAGTACAAGCGCCTCTATCCGAACGTGAACATCCAGATCCAGGCTGCCGGTTCTTCCACCGCGCCGCCGGCCCTGACCGAAGGCACCGCCAACCTGGGCCCGATGAGCCGCAAGATGAAGGACGTCGAGCTGCAGGCTTTCGAGCAGAAGTACGGCTATAAGCCGACCGCCGTCCCGGTCGCTGTCGACGCCCTGGCGATCTTCGTGCACAAGGACAACCCGATCAAAGGCCTGACCATGCAGCAGGTCGATGCGATCTTCTCCGCTACCCGCCTGTGCGGCAGCAAGCAGGACGTGAAGACCTGGGGCGACCTGGGCCTGACCGGTGACTGGGCGAAGAAGCCGGTGCAACTGTTCGGCCGCAACTCGGTTTCCGGCACCTACGGCTACTTCAAGGAAGAAGCCCTGTGCAAAGGCGACTTCCGTCCGAACGTCAACGAGCAGCCGGGTTCGGCTTCCGTGGTGCAGTCGGTCAGCCAGTCGCTGAACGGCATCGGCTACTCCGGTATCGGCTACAAGACCGCCAGCGTGAAGACCGTGGCCCTGGCCAAGAAGGAAGGCGCTGCCTTCGTCGAGGACAACGAGCAGAACGCCCTGAACGGCACCTATCCGCTGTCGCGCTTCCTCTACGTCTACGTGAACAAGGCGCCGAACAAGCCGCTGGACCCGCTGGAGGCTCAGTTCCTCAAGCTGGTTCTGTCCAAGACCGGCCAGCAGGTCGTGGTCAAGGACGGCTACATCCCGCTGCCGGCCAAGGTGGCCGAGAAGGCGATCAAGGAACTGGGCCTGTAATCCAGTGACTTGAGCGGATGGCCCAGCGATGGGCCGTCCAGGCATGAAGGCTCTGCCGGCGGGCGCTAGGATCCGCCGGCCTTTCCCGCCAGCGAGGCTCTGCTGGCGGGCTTTGTTGCGTCATGTTGCTGTCATCTGTCTGTCATACAGAGCCTTTAGGGTGTCACCCCATGAACGACATGGCCAACTCCCCGATGAACTCCTCCCTTGCTCCCGAGCGGATTGACTTCAATACGCCAGCCCTGCAACGCAAGCGCCGCATCCGTGCCCTCAAGGACCGCCTGACCCGCTGGTACGTGCTGGTCGGCGGCCTGGCCGTGCTGGCGGCAATCACCCTGATCTTCTTCTACCTGGCCTACGTCGTGCTCCCCCTGTTCCGCGGCGCCGACCTGGAGACCCGCGAAGCGCTGACTCCGGCCTGGATGCAGCAGGCGCAGGTGCCCCTGCTGCTCAGCATCGAGGAGCAGAACCAGGTGGCCATGCGCGTCGGCGGCCAGGGCGAGATTCTCTTCTTCAACGCCAAGACCGGTGTCGAACTGAAGCGTGTCGCTCTGCCGCTTCCGGCGGGCAGCGAGATCCGCTCGATCGCCCAGGACCAGCCGGGCAGCCCGACGGTCGCCCTGGGCCTGTCCAACGGACAGGTGCTGGTGTTCCAGCACACCTACAAGGTCACCTACCCGGACAACAAGAAGACCATCACCCCGGAGATCGCCTTCCCCTACGGCGAGACCCCGATCGGTCTCGATCCGCAGGGCCGCCCGCTGGAGCATGTGAGCATCAATGCCGGCGACGACAGCCTGCTGCTGGCTGGCTCCGTCGACAAGCAACTGCTGCTGTTGAGCATGACTCGGGAAGAGAACATGCTGACCGGCGAAAGCACGCTGGACGAGGAGCGCATCGAACTCCCGCAGATCGCCGAACCGGTGAAAGCCATCTACCTCGACCCGCGCAAGCAGTGGCTGTACGTGATCAACGGACGTGCCACCGCCGATGTGTTCGACCTGCACAGCCGCCAGTTGAACGGTCGCTACAAGCTGCTGGAAGACCCCAACGCCGAGGTCACCGCGAGCACCCAACTGCTGGGCGGCATCTCGCTGCTGGTGGGCGACTCCAAGGGTGGCATCGCCCAGTGGTTCATGGCTCGCGATACCGACGGCGAACCGCGCCTGTCGCACGTTCGCGACTTCAATCTGGATGGCGCGCCGATCAGCGCCATCGCTCCGGAACAACGGCGCAAGGGCTTCATCGCCCTGGACGAGAAGGGCAACCTCGGCGTCTTCCACAGCACCGCGCACCGTACCCTGCTGGTCCAGCCGGTCGCCGACTCTTCCGGGGTCATCACCCTGTCGCCGCGGGCCAACCGCCTGCTGCTGGAGCAGGGTGGCAAGATCCACCGCTTCGCCCTGAGCAACCCGCACCCGGAAATCTCCTGGAGCGCGCTCTGGGGCAAGGTCTGGTACGAGAGCTACGACAAGCCGGCCTACGTCTGGCAGTCCACCGCCGCGACCACCGACTTCGAACCGAAGCTGAGCCTCTCGCCGCTGACCTTCGGCACGCTCAAGGCCGCCTTCTACGCGATGATCCTGGCAGCTCCGCTGGCCATCGCGGCCGCCGTCTACACCGCCTATTTCATGGCTCCGGCGATGCGCCGCAAGGTCAAGCCGGTGATCGAGCTGATGGAGGCGCTGCCGACGGTGATCCTCGGCTTCTTCGCCGGCCTGTTCCTGGCGCCCTACGTCGAAGGCCACCTGCCGGGTGTGTTCAGCCTGCTGTTGCTGACGCCGCTGGGCATCCTTCTTGCCGGCCTGCTCTGGAGCCGCCTGCCCGAGCGTATCCGTCTGAGCCTGCCGGCCGGCTGGGAAGCCGCGCTGCTGATCCCGGTGGTGCTTGCCGTCGGCGCCTTCGCCCTGTGGCTGAGCCCGCACCTGGAGACCACCTTCTTCGGCGGCGACATGCGCCTCTGGCTGAGCCACGACCTGGGCATCACCTACGACCAGCGCAATGCCCTGATCGTCGGGCTGGCAATGGGCTTCGCGGTGATCCCGAATATCTTCTCGATCGCCGAGGACGCCATCTTCAGCGTGCCGCGCAGCCTCACCTACGGCTCCCTGGCCCTGGGCGCCACGCCCTGGCAGACGCTGACCCGCGTGGTGATCCTGACCGCCAGTCCAGGCATCTTCTCGGCGCTGATGATCGGCATGGGCCGCGCCGTCGGCGAGACCATGATCGTGCTGATGGCGACCGGCAATACCCCGGTGATGGAAGTGAATATCTTCGAGGGGATGCGCACCCTGGCGGCCAACGTCGCGGTGGAGATGCCCGAGTCGGAGGTCGGCGGCAGCCACTACCGCGTGCTGTTCCTCTCGGCGCTGGTACTGCTGACGTTCACCTTCGTGATGAACACCCTGGCAGAGCTGATCCGTCAGCGTCTGCGCAAGAAATACGCGTCGTTGTAAGCGGCGGAGGTATAGCTCTGTGAAACAGAAACAGGAAACCGTCAAAGCCTGGTTCGGCAGCGGCTCGCCCTGGGTGTGGATGAACGCCGGCGCGGTGTCGATCGCGGTGATCATGACCATCGGCCTGCTGGCGGTGATCGCGGTACGCGGCCTCGGCCACTTCTGGCCGGCGAACGTCATCGAGGCGACTTACCAGATCCCTGGCGAAGCCGCCAAGACCGTGATCGGCGAGGTGGTCCAGGCCGAGGAAGTGCCGCGCGCGCGCCTGCGCAGCGCCGGCATGCCGGTCCCGGAGGCCGGCCCCGAATTCATGACCCGCGAGCTGCTCAAGCTGGGCAACCGCGAGCTTTACGGCAGCGATTTCTCCTGGGTCGTCGGCGAGTGGCTGCAGGACATCAAGCGTCCCGAAGCGCTGATGGTTCTCGAACGCCGCGAGTGGGGCAACTTCTACGGCTACCTGCTGAGCGTCAAGGAGAACGGCCAGGTGGTCGCCGAAGGCGACGCCGCGGTAGGCGAACTGCAGAAGCGCATGCAGCGGGTGGATGACCTCTACGCCAAGCTCTACAAGCTGGAGAAGGGCGACATCGGCGGGATCAACCACGGTCTCGAGCGCCTGCGCCTGAAAGAGCGCAAGTTGCAGTTGGACGGCAAGCTGGACGCCGCCGCCCAGGCCGACCTGGCCGCCGAGCGCAGCGAGTTGCAGGCGCGCTACAAGGTCCTGGAAGAGCAGCTCAACGGCCTGCATCAGGAGTTCAACCGCGACAGCGTGGTAATGCGCGACGCCAGCGGCCGCGAGAGCGAAATCACCCTTGGCAAGCTGGTGCATGCCTACCAGCCCAACGCCATGGGCCTGGGCACCAAGATGACGGTGTACTTCAAGAAGCTCTGGGAGTTCCTCAGCGACGATCCGCGCGAGGCCAATACCGAGGGCGGTATCTTCCCGGCGATCTTCGGCACCGTGATGATGACCCTGGTGATGGCGCTGATCGTCACCCCGTTCGGCGTGATCGCTGCGGTCTACCTGCGCGAGTACGCCAAGCAGGGGCCGCTGACCCGGGTGATCCGCATCGCCGTGAACAACCTCGCCGGCGTACCGGCGATCGTCTACGGCGTGTTCGGCCTGGGTTTCTTCGTCTACGTGCTGGGCGGTTCCATCGACCGGCTGTTCTTCCCCGAGGCCCTGCCGGCGCCGACCTTCGGTACCCCCGGGCTATTCTGGGCCTCGCTGACCCTGGCGATCCTCGCCGTGCCGGTGGTGATCGTCGCCACCGAGGAAGGCCTGGCGCGGATTCCGCGCGCGGTCCGCGAAGGCTCCCTGGCGCTCGGCGCGACCAAGGCGGAAACGCTGTGGAAGATCGTCCTGCCGATGGCCAGCCCGGCGATGATGACCGGCCTGATCCTCGCCGTGGCCCGTGCCGCCGGCGAAGTGGCGCCGCTGATGCTGGTCGGCGTGGTGAAACTGGCACCGTCGCTGCCGGTCGACGGTAACTATCCGTACGTGCATCTCGACCAGAAGATCATGCACCTCGGTTTCCATATCTACGACGTCGGTTTCCAGAGCCCCAACGTCGAGGCCGCACGGCCGCTGGTATACGCTACGGCGTTGCTGCTGGTCGTGGTGATCGCCCTGCTGAACTTCTCCGCCATCGCGATCCGCAATCGCCTGCGCGAGAAGTACAAGGCCCTGGAAAACTGATTGAGGGAGCTTCCCATGCAAAACGAGACCGCCAGCCACGGCATCAACTTCGATGCGCTCGGCCGCGACCGCCAGAGCCTCGACCTGGCTTCCGAAAGTGTCGAACTGGAAGTGCCCGGGCTGAACCTGTTCTACGGCGCCAAGCAGGCCCTTTTCGACGTCCGGATGAACATTCCGAAGCAGCGCGTGACCGCCTTCATCGGCCCGTCCGGCTGCGGCAAGTCGACCCTGCTGCGCTGCTTCAACCGGATGAACGACCTGGTGGATGGCTGCCGCGTCGAAGGCGAGATTCGCCTCGATGGCCACAACATCTTCGCCAAGGGCGTCGACGTCGCCGAGCTGCGCCGTCGCGTCGGCATGGTGTTCCAGAAGCCCAACCCGTTCCCCAAGAGCATCTACGAGAACGTGGTCTACGGCCTGCGTATCCAGGGCATCAACAAGAAGCGCGTACTTGACGAGGCCGTCGAGTGGGCGCTGAAGGGGGCTGCGCTGTGGGAGGAGGTGAAGGATCGCCTGCACGAGTCCGCCCTCGGCCTGTCCGGCGGCCAGCAGCAGCGCCTGGTGATCGCCCGGACCATCGCGGTGGAACCGGAAGTGCTGCTGCTCGACGAGCCGTGCTCGGCGCTGGACCCGATCTCCACGCTGAAGATCGAAGAGCTGATCTACGAGTTGAAGTCGAAGTTCACCATCGTCATCGTTACCCACAACATGCAGCAGGCCGCGCGGGTTTCCGACTATACGGCGTTCATGTACATGGGCAAGCTGATCGAGTTCGGCGACACCGATACGCTGTTCACCAACCCGGCGAAGAAGCAGACCGAAGACTACATCACCGGCCGCTACGGCTAGCGGCGCGTCCGGAGGCGCGGCGATACCGCTGCCTCCGGCGCTCTCCGTAGCTCGTTGATGTCACCGGTCGCAGCGGCTCCAGAAGGATTCCCCACATGATCAACAAAGACAGTCTCACCCATCACATCTCCCAGCAGTTCAACGCCGAGCTGGAGGATGTGCGCAGCCACCTCCTGGCCATGGGCGGGCTGGTGGAAAAGCAGGTCAACGACGCGGTCAACGCGCTGATCGACGCCGACTCCGGCCTCGCCCAGCAGGTCCGCGAGATCGACGACCAGATCAACCAGATGGAGCGCAACATCGACGAGGAGTGCGTGCGTATCCTCGCCCGGCGTCAGCCGGCGGCCTCCGACCTGCGCCTGATCATCAGCATCTCGAAGTCGGTGATCGACCTCGAGCGGATCGGCGACGAGGCCTCCAAGGTCGCCCGCCGCGCCATCCAGCTGTGCGAGGAAGGCGAGTCGCCGCGCGGCTACGTCGAGGTTCGGCACATCGGCAGCCAGGTACAGAAGATGGTGCAGGAGGCACTGGACGCCTTCGCCCGCTTCGATGCCGACCTGGCGCTGTCCGTGGCGCAGTACGACAAGACCGTCGATCGCGAATACAAGACCGCCCTGCGCGAGCTGGTCACCTACATGATGGAAGACCCGCGGGCGATATCCCGCGTGCTCAACATCATCTGGGCCCTGCGCTCGCTGGAGCGCATCGGCGACCATGCGCGCAACATCGCCGAGCTGGTGATCTACCTGGTTCGCGGCACCGACGTTCGCCACATCGGCCTGACCCGCATGAAGGAAGAGGTCGAGAACAACCGCGGCGAGTGATCTTCCGCAGGCAAGGCTCCCTTGACCTGGAGCCTTGTTTCTTCGCGCGACTGCAGCAAGGCTTGGCATCCTGCCAGCAGGGGAGGCTATCCTAGGCGGACCTGTCCAGGAGAAGTCGATGAGCAAAGTCAGCGCGCTAGTGGTGGATGACGCCCCCTTCATCCGAGATCTGATGAAGAAAGGGTTGCGCGACAACTTCCCCGGCCTTCATATCGAGGAGGCCGTGAACGGCCGCAAGGCCCAGCAACTGCTCAGTCGGCAGAACGTCGACCTGATCCTCTGCGATTGGGAGATGCCGGAGATGTCCGGCCTCGAACTGCTGACCTGGTGCCGTGCCCAGGAAAACCTCAAGACTACCCCGTTCATCATGGTCACCAGTCGCGGCGACAAGGAGAACGTGGTCCAGGCGATCCAGGCCGGGGTGTCGGACTACATCGGCAAGCCATTCTCCAATGACCAACTGGTGGCCAAGATCAAGAAGGCCCTGAGCCGCAGCGGCAAGCTGGAAGCCCTGGCGGCCCACGCGCCGCGCCGGGAGATCGCCAGCGGCATGGCCAACGATTCGCTGGCCGCCCTGACCGGTGGTCGCGCCGAGGTGATCAAGCCTGCCGCCAGTCCGGCAAAACCGGCCCCCGCGCCGAAGCCGGCTTCGGCTCCCCAGGCCAGCGCGCGTCCCGCCGGCAGCGGCAACCCGCTGGGGCAGGCGCAATTGCGCCTGCCGCAGAGCAGCATGCCCTGCGTGATCAAGGCGGTCAGTCTGAAGGAAGCGCAACTGGTGGTGAAGCGCGCCGACCCGTTGCCGCAGGTGCTGGAAAGCGCGGTGCTGGACCTCGAGGAAAACAGCGACGTGGCGCGCCTGAACGGCTACCTGCACGCCATCGCCGCGCTGGAGCCGAAGCCGGATAGCGATTGGCTGCTGTTGACCCTGCGTTTCGTCGACCGCGACCCGCAGAAGCTCGACTACCTGTCGCGCCTGATCGCCCGCGGAAGTACCCAGAAGCACTACGTTCCCGGCGCCTGAGCGGTTTTTTCCCGACGATCCGTTCACAGCCCGCTCGCTGTCGTCTCGCCCTGGCAATAAAGCGCTGCTAGTCTTGCCGATTCGGGATAACCAGAACGACACGATCCGTGCAGTCATGCTAGGGCGCCTTCTCCTTCTCTGTGGCCTGTTCGCCGCGGCAGCTCCGGCTGCGGCCCTGACCATCTACAAGTACACCGACGCCAATGGCGTGGTGACCTACTCCGACCGCGCCGTGGCCGGGGCGCAGGTGTTCGTCTTCCGCGACCGGATGGTCGAGCACCTGGAACGGGAAGTGAAGCTGGAGACGAAGAAGCACGCGGGTGGCGAGACCCTGCAGGTGCGCAACGACCTCTACGCGCCGGTCGAGGTCGAGTTGCGGATCCGCAACCCGCGCAATGCCGTTGGGGTGCCCGACGGGCCGATTCGCTGGGTGGTCCCGGCGCGCAGCCAGGTGCGCCTGGCGACCCTGGCGCCGCGCAAGGCCGGCAAGCCGATGAGCTACACCCCGAAGCTGCGTTACGCGCTCGGCGACCCGCGCCAGCAGCCGCTGCTCTATCGCTATCCGCTGCCCTGGCGCGGCGGGCCGTTCCGCCTGTCCCAGGGCGCCAATGGCAAGTACAGCCACTTCACCCCCAAGGGCCGCTACGCGATGGACATCGCCATGCCCGAGGGCACGCCGATCATCGCTGCCCGCGGCGGCACCGTGGTGAAGATCGAGAACAACCAGAGCGGGCGCGGCAACAATCCCTCGGGCAACTTCGTCCGCATCCTGCACGACGACGGCACCATGGGCGTCTACCTGCACCTGATGCGCCATTCGGTACTGGTCGCCGAGGGCCAGCGGGTCCAGGTCGGCACGCCGCTGGCGCGCTCCGGCAACACCGGCAACAGCAGCGGGCCGCACCTGCACTTCGTGATCCAGCGCAACGTCGGCCTGGCGCTGGAGTCGATTCCCTACGACTTCGCCCAGCCGGTCGACAGCCTGCCGAACTTCGCCATCGTCCGCGAGCCTTGAAAAGTCGCCGGCGCCGTGGCGGCGCCGGCTCGTCTCAGTCGAGCTTGACCACCTTGGCCAGGACGATCTTCGGACCGCGCATCTTCTTCACGATGATCCGCAGGCCCTCGGTGTCGAGGACTTCCTCTTCCTCCGGCACCCGCTTCAGGGTGTCGTAGACCAGCCCGGCGAGAGTGTCCGCCTCGACATGATCGAGGTCGATGCCGAGCAGGCGCTCGAGCTTGAACAGCGGTGTGTCGCCGCGCACCAGCAGCTTGCCCGGCTGGTAGGCGAGGATGCCGCGCTCGGTCTTGCGGTGTTCGTCCTGGATGTCGCCGACCAGCACTTCCAGCACGTCCTCCATGGTCAGGAAGCCGACCACCTTGTGATCGGCCTCTTCCACCACGGCGAAGTGCGCGCCGCCCTTGCGGAACTGCTCCAGCAGGCGCGACAGCGGGGTGTGCTTGGTGACGATCTCCAGCGGGCGCACCAGTTCGTCGAGGTCGAAGGTCTCCGGCAGGCTGTCCAGGGCGGACAGCGCCAGCAGCAGGTCCTTGATGTGCAGCAGGCCGATGAACTCGCCCTTGTGGCTGTCCCAGACCGGGTAGCGGCTGTACTTATGGCGGCGGATCACCGCGAGGATGTCCGCCAGCGGCGCGTCGTGCTCGAGGTAGACCAGGTCTTCGCGGGAGTTGGCCCAGTCGACCACCTCCAGTTCGCCCAGCTCCACCGCCGAGGCCAGCACGCGCATGCCCTGGTCGCTGGGGTCCTGGGCGCGGCTGGAGTGGAGGATCAGCTTCAGTTCGTCGCGGCTGTAGTGATGCTCGTGGTGCGGGCCGGGCTCGCCCTGGCCGGCGATCTTGAGGATGGCGTTGGCGCTGGCGTTGAGCAGCCAGATCGCCGGGTACATCAGCCAGTAGAAGAGGTACAGCGGCACCGCCGTCCACAGCGACAGCAGTTCCGGCTTGCGGATCGCCCAGGACTTGGGCGCCAGCTCGCCGACCACGATGTGCAGGTAGGAAATGATGAAGAACGCGGTGAAGAAGGAGATACCGCGGATCAGTTCGTCGGAATGCACGCCGATCATCGCCAGCAGCGGTTCCAGGAGTTCGGCGAAGGCCGGCTCGCCGACCCAGCCCAGGCCCAGGGAGGCCAGGGTTATGCCCAGCTGGCAGGCGGACAGGTAGGCGTCCAGCTGGTTGTGAACCTTGCGCAGGATGGCGCCGCGCCAGCCGTGCTGCTTGGCGATGGTTTCCACGCGGGTGGCGCGGAGCTTGACCATGGCGAACTCGGCGGCGACGAAGAAGCCATTGAGCAGGACGAGGAAAAGCGCGAAGAGGATCAGGCCGGCATCGGCGAAATAGGTGGCGATGCTGGTACTAGGAGAAGGGTCCATGGGGGTGTGCGGTAGCCAAAAGGCCCTTAAGAATGAGGGGCTGTGTCGTCGCTTGCAAGCCTTGGCCGTGCCGACGCCGGCGGCGCGGCACCGCGACGAGGCTCACTTCGGCGCCTTGCGCTCGGCCTCGGCGACCTGCGCCGGGGCGAAATGGCAGGTGAAGGTGCTGCCCTTGCCGGGCACGCTGCTGATTTCCAGGCGCGCGCGGTGGCGGATCAGCACGTGCTTGACGATGGCCAGGCCGAGGCCGGTGCCGCCGGTGTTGGAGGCGCGGCTGGAGTCCACCCGGTAGAAGCGCTCGGTCAGGCGCGGCAGGTGCTTGGGATCGACGCCGATACCGGTGTCCTGCACCGACAGGTGCGCGCCCTGTTCGTCGGCCCACCAGCGGATGCGGATCTCGCCTTCGTCGGGGGTGTACTTCACCGCGTTGAATACCAGGTTGGAGAAGGCGCTGCGCAGTTCCGCCTCGCTGCCCTTGAGCTGCACAGCGGGTGCGGCGTCCAGGCTGATGCGGTGGTTGCGCCCGGCGGACAGGGCCTGGGCGTCGTTACGGATGCTGACGAGGAGAGCGTCCACCGCCACCGGCTTGTTGTCGCCGGGGTAGTCGGTGGCCTCCAGCTTGGCCAGCAGGAGCAGGTCGTTGAGCAGGTTCTGCATGCGTCCGGCCTGCTGCTGCATCTGCTGCAGGGCGCGCAGCCAGCGCGGGTTCACATCCTCGACGTTGTCGAGGAGGGTCTCCAGGTAGCCGGCGATCACCGTCAGCGGCGTGCGCAGCTCGTGGGAGACGTTGGCCACGAAGTCCTTGCGCATCTGCTCCAGCTGGTGGACGCGGGTGACGTCGCGGACCAGCATCAGGTGCTCGCGGTTGCCGTAGAGGGTGATGTGGAATTGCAGGCGCAGGCGCTCGTTGATCGGCGAGGGGATTTCCAGCGGCTCGCGGTAATCCTCCTGGTCGAAGTATTCCTTGAAGCGCGGATGGCGGATCAGGTTGCTCACCGGCTGGCCACCGTCCTGCGGGGTCTTCAGGCCGAGCAGGTTTTCCGCGGCGAGGTTCCACCATTCCAGGTTGCCGTCGCTGTCGAGCATGATCACCGCGTCACGCAGGGCCGCGGTGGACTCCTGGATCCGGTCGATCACCGCCTGCAGGCGGCCACGGGCGCGCTGGTTGCGGCGTTGCAGGTGGTAGATATTGTCGAAGACTTCGCCCCAGAGGCCGTAGCTGTCCGGCGGTGGCTCGTCTGGCTGGTGGTTGCGCAGCCACTGGTGCAGGCGCAGTAGCTGCCAGAGGGTCCAGCCGAGGTAGAGAGCCAGGCCGAGGGCCAGGGCCCAGCCGTAATGGCCGCTGACCACGCCGAGCACGAGGCTGGCGGCCAGCACGAGAAGCAGGTGGCGGATCAGCGCTCCACGCCAGTCTTGGTTCACGACGGATTGCATCCTGTCCAGTGGCGGTCCGTCACGGACCGTCCAGGGGAAACGACTCCGGCCGCTGGGCGGCCGGGAGCGGGGTCAGCTCTTGGTGGAGAAACGATAGCCGGTCCCGCGGACAGTCTGAACCAGATTTTCGTAGACCTCGCCGAGCGCCTTGCGCAGGCGGCGGATATGCACGTCGACGGTGCGCTCCTCGACATAGACGTTGCCGCCCCAGACCTGGTCCAGCAGTTGGCCGCGGGTATAGGCGCGTTCCTGGTGAGTCATGAAGAACTGCAGCAGGCGGTACTCGGTGGGGCCCATCTCGGCCGGCTTGCCGTCGATGGTCACGCGGTGGCTGATCGGGTCCAGCAGCAGGCCGCCGACCTCGATCGGCGCCTCGCTGTCGCCAGGCCCGGTGCGGCGCAGCACGGCCTTCAGGCGGGCGACCAGCTCGCGGGGCGAGAACGGCTTGGTGATGTAGTCGTCGGCGCCGACCTCCAGGCCCTGGATCTTGTTGTCCTCCTCGCCCTTGGCGGTGAGCATGATGATCGGGATATCGACGGTCAGTTCGTCACGCTTCAGGCGTCGCGCCAGTTCGATGCCGGAAGTGCCGGGGAGCATCCAGTCGAGCAGGATCAGGTCCGGCTTGCGGTCGACGATCACCGCGTGCGCCTGCTGGGTATTTTCCGCCTCCAGGCACTCGTAGCCGGCCATCTCCAGGGCCACGGCGATCATCTCGCGAATCGGTGCTTCGTCATCAACGATGAGGATTGTCTTGCCAACCATGGTCTTGCCTCGGGTCGATCTGTCTTGCGCCGCATTAGATAACGAAATTGTGTCAGGTATGTGACACAACGGCGTAGTTTCCGCCGACTGCCCGCGGCGGGGCTATGCTCAACAGGTTCCGGTGCCGTCCCTGCGGGCGGCGAACGCTCCACCTGAAGACACAGGAGAGAGACGCGATGAACAGAATCCACCTGGCGCTGGGTCTGGCGCTGGCCCTGCCGGCGTTCGCCGCGCTGGCCCAGGAAACGGTGGCGCCGGCCACCGAGAAGGACGGCGTGCTGGTCGATGGCAAGGGCATGACGCTCTATACCTACGACAAGGACAGCGAAGGGCAATCCGCCTGTTCCGGGCAGTGCGCGAAGAACTGGCCGCCGCTGGCAGCGGCCCAGGGAGCGCAGGCCAGCGGCGACTGGAGCCTGGTCGCTCGCGAGGACGGCACCCAGCAGTGGGCCTACTACGGCAAGCCCCTTTATACCTTCATCCAGGACAAGAAGCCTGGCGACAAGAACGGTGACGGCAAGATGGGCGCCTGGCACGTCGCCCAGCCGGACATGGACTAGATGGTCGCCGGCCTGCGCGCCGCTCAACGCAGCGCGTAGTCGGCGACCGTGCCGAGGAAGATCGCCAGGCCAGCCCAGTGGTTGTGCAGGAAGGCGCGGAAGCAGGCCTGCGGGTCGCGGTCGCGGGTCGACCAGGCTTCCCAGACGAAGCAGGCCGCCGCCACCGCCAGGCCGAGGTAGAAGCACAGGCCCAGTTCGAAGCGGTTGCCGGCCAGCACTAGCAGGAGCAGGGTCAGGCCCTGCAGGCTGCCGATGATCAGGCGGTCGGCATCGCCGAAGAGGATTGCGGTGGACTTGATGCCGATCTTCAGGTCGTCCTCGCGGTCGGTCATCGCGTAGTAGGAGTCATAGGCGACCGTCCACAGCACGTTGGCCAGGAACAGCAGCCAGGCGCTGGCCGGCAATTCGCCGCGCTCGGCGGTGAAGGCCATCAGGATGCCCCAGGAATAGGCGGCGCCCAGCACCACCTGCGGATAGTAGGTGTAGCGCTTCATGAAGGGGTAGAGCGAGGCCACGGCTACCGCGCCGAACGACAGCCAGACGGTCGTTGCATTGGTCAGCAGGACCAGGCCGAAGCTCAGCGCGACCAGGACGGCGAAGGTGATCCAGGCCTCGCGCACGCTGATCTTGCCGGTGGCCAGCGGGCGCGCCTTGGTGCGTGCGACATGGCCGTCGAAATTGCGGTCGGCGAAATCGTTGATCACGCAGCCGGCGGCGCGCATCAGGATGACGCCGAGGACGAAGATCAGCAGGTTCTTCAGTTCCGGCACGCCGTCCGCGGCGATCCACAGCGACCAGAGGGTCGGCCAGAGCAGCAGGTAGATGCCGATCGGCCGGTCCAGCCGCACCAGTTGGACGAAGTCCCAGGCGCGGGGGTGCAGGCGGGCCAGCGGCTTGATCAGGGTGACGAACATGGGGACCTCCGGAGTCGACCGGGGGATTATACGTCGGCGATTCCCGCCTGGTCCCACAGGCGCGGTAGGTACACCTCCGCCACCAGCACCCCGAGCGCGCCGCGGGAAAACCGTGAGCGACGGCCCCAGAGACCCTCGGCGCGGACCTCGGCGGGCAGACCGGCCGCCGGATAGCGGCAGACTTCGATGGGCCCGCGCTCGAAGGCGCTGTCGCTGAACAGCAACTCGCCCAGCGAGCGGGTGCCGAGCAGCGCCAGGTCGAAGCCCGAGCCTTCCAGGGCGCTGCGCGCCGCCACGCTGCGGGCGAACACCCAGGGACGGTCGTGGCCATGCAGGTAGACCTCGCGGACCCAGCCGCTACTGCCGGTAGGGACGTCGAGCCCCTGGCATTCGTCGTCGCGCAGGGTCTGCCAGCCTTCCAGCAGGGGTTCGACGCGGAACGCGCCGTCGGCCAGGGCGGTCAGGCGCCGGGTCAGCGACCCCTCGTCGAACAGCCAGTCGAGGACGGCGGGGGAGACGCTGGACAGTTGGTCGGCGCGAAGCCAGAGCGCATTGCTGGGCATGACGGGACTACGAGACGGCGGCAGAAGGCGGCGAGGGTAGCACGTTCGGCCGGCGGCCGGTCTGCGACGCGGTGGCGCGTCACCCCCAGCCGTTCAGGCGCAGGGTGGCGCGGACCAGGCGCTGTTCTTCCTGCTCGATCTCCCGCAGGTTGTCGCGGATGCTGTGGATATGTTCGCGCGCCGCCCGTTGCGCCTGGTCCGGCTGGCGCTCGCGGAGGGCCGCGTAGAGGCGCGCGTGCTGGCGGTCGATCTGGCGTTTCTGCGGCGGCCGGTGATAGAGGTTGTTCACTGAGGCGAACACCGTGCTCAGCAGCAGTTCGTTGAGCGATTGCAGGGTATGCACCAGCACCGGATTGTGCGATGCCTCGCTGATCGCCCGGTGGAACGCGTGGTCGCGGCGGGCGTGCTCGCGGGGATCGATCGGCTGGGTTTCCTCGTGGCTGGCGAGCATCTCTTCGTAGCGCCGGGCGAGCAGGACGAAGTCTGCCTCGGTGCCGCGTAGCGCTGCCAGGCGGGCCGCCTCGCCCTCCAGCAGGGCGCGGACTTCGAGCAGGTCGTAGAGGGTGCGCGGCTGGGAGCCGAACAGGTGCATCAGCGGGCTGACGTCGGCGTTGCGGTCGAGGTCGGCGACGAACGACCCACGGCCATGCTCGGTGTCGATGATGCCGCGCCCGCGCAGCGCCCGCAGGCCCTCGCGCAGGGCCGAGCGCGAGCAGCCGAGCTTGGCCACCAGGCGCCGCTCGGACGGCAGAGCCTGGCCGACCTTGAGCACGCCGTCGACGATCAGCCGCTCGATACGCTCTGCGACCTGGTCGGCCACCCGCTGTTTCTGCATGGAAGCTCCCGTTGCACTGGTAGGACCAGTTGGCTGTCGTTACTCACTATAGAAGCTCAGGGACTTTCTAGCATGCGCCTCATGCCCATGGCTCCTGGTGATACTGGTAGGACCAGTTAGACGCCTGCTGGACCCCGGCGTCCGCGCGGTACAGGCTGTGGACGCTTGCTGATCCCGCCGACAACCACAACAAGGACAGCCGCCATGAACATCCTCTACGACGAGGGTCTGGACGGTCCGCTGCCGCAGGTGGACAAGGATGGCCTGCTGGCCGAGTTGCGCCTCCGCCTGCCCGACCTCGAACTGCTGCACGCCGCGGAAGACCTGCGTCCCTACGAGTGCGACGGACTCTCGGCGTATCGCTGCACGCCGTTGCTGGTTGCATTGCCGGAACGCATCGAACAGGTTCAGGGCCTGCTCGCCCTCTGCCATCGGCTGAAGGTGCCGGTCGTGGCGCGCGGTGCCGGCACCGGCCTGTCCGGCGGCGCGCTGCCGCTGGAGAACGGCGTGCTGCTGGTGATGGCGCGTTTCCGGCGGATCCTCGAGATCGATCCGCTGGGTCGTTTCGCCCGGGTCCAGCCTGGCGTGCGCAACCTGGCGATCTCCCAGGCCGCTGCCCCTCATGGTCTGTACTACGCACCGGACCCGTCCTCGCAGATCGCCTGCTCCATCGGCGGCAACGTCGCGGAGAACGCCGGCGGCGTGCATTGCCTGAAGTACGGCCTGACCGTGCACAACCTGTTGCAGGTGGACATCGTGACCCTGGAAGGCGAGCGCCTGAGCCTGGGGTCCAGCGCCCTGGACAGCGCCGGCTTCGACCTGCTGGCGCTGTTCACCGGCTCCGAAGGGCTGCTCGGCGTGGTGGTGGAGGTCACCGTCAGGCTGTTGCCGCGCCCGCCGGTGGCGAAGGTCCTGCTGGCCAGCTTCGACGATGTGGAAAGCGCCGGGCGGGCGGTGGCCGACCTGATCGGTGCCGGCATCGTCCCGGCCGGGCTGGAAATGATGGACAACCTGTCGATCCGCGCCGCTGAGGATTTCATCCACGCCGGTTACCCGGTCGACGCGGCGGCGATCCTGCTCTGCGAACTGGATGGCGTGGAAGCCGACGTGCACGAGGATTGCGAGCGGGTCCGCGAGCTGTTCGAGGCGGCTGGCGCCACCTCGGTGCGACAGGCCCAAGACGAGGCCGAGCGCCAGCGCTTCTGGGCCGGGCGCAAGAATGCGTTTCCGGCGGTCGGGCGGATTTCCCCCGATTACTACTGCATGGACGGCAGCATCCCGCGCCGCGAGCTGCCGCGGGTGCTGCATGGCATCGCCGAGCTTTCGCGCGAATACGGCCTGCGGGTGGCCAACGTATTCCACGCCGGCGACGGCAACATGCACCCGCTGATCCTCTTCGACGCCAACCTGGCGGGCGAGCTGGAGCGCGCTGAAGCGCTGGGCGGCAGGATCCTCGAGTTGTGCGTGGCGGTAGGCGGCAGCATCACCGGCGAACATGGCGTCGGCCGCGAGAAGATCAACCAGATGTGCGCTCAGTTCAATGCCGACGAGCTGACCCTGTTCCACGCCGTGAAGGCGGCATTCGACCCGGCCGGGCTGCTAAATCCCGGCAAGAACGTGCCCACCCTGCATCGCTGCGCCGAGTTCGGCGCCATGCACGTCCACCACGGTCGACTGCCGTTCCCCGAACTGGAGCGTTTCTGATGAGCCAGCCGTATTTCGATCCGGACGCTGGCGCCGACCATGCCGGCGCGCTGCTCGAGCGGGTCCGCGACGCCCTGGCGCGGCGCGCGCCGCTGCGCATCGTCGGCGGCGATAGCAAGGCGTTCCTCGGCAGGCCGGTTGCGGGCGAACCGCTGGCGCTCGCCGAACACCGTGGGATCGTCGCCTACGATCCCTGCGAACTGGTGATCACCGCCCGTGCCGGTACGCCGCTGGACGAGCTACAGGCCGTGCTGGCGCGCGGCGGGCAGATGCTTGCCTGCGAGGCGCCGGGTTTCGGCGGCCGGGCGACGGTCGGCGGGGTGCTCGCCAGCGGCCTGTCCGGACCGCGCCGGCCCTGGGCGGGAGCGGTACGCGATTTCGTCCTCGGGACGCGGCTGATCAGTGGCCTGGGCACCCACCTGCGCTTCGGCGGCGAGGTGATGAAGAACGTCGCCGGCTACGACCTGTCGCGGTTGCTGGCGGGCAGCTTCGGTTGCCTCGGGGTGGTCACCGAAGTGTCCTTCAAGGTGCTGCCCATGCCGCGCTGCCAGGCCGGCCTGAGCCTGGACCTGCCGGTGGCGACGGCGTTGCGCAAGCTGGCCGAGTGGGGAGGCCAGCCATTGCCGATCAGTGCGGCCTGCCACGACGGCGAAGCCCTGCGCCTGCGCCTGGAGGGCGGCGAGGGCTCGGTACGCTCGGCGCGCGACCGCCTCGGTGGCGAAGCGCTCGAGGACGGCTTCTGGGCCGACCTGCGCGAGCAGCGCCTGCCGTTCTTCGACGACCCGCGACCGCTCTGGCGCCTGTCGCTGCCGGCGCTGGCGCCGGAGACGCCGTTGCCCGGTCGTCAGTTGCTGGACTGGGGCGGGGCGCTGCGCTGGCTGAAAAGCGACGCGCCGGCCGCGGACATCCGTGCGTGGGCCGCCGCCCATGGCGGTCACGCCACCTGCTACCGCGCCGGCCATCTCGATGCGCCGTTCCAGCCGCTACCGCCTGGACTGCTCGGCCTGCACCGGGCACTCAAACGCCAGCTCGACCCGCAGGGCATCTTCAATCCCGGGCGGATGTACGCCGAACTCTGAGGAGGCGCGATGCAAACCAACCTCTGCGATTCCGCCCGGCAACGCGCCGAGGCCGCCGAAGCCGAGCGCATCCTGCGCAGCTGCGTGCACTGCGGTTTCTGCAACGCCACCTGCCCGACCTACCAGGAGCTGGGCGACGAACTCGACGGCCCGCGCGGACGGATCTACCTGATCAAGCAGTTCCTCGAGCGCGACGAGGCCAGCGAGCGCACCCGCCTGCACCTCGATCGCTGCCTGAGCTGCCGCAACTGCGAAACCACCTGCCCGTCCGGAGTCGAGTACCACAAGCTGCTGGATATCGGCCGCGACCTCCTCGCCGAACGCCTGCCGCGCGGCTTCCGGCAACGCCTGCTGCGCGACGGGCTGCGCCTGCTGGCCCCGCGCCCGGGGTTGTTCGGCGCGCTGGCCGGCGCTGCCGGGCGGCTGAGGCCTCTGCTGCCTGAGGCGATGCAGGGCAAGCTGCCACGTCGGGTCGCGGCGCCGGGCAGGCGGCCGCAGCCCCGGCATGCGCGGCGCGTGCTGCTGCTCGAAGGTTGCGTGCAGCCGGCGCTGTCGCCGAACACCAACGCCGCCGCCGCGCGGGTTCTGGACCGCCTGGGAATCAGCGTGACGCCGGCGGCCGCGGCCGGCTGCTGCGGCGCGCTGGATTTCCACCTGGATGCGCAGGAGCGCGGCCGCCAGCGCGCGCGGCGCAATATCGACGCCTGGTGGCCGTTGCTGCGCGAGGGTGCCGAGGCCATCGTGCAGACCGCCAGCGGCTGCGGCGCCTTCGTCAAGGACTACGCCTACCTGCTGCGCGACGACCCACGGTACGCGGACAAGGCGCGCGAGGTCGCCGCCGCTGCCCGCGACCTGGTGGAAGTGCTTCGCGACGAGCCGCTGGAGTCCCTCGGCCTGCGCTGCGACCAGCGCCTGGCGTTCCACTGCCCATGCACACTGCAGCACGCGCAACGACTGGGCGGGGCCGTGGAGGCGGTGCTGCGGCGACTGGGCTTCCATCTCACCGAGGTGGCCGACGGTCATCTCTGCTGCGGGTCCGCCGGCACCTACTCGCTGACCCAGCCGGCGCTGTCCCGGCGTCTGCGCGACAACCGCCTGGACGCCCTGGAAAGCGGCGCGCCGGATGTCATCGCCACGGCCAACGTCGGTTGCCAGGCCCATCTCGACGGGGCCGGACGGACCCCGGTACGCCACTGGATCGAGCTGCTCGACCAGGCCTTGCCCGGAGGAGAGTGAAACCATGCACAGCAAGCCGGTACTCGGCCGCGAGGAGGTCGCCCGCGTCCTTGGCGCGGCCCGCGAGGAGGCACAGCGCCAAGGCTGGGCGGTGAGCATCGCGGTGGTCGACGACGGCGGCCACCCGCTGGCGCTGGAGCGCCTCGACGGCTGCGCGCCGATCGGTGCCTACATCGCGACGGAAAAGGCCCGCAGCGCCGCCCTGGGACGCCGGGAAACGAAGCGCTACGAGGACATGATCAACGGCGGACGCAGCGCCTTCCTCTCGGTGCCGCTGCTGCAGGCCACCCTGGAGGGCGGTGTGCCGATCCTGGTGGACGGACAGGTGGTCGGCGCGGTCGGGGTTTCCGGCGTACGCGCCGAAGAGGACGCCCGGGTGGCGCGGATCGGAGCCGAGGGGTTGTGAGGCGACCGGTGGGCACCACCCATCTTTGGTTGGCCCGTTCGGCACCACCTTGCCTTTCGGGCAGGTTGGCGGACAGGGTGGATTTGTTATAGGTTGCCGGCGCTGAACCGTGGTAACCCGCCCGAGGTAAACAATGAAGAAGTGGCAATGCGTGGTGTGTGGACTGATCTATGACGAGGCCAAAGGCTGGCCGGAAGAAGGCATCGAGGCGGGAACGCGCTGGGAAGACGTGCCTGAAGACTGGCTGTGCCCCGACTGCGGCGTCGGCAAGCTGGACTTCGAGATGATCGAAATCGGCTGAGCCCCGCTCGCCGGCGAAGAAGGCGGCCCTGGCCGCCTTTTTTCATGCCTGGCCCGCGGCCGTCCAGGAGTTATCCTTGAAACTTGGGTCCGGTCATTGACTGTCCTGCCGGGAACGCCCGGCAGCCTTGCCGTTGGCCGGCCACCGACGCTGAGCTAGGTTCGACGAACGAGGAGGGTGGCTATGCGCAAGTGGCAATGCGTGGTCTGCGGCTTCATCTACGACGAAGCCCTGGGCCTGCCCGAAGAAGGCATTCCGGCGGGAACCCGTTGGGAAGACATCCCGGCGGACTGGGTCTGCCCGGATTGCGGTGTCGGCAAGATCGATTTCGAGATGATCGAGATCGCCTGAGCGAAATCCACAGAAGCGGCGCCCGGCGCCGGCAATCACAGAGGAACGGAAATGAGCGAGCGTGCGCCCCTGGTAATCATAGGAACCGGCCTGGCGGGCTACAACCTGGCCCGCGAGTGGCGCAAGCTGGACAGCGAGACGCCGCTGCTGATGATCACCGCCGACGACGGCCGTTCCTATTCCAAGCCGATGCTCTCCACCGGCTTCTCGAAGAACAAGGACGCCGACGGCCTGGCCATGGCCGAACCGGGCGCCATGGCCGAGCAACTGAACGCACGCATCCTGACCCATACCCGGGTCACCGGTATCGATCCCGGCCATCAGCGGATCTGGATCGGCGAGGAAGAGGTGCGTTATCGCGACCTAGTCCTGGCCTGGGGCGCGGAGCCGATCCGGGTGCCGGTCGAGGGCGATGCCCAGGACGCGCTCTACCCGATCAACGACCTGGAAGACTACGCGCGCTTCCGCCAGGCGGCTGCCGGCAAGCGCCGGGTACTGCTGCTCGGTGCGGGGCTGATCGGTTGCGAATTCGCCAACGACCTCTCCAGCGGCGGCTACCAGCTCGACGTGGTGGCGCCTTGCGAGCAGGTCATGCCGGGCCTGCTCCACCCGGCCGCGGCGAAGGCCGTGCAGGCAGGCCTGGAAGGCCTCGGCGTGCGCTTCCACCTGGGGCCGGTGCTGGCCAGCCTGAAGAAGGCCGGCGAGGGGCTGGAAGCGCATCTTTCGGATGGCGAGGTGATTCCCTGCGACCTGGTGGTCTCCGCCGTCGGCCTGCGTCCGCGCACCGAACTGGCCTTCGCCGCCGGGCTGGCGGTCAACCGCGGGATCGTCGTCGACCGCTCGCTGCGCACCTCCCACGCCAACATCTACGCGCTGGGCGACTGCGCCGAAGTGGACGGCCTCAACCTGCTCTATGTGATGCCGCTGATGGCTTGCGCACGCGCGCTGGCGCAGACCCTCGCCGGCAACCCCAGCCAGGTGGCCTACGGTCCCATGCCGGTGACGGTGAAGACCCCGGCCTGCCCGCTGGTGGTGTCGCCGCCGCCCCGCGGAATGGATGGCCAATGGCTAGTGGAAGGCTCTGGAACGGACCTCAAGGTCCTGTGCCGGGATACCGCTGGTCGAGTGATCGGTTATGCCCTGACCGGAGCGGCGGTGAACGAAAAATTGGCCCTGAACAAAGAGTTACCCGGCCTCATGGCTTGAATGCCATTGGTTCCGGCCGTTATGCCGTCGAGACTTGCGGCAAAATTGTCGGACGATACTGGCGCAGTCCTCGGGAGCATGCCATCCTCCATCGCGTCTACCGCAGTCTAGAGCCTATGGTTCCGGTGGACTGCGGTGCCTTTGAGCGCTGCTGGGAAGACAGCACGGACACAAAAACAACAAACCGTCAAAGAGGCAACTATGCGTAAACCAGAACTAGCCGCCGCTATCGCCGAAAAGGCCGATCTCACCAAGGAACAGGCCAATCGCGTTCTCAACGCCCTGTTGGATGAAATCACCGGCGCGCTGAACCGCAAGGACAGCGTGACCCTGGTCGGTTTCGGCACCTTCCTGCAACGCCATCGCGGAGCCCGCACGGGGAAGAACCCGCAGACCGGCCAGCCGGTGAAGATCAAGGCCAGCAACACCGTCGCCTTCAAGCCGGGCAAGGCCCTGCGCGACGCGGTCAACTGACCGCCGAGAGCCCGGAGTCAGAGCGGCTCCGGGCTTCGTCGAAGACGCTTCCGCGCTCATCGAAAGGACAGCTGTAGTCCTCCTCGCGAACAGCTACAATGCGCCGCTCATCTCCCCGGATATCGAGGCGCGTGCATGAAATTTCGTCTTCTCCTGTGGATGCTTGGTCGCCTGATGGCCAAGGCCAGCCGCGACAATCCCGCTTTCCAGAAGCAGCTCGAGGGCAAGGACCTGGTGTTCCAGTTGCATACCCTCGACGGCAAGGTGGCGCGCCACTACCTGGTCAGGGACCTGCGCGTCAGCAGCAAGCGCGGTACCCATCCGCAACCGGCTTTTTCCCTGGGGTTCAAGGACGGAGCCTACGGTTTCGCCGCGATGACTTCGAAGAACCCGCAGTTGGCCTTCATGCAGGGCATCCAGAACAAGGACATCCAGATACAGGGCAATCCGGCGCTGGTGATCTGGTTCCAGGGTCTGGTGAAGTACCTCAAGCCGAAGAAGAAGGCTCCGGAGAAGAAAGCCGCCTGAGGGCGGCTTTCGATCTCATCCGGGCTGCGGCCGCAGCCTTTCGGTAGTGCGTTTCGCAGCGGACTACCCGGTCACCCCGGCAAGCGATTGAACTGGGCCGCCAGTTCGCGCAGGGCCGCTTCCGCTTCCAGCACCTTTTTCACGGCGTCCCCGGCCTTCTCCGGGGTGATCCCCAGGCGCTCGTACAATGCCACCGGAATCGCTTGCTGCGGGCCATCGCCGATGCCGCTGTTGCGCAGCAACCGGTTGGTCAGGCAGATCAGGTTGGCGTAGACCGCGTTCGGCCCGGTGTAGCTGGGGTCCTGCTGGAAGCGCAGGGCGCAATAGAGGTCGTCAGGCATGTCCCAGACGCGCATCAGCCAGGCGCCGATCTGCTCGCGGGTGATCCCCAGCAGGTGCTGTTCGATATAGGCATGGCCGAGGTGCGGGTTGACCTCCAGGTGCCGGCAGATCAGCGAGAAATGCGGCGGGAAGACATGCGCCAGGACCAGGTAGCCGAAATTGTGCAGCAGGCCGCCCAGGTAGCTCAGGCCGGACTCCGGGCGCAGCTCGCGCGGCATGGCGCGGGTCAGGCCCTCGATCACCGCGGCGGTGTAGATCGCTTGCTGCCAGTAGGGCGTGGCCTGCTGTGGCTGGTCCTTGGGTAGGCTCAGGCTCTTGCCCAGGGCGAGGCCGAGGGCCAGGTTGATCACCAGGTCGAAACCGAGGACGCGGACGATCGCGTCTTCCACCGAGCGGATCTTGCCCGGAGCGGCGTAGTAGGGCGAGGCCGCCCAACTGACCACCTGGGCGGCGAGCGCCGGATCGGTTTCCACCAGACCGGTGATGTCGTCGACGCTGGCGTTGGGGTCGACCCGCAGCTTGATGATCTTCTGCGCCGTCTGCGGCAGCGGTGGAATCTCGATGGTCTGCTCCAGGCGCTGCTGGATGCGCCGGGCGGTGAAGGCCTGCACGGCCTGGCTGATTTCCGCGCGGTCGTCGTCCGGGCGGTCAAGGTTCAGGTTGATGTTTTCCAGCGGTTCGCCGAAGCGCGCGGCGCTGGCCTTGCCCAGCAGGCCGCGGAAGTCGTTGCTGGCGATCTCCAGGAGGATGCCGGGCTGGCCGGACTCGATCAGCAGGCGCGGTTCCTGCAACAGGCGCTCGTCGTACAGGCAGGGCGAACTGGTCAGGGGCGGCAACGCCGGCAGGCGGTGCAACTCGTGCTTGCCGAGCATTCGTTCCAGGCGCTCGGGCTTGATCGCCAGCAGCTTGCGGCCGGTCAGTTCGGTGAGCCGGGCGAGGTCCAGCAACTGGCTCTGCGGGAACAGCACCAGCAGGGTGCCGACGGCGTCGTCCAGCAGCACCGCCTGGACCCGGCGGGCGGCAGGCAGCTCCGCGCTGTCGCTGACCTCGCGGCAGGCGATGCCTAGCTTGGCGAGCAGCTGGAGGATGACCTGGGGGGCGTGCGGAGCATCGGCGGAGGCCAGGGCGGCTTCTGTCATGACGAGACCATGCGAGCTGGATTTTCCCTCAGTATAACCAGAGCTGCTTCAAGACTGAGACCTACGCCGGTCAGCGAGAGCGAAATAGATCACACTTGACCGTATTGCTGGCCGTGGCGCAACCACCGTTCGAGCAGCGGGCTGACATGCTGCGGCCAGTGCGCCAGGAGGGATTGGGCGGCATCGCGGACCGCCGGCAGCAGGTCTGCGTCGCGCATCAGGTCGGCGACCTTGAATTGCAGCAGGCCGGTTTGGCGGGTGCCGAGCATTTCGCCGGGGCCGCGCAATTCCAGGTCCTTCTCGGCGATGACGAAGCCGTCGCTGGTTTCGCGCATGATGCCCAGCCGCTCGCGGCCGATCTGCGACAGCGGTGGGTGGTAGAGCAGCACGCAGTGGCTGGCGGCGCTGCCCCGGCCAACCCGGCCGCGCAACTGGTGCAGTTGGGCCAGGCCAAGGCGCTCGGGGTTCTCGATGATCATCAGGCTGGCGTTGGGCACGTCGACGCCGACCTCGATCACCGTGGTCGCCACCAGCAGTTGCAACATGCCTTCCTTGAAGGCCTCCATCACCACGGCCTTGTCCGCCGGCTTCATGCGCCCGTGGATCAGGCCGACACGCAGTTCGCCCAGCGCCGAGGAAAGCTCTTCGTAGGTGGTCTCGGCGGCCTGGCAGGTAAGCTCCTCGGACTCTTCGATCAGGGTACACACCCAGTAGGCCTGGCGCCCTTCGCGGCAAGCCGCGCGGACTCGCTCGATCACCTCGATACGGCGGCTGTCGGCCACCAGCACGGTATTCACCGGGGTACGCCCGGGCGGCAGCTCGTCGAGGATCGAGGTGTCGAGGTCGGCATAGGCGCTCATCGCCAGGGTCCGTGGGATCGGCGTGGCGGTCATGATCAACTGGTGTGGGCAGAGCCTGCCGTCCACGCCCTTCTGGCGCAGGGCCAGGCGCTGCTGCACGCCGAAGCGGTGCTGTTCGTCGATGATCGCCAGTGCAAGGCGCTTGAATTTCACTTCATCCTGGAACAGCGCGTGGGTGCCGACCACCATCGGCGCGCCGTCGCCGATGCGTTCCAGTGCCGCCGCGCGGGCCTTGCCCTTGAGCTTGCCGGCCAGCCAGGCGACTTCGATGTCCAGCGGCTGGAGCCACTTGCTGAAGTTGAGGAAATGCTGCTCGGCGAGGATCTCGGTCGGCGCCATCAGCGCCACCTGGTAGCCGGCCTCTATGGCTTGCAGGGCGGCGAGGGCGGCGACCACGGTCTTGCCGGCACCGACGTCGCCTTGCACCAGGCGCAGCATCGGCTCGTCCTGGGCCAGGTCGTAGGCGATCTCCGCGCCGACCCGGCGTTGCGCGCCGGTCGGCTGGAAGCCGAGGTTGGCAAGGAAGCGTTTCGGCAAGCGGCTGGCCGCCGGCAAGCGCGGCGCTGCCTGCGAGCGCACGGCTTCGCGCAGGCGCTGCAGGGATAACTGGTGGGTCAGCAGTTCTTCGAAGGCCAGGCGCAACTGCGCCCAGTGCCGGCCTTCGGCCAGTTCCTCGATGTCGGCATCCGGCGGCGGCCGGTGCAGGTAGCGGATCGCCTGGTCGAGCGGGCCAAGTTGGTAGTCGCGGGCCAGTTCCGCCGGCAGCCAGTCGGGCAGGCTGCTGGGGCCGAGCATGGCCAGGGCCTGTTGGCTCAACTGGCGCAGGCGCTGCTGGGTGAGGCCCTCGGTAGTCGGGTAGATCGGCGTCAGGGTCTGCTCCACCGGAATCGGCTCGTCGCCGTTCAGCGCGCGGTATTCCGGATGGTAGATCTCCAGGCCCGAGGCACCCGGCCGGACTTCGCCGTAGCAGCGCAGGTGGGTGCCGCGCTTGAGACCGTCCTTCTGCGCCTGGCTGAAATGGTAGAAGCGCAGGCTCAGGGTGCCGCTGCCGTCCTGCAGGCGCACCAGCAGGCTGCGGCGGCGCCCCATCACCACGTCGGCGCCGGCCACCACGCCCTCGACCACCGCGTCGGCCCCTGGCCGCAGGGCGCCGATGGCGGTGACGCGGGTACGGTCCTGGTAGCGCAGGGGCAGGTGGAACAGGATATCCTGCAGGGTTTCCAGGCCTACCCGAGCGAGCTTCTCCGCCAGCGCGGCGCCTACGCCCTTTAGCGCGGTGACCGGGACCCTGGACAGCTCGGTCATGCGATTTGCGGTTGTTCCTGGGTTTGCGGACGGGCCACCGAGCACAGGCGGATCGAGTCGGCCAGCACTTCGATGGCGCGTGGACGCGGGAAGCTGGCGCGCCAGGCGATGGCAACGGTACGGAACGGCACCGGCGCGCTGAACGGGCGCACTTCGATGACGCCCGGCGCGTAGTGGTGGCTGTCCACCGCGGAGAACGGCAGCACCGAGACGCCCAGTCCGGAGGCGACCATGTGGCGGATGGTCTCCAGCGACGAGGACTCCACCGTGGTGTGCTTGTTCTCGTCGCCCTTGCGCACGGTCGGGCAGGCTTCCAGCACCTGGTCGCGGAAGCAGTGGCCTTCGCCGAGCAGGAGCAGGCTCTTGTCGTTGAGCAGCTCGGAATCGATGCTGGCCTTGGCGGTCCAAGGATGGTCGGCCGGCATCAGCACATAGAAGGGCTCGTCGAACAGCGGCTTGGTCAGGACGTCGGCTTCCTGGAACGGCAGGGCGATGATGATCGCGTCGAGTTCGCCGGTACGCAGCTTGTCGCGGAGGATATGGGTGAAGTTCTCCTCGATGTACAGCGGCATCTGCGGCGCGACCCGGTGCAGCTGGGGAATCAGGTGCGGGAACAGGTAGGGACCGATGGTGTAGATGGCGCCGACCTTCAGCGGCGCGGCCAACTGGTTCTTGCCGGCTTGGGCCAGCTCGCGGATGCCCTGGGCCTGTTCGAGGACCTTCTGCGCCTGGGCGACGATGCCTTCGCCCACTGGCGTCAGGCGCACGGCGCTCTTGCTGCGCTCGAAGATCAGCACCCCCAGCTCGTCCTCGAGCTTCTTCACGCCGACCGAGAGGGTCGGTTGGCTGACGTGGCAACGCTCGGCGGCGCGGCCGAAGTGTTGTTCCTGGGCGAGGGTGACGATGTAGCGCAGTTCGGTGAGGGTCATGGCTGCTCATCCGTTAAGATCGGCCAAGCATAGCGGCTGCACCGCCGCGAACCAACCTCCGGGGGCATGATCGGGCGTGCATTGCAGACGATTCGACGCCTACACTGCCCGCCTTGTTGTAGGAAGGAGACGGCTTCATGTCGCAAACAGTGATGATCGCCGGCTGCGGCGATGTCGGCGGGCGCCTCGGCGAGGCGCTGCTGGCCGATGGCTGGCGGGTCCATGGCCTGCGTCGCTCGGTGGACGCCTTGCCGCAGGGGATCCTGCCGGTGGCTGGCGATCTGCAGGCTCCGGAGTGTCCCGCGCAGTGGCCGAGCGAGCCGCTCGACTACCTGGTGTACAGCGCCGCCGCCAGTCAGCACGACGAGGCTGGCTACCGTGCCGCCTACGTCGACGGCCTGCGCCATGTGCTGGGCTGGTTGCAGGCCCGCGGCCAGCGGCCCAGGCGCCTGCTGTTCGTCTCCAGCACCGGGGTCTACGCGCAGACCGATGGCGGCTGGATCGACGAGGAGTCGCCGGCGCTTTCCCAGGCCTATTCCGGACGGATCATGCTCGACGCCGAGCAGGTCGCGCTGGACAGCGGGATACCGGCTACCCGCGTGCGCCTGGCCGGCATCTACGGTCCGGGGCGGGAGTGGCTGCTCAACCAGGTGCGCCAGGGGTACCGGGTGGTCAGCGAGCCGCCCCTGTATGCCAACCGGATCCACGCCGACGATGCGGCCGGGCTGCTGGCCTTCCTGTTGCGCGCCGATGCCGGCGGCCAGGCGTTGGAGGACTGCTACATCGGTGTCGACGACGCGCCCGTGGCGATGCACGAGGTGGTCGACTACCTGCGCCAGCGCCTGGGCGTCAGCCAATGGGCCGACGAACATTCGGTACGCCGCGCCGGCAGCAAGCGTTGCAGCAATCGCCGCGCCCGGGCGCTCGGCTGGGTGCCGCGCTATCCCAGCTACCGCGAGGGCTACGCGGCGGTACTCGGGGACGCCTGATGGCTGCCAACCGGTTGTTGGCGCGTCCCTGGCTGCCTGGCGTGGAGCTGTTCCATGCGGACTTCTCCGGCCAGGCGTTCGGCCGCCACAGCCATTCGGCCTTCGCCATCGGCTCGATCCTCCACGGCGTCGGCGGCTACCAGTGCCGCGGGCGGCGCCATGCGCTGCCGGCCGGCACCCTGTCGCTGATGAACCCGGAAGAGCCGCATACCGGGCACGCCGAATCCGAGCGGCTGGTCTACCGGATGCTCTATGTCGAGGAAACGCGCCTGCTCGGCCTGCTCGGCCGCAAACAGTTGCCGCGCGGCTTCGGCGAACTGAACCCGGCCGACGACGGCAGCGTGGCGGCTGGCCTGGCGTGGCTGGCCGAGGATTTCCAGCGCAGCGACGCATTGGGGTTGGAAAGCCGCCTGCTGGCCTTGCTCGAACAGGTCTTCGTGCGTCACGGCGGCTTGCGCCCGGCGGCCGCGGCGCCCCGCGACGGCGGAACCACCGCACGCCTGCGCGATTACCTGGAAGCGCATGCTACCGAGGCGCTCGGTCTGGACCAGCTGGCGCAGTTGCTGCAGCGCCACCCGCGCCACCTGATCGAGGCTTTCCGGCGTGCCTACGGCGTGCCGCCGCATACCTACCAACTGCAATGCCGGGTGCGCCAGGCCAAGCGCCTGTTGCTGGAAGAACGGCCGCTGGCGGAACTCGCCCAACACCTCGGCTTCTACGACCAGGCGCACTTCTCCACGACCTTCCGGCGTTTCACCGGGGTCACTCCGGGGCAGTTCCGGCGCAGCGCCAAGACCTGAGTTTTTTCCAATACGGCGCCCGCCGCGCTGCACAGACTGGAGGCCTTCGCGTTTCGAGGGGCCTTCATGTTCGCTGCGTTCGTCCTTGTCGCCAGTACCCATTTCGCCGCCCTGCTGTCGCCGGGGCCGGACTTCTTCCTGTTGGTGCGCGCCGCCCTGCTGCGCGGCCGGCGCCAGGCCGACGGGGTGGCCGCCGGCATCGCCCTGGCCAACCTCCTGAGCATGCTGCTGGTGCTCGGCCTGTTGGCCAGCGTGCCGGACTCGGCGCACAGCGCCTTGCGCTGGCTGCAGGCGCTCGGTGGACTGTACTTCCTCTGGCTGGCGGGCCAGGCGCTGCTTGCGCAGAGGCGACTGGAAATGCCGGCGCAGCGCGACGTCCCGTCCCGCGGCGGCTATCTGCGCGGGCTGCGCGACGGCCTGCTGGCGAGCAGCCTGAATCCCAAGCTGCCGATCTTCTATGCGGGGCTGTTCGGCGTGCTGGCGCGCTTCAGCCTGCCGGGCTGGGCGCTGGCCCTGTGCCTGGCGTGGATGAGCCTGGCGGTGCTGTGCTGGGACATGGCGCTGGTGCGCCTGCTGGACAGGCCGCGCTGGCGCGGCTGGTTGCAACGGCGGGTAGGTGCGCTGGACCGGCTGTGCGGCGTCCTGCTGCTGGCGCTGGGCGGCTGGCTGGTGCTGGCCGCCCTCTGAGAGGCGTCAGCGCTCCAGCAGCCAGACGCGCTTGCCGGGCACGTAGCTGGGCATCTCGTTGGCGCCGGCGGTATTGACCGCTTCGAACAGTTGCAGCTCGTCGTCGTCGAGGCTGAACAGCAATTCGCGGCCGCGGTTGCCTTGTTGCAGCCAGATGCTGTCGTTGTCGCCGCTCATCGCTGCGCAATCGCCGGCCAGGCACAGCGCGTAGCGTTCGGCGCCGGGCAGACCGCTGACCAGGCCATTGGCCTGGAACTCGACCTTGCCGCCCTGGCCCTGGCCTTCGCGGATCTTCCAGCTGCCCTTCAGATAGCTGCCATACAAGGCCCGCTCGAAACCGCTGCCGGCAGGGCTGTTGGCCGCGGGTTGCGGGTCGAGACGGCGGAAACGCTGTTCCGGGCCGTTGGCGCTGGCCTGCTGGATCAGATCCTTGCCGTCCAGTTCGAGACTCTCCTGGTTGTCGTCGCCATAGAAGGCAACCTTCCAGTGCTCGTCATCGCTCTTGCTCAGGGTCCCTTCGCCCAGTTCGAAGCCGTTGCTGAAGGTGGCTTCGCCTGCCTTGCTGTCGAGCTTCCATTCCAGGTTCGGGCCATAGGCGAGCAGGGCCTCGCGCAGCTTGCCGTCCTTGCTCGCGGCGTCGATCGCGGCCTGGTTGATCCAGGTGCCGGACGGATCGGCCGTGCCGGCGCAGCCGGCCAGCAGGGTGGCGGCTGCGGCGAGGAAAATCACGCGGCGCATCGTGCTACTCCATGCAGAGCGACGGGGCCTTGGGCCCCGTCGCGAACATCCGGCTTATTCGAGGACGACGATGGCGTCCATTTCCACCTGTGCGCCCTTCGGCAGGGCGGCTACGCCGATAGCGGCGCGCGCCGGGTAGGGCTGGGTGAAGTAGCGGCCCATGATCTCGTTGACCTTGGCGAAGTGCGACAGGTCGGTGAGGAAGATGTTCAGCTTGGCGACGTCGTGCAGGTAGCCGCCGGAAGCCTCGATCACCGCCTTGAGGTTCTCGAACACCTGGACGGTCTGCTCCTCGAAGCCTTCCACCAGTTCCATGGTCTTCGGGTCCAGCGGGATCTGCCCGGACACGTAGACGGTATTGCCGGCCTTGATGGCCTGGGAGTAGGTGCCGATGGCGGCCGGGGCGTTGTCGGTGTGGATAACGGTCTTGGTCATGGGAACTCCTTGCTGAAATCGAGTGGGCGCGGGGGCGCCGGATGACACAGGAAAAAGCGGGTCAGCTACGCAGGCGGGTGATCCGGATCACTCCCTTGAGGGCGCGCAGCTTCTTGATGACGCGGGCCAGGTGGACGCGATCGTGCACGCTGACGACCAGCTGGACCACGCTGATGCGACCGTCGCGCTCGTCCATGCTGATCTTCTCGATGTTGCCGTCGGCCGCGTTGACGCTGGTGGCGAGCAGGGCGATCAGGCCACGCTGGTGCTCCAGCTCGACGCGTAGTTCGACATTGAATTCGCCGGTGACATCCTTGGCCCAGCTGAGCTGGATGCATTTTTCCGGGTTGTGGCGTACTTCGCTGATGTTCTTGCAGCTTTCCAGGTGCACCACCATGCCCTTGCCGGCGGACAGGTGGCCAACGATCGGGTCGCCGGGAATCGGCGTGCAGCACTTGGCGTAGCTCAGGACCAGGCCTTCGGTGCCGCGGATCGCCAGCGGACCCTCGGCGCTTGGCGCTTCCTCGCCCTCGCTGGACAGCAGGCGGCGGGCGACCACGTAGGCCATGCGGTTGCCCAGGCCGATCTCTTCCAGCAGGTCCTCGAAGACTTCCATGCGGTACTCGGCGAGCACGGCCTGGATGCGTTCCTGGGGAATCTTCTCGAGGTGGCTGTCGAAGCCGGTAAGGGTCTTGTTCAGCAGGCGCTCGCCGAGGTTGATCGACTCGGAGCGGCGTTGCAGCTTGAGCGCATGGCGGATATGGGTGCGCGCCTTGCCGGTGACCACGAAGCTCAGCCAGGCCGGGTTCGGCCGGGCGCCCGGGGCGGTGACGATTTCCACCGTCTGGCCGCTCTGCAACGGCTCGGAGAGCGGCGCCAGGCGACGGTTGATGCGGCAGGCGATGCAACTGTTGCCGACGTCGGTGTGCACCGCGTAGGCGAAGTCGACCGCGGTGGAACCCTTGGGCAGTTCCATGATGCGGCCCTTGGGCGTGAACACGTAGACCTCGTCCGGGAACAGGTCGATCTTCACGTTCTCGATGAATTCCAGCGAGTTGCCGGCGCGCTGCTGCAGTTCCAGCACGCCCTTCACCCATTGCCGGGCGCGGGCATGGGTGCCCTTGGGTGTCTCGTCGTTGGACTTGTACAGCCAGTGCGCGGCGATCCCGTGGTTGGCCATCTCTTCCATCTCGCGGGTACGGATCTGGATCTCGATGGGCACCCCGTGCATGCCGAACAGGGTGGTATGCAGCGACTGGTAGCCGTTGGCCTTGGGAATCGCGATGTAGTCCTTGAAGCGTCCGGGGAACGGCTTGTACAGGCTGTGCACGGCGCCCAGCACGCGATAGCAGGTATCGACCTTGTCGACGATGATGCGGAAGGCGTAGACGTCCATGATCTCGTTGAACGCCTTACGCTTGCCGCGCATCTTCTGGTAGATGCTGTAGAGGTGCTTCTCGCGGCCTATCACCTGGCCTTCCATGCCTTCCCGGGCGAGGCAGTTGACCAGCGACTCCTGGATCTTGCCGACGATCTCGCGGCGGTTGCCGCGGGCCTTCTTCACCGCCTGGCGGATGCGCTCGGCGCGCATCGGGTGCATGGCCTTGAAACCTAGGTCCTCGAACTCCACGCGCATGGTGTGCATGCCCAGGCGGTTGGCGATGGGCGCGTAGATTTCCAGGGTTTCCTTGGCGATGCGCCGGCGCTTTTCGCCGGACAGCACCTCGAGGGTGCGCATGTTGTGCAGGCGGTCGGCCAGCTTGACCAGGATCACGCGGATGTCGCGGGCCATGGCCATGGCCATCTTCTGGAAGTTCTCGGCCTGGGCCTCGGCCTTGGTCTCGAAGTTCATCTGGGTCAGCTTGCTGACCCCGTCGACCAGTTCCGAAACCGTCTCGCCGAACTGCGCGGTGAGCGCTTCCTTGGCGATGCCGGTGTCCTCGATCACGTCGTGCAGCATCGCGGCCATCAGGCTCTGATGGTCCATGTGCATGTCGGCGAGGATGTTGGAGACCGCCAGCGGGTGGGTCACGTACGGTTCGCCGCTGCGGCGGCGTTGCCCGTCGTGGGCCTGCTCGGCGTAGTAGTAGGCGCGGCGGACCAGGTTGACCTGGTCCGGCCCGAGGTAGCTCGACAGTCTGTCGGCGAAGGCGTCTATGCCCGGCAAGGGTTCACCCCCTGCCCGTAGGCGGGTTGCGGCGCTCGCAGGCGACGTCGAGCCGAGGCCATGGCTTACAGGGCCTCGGTGTTGGCCTCGTCGTCGAACGCTGCGAACAGCGGTTCGTCCTCGACGATGTCTTCCTGCTGGACGACGTTCTCATCGACCAGGCCGGAAGCGATCTCGCGCAGGGCGACGACGGTCGGCTTGTCGTTTTCCCAGGCCACTTTCGGCTCCTTGCCGCCGGTAGCCAGCTGACGGGCGCGCTTGGTGGCGAGCATGACCAGCTCGAAACGGTTATCGACGTTGTCCAGGCAGTCTTCAACGGTGACGCGGGCCATGGTGTTCCTCGTAACGAAAAGTGAGCCCGACGTTTGCCGGGCGGACTGAATAGTCTAAAAAATCGCCAATCTTTATGGAAGAGCCGATTTAGGCGAGCAGACGACCGAGCAGTTCGGCGTGGCGTTGCTGCTGGGCGTCCTGGCGCAACTGGCGGGCGCGGAAGATCGCCTTGAGGTCGTCCAGGGCGTGGGCGAAATCGTCGTTGATCACCAGGTGATCGTACTCCACGTAGTGGCTCATTTCGCTGACGGCTTCGCGCATGCGCCGCTCGATCACCTCGTCGCTGTCCTGGCCGCGGTTGGTCAGGCGCTGGCGCAGGGCTTCCTGGCTCGGCGGGAGGATGAAGATCGATTGGGCCTCGGGCATCAGCCGGCGCACCTGCTGGGCGCCCTGCCAGTCGATCTCGAGGATCAGGTCGAGGCCTTCGGCGAGGGTTTTCTCGACCCAGCGCTGCGAGGTGCCGTAGAGGTTGCCGAAGACTTCGGCGTGCTCGAGGAACTCGTTGCGTTCGAGCATGGCGAGGAATTCCTCGCGGCTGGTGAAGTGGTAGTTGACCCCGTCCACCTCGCCCGGACGCATGCCGCGGGTGGTATGGGAGACGGACACGCGGACCTCGGGGGCGGCGTCGAGCAGGGCCTTCACCAGGCTGGTCTTGCCGGCGCCGGAGGGAGCGGAAACGATGTACAGGGTGCCGGACATGAGGTGTTCCTGGTGCTTCGTACGGGTTGGAAAGAGATCGGGCGGAGGCGCCCGCCGGTCATTCGATGTTCTGGACCTGCTCGCGCATCTGCTCGATCAGGACCTTGAGGTTGACCGCCGCCTGGGTCGAGCGCGGGTCGAACGCCTTGGAGCCTAGAGTGTTGGCTTCCCGGTTGAGTTCCTGCATCAGGAAGTCCAGGCGCCGACCGGCGGCGCCGCCGGCCTTGAGGACCCGGCGGACCTCGCCGACGTGGGTGGCGAGGCGGTCCAGTTCCTCGGCGACATCGCTCTTCTGCGCCAGCAGGACCAGTTCCTGCTCCAGGCGCTGCGGATCGAGTTCGGCCTTGAGTTCGGCGAAGCGGTCGAGGATCTTCTGCCGCTGGTTGGCCAGCATGGTCGGCACCAGTTCGCGCAGGTTGCCGACTTCCACCAGCATCGCGTCGAGCCGATCGTTGAGCAGCTTCGCCAGCTCCTGGCCTTCGCGCGAGCGGCCGGCCTTGAGTTGCTCCAGGGCCTGGCCGAAGGCTTCCAGGGCGGCGGCGTTGAGTGCCTGCGGATCGGCCGAGTCGGCCACCAGTACGCCGGGCCAGGCCAGCACGGCGAGCGGATCGAGCGGCGCCGGCTGGCGGATCAGGGCGGCTACGCCTTCGGCGGCGGCGACCAGTTGGCGGGCGCGCTCCTGGTCGACCTGCAGGCTCTTGCCGGCGGTTTCCTCGGCGAAGCGCAGGGTGCATTCCACCTTGCCACGCGACAGGCCCTGGCGCAGCGCCTCGCGCACCGCGCCTTCGAGGTCGCGGAAGGCGTCGGGCAGGCGCAGGTGGGGCTCCAGGTAACGGTGGTTGACCGAGCGCAGCTCCCAGCTCAGGGTGCCGTGGGTACCGGCCTGCTCGACGCGGGCGAAGGCGGTCATGCTGTGCACCATGGGTCTACCTCGATAGTCGTGTGGGGAGTGCGTTCGGCGCCGGACGCGCGCGGCTGCCGTGATTCGAGCCGGGCATTGTAACCCACGTCCGGCGGGGCCCGCACGCCGACGGTGGTTGAGAGCCCGGGCTGGCCTCTATAATGGCGGCCAATTCCGCTTTCTCAGTACAGGATATCCACGATGAATCGTCCCAGTGGCCGTGCCGCCGACCAGCTGCGCCCGATCCGCATCACCCGCCATTACACCAAGCACGCAGAAGGTTCGGTGCTGGTCGAGTTCGGCGATACCAAGGTGATCTGCACCGTCAGCGCCGAGTCCGGGGTGCCGCGCTTCCTCAAGGGCCAGGGCCAGGGTTGGCTGACCGCCGAGTACGGCATGCTGCCGCGCTCCACCGGCGAGCGTAACCAGCGCGAGGCCAGCCGCGGCAAGCAGGGCGGTCGTACCCTGGAGATCCAGCGCCTGATCGGCCGTTCCCTGCGAGCGGCGCTGGACCTCAGCAAGCTCGGCGAGAACACCCTGTACATCGACTGCGACGTGATCCAGGCCGACGGCGGCACCCGCACCGCCTCGATCACCGGCGCCACCGTGGCGCTGATCGACGCCCTGGCGGTGCTGAAGAAGCGTGGCGCGCTCAAGGGCAATCCGCTGAAGCAGATGGTCGCCGCCGTTTCCGTGGGCATCTACCAGGGCGTGCCGGTCCTCGACCTGGACTACCTGGAGGATTCCGCCGCGGAAACCGACCTGAACGTAGTGATGACCGATGCCGGCGGCTTCATCGAGGTGCAGGGAACCGCCGAAGGCGCGCCGTTCCGTCCCGCCGAGCTGAACGCCATGCTCGAACTGGCCCAGCAGGGCATGCAGGAGCTGTTCGAACTTCAGCGCGCCGCGCTGGCCGAATGAGCAGACGCCCGGCACTGCCTGCCGGGCCCCGGAGAAGGAGCGCTACATGAACGATGTATCCGAAGAGGTCGCCGCGACCCCCGGCCAGGAAGCCCGGCAATGGGCGATGTTCTGCCATTTCGCGGCGTTCATCGGCCTGGTGTTTCCCTTCGGCAGCCTGCTCGGGCCGCTGATCGTCTGGCAACTCAAGCGCGAGAGCGATCCGTTCGTCGACGCCCAGGGCAAGGAAGCGCTGAATTTCCAGATCACCGTGGCGCTGGCGATGTTCGTCAGCTTCCTGCTGATGCTGGTGGTGATCGGCTTCTTCCTGCTCGGCCTGGTCTGCCTGGCGGCGCTGGTGTTGACCATCATCGCCGGCATCAAGGCCAACGAAGGCAAGGCCTATCGCTATCCGTTCTGCCTGCGGCTGATCAAGTAGGCCGCACGGGAAATAGAAAAGCCGGCGCATGCGCCGGCTTTTTCGTGTCTGACAGGGCTCAGATGCTCAACTGCCAGTCGTAGTCGACGATCAGCGGCGCATGCTGGGAGAAGCGCGGCTGGCGCGGCAGCTTGGCGTTGCGCACGAAGCGGCGTAGGCCGGGGGTCAGCACCTGGTAGTCGAAGCGCCAGCCGAGGTTGAGCATCTCGGCCTGTTCGCTGTCCGGCCACCAGCTGAACTGGTCGCCTTCGCGGCTGACTTCGCGCAGGGCGTCGGCATAGCCGAGGTTGCCGAACACTTCGTCCAGCCAGGCCCGTTCGGGCGCGAGGAAGCCCGGCATCTGCTGACATTCGCGCCAGTTCTTCACATCCATCTTCTGATGGGCGACGTACAGCGAGCCGCAGTAGATGTATTCGCGGCGCTTGCGACGCTGCTTGCTCAAGTAATGGGTGAAGTCGTCCATGAACTTGAATTTCTGGTTCAAGCTCTCGTCTCCGCTCTGCCCGGAAGGCAGCAGCAGGGTGGCGATACTCACCTTGTCGAAGTCGGCTTGCAGGTAGCGCCCGTAACGATCGGCCGTTTCGAAACCTAAGCCGCTGATCACAGCTTTGGGCTGCAAACGGCTGTAGAGTGCGACACCGCCCTGTTCGGGTAGCTCGGCATCGCAGGCATAAAGGAAGTAGCCGTCCAGTTGGAAGGACGGGTCATCCAGATCGAAGGCGGAGGCTCGGGTGTCCTGCAAGCAGATCACGTCGGCATTCTGTGCTTGCAGCCAACTGAGCAAACCGCGCTCGGCCGCAGCCTGAATACCATTCACGTTCACACTGATGATCCGCATAAATGGCCCCCAAAATCACGTGCGTGTATGATACCCGAGCTCAAACGGTTTAGCTAAATTCATGCGGCTTGGTGTCATTCATGCAGGCGTATCAGCGCGATTTCATTCGTTTCGCCATCGAGCGCGGGGTTCTGCGCTTCGGTGAGTTCACCCTCAAGTCCGGGCGCACCAGCCCCTATTTCTTCAATGCCGGCCTGTTCGACAGCGGCCTGGCGCTGGCCCGCCTGGGACGCTTCTACGCCGAGGCGGTGATCGACAGCGGAATCGACTTCGACGTCCTGTTCGGCCCGGCCTACAAGGGCATTCCCCTGGCCGCCACCACCGCGGTGGCCCTCGCCGAGCAGCACCAACGCGACCTGCCCTGGTGCTTCAACCGCAAGGAAGCCAAGGACCACGGCGAAGGCGGCACGCTGGTCGGCGCGCCGCTGAGCGGCCGGGTGCTGATCATCGACGACGTGATCACCGCCGGCACCGCGATCCGCGAAGTGATGCAGATCATCGACGCCCAGGGCGCCAGGGCCGCGGGCGTGCTGATCGCGCTGAACCGCCAGGAGCGTGGCAAGGGCGAGCTGTCGGCGATCCAGGAGGTCGAGCGCGACTTCGGCATGCCGGTGGTGAGCATCGTTTCCCTGGAGCAGGTGCTGGAATATCTTGCCGAAGATGCTGAACTGAAGAAGCATCTGCCGGCGGTAGAGGCCTATCGCGCCCAATACGGTATCTGAACCTTTCACAAGGGACTGGCATGGTCGGACAGGATGTAATGCGTTGCCTGATGGCCCTGGGGCTGGTGCTCCAGGGGCTTTCCTTCGGCGCCCAGGCGGCGCCGGGCGGAGCGGTGGAGCTGTACCGCTACGTCAACGACAAGGGCGTGGTGGTGCTCGACCGCCAGGGTGTGCCGCCGCAGTACATCGGCAAGGGCTACCAGGTCCTCAACGACCAGGGCCGGGTTATCCGCACCGTACCGCCGGCGCCGACCGCCGAGGAACTGCGGCAGCGCAAGGCGGCCCAAGCCCAGGCCAGCTCCGATGCGCAGCTGCTGCGCCTGTATTCCAGCCTCGAGGACGTCGACCGCGCTCGCGAACGGCGCCTGGCGGAACTGGACGGGCTGAGCAGCGTGGCGCGCGGCAACCTGCAGTCGCTCAAGCTGCAACAGGCCAACCTGCAAGGCCAGGCGGCCAACCAGGAGCGTGCCGGACGTCCGGTGGCGCAGGCGCTGGTGGACCAGTTGGACGATCTCAAGCAGGAGGAAAAGCGCCTGCAGGGCGAGATCGGGCGTTTCCAGAAGGCCCGCGAAGACGCGGAAAGAACCTATGCCGCCGACCGCGCGCGGCTCTCCCAGCTACTCGGCGTGAGTCCCTGATTCCACTGGCGACTGTCGCTCGAACGCCCTGATCTTCTCGCGCAGCCAGTCCGGCAGGGGCTGGCTCTGTCGCTCGTTCGCATCCGCATAGACGTAGACCAGCTCGCCGACGGTGAGCAACTGCTCGTCGCGCCAGATGCCCAGCTCGAAAACCAGGCTGCTGCGCCCCAGCCGCGCCACGCGGGTGCCGATGTCCAGCCAGTCGTCGAAATGCGCCGGGGCGCGGTATTCCAGGGTGCTCTTCACCGCGAACAGGTCGCCTCCGCCGCGCAGCAGGTCGGCCGGGTAGGACATGCCGAGCTGGCGGTAGTACTCGGTGGTGGCGACGTCGAGATAGGTCAGGTAGTTGCCGTTGAAGACGATGCCCTGCGGATCGACCTCCGCCCAGCGAACCCGCAGGGAATGGAAGAAGGTGTAGTTCTGGCGCTGTGCTGCGCTGCTCATGCCGGCTCCTCGACGCTGCTGCAGACATCGACTCTAGACCGCCATCGCGCGGTGCGAAAGGGCTGGCCGCAGAACCCCCCGTCGCTGGCCCGCATTGCCCTCATCCTCGGGGCGTCGCGGCCTTAGTGTTGTTCGACGAGAACGCACGCCGTGCGCAACGAGAGAGGAACACCATGTCGTCCACGCTCCGCCCCGGACCGGGCAACTCGCGCCTTTGCCGCCCGGGGTTGCTGCTTGCCCTGGGCCTGATGCTGGTGGCCTGCGGAGAATCCACGGAGCCGCCGGCGCGGGCCGCCGATTCCCAGCGTGTCCCTGCGGACCCTGCGTTGGCGCAGGTGTATTCCGCCAGTTGCAAGCTCTGTCACGCCAATCCCGCCTCCGGCGCGCCGCTGACCGGCGATGCCGCTGCCTGGGCGCCACGCCTGGCGCAGGGCATCGACACCCTGCTGGACCACAGCATCAACGGCTACAAGGGCATGCCACCCATGGGCATGTGCATGCAGTGCTCGGAAGAACAGTTCCGGGCTTTGATCGATTTCATGTCCGCAGCGCAGGACCGATAGGGGATACCGGCATGCCAAGTCATCTGTCGCGACGCCAGCTCCTGCAACGGGCGGGAGCGCTCGGTGCGTTCGCCGCCATGGTGGGAAACCCCGCGCTGGCGGAGTTGCTCCGCGCACCGCGCCTGATTCCCTGGCGCAACTGGTCCGGCGCGCAAAGCTGCCTGCCCCTGGCGCGGGAGGCACCGAAAGACCTCGACGAACTGGTCCGGATCATCCGCCAGGCGTCCGGCAGGATCCGCCCGGTGGGCTCCGGGCATTCGTTCAGCGCGTTGGTCCCGACCGACGGCACCCTGCTCTCGCTCGCCTACTTCAGCGGCTTGCTCAGCCACGACAGCGTGACCCTCCAGGCCGAGTTCGGCGGCGGTACGCCGATGTCGCAGATGGGCGCTCCGCTCAAGGAGATCGGCCAGGCGCTGGTGAACATGGCCGATATCGATTACCAGACCCTGGCCGGCGCCATCGCTACTTCCACCCATGGCACCGGGGTCGGCTTCGGTTCCTATTCCGCCCAGGTTCGCGGTCTGCAACTGGTCACCGCGAGCGGCGAGGTGCTCGAGTGCGACGCCAAGCGCAACGTGGAGGTGTTCGATGCCGCGCGGGTCTCGCTGGGGGCGCTGGGCGTCGTGACCCGGGTGCGCCTGCAGAACCGCGCGGCCTACCGCCTGCGTGAACGGCAGTGGATCGCCCGGACCGAGGAATTGCTGGAAGACGTGGAGAAGAATACGCGCGAGAACCAGCACTGGGAGATGCTGGTGGTGACCCATTCCGACTACGCCCTGTCGATCGCCCTCAACGAGACCGACGAGCCGAAGACCCCGCCCCTGGACCCGGCGAAGGAAGGCGGCAACGAGTTCGTCGGCCTGATCGAAGGTCTCGACAAGTACCTCAGCGACTTCCCGGAGACCCGCCGCACCTTGCTCAACAGCCTGCGCCACTTCGCCCGCTTCGACGAGCGGGTCGACGATTCCTATGCGGTCTACGCCAACGTGCGCAACGTGCGCTTCAACGAGATGGAGTACTCGGTCCCCGCCGAGCATGGCCCCGCCTGCCTGCGGGAGATCCTCGCGCTGATCCGCGACAAGGACCTGCGCACCTGGTTTCCCATCGAGTACCGCTACGTGAAGGCCGACGACATTCCCCTGAGCATGTTCGAGGGCCGCGACAGTTGTTCCATTTCCGTGCATCAGCACTACAGCATGGACCACCACAACTTCTTCGCCGCGGTGGAACCGATCTTCTGGAAATACGCCGGGCGGCCGCACTGGGGCAAGCTGCATGGCCTCAACGCGCACCAGTTGCAGGGGCTCTATCCGCGCTGGAAGGCATTCGCCGAGGTGCGCCAGGCGCTGGATCCCCGCGGGCGGTTCCTCAATGCGCACCTCTCTTCCATCCTGGGCGTGACCTGAAAGGAGCGACGCCGTGAATCGACGCAAGTTCATGTTCGCCGGCCTCGGGGCCGGCGCGCTGCTGGCGGGAACTGCCGCCTGGATGCGTCCCGCCGACCGTGGCGGGCCGTACGACGACTATTTCCGCGCGCTGAACCGCGAACTCAAGGCCAATGGCCCGATGTGCCCGGTGCTGCTCATCGACCTCGATCGCCTGGACCACAACATCGATGTGGTGATGCGTTCGGTCCGCCGCGGCGGCAAGCATCTGCGGCTGGTGGAGAAATCGCTGCCTTCGCCCGGCCTGCTGGCGTACATCGCCAGGCGCGCCGGCACCCGGCGGCTGATGTCCTTCCACCAACCGTTCCTCAACCACGACGCGGTCGCTTTTGCGGATGCCGACATCCTCCTCGGCAAGCCGTTGCCGGTGCGTTCGGCGGAACTGTTCTACCGCGAGCACAAGGGTGCGTTCGACCCGGCGCGGCAGCTGCAATGGCTGATCGATACGCCGCAGCGCTTGCGTCAGTACCTGGCGCTGGCCCAGGGGCTGGGTACCCGGATGCGCGTCAACATCGAACTGGACGTCGGCCTGCATCGCGGCGGAGTGGCCGACCAGGCCGCGCTGGGCGAATTGCTGGCGCTGATCGCGGCGCATCCGCAGTACCTGGAGTTCGCTGGCTTCATGGGCTACGACCCCTTCGTCGGAATGGGGGTGCCGGGCATCCTCGGTTCGCCCGAGGAGCTGTTCGCCAAGGTCATGGCGCTCTACCAGGGACATGTCGACTTCGCCCGCCAGCGCTTCGCCGCGCTGTGGACACCACAGCTGACCCTGAATACCGCCGGCAGCCCCAGCTATCGCATGCACGAGAAGGAAACGCTGAGCAGCGAGGTCTCGGTGGGCACCGCCATGCTCAAGCCGAGCCACTACGACCTGGCGTCCCTGGCCGAGCATGTGCCGGCCGTCTACATCGCCACGCCGGTACTCAAGAGCACCGGCACGGTGCAGATCCCGGCGCTGGACGGCAAGTCCCGGCTGTTTTCCTGGTGGGACCCCAACCAGCGCGGCACCTTCTTCATCTACGGCGGCAACTGGATGGCCGACTTCGCCTCGCCCGAGGGACTGCGCAGCAACGGCATCTACGGGCGCAGCTCGAACCAGGAAATGGTCAACGGCTCGCCTTCGGTGGGCCTGGAGGTGGACGACCAGGTCTTCCTGCGGCCGACCCAGAGCGAGTCGGTGCTGCTGCAATTCGGCGACCTGCTGGCGCTGCGCGGCGGGCGGATCGTCGAGCGCTGGCCGGTTTACGCCTAGGACGCCTGGCGCTTTTCCTCGTCGATGGCGGCAGCCCGCGGATACCGGGCTGCCGCTTCGTTCCGATGCCTCAGAGTTCGAACGGAATGGTCAGCTTGGCCCAGAGCATGTCGCCCTCGGGGCGGTTCTCCACGTCGAATTCCTTGGCCCAGCGGATCTCCGCGCTGGCGTACTTGAGGAAGGTCAGGTGCACGGCCGGGCCGATGGCGAAGACCTGGCCGCGTACGCCGTCGTCGACTTCCTCGCCGAAACCGAACACCCGTACGGTCTCGCCGTTCTGTTTGTCGTCGGTGGTCTGCTTGAGGTAGTAGCCGTTCAGGCCGAGGCGCAGGTTGTCGGTCACCCGGTAGCTGGCGGAATAGTCGAAATGGAAGATCTGCCCCGAGCGATAGTCGGTGTCGTGGTTTTCCATGTTGAAGCTGTAGGTGGCCTTCAGCGACAGCTCGGTGCGTTCGGTGGGCAGCCAGGTGAAGGAGAACAGCGGCTTGTAGGTGTAGAAGTTGTTGCTGGTGTTGGCCAGCCGCTCGGCATCGTACTTGCCGGTGGGCACGGTGACCTCCACGGCGGCGGCCAGGGTCAGGTCCTTGCCCATGTCCCAGAGGATGATCGGCGCGAAGGTGGTGTCGCCCATGCTTTCCCGTTCGTCGCTCAGGCCGAACGCGGCCACCCGTTGGCGGAGATAGGGCTGGGCGATGTAGCCGCCCAGGCGCCCGCCGAAGATCCGCAGCGGGCTCAGGTAGTCCAGGCGAGGGATGATCGCATCCGAGCTGATCTTCACGTCGGACACCTTGCCGCCGAAGGAGCTGATGTTCAGCTTCCTGGCTTCGTAGTGGTTGTAGTAGACGTTGAAGGCGAACATGTGGTCGGGGAGGTTGTCGACGTCCAGTGGCAGGGTGAAGAAACCGTCGGTTCCTGGACCAATGTTGTCCACGCCGCCTTCGCTGGCGTGGGTGCAGCAGCTGACGGCGAGGGTGACGCAGGCGGCCAGGCGCAGGGGCCTGTGGGGGCGGATCGGGTTCATGGGCGGGCTCTTATTATTGTTGGCGTGGCTCGGGGCACGGCATAGGAATAAGCCCTAACGGCAGGCCGAGGCAGGGCATTGACGGTCAGCGAGGGGGGGATTTGCGGACACTGCGCAATGCTTTGTTACATCTGTGCGGAACGCTATATGATGGGACGCTCATCCCATGTCGCGATCCACCGCCAGAACAAGAACGAAGCCGAGACCGGCTCAGGATTTCGCCCATGCACAACAATGCCGCCGATGCGCGCTACGAACTCGCCCAGGTATCCACCTTCCTGCTGCAGACGCTGGCCGAGGTGGTCGAAGGCCATGGTGTCGATCCCGCGCGGCTGTGCCGGGGCCTGGGCTTCACCGTCGAAGACCTGCAGGACCCTACCCAGCGCATCTCCTACCGCCAGGCCGTGAGCATGATCCAGCGTGCCCTCCAGGCCCTGCCGGAGCGGGGACTGGGGCTGTGGGTCGGACACCAGAACGTGCTCGGCACCCTTGGCCTGCTGGGCCATGTGCTGTCGCTGTGCCGGACCCTGCGCGACGCGTTCGACATCGGCGTGCGCTACCAGCACAGCTCGGGCGGTATCGTCACCTCCAGCGTCTACCAGCAGGGCGACACCTTCTTCGTCGAGGTCGAATGCCACCTGCCCAGCAGCGAGGTGCAGGTGTTCGCCATCGAGGAGTTCTTCGCCAGCCTGCTGGTGTATGGGCGTGCCCTGGTCAGCCCGGCGTTCGAACCGCTGGGCATCGAACTCATCCATGCCGCTCCGCCCTACGCGGGCGAGTACCTGCGCCTGCTGGGCCCCCAGGTACGCTTCGGCTGCCTGCACAACCGCATGGCGATCGCCAGCCACTGGCTGGACATGCGCCTGCCCAACCACAACCTGCCGGCGTTGCGCCAGGCGCTGGCCCTGCTGGAGCAGGAAAGCACCCAGGTGCACCGGAAACTCGACCTGGTCCAGGCGGTGGAACGGGCCATCGCCCGCGACCTCAGCCTGGGCAGCCAGATCGAAAGGATTTCCGCCGAACTGAACATGAGCAGCCGCACCCTGCGGCGCCGGCTGGCCGAACACGGGCTGACCTTCGAGGCGTTGCTGGAACAGGTGCGACGAGGGCGGGCGATGAGCCTGCTGGGCAACCCCGGGATGTCCATCGAACGCATCACCGAGGAAGTGGGATACCGTGACATCCGCAGTTTCAGGCGCGCGTTCAAGCGCTGGACGGGAGTGAGCCCGGCGACCTTCCGTAGCGAGGGCACGAGCCCGTTGGACCAGGTCTTCACGCTGGCCGCGCGACGCTAATGGAGGAACCGCATGGCGCGCCGGAGCGCGCCGTGGCGGGCGATCAGTGACGCTTGCGGTTGCTGATCAGGGTGCCGACGCCGCTGTCGGTGAAGATTTCCAGCAGCACGGCATTCGGCACCCGGCCATCGATGATGTGCGCGCTGGTCACGCCGCCCTGCACCGCTTCCAGGGCGCAGCGGATCTTCGGCAGCATGCCGCCGTAGATGGTGCCGTCGGCGATCAGCTCGTTGACCTGTTCGGTGGACAGCCCGGTCAGCACCTGGCCCTGCTTGTCCATCAGGCCGGCGATGTTGGTCAGCAGCATCAGTTTCTCGGCCTTCAGCGCTTCCGCCACCTTGCCGGCCACCAGGTCGGCATTGATGTTGTAGGACTCGCCGTTGCTGCCCACGCCGATCGGCGCGATCACCGGAATGAAGTCGCCCTTGACCAGCATGTTCAGCAGCCCGACGTTGACCCCGGTGACTTCGCCCACGTGGCCGATGTCGATGATCTCCGGCTTGGTCATCTCCGGGGTCTGGCGGGTCACGGTGAGCTTCTTCGCGCGGATCAGCTCGGCGTCCTTGCCGGTCAGGCCGATGGCGCTGCCGCCGTGGCGGTTGATCAGGTTGACGATGTCCTTGTTCACCTGGCCGCCGAGGACCATCTCCACCACGTCCATGGTCGCCGCGTCGGTGACGCGCATGCCGTCGATGAAGTGGCTCTCGATCGACAGGCGCTTGAGCAGGTCGCCGATCTGCGGGCCGCCGCCATGCACCACCACCGGGTTGATGCCGACCGCTTTCATCAGCACCACGTCGCGGGCGAAGCCGGCCTTCAGCTCCTCGCTCTCCATGGCGTTGCCGCCGTACTTGATCACCAGCGTCTTGCCGACGAAGCGGCGGATGTAGGGCAGGGCCTCGGAAAGGACCTTGGCAACCTGGGCGGCGTCATCGCGACTCAGGGTCATGGGGAGCTCCGACATGTCAGAAGGGCACGGGCAGCGAGGAATCCACTGCCTTCAGTTGGTTACGGAAGACGGTCTTGATGCGCTCCAGCTCTTCCTCGGTGTCCGCTTCGAAGCGCAGGACCAGCACGGGAGTGGTGTTGGAGGCGCGTACCAGGCCCCAGCCTTTGGGGTAGTCGACCCGCACGCCGTCGAGGGTGGTGATGTTGCCTTCGCCCCATTGGGCGTCGCGTTGCAGCGCCTCGATGATGGCGAACTTGCTGTCCTCGGTGACGGTGATGTTGATTTCCGGGGTGGAAATGTCGCTCGGGAAGGCCGAGAACACGTGCTCGCTGTCACGCTGATCCTGGCTGAGGATTTCCAGCAGGCGGGCGGCGCTGTAGATGCCATCGTCGAAGCCGAACCAGCGCTCCTTGAAGAACACGTGGCCGCTCATCTCGCCAGCCAGCAGGGCGCCGGTTTCCTTCATCTTCTTCTTGATCAGCGAGTGGCCGGTCTTCCACATCACCGGACGGCCGCCGTAGCCGCTGATCAGGGCGATCAGACGGCGGGTGCACTTGACGTCGAAGATGATGTCGGCCCCCGGGTTGCGCGAGACCACGTCCTTGGCGAACAGCATCAGCAGACGGTCCGGATAGATGATGGTACCGGTATTGGTGACCACGCCGACGCGATCGCCGTCGCCGTCGAAGGCCAGGCCCAGGTCGGCGTTCTCGGCCTTGACCTTGGCGATCAGGTCCTTCAGGTTCTCCGGCTTGCCCGGGTCCGGATGGTGGTTCGGGAAGTTGCCGTCGACCTCGCAGTACAGCGGGATCACGCTGCAGCCCAGGGCCTCGATCAACTGCGGGGCGATCACCCCGGCCACGCCGTTGCCGCAGTCGACCACCACCTTCATCGGCTTGGCCATGGCGATGTCGTCGCGGATCTGCTTGAAGTAGCGCGGCAGGATGTCGACCTGCTCTACGCTGCCGACGCCGGATGCCAGGTCGTTTTTCTCGATGCGCTCGCGCAGGGCCTGGATCTGCTCGTTGGCCAGGGTCTCGCCGGCGACCACGATCTTGAAGCCGTTGTAGTCCGGCGGATTGTGGCTGCCGGTCAGCATCACCCCGGACTTGCCCTCGAGCACGTTGGCCGCGTAGTACAGCACCGGGGTAGGCACCATGCCCACGTCGCTGACCTGGCAACCGCAGTCCACCAGGCCCTGGATCAGCTGCTTGACCAGCTCGGGACCGGACAGGCGGCCATCGCGGCCGACAGCGACGCACGGTTCGCCGCGGGCGAGGCTTTCCGAGCCGATGGCGCGACCGATCCAGTAGGCGGTCTCGGCGGTGAGGGTATCGCCTACCACGCCACGGATGTCGTAGGCGCGGAAGATGCTGGCGGGCAGCGTCGGTGCTTTTACAGTGCTCATGATGGGGGTTTGCTCCAATCCCAGGAGGTCCTGGTCTTCATCGAGAATGTCGATATCCAGAATGTCGGTGTTCTGGAACAACGGATCTGCCAATGCCGGCTCCTCGCGAGGAGGCGCTTTCGCCACCGCCACCGGCGCCACCGGCGCTGCCTTGGCAGGGCTGGGCACGCTGGTCGGCTCCGGCTTGCGCCGCGGCTGGCGGGCCAATGCCTGGATCAGCGGGGCGAAGCCCGGCAGGCTAGGCACAGGGGGTTTGGCAGTGCGTTGCCCGCCGAGTTCCTGAAGATACTGACCGAGGGTCAGGACATCCTGATGCAGGCGGCGCAACAGCGACGAACGGGTGAGGTAGGTGCCGAGGATGCCGCCGAGCAGCGCCAGCAGCGCCGCGAGTGCCAGCAGCAGCGGCGAGGCCTGGGTCGAAGCGACGCTGCCGGGCGTGTAGTTCAGTTTCCAGTTCGGATTGCCGCTGTCCAGCGCTTGCGCACCCTTGCCCGGCGCCGGCGTACCGCGTTGCAGCAGCACCTGGGCCGGTGCGCCGGAGAACTGCTGGACCAGTTGTACCTGGCCGGCATCGCCCGGCAAGGGCGGCAGGGCGCGCAGCAGCCGTTGCAGGTCGACCGCCAGCAGCAGCGTGCCTTGCAGGCTCTGGTCGGCGCCGCGCACCGGCGCGGCGCTGTACAGCAACCAGCGCTGGCCGACCTTGTAGGCTTCGGCGGCGACGTTCTGGCCACTTTCCACCCGGTGCAGGATATCCAGGGCGGCGAAGCTGACCGGGCCGGGGCTGTCGTTGTCCTGGGCGGCCTGGCCGGGCGCGTTCAGGTGGGCATCGACCACGCCGTCCCAGGCCAGCAGGCTGCGCTGGGCGGCCTCGATGCGGGTGGCGTCGCCGCTTTGCAGGGCTTCGAGGGCGAGGGGGCTGGCCGCGGCGGCGCGGGTGTCGGCGGCGAGTTGCTGCAAGGCCTGGCGCAAGGCGCCGGCCTGGCCTTCGGCCCAGGCCGCGTCCAACTGGCGCTGCTGCGCCTCACCGGCGCCGCCGAAGACGCCGAACCAGAGCAGGGCGCCGGCGGCCGCCACGCCCAGTAGGCTGGCGCCTATGCCGGGCAGCAGGTCCTTGCCGTCAGCGCGTTCGGACGCTGCCTTGCGCGGCTTCTTTTCCGGTTCGAGCAGGTCGCCCAACTCGTTCCCATCCTTGGCGGTGCGCTGGAAAAGCTTCATGCCGCGTCTCCTCGGCGTCTCGTCCTGTGTTCGGGGTCAGTGGCTGCCGGAATGGCCGAAGCCGCCGGCGCCGCGCTGGCTTTCGTCGAACGCTTCGACCAGCTCGAAATGCGCCTGCACCACCGGCACCAGTACCAACTGCGCGATGCGCTCGCCGACGGCGATGGTGAACGGCGACTCGCCGCGGTTCCAGCACGACACCATCAGCTCGCCCTGGTAGTCCGAGTCGATCAGGCCGACCAGGTTGCCCAGCACGATGCCGTGCTTGTGGCCCAGGCCGGAGCGCGGCAGGACCAGGGCGGCGAGGCCGGGATCGGCGATGTAGATGGACAGGCCGGTGGGAATCAGCAGGGTCTGGCCCGGGCCGAGGACGCTGTCCTCCTTGAGCATGGCGCGCAGGTCCAGGCCGGCCGAGCCCGGCGTGGCGTACTGCGGGAGCGGGAAGTCGGAGCCCAGGCGGGGGTCGAGGATCTTGGCTTGGAGAGAGTGCATCAGTAACTCATTGCTGGTTGAGGCGGTCGGCGATGAAGGCGACCAGCTGGCGAGCGATCTTGCCCTTGCTGGTCTGGGCGAAGGTGCTCGGATGCAGGTCGCGGTCGATCACCGTGATCGCGTTCTCGTCGCTGTTGAAGCCGATCGAGGGGTTGGCCACGTCGTTGGCGACGATCAGGTCGAGGTTCTTGTCCTTCAGCTTGCGTGCAGCATAGTCCAGCAGGTTTTCGGTTTCTGCGGCGAAGCCCACGCTGAAGGGACGATCCTCGCGCTGTGCGAGGGTGGCGAGAATGTCGGGATTGCGCACCAGCTGCAAGAGCAAGCCCTCGCCGCTGGTAGGGTCTTTCTTCAGTTTGTGCGCGGCGACCACTTCCGGGCGGTAGTCGGCGACCGCCGCGGAGGCGATCAGCAGGTCGCAGGGCATCGCCGCCTCGCAGGCGGCCAGCATGTCGCGGGCGCTGACCACGTCGACGCGCTGCACCCGGTCGGGCGTCGGCAGGTGCACCGGGCCGGTGACCAGGGTCACTCGTGCGCCGGCTTCCACCGCCGCCTCGGCGAGGGCGAAGCCCATCTTTCCGGAACTGTGGTTGGTGATGTAGCGCACCGGGTCGATGTTTTCCTGGGTCGGGCCGGCGGTAATCAGCACATGCACGCCGGTCAGCGCCTGGCGCTGGAAGCAGTCGGCGGCGCGCTGCGCCAGTTCCTCGGCTTCGAGCATGCGCCCGAGGCCGACGTCGCCGCAGGCCTGGCTGCCCGCTGCCGGACCGAACAGGTGGAAGCCGCGCTGGCGCAGCAGCTCGGCGTTGGCCTGGGTCGCGGTGTCGCGCCACATGGCCTGGTTCATCGCCGGTGCCAGGGCGATTTGCGCGTCGGTGGCCAGCACCAGGGTGGTCAGCAGGTCGTTGGCCACGCCCTGGACCAGGCGCGCCATGAGGTCGGCGGTAGCCGGTGCGATCAGCACCAGATCGGCCCAGCGGGCCAGTTCGATGTGGCCCATCGCGGCTTCCGCCGCCGGGTCCAGCAGATCGGTATGCACCGGATGGCCGGACAACGCCTGGAGGGTCAGGGGCGTGATGAACTCGCGGCCGCCCTGGGTCATCACCACTCGGACTTCAGCGCCCTGGTCGCGCAGGCGGCGGACCAGTTCGGCGCTCTTGTAGGCGGCAATGCCGCCGCCCACGCCGAGGACGATGCGTTTCCGATAGAGCCGCTGCATAGGCTTGCCTTAATAAGGAAATGGATGACATGCGCTTCGGCAAACGCGCCTCCCCAGGTCGTCTGCCGCGCAAAAAGGATGGGCTAAGATAGCACAGCGTCCGCACGGGAACAGCGGGCGGGCTCGATGGGGAAAGCGAATGAGCATCCGCGATTGGCCCGAAGCCGAACGGCCTCGGGAGAAGCTTCTGGAGCAGGGCGCGGCGGCCCTTTCCGATGCCGAGCTGTTGGCGATCTTCCTGCGTACGGGAGTGACCGGTTGCAGTGCGGTCGAGCTGTCGCGGCGGCTGTTGAGCGAGTTCGGCGGGCTGCGTGCCCTGCTCGAGGCGGACCTCGCCTCGTTCTGCGGCCATCTCGGGCTCGGCGTGGCCAAGTATGCGCAATTGCAGGCCGTGCTGGAGATGGGCCGGCGCCACCTGGCCGAGCGCCTGCGTCGCGATTCGATACTGGAGAGCCCGCAGGCGGTGCGCGACTATCTCAAGGCGCGCCTGCGCCACGAGCAGCACGAGGTGTTCGCCTGCCTGTTCCTCGACACGAGGCACCGGGTCCTGGCGTTCGAGGTGCTGTTCCAGGGCAGCATCGATGGCGCCAGCGTCTACCCGCGCCAGGTGGTCAAGCGCACCCTGGCGCACAACGCGGCGGCGCTGATCCTGACCCATAACCACCCCTCCGGCGACGCCCGTCCGAGTCTCGCCGACCGCCAGCTCACTGCGCGCCTCAAGGAAGCCTTGGCGCTCATCGACGTGCGGGTGCTCGACCACTTCATCATCGGCGACGGCGAGCCGCTGTCGCTGGCCGAATACGGTTGGCTGTGAGCGTTCGACGAAGGGCTCAGCCCAGGCGCCGCTCGATGCCCGCCAGCAGGCGCCGGCGGATCAGCCCGCTGACCGGGCGGATCGCCAACCAGTAGGGGGTGAAGCGCAGGCGGCTGGCGCGATCGGGGCAGAACACCCGGGTTTCCGTGTGCAGCAGGGTACCGCTGGCGCTGGGCGTGCAACGGAAACACAGCACGAGCTTGGCCACTCCGGGCTGGTCGTAGCAGCGGAAATGCTCGCCGTCCGCGATGCGTTCCAGGGCGAAGTCGGCGCGCCAGAAGCGGCCGACCAGGCCGTAGGCGATGGCCTGGTCGGCGCGGCGCTCCAGGCGGGTGAACTCATGCAGGCCGAAGCGTGGGCGGCCGGCCAGGTCGTTGCGCCGGCCCAGCAGGCCGGCCAGCCTTCCCGGCGCTTCGCGCAGGACGAGGAAGGCGCGCACCAGCGGGTCGTCGAAGCGCAGCAGGTCTTCCACCGCGTCGAGTACCGCTGCGGCCGGCGCGTCGATCAGCCGCTGGTGGTGTTCGCTGAACTGCCAATGCGGCAGGTAGAGACGGTCGAGATCCATCGCTGGGTTCTCCCGGGCGTGGCCTTCAGCGTTTCACGGCGACCCGAGAGAAATCCTGGCGACCGAACGGATTGACCTGGTAGCCCTGCACCTCCTGGCGGGTAAGGGCGAAGGCGGTCGGGTGGGCCAGGGGCAGCCAGAGCGCCTGTTCGTGGATCAGTTTCTGCGCCTGGTGGTACAGGCCGGTGCGTTGTTCCTGGCTGCTGGCGGCCTTGCCGTCGGCAATCAGCTTGTCCAGGCCGGGGTCGCAATAGCGCGCGAAGTTGAGCCCCGACTTGACGCTGGCGCAGCTGAATTGCGGAGTGAGGAAGTTGTCCGGATCGCCGTTGTCGCCTGCCCAACCCATGAACAGCAGGTCGTGTTCGCCGTTCTTGGCGCGACGGATCAACTCGCCCCATTCGATGACGCGGATGTTGGCCTTGATCCCGGCCTCCGCCAGGTCGGCCTGGAGCAGTTGGGCGCCGAGGCTCGGGTTGGGGTTGAGCAGGCTGCCGGACGGGCGGGTCCAGATGTTCAGCTCGGGAAGCTGCTTGCCGGCCAGCAGCTTGCGCGCCTGTTCGGGGGCGTGCGGGTAGGCGGGAATATCCCTGGCATAGCTCCAGGTGTTCGGCGGATAGATGCCGGTGGCGGCACTGGCGCTGCCTTCGAATACCGCCTGCAGGTAGCTGGTGCGGTCGAAGGCCAGGTTGATCGCCTGGCGCACCTTGGGATCGTCCAGCGGCGGATGCTGGGTATTGAGGGCGACGAAGGCGGTCATGAAGGCCGGCGTCTGCTCGACCTTCAGGCTGGCGTCCTTGCGCGCGCTCTCCACGTCCAGCGGCTTCGGCGACAGGGCGATCTGGCATTCGCCGCGGCGCAACTTCTGCAGGCGCACGTTGGCGTCCGGGGTGATGGCGAAGATCAGCGCGTCGACCGCCGGCTTGCCGGCGAAGTACTCGGGGTTGGCGGCGTAGCGCACCACCGCGTCCTTCTGGAAGCGCTTGAACACGAACGGGCCGCTGCCGATCGGCTCGGCGTTGAGCTTTTCCGGGGTTCCGGCCTTCATCAACTGGTCGGCGTATTCCGCCGAATAGATGGAGGCGAAGCCCATGCTCAGCATCGGCAGGAAGGTCGCGTCGGGGTGGTCGAGAACGAACAGCACCTGGTGGTCGCCGCTTTTCTCCACCCGCTTGATCAGCTCCGGCAGTTGCATCGACTGGGCGTGCGGGAAGCCGTTCTGCGCCACCTTGTGCCAGGGATTGGCCGGATCGAGCATGCGCTGGAAGCTGAACACCACGTCGTCGGCGTCGAGCGTACGGCTCGGCTTGAAGTAGGCGGTGCTGTGGAAGTGCACACCCTGGCGCAGGTCGAAGCGATAGCTCAGGCCGTCGTCGGACACCGACCAGCGCTCGGCCAGCGAGGGCACCACCGTCCCCTTGCCGGCGTCGAACTCGACCAGGCGATTCATCAGCACATCGGCCGAGGCGTTGGTGGTGGTCAGCGAGTTGTACTGGACCACGTCGAAGCCCTCGGGGCTGGCTTCGGTGCACACGCTCAAGGCGGCAGCGGCGGCGGGCTGGGCGAGCAGCAGGGGGGCGAGGAACAGGGAGAAAGCGGCGAGGCGCATGACGGGCTCCATTCGAACGGTTAACATGCCCATCCGCAGCGGTTGGGCGCAGTCATGCAAGGCCGTTGGCGACCTTGAATCGCTACCCTAGACCATGCGGCGGGCAGCGACAACGAGGCAAGGCGACGAACGGCCGCGGTGCGAAGCCCGCAGTGAGGCGGGCCGCGGCTGCGCCATGGTCTTCACCCTTGCGGCGCGGGGCGCCTTTCTGATATAAAGCTGCGCTCTTTTCTGGGGCCACGCTCTCCTTCGTCGGGATGCAGCGGGTAAGACCCCGGTGAAACTGAGTATCGAACTTGAGTTAAAGCAGCCAACCCATGCCGGGTTGGGCATGAGGTTATAGAGGGCTGAGGCATGTCTAGAGTCTGTCAAGTAACCGGTAAGGGTCCGGTTACCGGGAATAACATTTCCCACGCACACAACAAAACCCGCCGCCGTTTCCTGCCGAACCTGCAGCACCACCGTTTCTGGGTCGAGTCCGAGAAGCGCTTCGTACGTCTGCGCGTTTCCGCCAAGGGCATGCGTATCATCGACAAGCGTGGCATCGAGGCCGTCCTGGCTGACCTGCGTGCCCGCGGCGAAAAATTCTAAGGAGCTGAATCATGCGTGAATTGATTCGTCTGGTGTCCAGCGCCGGTACCGGCCACTTCTACACCACCGACAAGAACAAGCGTACCAAGCCTGAGAAGATCGAGATCAAGAAGTACGATCCGGTTGTTCGTCAGCACGTGATCTACAAGGAAGCCAAGATCAAGTAATTGATCCGGCACCTTGCGAAAAGCCCGCCCCTGGCGGGCTTTTTCATTTCCGGCGTACGAACCCCGGGCCGCGCACAAAAAAGCCCGCCAGGTGGCGGGCAAGGGTAACAAGCATTCTGGATGCAGCCGGGGCTCAGGCCTTGGCTTCGAAGATCACATACACCTTGCGACAGGCTTCGAGCACTTCCCAGGTGCCCTGGAAGCCGGCAGGGATCACGAAGCGGTCGCCGGCGCGCACGGTCTTGGCGTTGCCGTGCCGGTCGCGCAGCACCGAGACGCCCTGGATGATCTCGCAGTACTCGTGTTCGGTGTAGTTCACCGTCCACTGGCCCACGGCGCCTTCCCAGATACCGGCGTTGAACTGCCCGCAGGGGCTGCCGTAGTGGTTGCGCACGCTCTGTTTCGGGTCGCCCTTGAGGATTTTCTCCGGCGCCGGGCTGTAGTGCTCCGGGGCGCTGTTGGCCTGAGCGAAGTCGACGATCTGTTCGATGTTCATGCTGACTCTCGGTTCTTGTGGTGCTGGCCAGTTGGGGGGCAGGGCGGCGCCAGCCGCCCGCCTGGATCAGACGCTGGCGCGGATGGCCTGGGCCAGGCGCTCGACGATCTGGTCGATGTGGGGCTTGTCGATGATCAGCGGCGGCGACATGGCGATGATGTCGCCGGTCACCCGGACCATCAGGTCGTGCTCCCAGAAGCAGCGCTCGAAGACGTCGTAGCCGCGCTTGCCGGGGCCGTCCGCGTGCGGCGCCAGTTGCACGCCGCCGACCAGGCCTACGGCGCGGATGTCGACCACGTTGGGCAGGTCGCGCAGGCTGAACAGCGCGTCCTGCCAGTAGCCTTCCAGTTCGACGGCCCGCTGGAACAGGTCGTCGCGACGGTAGATGTCCAGGGTCGCCAGGGCGGCGGCGCAGGCTACCGGATGGCCGGAATAGGTATAGCCGTGGAAGAACTCGATGGCGCCCTGCGGGCCTTGCATGAAGGCAGCATGGATCTTCTCGTCGACGAATACGGCGCCCATCGGGATGCTGCCGTTGGTCAGCCCCTTGGCGCAGGTCAGCAGGTCCGGGACGACGCCCCAGCGCTGCGCGGCGAAGGCTTCGCCGACGCGGCCGAAACCGGTGATCACTTCGTCGAAGATCAGCAGGATGCCATGCTTGCGGGTTATCTCGCGCAGCCGCTGAAGGTAGCCCTTGGGCGGCAGCACCACGCCGGCCGAGCCGGACATCGGCTCGACGATCACCGCGGCGATATTCTCGGCGCCGTGCAGGGTCACCAGGCGTTCCAGCTCCTCGGCCTTTTCCACGCCATGCTCGGGCAGGCCGACGGTGAAGGCGTTGCGGGCGACGTCCAGGGTGTGCGGCAGGTGGTCGACCCCCGGCAGCAGGTTGGCGGAGAAGGCCTTGCGGTTGTTGACCATACCGCCTACCGACAGGCCGCCGAAGCCGACCCCGTGGTAGCCCAGTTCGCGGCCGATCAGGCGGGTGCGGGTGCCCTGGCCGATGGCGCGCTGGTAGGCAAGGGCGATCTTCAGCGCGGTGTCCGCCGATTCCGAGCCGGAGTTGGTGAAGAACACTTTGTTCAGGCTCGGCGGGGCGATTTCCGCCAGCCGCGCGGCGAGTTCGAACGGCAGCGGGTGACCCATCTGGAACGGCGGGGCGTAGTCGAGGGTGGCGATCTGCCGGGCCACCGCTTCGCTGATCTCGCGCCGGCCGTGGCCGGCATTGCAGCACCAGAGGCCGGCGGTGCCGTCGAGGATGCGGCGCCCGCCCTGGGCGATATAGTGGATGCCTTCGGCGCTTTCCAGCAGGCGCGGCCGCGCCTTGAACTGGCGGTTGGCGGTGAAGGGCATCCAGAAGTTGTCGAGGCTGCTCGACTGCGGCTCGTTATTCATTGTCATAGGGCCACCCAGGTTGCACGCGAGGGATGAAGACGCTAGTCCGGGCGAGTCTATGTTTAAAATAATGAACGTGACAAGGGAGTTAGAGGGGTTCCTGTCAAATATATTGAAAACAGGCGCTGCTCTGGTTTAGGGTGGCGGACACCACGGGCCGCGCGCCCGCCTTGCAGAATCTGACAGCGCGCCTGTCTCCCAGGCGCCCAGAACACCAATAAGAGGACACGTTGTCATGACCACCCTGACCCGCGCCGACTGGGAAGCCCGCGCCAAAGACCTGAAGATCGAAGGCCGTGCCTTCGTCAACGGCGAATACAGCAACGCCGCCTCCGGCGAGACCTTCGATTGCCTGAGCCCGGTGGATGGCCGCTTCCTGGCCAAGGTCGCCAGTTGCGACCTGGCCGATGCCGAGCAGGCGGTCAAGGTCGCCCGCAATGCCTTCGATTCCGGCGCCTGGTCGCGCCTGGCGCCGGCCAAGCGCAAGCAGACGATGATCCGCTTCGCCGATCTGCTGCTGGAGAACGCCGAGGAGCTGGCCCTGCTGGAAACCCTGGACATGGGCAAGCCGATCAGCGACTCGCTGCACATCGACGTCGCCAGCGCCGCCAACAGCCTGCGCTGGAGCGCCGAGGCGATCGACAAGATCTATGACGAAGTCGCCGCCACTCCCCATGCCGAGCTGGGCCTGGTGACCCGCGAGCCGGTCGGCGTGGTCGCCGCCATCGTGCCGTGGAACTTCCCGCTGCTGATGTCCTGCTGGAAACTCGGTCCGGCCCTGGCCACCGGCAACTCGGTGATCCTCAAGCCCTCCGAGAAGTCGCCGCTGACCGCCATCCGCATCGCCCAGCTGGCCGTCGAGGCCGGCATTCCGAAAGGCGTGTTCAACGTGCTGCCGGGCTATGGCCACACGGTAGGCAAGGCGCTGGCATTGCACATGGATGTCGACACCCTGGTGTTCACCGGTTCGACCAAGATCGCCAAGCAACTGATGGTCTATGCCGGCGAGTCGAACATGAAGCGCGTCTGGCTGGAGGCCGGCGGCAAGAGCCCGAACATCGTCTTCGCCGACGCCCCGGACCTGAAGGCCGCCGCCGAAGCCGCTGCCGGCGCCATCGCCTTCAACCAGGGCGAAGTCTGCACCGCCGGTTCGCGCCTGCTGGTGGAGCGCTCCATCAAGGACAAGTTCCTGCCCCTGGTGATCGAGGCCCTCAAGGGCTGGAAGCCGGGCAACCCGCTGGATCCGGAAACCAACGTCGGCGCGCTGGTGGACACCCAGCAGATGAACACCGTGCTGTCCTACATCGAGGCCGGTCACAACGACGGCGCCAAGCTGGTCGCCGGCGGCAAGCGGACCCTGGAAGAAACCGGCGGCACCTACGTCGAGCCGACCATCTTCGACGGCGTGACCAATGCGATGAAGATCGCCCGCGAGGAAATCTTCGGCCCGGTGCTCTCGGTGATCGAGTTCGAGGATGCTGAGGAAGCCGTGCGCATCGCCAACGACACGCCCTATGGGCTGGCGGCGGCGGTCTGGACCAGCAACCTGTCCAAGGCGCACCTGACTGCCAAGGCCCTGCGCGCCGGCAGCGTCTGGGTCAACCAGTACGACGGCGGCGACATGACCGCTCCGTTCGGCGGCTTCAAGCAGTCGGGCAACGGTCGCGACAAGTCGCTGCACGCCTTCGACAAGTACACCGAGCTGAAGGCGACCTGGATCAAGCTCTGATCGCCTAGGTCGGCCCTTCCGGGCCGGCTCTCTCGAGCCACACCCGCGGCCGGGTTTCCTTCTGGAAGCCCGGCCGCTGTGCTTCGTGCGCCGGATATATCCGCTCGCCCCGGCAAGGCTTCCGGGGTGCCAACGGGAGAATCGCAATGCGTTGGGGAAGCTATTTCGCCGTCTGTTCCGCAGTCATCAGCATCGGCCTCGCCCTTGGCCTGACCATGCCGCTGGTCTCGTTGCGCCTGGAGAGCTGGGGCTACGGCAGTTTCGCCATCGGCGTGATGGCCAGCACGCCGGCAGTGGGCGTGCTGCTCGGCGCGATGATCGCCGGGCGCCTCGCCGCGCGCGTCGGCACGCCGCGGCTGATGCAGTTGTGCCTGCTCACCGGGGCAGCCTCCGTCGGCCTGCTGGCGCTGCTGCAGAGCTACCCGGTATGGCTGTTGCTGCGCCTGCTGATCGGCGTGCAGCTCACCGTGGTGTTCATCCTCGGGGAAAGCTGGATCAACCAGTTGGCAGTGGAGAAGTGGCGTGGCCGGCTGGTCGCGCTGTACGGCACCGGCTACGCCCTCAGCCAACTGTCCGGGCCGGTACTGCTGACCTTCATCGGTACCGCCGACGACCGTGGCTTCTGGTTCGGCGTCTGCCTGCTGATTGCTGGCTCGTTGCTGCTGCTGGGCCGCAGCGGTGCGCCCAGGGTCGATCCGCACAGTGCCTCCGGGCGCGGTTTGTGGGCCTTCTGCCGGGGCCTGCCGGCGATCGCCTGGGCGGTGGTGTTGTTCGCTGCCTTCGAGGCGATGATCCTCACCCTGCTGCCGGTATACGGGTTGCGCCAGGGCTTTCCGCAAGCGGTGGCGCTGGCCATGGTCAGTACCGTGGTGGTGGGCGATGCATTGTTGCAGCTGCCGATCGGCTGGCTCGCCGACCGGGTCTCGCGCAGCGGCCTGTTCGGCGGCTGCGGCCTGGTGCTGCTGCTGAGCAGCCTGGCGATTCCCCTGCTGCTGCAGACGCCGTTGATCTGGCCGCTGCTGGTGCTGTTCGGGGCCAGCGCCGGCGGGTTGTTCACCCTGGCGCTGATCCTGATCGGCGAGCGCTACCGAGACGATGCCCTGGTCCGGGCCAATGCCCATGTCGCGCAGCTATGGGGCATCGGCTGCCTGCTCGGCCCGCTGGCCACCGGCGCCGCCAGCCAGTGGATCAGCGGTCACGCCCTGCCGTTGATGATGGCGCTCGGCGCGGCGGGCTTCGTGGTGCTGGTGCGGCTGCGCGGGGCGATTCCGGCGGACGACGAGGCGACCGGCCTGGAAGCCTCCGAGTGACCCTCAGAGCATCTTTTCCAGTCCGATCATTCCCGCAACCCAGGCGTTCAGGCGTCGCCACAGGCTACCCGGCTCGTGGCGCAGGACCTGGGGCCGGCCGTCGCGCTCATCGATCCAGACCAGCTTCGGCCGGCTACCGCTGCGGTCGATGCGCACCTGGTAGCTGACGCTCGGCGCCATGCCCTCCAGCGCCAGTTGGCGGACCTGCTCGGCCAGCAGCGGACTGTCGACGATGACCCCGACTTCGGTGTTCCACAGGATCGAGCGCGGATCGAAGTTGAACGAACCGATGAATACCTTGCGCCGGTCGAAGACCATCGCCTTGCTGTGCAGGCTGGCGCTGCTCGATCCGTGCAGGCGCCAGGGCGCGCCGCTCAGCGGCTGGTCGGGATTGGCGCGCAGCTCGTAGAGCTTAACGCCATGCTCAAGCAGCGCCATCCGATAGGGCGCGTAGCCGGCATGCACGGCGGGCACGTCGGTGGCTTCCAGGGAGTTGGTCAGCAGGCGCACGCGGACGCCGCTGTCGGCCTTGCCGGTGAGGTAGTTGAGACCGTCCTTGGCCGGAACGAAATACGCCGAGACCAGGATCAGTTCCTTCTGCACGCCCTTGAACAGGCCCGCCAGGTGCGGACTGAGCAATAGGTGCGGGTCGGGCTCGCCGCGGCTCAATACCTTCAGCGGCGCATCCCAGATCGCCTCGGCGCGGGCCCAGGTGAGATTCTCCAGCCAGTTGCCCAGGCGTGGCTGGTCGCCGCGGTCGAACAGGTGGCGGATGTAGCCGGACTCCTTCACCGACTCCTTGCGCAGGTAGCGCTGCAACTTGCGTCGGGCCGACTCCAGTTCGCCGGGATAAGGCGCGCGCCAGAGGAAATCCTCGATCGGCCGGCTGATGGCGCTGTTCCAGTACTGGTCGAAGCTGTGCGAGAGCTGGTTGGCGATGGGGCCGACGCCGAGCAGGTCGAGGTCGGTGAAGTTCATCTCCGGCTTGGCGTTGAAATACTCGTCGCCGAGGTTGCGTCCGCCGACGATGGCCGCCGTGCCGTCGGCCAGCCACAGCTTGTTGTGCATGCGCCGGTGTTGCTGGGACAGGTTGAACAGGCGGCCGACGCCTCGCGTGATGCCGGTGGCGCGGCCCAGGTGCAACGGGTTGAACAGGCGCACCTGGATGTTCGGATGGGCGGAGAGCACACCGATCTCGTAGTCCCAGCCATCGCTGGCGGTGTCGTCGATGAGGATGCGTACCCGCACGCCACGGTCGGCTGCCTTGAGCAACTCGTAGGCGAGGGCGCGCGTGGTCAGTCCGTCGTGGACGATGTAGTACTGGATGTCGAGGCTGCGCTGGGCTGCGCGAATCAGCGCCGCGCGGGCGACGAAGGCATCCTCGCTGGCGCCCAGGAGGTGGAAGCCGGACTGGCCGGGGTGGTCGCGTCCCTGGATTTCGGCCTGCCTGGCCAGCCAGGTACCCTCGGCGGGCAGTGCCGACGACGGTTGCGGCGGAGGAGTGCTGGCGCAGCCGGAGAGGGCCAGGAGGGCCAGCAGGAGGAATCGGCGAAGCAAGGATATCTCCCGTGGAAACTCGAACGACCGGCTCATCCCGGTCGTGCGAATTCTAGGAGTTTTCCTCGGAAGAGCGATGCCCCGCCTGATTTTTTCAGAATCCACCGAGCCTCGGATGGGCTCAGCTACCGAGTTTTTCCTTCAGCCGGTACCAGGCCATGCCCAGCGCCAGCAGTGGCGAGCGCAGCAGCTTGCCGCCGGGGAAGGTGATGTGCGGCACCTTGGCGAACAGGTCGAAGCCGTCGCTCTGCTGGCCGCCGATGGCTTCGGCGAGCAACTGCCCGGCGAGGTGCGTGGCGTTCACCCCGTGTCCGGAATAGGCCTGGGCGAAGTACACGTTGGGTTGCCCCGGCAGGCGGCCGATCTGTGGCAGGCGATTGGCGCCGATGCCGATCATGCCGCCCCATTGGTAGTCGATGCGGACGTTCGCCAGTTGCGGGAATACCTCCAGCATCTTCGGCCGCATGTAGGCGGCGATGTCGCTGGGGTCGCGGCCGGAATAATGGCAGGCGCCACCGAACAGCAGGCGGTTGTCGGCGGAGAGCCGGTAGTAGTCGAGGGCCACGCGCTGGTCGCACACCGCCATGTTCTGCGGCAGCAGTTGGCGGGCCAGTTTCTCGTCCAGCGGTTCGGTGGCGATCACGTAGCTGCCGGCCGGCAGTACCTTGCCGCCGAGCAGCGGGTTGAGGTCGTTCATGTAGGCGTTGCAGCCCAGCACCAGGGTCTTCGCCCGTACTTTGCCGGTGGCGGTATGCACCTGGACTTCCGTGCCGTAGTCGATCCGCGTCACCGGCGAGCGCTCGAACAGGCGGACGCCCAGCGACTGGGCAGCGGCGGCTTCGCCGAGGACCAGGTTGAGCGGGTGCAGGTGGCCAGAGCCCATGTCCACCAGGCCGCCGACATAGCGATCGGAGCCGACCACGCTGCGCATCTCCGCGGCCGGCACCAGGCGCATCTCGTGGCGATAGCCGAGGGCCTGGAGTTCCTCCATGTCCTCGCGGAAGCCCTGGTAGTCGCCGGGCTTGTTCGCCAGGTCGCAGTAGCCCCAGCGCAGATCGCAGTCGATGGCGTACTGCTCGACCCGGCGACGGACGATCTCCACCGCCTCCAGGCCCATCAGCTTGAGTGCCTTCACGCCGTCGGCGCCGATCACCGGGAGGAACTGCTCGACGTCATGGCCGACGCCGCGGATCAACTGGCCGCCATTGCGTCCACTGGCGCCCCAGCCGATCCGGTGCGCTTCCAGCAGGACCACGGAGAAGCCGCGCTGGGCCAGTTCCAACGCCGTGTTCACTCCCGAGAAGCCGCCGCCGACGACGCACACGTCGGCCTGTTCTTCGCCGGCCAGGGGAGGGCACTCGATGCGTCGGTTGAGCGTGGCGGCGTAGTAGGAGGGGGCGTGTTGGGCGGTATGCACCGGCTGGTGAACGCGGGCGTTCATGTGTGAAATCCTGATTATTATGTGTGGAAAATTTGACGGAGCATAAACGTCAGTCGAGGCGCTCGCCAAGGGCGAAAAAGGAAAAAACTGCGAGGTGTTGCGGGGATCGTGTACAGAAAAGACGGTGTTTCCCGTCTATGCCGGGAGTCCTGGCGGACTCCCGGAAAGTGCCTTGGGTCAATCCGGAACCGGTAGGTCGAGCGATTCCTTGACCTCTTCCATGACGATATAGCTCTTCGACTCGCGTACGTGCGGCAGTTTCAGCAGGATGTCGCCGAGCAGCTTGCGGTAGGACGCCATTTCCGAGATGCGAGCCTTCACCAGGTAGTCGAAGTGGCCGGACACCAGGTGGCATTCCAGCACATGGGGCAGCTTGAGCACCGCCCGGCGAAACTCTTCGAAGGTATCGCCGGACTTGTAGTCCAGGCTGATCTCGACGAACACCAGCAGGCTGGCCTTCAGATGCTGCGGATTGAGCCGGGCGTGATAGCCCATGATCAGGCCTTCGCGCTCCAGGCGGCGCACGCGTTCGGTGCAGGGTGTGGTCGAGAGGCCGACGCGTTCGCCCAGCTCGGTGAAGGAAATGCGACCTTCCTCCTGCAGGATGCGGAGGATGTTGCGGTCGATCTTGTCCAGCTCGCGCTTGCTCTGATGCTGGGTACGCATGGATGGAGGCTCCCCGTCTGGCTCGGAAAATCCGGAAATTTTCCGCCAATATAACGTCGAAAGCAGGGAAAAACACTGGCCAGGGAAAACGCCTTGATCTTGCACGAGGGCCCCGCCACCCTTGGCCGGGTCGGCAACGGACAGAGGTAGGACATGCGTTTGCGCAGAAGGACGACGTTGCTGCTGGTATTTGCAGTGCTGTTGCTGCTGGCGTTCGGCTACGGCTGGCATGCCTGGCGCAGCCTGTTGCGCGAGCAGGGTGTCGAGCGCCTGGAGTGGCAAGGCCTGGGCCTGTCCGCCGAAGGCATCGGGCTGCGACGGCTGGCGCTGGAGCGGCGCGGCGCGGATGGCGCCAGCCTGCGACTGGACGTGGAACACGCGCTGCTGCGCTGGCCCGGGCTGTCGGGTTGGCGTCCGCGTCTACCCGGCCTGCGCGTGGAGCAAGTGGCGCTCGCCTGGCAACCGGCTGCCGCGAGTTCCGACGACGACTCCGCTGCGCTGGACTGGACGTCCCTGCGCGAGACCCTCGCCTGGCTGCCGGAACAGATCCACCTCGAACGCTTCCATCTCGACCTGCCTTGTCCCGCCGGCCGCTGCGAGCAGGACGGCGGACTGGACATCGGCCGCCCGTCGGGAGCGCTGTTTCCGCTGGCTGCGCAACTGCGCCTGCAACAGGAGGCGCAGCAGGCCCAGCTCGACGCCCAGCTCTTCGAGGAGCCTACCGGTTGGCGCCTGCGGACGCGCGCGCAACTCGACCGGCAGGCGCTGCTGACGCTGGACAGCCAGCTCGCGCCGTCCGATGGCGACGGCCTCTGGCAGGGGCGCCTGGAGGCGCCCGGCCTGCCGGACACCCGTGGCCTGGTGGTCTGGCTCAATCGCTGGTTGCCGGAAGCGCAGCGCCTGCCCGACGCACCGCAAGCCCTGCGTCTGCAAGCGGACTGGACGATCCGCCTGGCGCCTGGCAGCGACTGGCTGGAGCCGCGCCGGGTGCTCGACGGCGGTGGCTCGGCGGCGCTGCTGGTGCAGGCTCCGCAAGCCTGGCCGCTGCCCGGTCTGGGTAATGTACAGGGCGAACTGCAAGTCCAACTGGATGGAGACGAGGGCGCCTGGTTGCCACGCCAGCTGCGCAGCGACTTGCGCCTGAGCCAGTTGCACGGCGAGTGGTTGCAGGCGCTGCCGGCCGAGTTGCGGCCGAGCGCGCTGGGCTTGCGCAGCGAGCCGCTGGAGCGCGATGCCGATAGCGTCACCGCGTTGCGCCTGGCGTTCACCAGCGAGGGCGCGAGTACGCTGAAGCTGGAGACGCGGCTCGACCTGCTGGGCATCTCGCCGTGGGCCGCCAGGCTGGTGGAGGGTCGCTTGCAGGTGGACGCGCCGCGCCTGCAATACCTGGGCTGGAAAGCCGAGCGACTGGTCGCGGAGATTCCCCTGGAGGGCCGGCTGGACGGGCAGCGCGCCAACCTCTCCTTCGGCAGGGGCGCGCGGTTGCAGGCGGCGTCCCTGGCCGAGCCGTCGACGCTGCACCTTGGCCAGCCCCGCCTCGACCTCGCCGGGGCCGCTCTCGAACTGGCCTACCAGCCGCTGGCGCTGCATTTCGCCGGGCCGCTGCAGGCGCAGGTCGGACAACTCCGCCAGGCCAACCTCAAACCGTTGGCCTGGACCTTCGAGGGGCCGCTCGACACCACCCTCGAGCGCACCAGCCTGAAGGGACGGCTGAGCAACGGCGCGGGGTTGGCGGCGGACATCCAGCTGCAGCGCGACGCGAAGACGCCCCTGGCGCTCTCCGCCAGGCTGGCCGAGGTGTTCTTCCGTACCGGCAATCCGCTGGCCGCGACCCTCGCCGACTGGCCGGGGCTGCTCGAACTGGGCAATGGGCGAGCGACCGCCGCGGCCGGCTGGAAGCTCGATGCGGCGGGCGCCTCGTCCCTCGACCTGGACCTGACCCTGAAAGGCCTCGACGGTATCTACGACCGCAGCGAGCTGAAGGGGCTGGGCGGCAGCCTGGCCTTGCGCCTGCGTGGCGGTCAGTTGAGCCTGGACAGCCCCGGCCTGAGCCTGGCCGAGGCCAATCCCGGCCTGCCGCTGGGGCCGGTGAGTTTCCGCGGGCGCTATGAGGCCCCGCTTTCCGCGCCGGGCAGCGGCCGTTTGAGCTGGCAGACGTTGCAGAGCGGCCTGTTCGGCGGGCAGGCCTCGGTCCCCGCGGGGAGCATCCGCCTGGGTCAGGCTGAGCAGAAGTTCGCCTTGCGTATCCAGGGCATACAACTCGGCGAGATTTTCCGGGTCTATCCGGCGGAGGGCCTGGCCGGCGAAGGCGCCCTGGACGGCGAGCTGCCGCTGATGCTGAACCGCTGGAAGCCCAGCGTCTCCGGCGGCCAGGTCAAGGCCCGCGAGCCCGGCTACCTGCGCTTCCGCTCGGCGAAGATCGAGGCGCTGGGGCGCAGCAACCCGGGGATGAAGCTGGTCGCCGATGCCCTCGACGATTTCCACTACGACGTCCTGCAAAGCAGCGTCGATTATCATGAGAACGGCAAGCTGTTGCTCGGCCTGCGCTTGCAGGGCAGCAACCCGGACCTGGAGAAGGGGCGCCCGGTCAACCTCAACGTCAATCTGGAGGAGGATATCCCGGCACTGCTGACCAGCCTGCAACTGAGCGACCGGGTCAGCGAAACCATTCGCCAACGTGTGCAGGAGCGCATGCAGAAACGCAAGGCTTCGGCGCCATGAGCCATACAGGAGAACCCCCGATGCGCCTCTGCGCTCTATTCGCTGTCCTGCTGCTGGGCAGCCTGACGATGGCCTGCACGCCCACCGTGCAGCTGGCGGCTCCCAGCGAGCCGATCAACATCAATCTCAACGTGAAAATCGAGCACGAGATCTACATCAAGGTCGACAAGGCTCTGGACGGCATCATCAACGAGAACAGCGGCCTGTTCTAAAGGAGCGGATCCATGACAACCCGTAGCAAACTCGGTATCGCCCTGCTGGCCCTCGGCATCAGCCTTTCCGCCATGGCGATGGACCTCGGCCAGGCCATGTCGGCCCTTGGCGGCGCCAAGGCCCAGGGCCTGGTCGGCGAGCAGGCGGACGGCTACCTTGGCGTGGTCAGCAACAGCGGCCAGGCGGCGGACATCGCCGCGCAGATCAATGCCGCGCGGCGTGCCGAATACCAGAAGGTGGCCAACAGCAGCGGCGCTTCGCTGGCCGACGTGGAGGCCATGGCCGGCAAGAAGGCGATGGAGAGAACCCCTGCCGGGCAGTACGTCCAGGTCGGCGGCAAGTGGGTGAAGAAATAGCGCGAAGGCTCCGCGAGCGCTCTGGGACGCTGCTCCGGTCGCAAGGGCCGGGCAGTGTCCGCGGAATTTTTCCTGTCGCGAGCGGTTCCTTCAGGGACTCCTGCCGTTTTCCATGGCTTCTGCGACAGGCTTTCCCGAAAAAGCGACTCCCGGCCTGAGTTCGATCATTTAAATATGCGGTATTTTTCCAGTTTTATGGTGGATGCGCCTCGGTAAAACCCCTGATTGTCCGGTTTTTTACCTGAGTAACCGCCTAAAATTGGTGATTATTTCTGCCTGCCTCTTCCTATACTGCGCGCATCTACACGCTCAAAATAACAAACGTCCGCGGTTCCTCCGCGACGTGGGAGGCGACAATGCGAGTTCTGGTCCTTGGCAGCGGTGTCATCGGTACCGCCAGTGCGTATTACCTGGCCCGTGCCGGGTTCGAGGTGGTGGTGGTCGACCGTCAGGACGGTCCCGCGCTGGAAACCAGCTTCGCCAACGCCGGCCAGGTGTCTCCCGGCTACGCTTCGCCCTGGGCAGCCCCGGGCATTCCCCTGAAGGCCATGAAGTGGCTGCTGGAAAAGCACGCGCCGCTGGCCATCAAGCTCACCTCCGATCCCAGCCAGTACGCCTGGATGCTGCAGATGCTGCGCAACTGCACCGCCGAGCGCTACGCCGTGAACAAGGAGCGCATGGTCCGCCTGTCCGAGTACAGCCGCGATTGCCTCGACGAACTGCGCGCCGAGACCGGCATCGCCTACGAGGGCCGCACCCTCGGCACCACCCAACTGTTCCGCACCCAGGCGCAGCTGGACGCCGCCGGCAAGGACATCGCCGTGCTCGAGCGCTCCGGCGTGCCCTACGAGGTTCTCGACCGCGACGGCATCGCCCGCGTCGAGCCGGCCTTGGCCAAGGTCGCCGACAAGCTGGTCGGCGCCTTGCGCCTGCCCAACGACCAGACCGGCGACTGCCAGCTGTTCACCACCCGCCTGGCGGAAATGGCCAAGGGCCTGGGCGTGGAGTTCCGCTTCGGCCAGAACATCGAGCGCCTGGACTTCGCCGGCGACCGCATCAACGGCGTACTGGTCAACGGCGAATTGCTCACCGCCGACCACTACGTGCTGGCCCTGGGCAGCTACTCGCCGCAACTGCTCAAGCCGCTGGGTATCAAGGCTCCGGTCTATCCGCTGAAGGGTTATTCGCTGACCGTGCCGATCACCAACCCGGAGATGGCGCCGACCTCGACCATCCTCGACGAGACCTACAAGGTGGCGATCACCCGCTTCGACCAGCGCATCCGCGTCGGCGGCATGGCGGAAATCGCCGGCTTCGACCTGTCGCTGAACCCGCGCCGCCGCGAGACCCTGGAAATGATCACCACCGACCTCTATCCCGAGGGCGGCGATATCAGCCAGGCGACCTTCTGGACCGGCCTGCGCCCGGCGACCCCGGATGGCACCCCGATCGTCGGCGCCACCCGCTACCGCAACCTGTTCCTCAATACCGGCCACGGCACCCTGGGTTGGACCATGGCCTGCGGGTCGGGTCGCTACCTGGCCGACCTGATGGCGAAGAAGCGCCCGCAGATCAGTACCGAAGGCCTGGATATTTCCCGCTACAGCAATTCCCCGGAGAACGCCAAGAATGCCCATCCAGCGCCAGCACACTAACGAGCGTATGAGCCAGATCGTCGTCCACAACGGCACCGTCTACCTGGCGGGCCAGGTGGGCGAGGACATGTCCGCGGGCGTCGAGCAGCAGACCCGCGAGACCCTGGCGGCCATCGAGCGTCTGCTGGAAGAGGCCGGCACCGACAAGACTCGGATCCTCTCGGTGACCATCTACCTGAAGGACATCGACGCCGACTTCGAAGGCATGAACCGCGTCTGGGACCAGTGGCTGCCGCGCGGCGTCGCGCCGGCGCGCGCCACCGTCGAAGCCAAGCTCTGCGAGCCGGAGATCCTGGTAGAGATGTCGGTGGTCGCTGCGCTGCCCTGAGTTTTGTCTGGCCCGGCCGGAGAGCCGGGCTTTTTTTCGCCTGATGAAAGGTGCGCGATGCCGCACCTCGCTGAAGAGAGACCCGTCGCCATGCGCCCCGCCCGTGCCCTGATCGACCTGCAAGCCCTTCGTCACAACTATCGGCTGGCCCGCGAGGCCACCGGCGCCCGTGCGCTCGCGGTGATCAAGGCGGACGCATACGGCCACGGCGCAGTGCGCTGTGCCGAAGCGCTGGCGGCCGAGGCCGATGGCTTCGCCGTGGCCTGCATCGAGGAGGGCCTGGAGCTGCGCGAGGCTGGTATCCGCCAGCCGATCCTGCTGCTGGAGGGCTTCTTCGAGGCGTCCGAGCTGGAGCTGATCGTCGCCCACGACTTCTGGTGCGTGGTGCATTGCGCCTGGCAATTGGAGGCGATCGAACGCGCCAGCCTGGCCCGCCCGCTGAACGTCTGGCTGAAGATGGATTCGGGCATGCACCGCGTCGGCTTCTTCCCCGAGGACTTCCGCGCCGCCCACGAGCGCCTGCGGGCCAGCGGCAAGGTGGCGAAGATCGTGATGATGAGTCACTTCTCCCGCGCCGACGAACTGGATTGCCCGCGCACCGAGGAACAGCTCGCCGCCTTCGCGGTCGCTAGCCAGGGCCTGGAAGGCGAGATCAGCCTGCGCAATTCGCCAGCCGTGCTCGGCTGGCCGAAGGTGCCCAGCGATTGGGTACGTCCGGGCATCCTGCTCTACGGAGCCACGCCGTTCGAGCGCGCACATCCGCTGGCCGATCGCTTGCGCCCGGTGATGACCCTGGAATCGAAGGTGATCAGCGTCCGCGACCTGCCGGTCGGCGAACCGGTCGGCTACGGCGCGCGCTACAGCACCGAGCGTAGCCAGCGCATCGGCGTGGTCGCCATGGGCTACGCCGATGGCTATCCGCGCCACGCCGCCGACGGCACCCTGGTGTTCATCGACGGCAAGCCGGGGCGCCTGGTTGGCCGGGTATCGATGGACATGCTCACCGTCGACCTTACCGACCATCCCCAGGCCGGGCTGGGCAGCCGGGTCGAACTATGGGGCCCGAACGTGCCGGTCGGCGCCCTGGCGGCGCAGTTCGGCAGCATTCCCTACCAGCTGCTGTGCAACCTGAAAAGGGTGCCGCGCGTCTATTCCGGGGCTTGAGAAAAACTTTCCGAATTCTTTGCGCAGGCATGTCGACCGATCTGTTGTAAATACTGAACAGTGTTGCCATGATACGGCCGACTTGGGGTCGCCAGCCGTGTGCGGCCTCGTTTTGCCTTGCCTGCCAGAAGAATAAGGAGGACTCCACCCTTGGACGTCGGTGCTCGTCTGCAAACCATCCGAAAGCTCAAAGGTCTTTCCCAGCGCGAACTCGCCAAACGGGCGGGTGTCACCAACAGCACTATCTCGATGATCGAGAAAAACAGCGTGAGCCCTTCCATCAGTTCGCTGAAGAAGGTGCTGGGCGGTATCCCCATGTCCCTGGTGGAGTTCTTCTCCCTGGACCTGGAGCAGGACAGCCATACCCAGGTTGTCTACAAGGCAGACGAACTGATCGACATTTCCAGCGGCGCGGTGTCCATGCGCCTGGTGGGCAAGGCGCACCCGAGCCGGGCGATCGCCTTCCTCGACGAAACCTACCCGCCGGGCTCCGACACCGGCGAGGAAATGCTCAACCACGAAGGCGAGGAGGCCGGCGTGCTGGTCGACGGGCGCCTGGAACTGACCGTCGGCAGCGAGACCTATGTGCTCGAGCGCGGCGACAGCTACTATTTCGAGAGCAACAAGCCGCACCGTTTTCGCAATCCCTACGATGTGCCGGCACGCTTGATCAGCGCCACCACGCCCGCAAATTTCTGACCTGAAGCACAAGACCCCGCCGGGCCCGAAGGGCGCCGGCCGACAAGGGGCATGCGGGGCTGCGACCTAATGCCGCAAGGCTTTGCGAGGGTGTGCAATTGTTTCTGCCGGGCTTTCTTTGCCGTTATACTTGCGCCCGCCCGCGCGGCCCGCAGTGATCGGTATCGTGCCCGGGTGTGATAAGCCACGATGAGGGTGTAAGGGTGAACCTGATTAAAAAAATGCTGGCGGCCCAAGCTGCCGTGTTGGCCCTGTGGGCTGTAAGCGCTCAGGCTACGACCACTGACGATGCGATCGCCAAGCGCCTCGAGCCGGTAGGCAAGGTCTGCGTACAAGGCAAGGAATGCGAAGGCGTCGGCGCCGTCGCGGCAGCCGCCGGTGGCGGCGGTGCGCGTTCCGGCGAAGACATCGTCGGCAAGACCTGCAACACCTGCCACGGCACCGGCCTGCTGGGCGCGCCGAAGGTTGGCGACAAGGCCGAGTGGGGCAAGCGCGCCAAGGAGCAGGGCGGCCTCGATGGCCTGCTGGCCAAGGCGATTTCCGGTATCAACGCCATGCCGCCGAAAGGCACCTGCGCCGATTGCTCGGACGACGAGCTGAAAGCCGCGATCAAGCATATGTCCGGTCTGTAACAACGCCGGAACCGTGTCGCGAAAAGCCGCCTCCTGGCGGCTTTTTCGTATCCGCGGTGCGGGTTTTTCCCGCTGGCGGATCGTCCCGCCGGCAAACAGGGTCCAAACTTCCGGCTACCCATTCGCCGGAGGGCATCGTCTTGAGCCGAACCTGTTCCATCGACGCCGCAGTCGATCACTTGCTGCAGACCATCGAGGGCCCGATTCGCATGGGCCTGCCCCTCGGGCTGGGCAAGCCCAACCGACTGGTCAATGCGTTGTACCAGCGCCTGCGGACCCTGCCGGAGCGCCAACTGACGCTGTATACCGCGCTTTCCCTGGGGCGTCCCGCCGCTGGCGGCGACCTGCAACGGCGTTTCCTCGAGCCTTTCGCCGAACGGGTCTTCGCTGACTACCCGGAGCTGGATTACCTGCACGCCCTGCGCCGCGACGAACTGCCGGCGAACATCCGCGTCGAGGAGTTCTACCTGCAGCCCGGCAGCCTGCTGGACAGCGCGCCGGCGCAGCAGCACTACATCAGTTGCAACTACAGCCACGTCGCCCGCGACATCAATGCCAAGGGCGTCAACGCGGTGGCCCAGCTGGTGGCGCGGCATCCCGAGCGGCCGGGTAAGCTGAGCCTGGCCTGCAACCCGGATATCACCCTGGACCTCCTGCCGATGCTGGAGAAGCGTCGCGCCGCTGGCGAGACCATCGTCGCCATCGGCGTGGTCCACGATGACCTGCCCTACCTGCCGGGCGACGCCGAGGTCGAGGAGTCGGTATTCGACCTGCTGATCGACGCGCCGGCGGAAAGCAGCCGGCTGTTCTCCACGCCGAACATGCCGGTCAACCTGCAGGATCACTGTATCGGTCTCCACGCCAGCGCGCTGGTGCGCGACGGCGGCACCCTGCAGATCGGCATCGGCTCGATGGGCGACGCGCTGACCGCCGCCCTGCTGCTGCGCCAGCGCGACAACGCCACCTACCGGGCGTTGATCGACGAGCTGGGTGTGCGTGCGCGCTGGGCCGAGACGATCGAGCGCGACGGTGGCCTGGAGCCGTTCCGCCGGGGGCTTTACGGTTGCAGCGAGATGTTCGTGCCGGGTCTGCTGGCGCTGGCCGAGGCCGGCGTGCTGAGCCGCCGGGTCTACCCCGACGAAGCGCGGCAGCGTGCCGCCGAGCGCGGCGAGGCGCCGGTGGAGGGCGGGGTGTGGCTGCACGGCGGCTTTTTCCTCGGTCCGTTGGCGTTCTACCGGCGCCTGCGCGAGATGTCGCTGGAAGAGCGCGCCGGGATCGGCATGACCGGCATCGGCTTCGTCAACAACCTGTACCGCCAGGAAGAGCTGAAGCGTCTGCAGCGGCGCGACGCGCGCTTCATCAACAGCGCCTTCACCGTGACCCTGCTCGGCGCCGGGGTCGCCGACCAGCTGGAGGACGGCCGGGTGCTCAGTGGCGTCGGCGGGCAGTACAACTTCGTCGCCCAGGCTCACGAGCTGGAGGGCGCACGTTCGATCCTGATGCTGCGTAGCTGGCGCGAATCCGGCGGGGAGGTCAGTTCGAACATCGTCTGGCAGTACGCCCACACCACCATTCCCCGGCACTTGCGTGACATGGTGGTGACCGAGTACGGGATCGCCGACCTGCGCGGCAAGAATGACGCGGAAGTGATCGCCGCGCTGCTGGCCATCGCCGACTCGCGCTTCCAGCAGGCGCTGGCCGAGCAGGCCCAGTCGGCCGGCAAGCTGCCGAAGGATTTCGTCCTGCCCGAACGCTATCGCAACAATACCCCGGAGCGCCTGCAGGCCTTGCACCAGGCCCACGCAGCGGCGCTGCCGGAGTTTCCCCTGGGCAGCGATTTCGACGAGGTCGAGCAGGACCTGCTGCGGGCGCTGGGTTGGCTCAAGCGCAAGCTGAAGCTGAGCGAGATCCTCGAACTGGGCAAGGCGACCCTGGATGCGCCGGAGCCAGAAGCCTACCCGGCGCATCTGCGGCGCATGGACCTGGACGATCCGCAGGGGCTTCGCGAGGAACTCTACCAGCGCTTGCTGCTGGCCGGCCTGCGAGCCAGCCAGGAAGAGCGGGGCTGAGTGGCGCTCAGTCGAGGAACTCGACCTGACCGCCGGCCAGCGATTTCACCCGGGCCAGGGACTCGACCCGGTAGCCTTCGCTTTCCAGCAGGGCGCGGCCATCCTGGAAGGATTTCTCGATGACGATGCCGAGCCCGGCGATGCTCGCGCCGGCCTGGCCGATCAGGTCGATCAGCGCCTTGGCGGCATGGCCGTTGGCGAGGAAGTCGTCGATCACCAGCACGTGGTCGTGGGCGTTCAGGTGCTTGGCCGAGATGGCGATGGTGCTCTCGGTCTGCTTGGTGAAGGAGAACACCTTGGAGATGTACAAGTTGTCCTTCAGGGTCAGCGACTGGTACTTGCGGGCGAAGATCACCGGGACGCCCAGCTCCAGGCCGGCCATGACCGCCGGGGCGATGCCGGAAGCCTCGATGGTGACGATCTTGGTGATGCCCTGGTCGCGGAAGCGCATGGCGAACGCGTGACCGACCTGCTGCATCAGCTGCGGGTCGATCTGGTGGTTGAGAAAGGCGTCGACCTTGAGTACGTGCTCGGAAAGGACGATGCCTTCCGAGCGGATTTTGTCTTTGAGAATGTCCACGGGTGGCTTCCTGCGAAGCGGCTGTCGCTGATGAAGCGCGGCATTGTACCGCCAGCCGGCGCCGCGCGCGACGTTCTCTCGGACGAGCGAACATGATCGAGCGGTCAGGAATCCGCGCCTGCCCGGCGCGGCCCCGTGGCAGGCGGGCCGCGCCGCTGCCGGCTCATTTCAGCAGGTTGTTCACCAGTAGCGTCTCGACGTCCTTGAAGCGCCCGCTGAGCACGGCCTTGGCGGCGTAGAGCGCGGTGTCGGCGACCTGGCCGAACTCGATCTTCGGCGGCATCACCAGCTCCGCAGGGTTGGTATGCACGTCCAGCAGCGCCGGACCGGGCTGGGCGAGGAACTCCTGCACCGCCGCCTCGAGCTCCTCGGAGCGCGTCACCTTGCGTCCGTGGAAGCCGATCACTTCGGCGAGACGGGCGAAGTCCGGGTTGAGCAGGTCGGTGTAGTTGTCCAGCAGGCCCTCGACCTTCTGTTCCAGCTCGACGAAGTTCAGCGAGGCATTGTTCAGCACCACTACCTTGATCGGCAGTTTTTCCTGGATGGCCGTCAGCAGGTCGCCGAGCAGCATGGCCAGGCCGCCGTCGCCGGAGATCGAGATCACCTGGCGCTCGGGGTAGGCCTTCTTCAGCCCCAGCGCCTGGGGCATGGCGTTGGCCATGGTGCCGTGGACCAGGCTGGTGAGGGTGCGGCGCTTGCCGTTGCTGTGGATGTGACGCAACAGCCAGACCATCGCCGAGCCGCCGTCGGCGGTGAACAGGGCGTCCTCGCTGGCGTGCTGGTCGAGCAGGCTGACCAGGTGCTGCGGATGGATCAGCTCGCCCTTGCCGGCTTGCTCCTCTTTTTCCAGCGTCCGCAGCGAGCGCTCGCGGTGCTCCAGGCACTCGTCGAGGAAGCTGCGCTCCTCGCGGGCTTCGAGCAACGGCAAGAGCGCCTCGAGGGTGGGGATCACGTCGCCGACCACGCCGAGATCGATGGGGTGGCGGCGGCCCAGGTGACTGCCATCGCGGTCGACCTGGATCAGGGTGGCCTTCTGCGGATAGAACTGCGCCCAGGCGAAGTCGGCGCCGAGCAGCAGGAGGGTGTCGCACTCGGTCATCATGTGGAAGCCGGACTCGATCCCGAGCATACCGGTCATGCCCATGTTGAAGGGGTTGTCGTACTCGACGAAGTCCTTGGCCCGCGACGTGTGCGCGATGGGCGCCTTGAGGCGGTCGGCGAGGGCCACCAGCAGGTCGTGGGCGCCCTGGCAGCCGGAGCCGGCGTAGATGCCGATCTTCTTGCCGTGGGCCAGCAGGCGGGCGACGTCCTGCAGTTCGGCGTCGCTGGGGCGCAGCACCGGTTGCGGGAAATGCACCGAGAACGGCAGGTCGTCCTTCACCGTGGCCTGGCTGATGTCGGCCGGCAGGATCACCACCGCCACGCCGCGCCGGTTGAGCGCCGCCTGGCAGGCCAGGGCCACCACCCGGCGCGCCTGTTCCGGGCTGTGCACCTGCTCGCAGAACACCGAGCAGCTGGCGTAGACCGCCTTGAAGTCGACCTCCTGGGGAAACTCCATGCCCAGTTGCGGGGTAACGATCTGGCTGGCGATCAGGACCATCGGCGCGCGGTTGCGCTGGGCCTCGTAGACGCCGTTGATGAAGTGCAGGCTGCCCGGTCCGCAGGAGCCGGCGCAGGCGGTCAGGCGTCCGCTGATGTAGGACTCGGCGCCCGCGGCGAAGGCCGCCGCTTCTTCGTGGCGCACGTGGACCCACTGGATCTGGCTGCGATGGATGGCGTCGGTGACATGGTTGAGGGTGTCGCCGACGATGCCATAGCAATGGCGGACGCCGGCGGCTTCCAGGGTTTCCACGACGATCTCGGCGACTTTCTTGCTCGACATGAAGCTGTCCTCGAATGGAATTCGTTAGCTAGCTAATTTTGGTCGCGCGTGGAGCGGCAAAAGTTCCTCGCCCGAGGCTAGGCATCGGGCAAGACACTTTTGTGAAAATCGAGACAGTCGAGGCGCGGCGGGCTCAGCGCTTGAGCATGGCGCGGATGTCGGCGAGGGCGGCGTTGCCCTTGGCCGCCTTGACCTCTTGCGGGGCGTCTTCCATGCCTTCCCATTCGAGGTCTTCGGGGGGCAGTTCGTCGAGGAAGCGGCTCGGCGAGCAGTCGATGATCTCGCCGTATTGCTTGCGCTTGGCGGCGAATGTCATCGCCAGGTTCTGCCGCGCGCGGGTGATGCCGACGTAGGCCAGGCGGCGCTCCTCTTCCACCGTGTCGGCCTCGATGCTGGAACGGTGGGGCAGGATCTCTTCCTCCATGCCCATGATGAACACGTAGGGGAACTCCAGCCCCTTCGACGCGTGCAGGGTCATCATCTGCACGCCTTCGGCGCCTTCCTCTTCTTCCTGCTGGCGCTCCAGCATGTCGCGCAGGACCAGCTTGGCGATGGCCTGCTCGATGGTCATGTCGCCTTCCTCGTCGCGCTCGAGGGTGTTCTTCAGTGCCTCGATGAGGAACCAGACGTTGCTCATGCGGAATTCGGCGACCTTGTCGCTGGAGGCGTTCTGCCGCAGCCAGTTCTCGTAGTCGATGTCCATCACCATGCTGCGCAGCACGGCGATCGGCTCGTTCTCCGCGCACTGTCGGCGGATACCGTCCATCCAGCGCTTGAAGCGTTGCAGGCGTTCGTGGAAACGGCTGTCGAGGTGCTCGGCCAGGCCCATCTCGTCGCAGGCGGCGTACATCGAGATCTTGCGCTGGGTGGCGTAGTTGCCGAGCTTCTCCAGGGTCGCCGAACCGATTTCCCGGCGCGGCACGTTGATCACCCTGAGGAAGGCGTTGTCGTCGTCGGGGTTCACCAGCAGGCGGAAGTAGGACATCAGGTCCTTCACTTCCTGGCGCCCGAAGAAGCTGGTGCCGCCAGAGAGCCGATAGGGAATCTGGTGGTGCTGGAGCTTCAGCTCCATCAGCTTGGCCTGGTGGTTGCCACGGTAGAGGATGGCGAACTCGCTGTACGGCCGCTCGGTGCGCAGGTGCAGGGTGAGGATTTCCATGGCGATGCGCTCGGCCTCGGCGTCCTCGTTGCGGCAGCGGATCACCCGGATCGGATCGCCGTGGCCCATCTCGCTCCACAACTGCTTCTCGAATACGTGCGGGTTGTTGGCGATGAGGACGTTCGCGCACTTGAGGATGCGGCTGGTGGAGCGGTAGTTCTGCTCCAGCATCACCACCTTCAGCGAAGGGAAGTCTTCCTTCAGCTGCATCAGGTTTTCCGGACGCGCGCCGCGCCAGGCGTAGATCGACTGATCGTCGTCGCCGACCACGGTGAACTGGGCGCGGTCCTTCACCAGCAGCTTGACCAGCAGGTACTGGCTGGCGTTGGTGTCCTGGTACTCGTCCACCAGCATGTAGCGCACCTTGTTCTGCCACTTCTGGAGGACGTCCGGATGTTCCTGGAACAGCTTCACCGGTTGCAGGATCAGGTCGTCGAAGTCCACCGCGTTGTAGGCGCGCAGGGTGCGCTGGTAATGCAGGTAGACGATCGCGGCGGTCTGCTCCTTGGGGTTGCGGGCCTTTTCCAGCGCCTCCTCCGGAAGGATCAGGTCGTTCTTCCAGGCGCCGATGTAGTTCTTGATCTCGTCGACGCCGTCGTCCCCGGAATACTCCTTCTGCATGATGTCGGTCAGCAGCGCCTTGATGTCCGACTCGTCGAAGATCGAGAAACCGGGCTTGTAGCCGAGCCGTTCGTGTTCCTTGCGGATGATGTTCAGGCCGAGGTTGTGGAAGGTCGAGACGGTCAGGCCCTTGCCCTCGCCGCCGCGCAGCAGGGTGCCGACGCGCTCCTTCATCTCCCGCGCGGCCTTGTTGGTGAAGGTCACGGCGACGATGTACTGGGCGCGGATACCGCACTGCTGGACGAGATAGGCGATCTTGCGGGTGATCACGCTGGTCTTGCCGGAGCCGGCGCCAGCCAGGACCAGCAGGGGACCGCCGACGTAGTTCACGGCTTCTTGCTGCCGGGGATTGAGTCGGGACATAGGAACAGGCCGGAAGAGAGGGTTGAAGCGGGGGCGTATTCTAACAGGCTGGCTGGCATCCGCGAGAATTAGCGTGCAAGCTGTGACCGATCCCGAGATCGTTCACGCCATTTTGCTGTAGATTCCCTACCGCATTAGGATGATGCCGTTCGTTCTTTACGAAGATTCTTAAAACTTTGGAGGTTGCTTGTCAGCGCCCGCAGAACCCTTGCGCCTGCTCCTTCTGGCGGATACGCCGGACTGGGCGCCACTGCTAGGTGAACGCCTGAGAGCGCTGGGGCCTGCCTTTTCGCTGAGCATCGTCACCACCTGGGAGGGCGCGGCCACCCTGTTCGCCGCCGAGCCCCGGGGGCTGCTCCTGGCCACGCCGGCCTGCCTGCCGCTGGGGACTCCCTGTCCCTGGCCGGTGATCCTGCTGTTGCAGCAGGAGCCGGCGCAGGCGCCGGTTGGGGTGGTCGACTGGCTGGCCGCCGAACAGCTTTCCGAGGACAGCCTGCGCCGCTGCCTGCGCTACGCGCGCGAGCGCCTGGGTTTGCAGGCGACCCTGCAACTGCTCGCCGAGCAGGATCCGCTGACCGGCATCGCCAACCGCCAGGGCTTCCAGACCCTGCTCGCGGCGCGCCTCAGCGAATTCGACGGGCGTGGCCTGGTGCTCGGCCACCTCGACCTGGACAACTTCCGTCACGTCAACGATTCCCTCGGCCACCAGGGCGGCGACCGCCTGATCCTGCAGGTGGTCAACCGCCTGCGCGGCTTCATGGAGAACGGCGACAGCCTGGCGCGCCTGGGCAGCGACGAGTTCGCCCTGCTGCTGGACACCCGTCGCGATCCGCAACGCGCCGAGCGGGTCGCCGAACGCATCGTCGAATGCCTCGGCGAGCCCTACTGGATCGATGGCGAGAGCCTGTTGCTGGGTTGCAGCCTGGGACTCGCCCATGCACGTGCCGACGAAGGTGCCGACCCGCTGATGTGGCATGCGCACATCGCCATGCAGCAGGCCAAGAGCCGCCAGGGTTGCACCTTCCATGTCTTCGACGAACGCATCAACCGTGGCGTGCGCAGCCTCGCCGACCTCGAAGCCGAACTGCGCCGGGCGCTGCGTCGCGACGAGCTGGAGCTGCACTACCAGCCGCGACTGTGCCTGGACAGCGGGCGCATCGTCGGCCTGGAGGCGCTGGTGCGCTGGCGCCACGGCGAGCGGGGCCTGCTCACGCCCAGCGAGTTCGTCCCGCTGGCCGAGGAGAGCGGGCTGATCGTGCCGCTCGGCTACTGGGTCATCGCCCGCGCCCTGCGCGACATGCAGTGGCTCAACGGGCGCGGTCTGGAGCCGTTGCACATGGCGGTGAACCTGTCGTTCCGCCAGTTCCAGGACAGCCAGTTGCTGCCGACCCTGCAACGGTTGATCGAAGAGCACGGCGTCGACGCGCGCTGGCTCGAGTTCGAACTGACCGAGACCGCCGTGATGCGGCGCAGCGACCAGGTGCTGCAGACCATGCAGGCGCTCGGCCAACTGGGCGTGCGCTTTTCGCTGGACGACTTCGGCACCGGTTTCTCGTCCTTCGTCCACCTCAATAGCCTGCCGATCACCCTGTTGAAGATCGACCGCAGCTTCGTCGGCGGCATGGACCAGCGGGCGGAAAACTTCCAACTGGTGCGGGCGATGATCAACCTGGCGCACAACCTCAACCTGGAAGTGGTTGCCGAAGGCGTGGAGACCCTGCGCCAGCAGGAGCAGTTGCGCGATTTCGGTTGCGACCAGGTGCAGGGCTACTGGATCAGTCCGCCGCTGCCGTTGGCGGAACTGGCGCGTTTCCTGGGCATCGGCGAGCGCTCGGCGCACCGCGGCCAGCCGCTCGGCAATTGAGCGCCGACGCCTCGCTGGCCGTGGCTTTCGGCAGCAACCGCGCGGTCTTCCACTCGAAGGCCAGGGTCAGGCCAATGGCCGCGCAGGCCAGGCCGCCGGCCAGCCCCCACCAGACGCCCGCGGCGCCCCAGCCGGCCGCGAACGCCAGCAGGCAGGCCAGCGGCACGCCGACCAGCCAGTAGCAGGCCAGGCCGACCAGGAAGGTGGTGCGGGCGTCCTTGAGACCGCGGATCGCGCCCATGGCGACGTTCTGGGTGCCGTCGAACAGCTCGAACCAGGCGGCGATCGCCAGCAGCGAGACGGCCATCGCGGCCACCTCCCGGTTGGCCGGGGCGTCGCGGTCGAGGAACAGGCCGATGATGGCCTCCGGCATCCACCAGAAGAGCCCGGCGAAGAGCAGCATGCACAGCGCGCCGAAGCCGATGCCGACACGCCCGGCGCGGCGTGCTTCGAGCAGGCGGCCGGCGCCGAAATGCTGGCCGATGCGGTAGGTGGTGGCGTACGACAACCCCACCGGCACCATGAACGCCACGTATACCGCCTGGATGGCGATCTGGTGCGCGGCCAGGGCGTGATCGCCGATGATGCCCATGCACAGGGTGGCGGCCGTGAACATCCCCGACTCCACCGCGTAGGTGCCACCGATGGGCAGCCCCAGGCGCAGTATCTCCTCGACCATCGCCCGCTGCGGCCGTCCCAGTCCGCGCAGCAGCGAGTACTCGGCATAGGCCGGCTGCAGGCGGATATACAGGGCCAGCAGCAGCGGCATGCAGTTCATGACGAGGGCGGTGACCAGGCCGATACCGGCCAGGCCCAGGCGCGGCAGGCCGAACAGGCCTTCTATGAAGGAATAGTTGAGAGCCAGGTTGGCCAGCGCGCCGAGCACGCTGATCGCCATCACCGGGCCGGCGCGGTCGATGGCGCTGGTGAAGCCGCGCAGGACCATGAAGGCCATGTAGCCGGGCAGGGCGAATGTCAGGCTGTGGAGGAACTGCATGGCGCCGTCCACCGTCTGCGGCGCCTGGCCGAAGACCAGGAGCAGCGGCCGCAGGTTCCATAGCAGCAGGCCGGCGGCCAGGGCCAGCGCGGCGCCGACCCAGAGTCCGGAGCGAGCGGCCGCGGCGGCGCCAGCGGCGTCGTCGCAGCCGTGACGGATCGCCACCAGGTTGCCGACCGCTGCCACCACGCCGACACAGAACGTCGAGACGAAGGCGTAGCTGACCGCGCCCAGGCCGCCGGCGGCCAGCGCGTCGGGGCCGAGCTTGCCCATCATCACGGTGTCGGTGAAGACCATGGCGACATAGGCCAGCTGGGCGGCGATCAACGGGCCCGCCAGGCGCAGGATGGCTTTGAGTTCGACGAGGGATGGCGAGGACATGGATGAGTAAGGCTCAGGAGGAGATGGTTGCCGCGATGGCCTGTCGGCGTTGAGAATGCGGCTATTCTCGGTGCGACTGGCATGGCTCCACAAAAGGAAAAACAAGATGCCAGGCATGAGTAAAAGTCATGAAAGAGGTAATTCCCCAATGACCCGTCGCCTGCCCCCGCTGTATGCCCTGCGCGCCTTCGAGGCTGCCGCCCGGCACGCCTCTTTCACCCGCGCCGGCGAGGAACTGGCGATAACCCAGAGCGCGGTGAGCCGGCACATCCGTACCCTGGAGGAGCACTTCGGTTGTCGTCTGTTCGAGCGCCATGGCCGCCAGTTGCAGCTGACCGAGCCGGCACGCCTGCTGCTGCCCGGGCTGCGCGACGGCTTCGATGCGCTGGAACGGGCCTGCACCGCCCTGCGTGTGGACGACGCCACCCTGCGCCTGAAGGCGCCTTCCACCCTTACCCTGCGCTGGCTGCTACCGCGCCTGAGCCGCTTCCGCCACCTGAACCCGGATATCGAGGTGCAGCTCACCAGTGCCTGGATGGATGTGGACTCGGTGGACTTCCAGCGCGAGCCTTTCGACTGCGCGGTGTTGCTGGGCAGCGGCCAGTTCAGCCCGGAATGGGAAACGGCAGCGCTGTTCGCCGAATGGCTGGTGCCGGTCTGCGATCCCGACGAGGCCGTGGAGCCCTGGACCCTCCAACGCCTGCGTGACAGCGAGTTGCTGCACCCCACGCCGGATCGTCGCGACTGGCGACGCTGGCTGCAACGGACCGGGCTGGGGGAGGAGGTGTCGCTCAAGGGCGGCCAGGTGTTCGACACGCTGGAACTGGGCATCGTCGCCGCCGCGCGAGGCTATGGCGTGTCCATCGGCGACCTGGTGATGGTCGCCGAGGATGTCGCCCAGGGCCGCATCGGCCTGCCCTGGCCGGTGGCGGTGGCCAGCGGCGAAAGCTATCACCTGGTCTGGCCTCGTGCCCGCAGGGGACAGGAACGCTTCCAGCGATTGCGCGACTTCCTCCTCGCGGAGGTGGCGGCGATGCGTCTGCCCGTCGTCGAGCGGCTGGCGTGACGCCGCCGGACAACTCCTGGCGCTGACGCGACGTTACAGGTCGCTGCCGTCGCTGGGCCGGGCGCAGGGTTTGCGCTAGGGTCGTTGGTCGTTGCCTGTCGGGAGCGGCAGGGGACGGAGCTTCCTTCCAACCGCCCAAAGGAACCCGCCATGACCTTCGCCAAAGGAATACTCGCCGCGCTGGCGCTCGCCGCCGCAGTCGGCCAGGCCAGCGCCACCGAACTCGAGCACTGGCCGGCCCCCGCCGCCAGGCAACTGAATGCACTGATCGAGGCCAACGCGAACAAGGGCGCCTATGCCGTGTTCGACATGGACAACACCAGCTATCGCTACGACCTGGAAGAATCGCTGCTGCCCTATCTGGAAATGAAGGGCGTGCTGACCCGCGACAGGCTCGACCCTTCGCTGAAACTGATCCCGTTCAAGGACCAGGCCGGGCACAAGGAGAGCCTGTTCAGCTACTACTACCGGCTTTGCGAGATCGACGACATGGTCTGCTATCCCTGGGTCGCCCAGGTGTTCTCAGGCTTCACCCTCAGGGAACTGAAGGGCTATGTCGACGAACTGATGGCCTACGGCAAGCCGATCCCCGCCACCTATTACGACGGCGACAAGCTCGCCACGCTCGACGTCGAGCCGCCGCGCGTGTTCAGCGGCCAGCGCGAGCTGTACAACAAGCTGATGGAAAACGGCATCGAGGTCTACGTGATCAGCGCGGCCCATGAGGAACTGGTGCGGATGGTCGCGGCGGACCCCAGGTATGGCTACAACGCCAAGCCGGAGAACGTCATCGGCGTCACCACCCTGCTGAAGAACCGCAAGACCGGCGAGCTGACCACTGCGCGCAAGCAGATCGCCGAGGGCAAGTACGATCCCAAGGCCAACCTCGACCTGGAGGTGACCCCCTACCTGTGGACCCCGGCGACCTGGATGGCCGGCAAGCAGGCTGCGATCCTCACCTACATCGACCGTTGGAAGCGGCCGATCCTGGTCGCCGGCGATACCCCGGACAGCGACGGTTACATGCTGTTCAACGGCACCGCGGAAAACGGCGTGCACCTGTGGGTCAACCGCAAGGCCAAGTACATGGAGCAGATCAACGGCATGATCAAGCAGCATTCCGCCGCACAGGCCAAGGCCGGCCTGCCGGTGACGGCGGACAGGAACTGGGTGATCGTCACTCCGGAGCAGATCCAGTAGGCGAAACGGCGAGGGGCCGGCATTGGCCGGCCCCCGCATCCCTCAGCGCACCACGTGCAGGAAGTGCATGTGCCGCTCGTACTGGTCGAGGATGTCGCCGATCACGCCGTCGCGGCTCCAGCCCATGATGTCGTAGTCCTGGCCGCCTTCCTGGAGATGGACCTCGGCGCGGAAATACTTGCGCGACTCGCTGCTGTCCTCGGTGTCGCGCATCACGAAGCTCGGCGTGGTGAAGGCGCGCGGACGCACCTCGTAGATGAAATCGACCTCGCCGCCGTGGCTGACTTCCAGCCGAACCCGGCCGTCCTCGCCGTCCTGCACCTGGACTTCGTAGCCCTGCTTGCGCAGTTCGGCGGCGACGTCCTCGCAGGCCGGTCGCGCCACATCGGTGATGAAGCGGTTGACGTGGCTGCGCCTTGGGAACATGGCGATGTTGCGCAGGCGGCGCTGCCAACCGTCGCCCTCGCTTGCGCCGCTGCGCGTGGTGGGGCGGGAGAAGGTCAGCGCCTGGTAGCGGATGCCGCGCTTGGTGGCATCCAGGTGCAGCGCCTTGAACAGGCCCCAGATCGACGCCAGGAGCACGATGGAGAATGGCAGCGCGCTGGCGATGGTCGCGGTTTGCAGCGCCTTGAGGCCATCGGCGAGGAGCAGGGCGATGGCCACCACGCCCATCAGCACCGACCAGAATATCCGCTGCCAGAGCGGCGAGTGGTCCTTGCCGCTGGAGGCCAGCATGTCCACCACCAGCGCGCCGGAGTCGGCCGAGGTGACGAAGAACACCACCACCATCAGCACCGCTACCAGCGAGATCACGCTGCCCAGCGGGAAGTGCTCGAGGAAGGCGAACAGCGCCACCGAACTGTCCTGGTTGACCACTTCGGCCAACTGGGTGAAGCCCTCCTGCAGGACCATGTGGATGGCGGTATCGCCGAACACCGTCATCCACAGCAGGGTGAAGCCGGCCGGGACGAACAGCACGCCGCAGACGAACTCGCGGATGGTGCGGCCGCGCGAGATACGGGCGATGAACAGGCCGACGAAGGGCGACCAGGACAGCCACCAGCCCCAGTACAGCAGGGTCCAGCCGCCGATCCAATCGGTGGGCTCGTAGGCGTACAGGTTGAAGGTCTTGTTGACGATGTCGGACAGGTAGGCCCCGGTGTTCTGCACGTAGGTCTGCAGGAGAAACACGGTCGGCCCGAGGACCAGCACGAAGAGCAGCAGGATCACCGCCAGGCTCAGGTTCAGTTCGGACAGGATGCGGATGCCGCGGTCCAGTCCGCTGGCCACCGAGAGCGTGGCGAGGCCGCAGGTGGCGGCGATCAGGGCGATCTGCACGGTCTGGTTCACCGGCCAGCCGAACAGGTGGTGCAGGCCGCTGTTGATCTGCAGCACGCCGTAGCCGAGCGAAGTCGCCACGCCGAACACGGTGCCGATGATCGCGAAGATATCCACCGCGTGGCCGATGGGGCCGTAGATACGTTCGCCGATCAGCGGATACAGCGCCGAGCGCAGGGTCAGCGGCAGGCCGTGGCGATAGCTGAAGAAGGCCAGGATCAGCGCGACGATGGCGTAGATCGCCCAGGCATGCAGGCCCCAGTGGAAGAAGGTCAGCTTCATCGCTTCCTTCGCCGCCTGCACGGTGTTCGGCTCGCCCACCGGCGGGGTGGTGAAGTGCATCACCGGTTCGGCAACGCCGAAGAACATCAGGCCGATGCCCATGCCGGCGGAGAACAGCATGGCGAACCAGGTGGTGTTGCGGTAGTCGGGACGACTGTGGTCGGGGCCGAGCTTGATGTCGCCGTAGCGGCTGACGGCGAGGAACACCACGCTGATCAGGATCAGCGCCACGGCCAGTACGTAGAACCAGCTAGCGTTGGTGATGATCCATTGCTGGACGTGGTTGAACAGCGATTGCGCTTCTTCCTGGAGGAGGACGGTAAACAGCACCAGGGCCAGGATCAGGGCGGCGGAGGTATAGAAGACCGGAGGATTCAGGGTGCTCCGGGGGGTAGTGGGTGTCTCCATGTAAGCTAGCTCTCCTTGTGATCGGATTGCCCGCCGAAGGCGGAAGACGAAACAGCCTAACACATCGTGATAGCTAATTTGATTCGAAAAGCCTTAATCGATAGCTTTGCTGAATTATTACGCTTCACGTGGAGGTCATTGCCCGATACTGCAGGGCTTCCGCCAGGTGCCGGCGTTCGATGGCATCGATGCGCTCCAGGTCGGCCAGCGTCCGGGCCACCTTGAGTATGCGATGCAAGGCGCGCAAGGAAAGTTCCAGGCGCTCTCCGGCAGCCTCCAGCCAGCGGCGGTCCGCTTCGGCGAGTGCACAATTGCGGTGCATCGCCTGGAGATCGAGATGGGCATTGGCGCAGCCCTGGCGGGCCAGTTGCCGTTGCCGTGCGGCGCCCACCCGTTCGCTGACCTCGGCGGTAGCGGTTTCGCCGTGTCCTGGCTGCAGGCTGGTGCTTTCGCGGAGCACGCTGACGTGCAGGTCGATGCGATCGAGCAGCGGTCCGGACAGCTTGCCCCGGTAGCGCTGGACCTGTTCCGGGGTGCAGCGGCAGCGGCCACTGGGATCGCCGAGGTAGCCACAGGGACAGGGATTCATCGCCGCCACCAGTTGGAAGCGCGCCGGGAAACGTACCCGGCCGTTGGCCCGGGCAATGACGATCTCGCCGCTTTCCAGCGGCTCGCGCAGGACCTCCAGGACCTTGCGCTCGAACTCCGGCAGTTCGTCGAGGAACAGCACGCCCTGGTGCGCCAGGGTGATCTCGCCCGGCTGCGGGCGGCTGCCGCCGCCGACCAGGGCCGGCGCGGAGGCGGAGTGGTGCGGCTGGCGGAACGGTCGCTGCGGCCAGTGCCTGAGGGGGACGTGGCTGGCCACCGAATGGATCGCCGCGACCTCCAGGGCTTCGTCCTCGTCGAGCGCCGGCAGCAGGCCGGGCAGGCGGCTGGCCAGGAGGGTCTTGCCGGTGCCCGGCGGGCCGCTGAGCAACAGGTTGTGCGCGCCGGCGGCGGCCACCAGCAGGGCGCGCTTGGCGGCGGCCTGGCCCTGGACCTCGGCCAGATCTGGATAAGGGAAGGGCGCGCGGAGCAGGCCGCGGGCCTGGTAGGGCGGCAGCGGGGCCTGGCCGGAGAGGTGTCCGGCGATCTCCAGCAGGTGGTCCACGGCGAACACCGTCAGCCCGCTGGCCAGGCTGGCCTCTTCGGCATTTTCCTTCGGTACCACCAGAACGCGCCTTGCGTCGCGCGCCGCCAGCGCGGCCGGCAATACGCCTCGCACTGGCCGGATCGCCCCGGACAGGGCCAGTTCGCCGAGGCACTCCAGGCCGTCGAGGGCGGTGCCGGGCAACTGGCCGCTGGCGGCGAGGATGCCGAGTGCGATGGCCAGGTCGAAGCGACCGCCGTCCTTGGGTAGGTCGGCGGGGGCGAGGTTGAGGGTGATGCGCCGCGCGGGGAAGTCGAAACCGGCATTGAGCAGGGCGCTGCGCACGCGGTCCTTGCTCTCGCGCACCGCGGTTTCCGGCAGGCCGACCAGGGTCAGCGAAGGCAGGCCGTTGGCCAGGTGCGCCTCGACGCTGACGCAGGGGGCTTCGACGCCGACCTGGGCTCGGCTGTGGACAATCGCCAGGGACATGGATCGCTCCTTGATCTCACGCCGCTCGCAGGGGGGAGGATCAGTCGGCGGGCGGCGTCAGCTTGCTTTCGAGTTCCGCCACCTTGGCCTCCAGGGCTTCCAGCCGTGCGCGAGTGCGGGCGAGGACCAGCATCTGGCTGTCGAACTCCTCGCGGCTGACCAGGTCGAGCTTGCTGAAGGCGCTCTGCATCAGGGCGCGGAACTGCGACTCCAGCTCGGCCTTGGGCAACGGCGATTCGCCGGCGAACAGGCGGCTGGCTTGTTGGCTGAGGGCTTCGAAGACGGCTTTGGGCGGCAGCATGGCGAGGGTTCCGGTAACGAGTGGGCGGCAGTCTAGCACGATGTCGGCGGCGCTCGCGGGAGGGCCATTGCACACTTTTTGCGCAACTGTCGGAGCGCGTCTGTGCCTATTTGGTGCGCCGCCCGGAGCCCGGCGTTCCGCACTATCCCCGGGTTGGCGGCTAAGAGCTTGAAATCCGGCGGATTTGCCGGAGCTGGCAAGCTTTCTGCTTTGGCCGGGGTGAGGCGTGCACTGAAGCAGTACCGGTGCGGCAGATGAGGCGGTTGCGGGAGGCCGGCAGGTTGCGGCATCGAACGGCCGCAGCAGGGCCAGGTCGGGGCGGAGGGTCCCGATCATGCTTCCCAGAGGGACCGGCGCGTTACAAAGCCAGACACTGCGCTTAGACTGTCCTCGGGTTCGTTTTCCTGGGGCGAGTCCACCAAACACGGGAGAGAGTTTCATGAAGCTAGTCACTGCCATCATCAAGCCGTTCAAGTTGGACGACGTCCGCGAGTCGTTGTCCGAGATCGGTGTGCAGGGCATCACGGTGACCGAGGTCAAGGGTTTCGGCCGGCAAAAGGGCCACACCGAGCTGTATCGCGGCGCCGAGTACGTCGTCGACTTCCTGCCCAAGGTGAAGATCGACGTGGCGATCGCCGACGACCAGCTGGACCGCGTCATCGAGGCGATCACCAAGGCGGCCAATACCGGCAAGATCGGTGACGGCAAGATCTTCGTGGTGAACCTGGAACAGGCCATCCGCATCCGTACCGGCGAAACCGATACCGACGCGATCTAAGCCCAACCGAACCCCCAAAAGCCCCAGGAGAATACCAACATGACTCTGCGTAAGATCGCAGGGCTAGGAGCCCTATTGTCCCTCGCTTTGCCGGGCGTCGCCCTGGCCGCCGAGGAGCCCGTCCTGAACAGCGGCGACACCGCCTGGATGCTGATCTCCACTGCGCTCGTCCTGCTCATGACCATCCCCGGCCTGGCGCTGTTCTACGGCGGCATGGTGCGAGCGAAGAACGTGCTGTCGATCATGATGCAGTGCTTCGCCATCACCGGCCTGATCACCATTCTCTGGGTGGTCTATGGCTACAGCCTGGCGTTCGATACCGCCGGGATGGAGAAGGGCGTCCTCAACTTCAATTCCTTCGTCGGCGGACTGGACAAGGCCTTCCTCAGCGGTCTCACCGCCGACGGCCTGACTTCCGCCACCGCGCTGTTCCCGGAAAGCGTGTTCATCACCTTCCAGATGACCTTCGCGATCATCACTCCGGCGCTGATCGTCGGCGCCTTCGCCGAGCGCATGAAGTTCTCGGCGATGCTGATCTTCATGGCGGTCTGGTTCACCGTGGTCTACGCGCCGATCGCGCACATGGTCTGGAGCGGTGACGGCGCCCTGATGTGGGACTGGGGCGTGCTGGACTTCGCCGGCGGCACCGTGGTGCACATCAACGCCGGTATCGCCGGTCTGGTCGCCTGCCTGGTGCTGGGCAAGCGCAAGGGCTACCCGACCACGCCGATGGCGCCGCACAACCTCGGCTACACCTTGGTCGGGGCGGCCATGCTGTGGATCGGCTGGTTCGGTTTCAACGCCGGTTCCGCCGCCGCCGCCAACGGCACCGCCGGGATGGCCATGCTGGTGACCCAGATCGCCACCGCCGCCGCGGCCCTGGCCTGGATGTTCGCCGAGTGGATCACCCACGGCAAGCCGAGCGCCCTGGGCATCGCGTCCGGCGTGGTCGCCGGTCTGGTGGCCATCACCCCGGCCGCCGGCACCGCCGGTCCGATGGGCGCGCTGGTGATCGGCCTGGCCTCCGGGGTGATCTGTTTCTTCGCCGCCACCAGTCTCAAGCGCGCGCTGAAATACGACGATTCCCTCGACGCCTTCGGCGTACATGCGGTCGGCGGTATCGTCGGCGCGCTGCTCACCGGGATCTTCGCGGCGCCGTCGCTGGGCGGCTTCGGCAGCGTGGAGGACATCGGCGCGCAGTTCTTCGTGCAGTTCAAGGGCGTGGCCTTCACCGTGGTCTACACCGCCGTGGTGACCTTCGTGATCCTCAAGGTGCTGGACCTGGTCATGGGCCTGCGGGTCACCGAGGAAGAGGAAGCGGTCGGCCTCGACCTGGCGCTGCACAACGAGCGCGGCTACAACCTGTAATACCTGCCGGCGCCCGGCTTTCCGCCGGGCGTCGGTTTGCCTCCCGCGCTCGCCTTCGCCGAACGCCATGCCCTTGTGCGTCGAAAGTCCTGGGCGCTTCCCGCGACTGCCACCACCTTTCCGCAACCGGTCTTTCAGTGACTGCCAGCGGACTGCGCCACCATCAGCTTTCACAGGTCTGCCTCTTACGCTCTTTGCTTTTTCAAATGCCGCGCTAGAATGCGCGGCGCGACGGATCGGAGCCGATTTGGAACAGCAGCATGTGGCAGCAGACCCTGATCACCTTGCGCCCGCGTCCGCGGGGCTTTCACCTCGTCACCGAGGAGATACTCGACGCCTTGCCGGAGCTTCGGCGGTGCCGGGTCGGCCTGCTGCACCTGCTTTTGCAACATACGTCGGCTTCACTGACCCTGAATGAAAATGCCGATCCTGCCGTACGCCGGGATTTCGAGCGTTTTTTCGAGCGGCTGGCGCCACGCGGCGAAGTCGGCTATGAACACAACGACGAAGGTCCGGACGACCTTCCGGCGCATTTCAAGGCCAGCCTGCTGGGCTGCCAACTGACCCTGCCGATACAGTCGGGAGGGTTGGCACTGGGCACCTGGCAGGGGATCTATCTCGGTGAACACCGGGACAGGGGCGGGGCACGGCGCGTGCTCGCCACCTGGCAGGGCGAGTCAGTATGAATTTTTTCCGGCGGCGCTCATCAAAACGCGCGGCTGGGCTATAACTAACCTGCTTTTGCAGCACCGAGAGGTTGACCATGAGCGAAGAAGAACTGGAACAGGACGAGCTGGACGGCGCTGACGAGGACGACGGCGAAGAGCTGGCCGCGGCCGACGACGGCGAAGCGGACAGCGGCGACGGCGACGAGGCCCCCGCCCCCGGGAAGAAGGCGAAAGCCGCCGTGGTGGAAGAGGAGCTGCCCTCGGTCGAAGCCAAGCAGAAAGAGCGTGACGCCCTCGCCAAGGCGATGGAGGAGTTCCTTTCCCGCGGTGGAAAGGTGCAGGAGATCGAACCCAACGTGGTGGCCGATCCGCCGAAGAAGCCGGACAGCAAGTACGGCAGCCGCCCCATCTGATTTCGCGCCATCCCAAGGCCCGCCTCCCGCAAGGGATGGCGGGCCTTGTGCTATGGCGCCGGTCACTTTGACAGGCCGCCGCATCCCGGTTGGCGAGCCGATCTTTCGCCTGTTCAGGCACGGCTGGCGACGGGCCAAGGCCTTTTCCTTTCCGGTGGCAGCGCTACCGTTCCACATCGTCAACCGAAGCTGCTTGCCATCCAGGCGCTCCAAGCGGCGTCCGGGGTTGCCGGAGAGCGAGCTGTAGAGCTTGCTTAAGAATTTTCCTAGCGATTCTTAGGCGGATTCGCGGAGCCGTGTAGGTCCTGTCTTATGGCTCCTTTCCAGGTGTTCTGAAAAGATTATCCACCCATCAAGTTCACTCCGGTTCCGGCGGATTTTCCCGGACATGCCGGACACATCGGTTGTCATCCCATGGAGTTCAAGACGTTCCGTCGAACCCTGCTGCTTGCGGCAGTCCTGTTCGTTCCCGCCGGCACCAGCATGGCTGCCAATCTGTACGCTTTCGGCGGCCGCGATATCGCCGTGCCCTCGATCCTTCCCGAGGGAAGTGTCATGTCGCGCTACACGTTCACTCCCATGCAACTGTGCGGCAAGCCCAGCTGCGATCTCATCGGCGTCTCTCTGTACAACAAGGGAAGTGTCTGGGACCCGATCGATGGTCCGGACCTGAATACCAACGTGCCGGGCCTCTCGGTGCGCCTGCTGCTGGATGGCATACCGGCGAGCAGCCGTTTCAAGGGCACTTTCTCGCAAATCGCGGAGATCCAGTTGTTCCGCAACTCGACGCCGCTCTCCGACGGCCAGTTCGCGAGCGGAGCCTTCAACTCGTACTTCCTCATTACCTACAAGGACGGGCTTATTGCGTCTGGCACCTCCTCCATCAGGTTGACCGGGAGCGTCACCACGATCAATGCGACCTGCCAGGTCGCCGACCAGACCGTGAAGCTGCAGTCGATCGCTGCCGTCCGGCTGAACGGCGTCGGCACCTACGCGGCCGTTACCCCGTTCAATCTCGTAGTGGCCGGCTGTCCTCGCGGGTACAACCGCGTCGGCTACAGCCTTCAAGCGGTGGGGGGCGCGGTGGCCGAAGGCTCGGGTGTGCTGCCGCGCCTGGCGGGCAGCACCGCGACCGGCGTATCGATCCGGGTCACCGACGAGGCCGGCGTGCCGCTACGGATGGGACTCTCGTTGCCGGTGACCGCGTACGACAAGAACACCGGCGGGGCGTACTGGATCCCGATGAAAGCGTCCTATGTGCAGACCGCCGAGAAAATCACGCCCGGCTCGGTCCTGGCCGCGATGGTGATCCTGCTCGACTACCAGTGAGGCAGGGGAGGGCAAGAGCGCGCCTCACCCGAACGCCTCGAAGAACGCCAGGGCCCGCGGGTCGCTGGCATAGGCGATGTTGATACGCAGCCAGTCGCTCTCCTCGCCTTCCGGGCTGAAGCCGCTGCCCGGCGACAGCAGCACGTCCAGGCGTGTCGCCACGGCCTGCAATTCGGCGAACGGGTAGTCGCCGATACGGGCCCAGACGAACATCCCGCCGACCGGTTCGGCGAACACCTCCCAGCCGTTGTCCCCAAGCACCCGCAGGGTCGCCGCCATCTGCCGGGTCAGGCGCTGGCGCAGGCGTTGCACCAGCTTGCGGTAACTGCCGTTGGCGAGCATGGTCGAGACCACGCATTCGGCGAAGCGCTGGCTGCCGATGCTGGTGTACATCTTCACATCCGCCAGGCGCCGGATCAGCTCGGGGCCGGCGATCAGGTAGCCGACCCGTAGCGAGCAACTGAGGGTCTTCGAAAAGCTCGCCAGGTAGATCACCCGGCGCAGCGAATCGAGGGTTGCCAGGCGGGTGCTGGGGCCGTTCTGGAAGTCGGCGTAGATGTCATCCTCGACGATGTGGAAATCATGCTGCTCGGCCAGTTGCAGCACGCGGTGGGCCACTGAGGGGCTGAGGCTGGTGCCGGTGGGGTTGTGGTACATGCTGTTGGTGAAAAGGAACTTCGGCTTGTGCGCGCGGAGGATCGTCTCCAGCGCGGCGGTGTCCGGGCCGTGGCGGGTGCGCGGCACGCCGAGCATCTTCACCCCGTGGAACTTCAGCAGGTTGAACAGGTTGTAGTAGCCGGGGTTCTCCACCACCACCACGTCGCCCGGCTTGAGCAGCGTGCGTACCAACAGGTCGAGGGCATGGCTGGCGCCGGTGGTGGTGAGGATCTGCTCCGGGTCGACATGGATATCGATCAGCCGCAGGCGTTTCTGGATGTGCTGGCGCAGCGCCGGCAGGCCCAGCGGAGTGCTGTAGTCGAACAGCCCGGCGAGTTCGCTGCGGGCGACCTGGCGGATCGCGTAGCTGAGTTCCTCGACTTCCCGCCAACTGTCCGGAATCCAGCCGCAGCCGAGCTTGAGTTTCGTCGAGCTGCCGCTGAACTGGCCCCATGCGTTTTCCGCGCCTTCGTGCCATTCGCTGTCGAGGTCGGTAGTGGCGGCGGGCGCCTCGGCGACGAAGAACCCCGAGCCGTGCCGCGATTCCAGCATCCCCAGGGCGACCAGGCGGTCGTAGGCCTCGATCACGCTGGACTGGCTGAGCTGGTTTTCCCTGGCCAACTGGCGTATCGACGGAATCCGCGTGCCGGCGCGGACGCGATTGCCGCGGATCCAGCCGCTGACCCCTGCGACGATCTGCTGCACCAGCGGCTCGCTGGCATTGCGGTCGATCCGGAGGTGCATGCCTGACTCACTGTTTGGTCTTTTGGGGCGAACAGTTAAGCACAAATCCGAACAGCTGTTACTTGTTCCGTAGCGCCGCCGCGCCGGATAGTCGACGCCTCTTCTCGCGGGCTAGCCAATGCCCACCGCTCTGCCGCGGCAGGCCCTTGAACGGAGAAACGCATGAGCAATACCCGTCGCCACGCCGCATGCCTGGCTTTCGGCCTGTGCCTGATCACCTTGGCGGTGAACCTCCAGGCGCCGCTGTACACCGCCTACGCGGAGCTTTCCGGCTACGGCGCGGCAGCTACCGCCAGCGCTTTCTCCGGCTATGTGCTCGGCGTACTGCCGGTGCTGCTGGTACTCGGCGGGTTGTCCGATCGGATCGGGCGCAAGCCGCCGATCGTCGTCGCGCTGCTGCTGTCGATGGTGGCCACCCTGGTGATGGCGCTCTGGCCGCGCCTGGAGGCGCTCGGCATGGCGCGCCTGTTGCTCGGCGTCGGCACGGCCCTGGCATCGGCCACCGGGACGGCCTACATGAGCGAACTGATCGCGGGCGGGGATTCCCGCACCTCGGCCAACTGGGTGACCGCCAGCACCTCGCTCGGCTTCGGCCTCGGCGCGGCACTGACCAGTCTGTTCCTGCTGTTCCGGGAGAGCCTGGTGCCCGGCAGCTTCTGGGTCCAGCTGGGACTGGCCTGCGTGGCCCTGGCGGCGGTGGCGGGCCTGCCGGACGAGGCGCCGCGCGGGCGCGATACGCCGATGCTGCGGCTGCCGTTCTTTCCCGCCGGCAGCCTGCCGTACGGCCTCTCGATCCTGCTGGCATGGGCCACTGTGGGTCTGGTCATCGCGGTCCTGCCTTCGCTGCTGGCGGCCCACGGGCTGGCGCGCTGGTCGGGCTTCTCGACCTTCACCGTGATCAGCTGCGGCCTGCTGTTCCAGCCGCTGGCGCGGCGGATGGCGCCGGCCTCGGCGACCTGCCTGGGGCTGGTGATCCTGCCGCCGAGCTATGCCCTGCTGGCCTGGGGCGCGATCCACGGCTCACTGGCTGCGGTGCTGTTCGGTGCGCTGGGCGCGAGCAGTTCCTGCTACGGCTTCACCTACCTGGGCGGGCTGTCGGCGGTGAATGTCCTGGCCGGTGCGGAAAAGCCGCGGGCCAGCGCGGGCTACTTCCTGTTGGCCTACCTCGGCTTCAGCCTGCCGGTGATCTTCACCGGGTTGATCGCGGATCGCTTCGGTGCGTCGACGGCGTTGCTGCTTTTCGGCGTGTCGCTGACGTTGGCTGCCGTTGCGGTGGCGTTTTCCATCTTGCGCGGGGTCGGGCGCTTAAAGGCCAGCGCTTCGCGTGCCTAGGCGCTACCCGCGACCGGGGGCCCGGTCCGTCATTGCAGGCGGGCGAGCAGGGCCGGCAGCTCGGCGAGGCTGCGGATCTCCGCGCTCGGCTCTTCCTCCCCGGCCCAGGGCTTGCCGCTTGGGTTGAACCAGATGGCACGCATGCCGGCGCGGCGCGCTCCGGCGATGTCGTCGCTGGGGTGGTCGCCGATGTGTATCGCTGCCGAGGCCTCGACGCCGGCGCGCTTCAGGGCTTCGCGGAATGGCGTCGGGTCGGGCTTGCCGACGCCCAGTTCTTCGGCGCAGAGGGCGAACCGGAAGTAGTCGGCCAGGCCCAGGCGGCGCACGTCGGCGTTACCGTTGGTGAGCACGCCGAGGGTGAAGCGGTCGGCGAGGATCTCCAGGGTCGGGTGGACCTCGGGAAACAGGGTGACCCGGTGGCGCGCTTCGAGGAATACCTGGAAACCGGCCTCGGCCAGGCTTTCCGCCTCCGCCTGTGGATAACCGGCGTCGAGCAGGGCATGGAACAGGATGCGCCGGCGCAGCTCGCTGAGACGGTGGCGCAGCATCGGCTCGCGATCCAGCAGGCGGGTGCGGATCGCCCACAGGTGCTCGATGGGTACCGGACCCAGGCGCGCGGCGTTGCTCGCCAGCCATTCGCGGAGCAGGGCCTCGGCGTTGTTCATCACCGGGGCGACGTCCCACAGGGTGTCGTCGAGGTCGAAGGTGATCAGTCGCAGGCTGCTCATGGGTCGTTGCCTCCATCGGCGTTGCCCTTGCGCTTGGCGCGGGGATGGGCGCGGTCGTAGACCGAGGCCAGGTGCTGGAAGTCCAGGTGGGTATAGATCTGGGTCGTGGCGATGTCGGCGTGGCCGAGCAGTTCCTGCACGGCGCGCAGGTCGCCGGACGACTCCAGCAGATGGCTGGCGAAGGAGTGCCGCAGCATGTGCGGGTGCAGGTGCTGGCCCAGCTCGCGGACGCCGGCCTGGCGCACCCGCAGCTGGATCGCCCGTGGCGTCAGGCGCTTGCCGCCGCGGCCGATGAACACCGCACCGTCTTCCGGAGCGGCCTGGGCGCGCAGCGGCAGCCAGGCTTCGAGCGCCTGGCGCGCGGCCTTGCCGACTGGCAGCTCGCGGACCTTGTTGCCCTTGCCGCGCACTCGCACCAGGCCTTCCTTGAGGTCCAGCCATTCGAGATCGAGGCCGACCAGTTCCGAGAGGCGCAGCCCGGAGGAATAGAACAGCTCCAGCAGGGCCTGGTCGCGGCGGGCGATGAAGTCATCCTCCACGGCACCGTCGAGCAATTGCAGGGCGCGGTCGGCGTCGAGGGTCCTGGGCAGCTTGCGCGGACTCTTCGGCGCGCTCAGGCCGTTGGCAGGGTCGTGCCGGCAGCGCCCTTCGCGTAGCAGGTACTGGTAGAGGCCGCGCGTCGCCGAGAGCAGCCGTGCCAGGCTGCGGCTGGACTGGCCCTGCTGGTGCAGGCGGGCGACGAAGGTGCGCAGGCTGCGGGTGTCGAGGGCGTTCCAGTCGGAGAGCCCGGCCTTTTCGGCGAGGGCGAGGATCTTCAGCAGGTCGCGGCGGTAGCCGTCGAGGGTGTGCGCGGAGACCTGGCGCTCGCTGCGCAGATGTTCGAGGAAGGCATCCAGGTCGGCGCGCATCTCGGACCGCCCGCCGCGCTCAGCGGACCGAGCGCAGCGGCGAGGAGAAACGCGGCAGCACGCGGGCCAGGACCTCGGCGACGTAGCCGAGGAACAGGGTGCCGAGGGAACTCTTGTAATGCTGCGGATCGGGACTGCCGATGGCGAGCACGCCGTGCAGGCCCTGGAAACTCAGGGAGACCACCGCTGCGGAGCCGATCTCGTCGCGGTCGCTCTCGCCGAAGAGAAACGCCAGTTCGTGCGGACGCAGCACGCCGCAGACGGTCTTGCCGCCGGAGAGCAGGCCGCCGATGGCCTGGTGCGCCTCCGCGCTGCTCACCGAGCGGCCCACCGAGACGCTACTGTCGCTGAACAGGATCAGGCTCACGTAGGGCACCTGGAACTCGTGGCGCAGGCTGTCCTCGACGGTACTGACCACGTCTTCCAGGCTGGTGGCGTCGAGCAGGTCGAGGACCAGGCGGCGGGTCTTGTCGAACAGGCGGTCGTTCTCGCGGGCCACGTCCATCAGTTGCGAGAGCCGGTGGCGCATCTCGATGTTGCGCTCGCGCAGCAGGCGTACCTGGCGCTCCACCAACGACACTGCGTCGCCGGGCTGGTGTGGGATGCGCAACTCGGGGATCAGCTCGTCATGCTCGACGAAGAACTCCGGGTGCTGGCTCAGATAGGCGGCCACCTGCTCGGCGTCCAGCGCTGCTGTCGGTTCCTGGCTTTTCTCGGTCATAAGCGTCTCGGTTCTCGCGGGCGACGGCCCTTACAGGCGGACCTGGCCTTCATACACGCGGACGGCAGGCCCGGTCATCATAACGGGCTGGCCGGGACCTGCCCACTCGATGTGCAGGCGGCCGCCGGGGAGGTCGATCTGCACCGGCGATTGCAGCCAGCCCTGGCGAATCCCGGCAACCGCCGCGGCGCAGGCGCCGGTGCCGCAGGCTTGGGTCTCGCCGACGCCGCGCTCCCAGACGCGCAGGCGCGCATGGTGCGGATCGAGCACCTGGAGGAAGCCGATGTTGGCCTTCTTCGGGAAGCGCGGATGGACTTCCAGTTGCGGACCGAGGCTGTGTACCGGTGCGCTGTCGACGTTCTCGACGCGCAGCACGCCATGGGGATTGCCCATGGATACCGCGGCCAGTTCGACGCGCTGGCCATTCACCTCTATCTCATAGGACAAGGCTTCGCGCTCGGCCTGGAACGGTATCTCGGCCGGGGCCAGGCGCGGCGGACCCATGTCCACCGTGACCTGGCCGTCCGGGCGGATATTCAGCTCGATGATGCCGCCCTTGGTTTCTACGCGGATGCTCTTCTTCACCGTCAGGCGCTTGTCCTGAACGAAGCGGGCGAAGCAGCGAGCGCCGTTGCCGCACTGCTCGACCTCGGAGCCGTCGGCGTTGAAGATCCGGTAGCGGAAGTCGACGTCGGGGCTGCTCGGGGCTTCGACGATCAGCAACTGGTCGAAGCCGATTCCGGTGTTGCGGTCGCCCCAGAGCTTGACGTGCTTGGGCTGCACATGGGCGTGCTGGCTGACCAGGTCGAGGACCATGAAGTCGTTGCCCAGGCCATGCATCTTGGTGAAGCGCAAAAGCATGGTCTGGGCCTCACTGCGGCAGCAGGCTTTCGCCGGCGTAGAGCTCTTGGACGGTCTCGCGGCGACGGACCTCGTGGGTCTGCTCGCCATCCACCAGCACCTCGGCGGCGCGGCCGCGGGTGTTGTAGTTCGAGCTCATGACGAAGCCGTAGGCGCCGGCCGAGCGCACCGCCAGGAGGTCGCCTTCGGCGAGCGCCAGGTCGCGATCCTTGGCGAGGAAGTCACCGGTCTCGCAGATCGGCCCGACCAGGTCGTAGCGGCGCGGCGCGGCGTCGCGCGGGCGTACCGCCTGCACGTCCATCCAGGCCTGGTAGAGAGCCGGGCGGATCAGGTCGTTCATCGCCGCGTCGACGATGGCGAAATCCTTGTGCTCGGTGTGCTTGAGGTACTCGACACGGGTCAGCAGCACGCCGGCGTTGGCGACGATGGACCGGCCCGGCTCGAACACCAGGGTCAGGTCGCGGCCGTTCAGGCGCTCGCGGACGGCGCGGATGTAGTCGCCGGCCAGCGGCGGCTGTTCGTCGCGGTAGCGCACCCCGAGGCCACCACCGAGGTCCAGGTGGCGAATGCCGATGCCTTTGCCGGCCAGGCGGTCGACCAGCCCGAGCAGGCGCTCGAGGGCGTCGAGGAAGGGCTCCAGCTGGGTCAACTGCGAACCGATGTGGCAGTCGACGCCGATCACCTCCAGGTGATCAAGCTCGGCGGCGCGGGCGTAGACCGCCTCGGCCTCGTCGATGGCGATGCCGAACTTGTTCTCTTTCAGGCCGGTGGAGATATAGGGGTGGGTCTGGGCGTCCACGTCCGGGTTGACCCGCAGCGATACCGGCGCTTTCACGCCGAGTTCCGCAGCTACCCGTTGCAGGCGCTCCAGCTCTTCGCCGGACTCGACGTTGAAGCAGTGCACGCCGACTTCCAGGGCGCGGCGCATGTCGTCGCGGGTCTTGCCGACGCCGGAGAACACCACCTTGGCCGGATCGCCGCCGGCGGCCAGGACACGCTCCAGCTCACCGCGGGAAACGATGTCGAAACCGGCGCCGAGGCGCGCCAGCACATTCAGCACCCCGAGGTTGGAGTTGGCCTTGACCGCGAAGCAGACCAGATGCGGCATGCCGGCGAGGGCATCGGCATAGGCGCGGTACTGGGCCTCGATGTGTGCGCGGGAATAGACGTAGGTGGGCGTGCCGAAACGCTCGGCGATGCGGGAAAGCGCCACCCCTTCCGCGAACAGCTCACCGTCGCGGTAACTGAATGTGTCCATGGGCGCTCTCTCAGAAACCGTAGCGGTCTTTGCTGTGTTCTTTCTTGGCTTTTTCGTCGTCCGGCAGGTACAGCGGGCCTTTCTGGCCGCAGGCGGCGATGGAGCCGGCGAGGAGGGCGAGCGCGACGAAGGACAGGAACAGCCGCTTCATGACGGAATCCTTGTAGAAAACGTGAATTGTTCCGGAGTATACCGACCCCCCGGCGCCTTGCCTATGCGAGCCGGATCAGGTGTGCCGGGGCTTGCAGGGGAATGGCCTGCGGCAGAGGGGATGCCGGCGTTTTCCGCGAGCGTCGCGGCAAAACAGCGCGGACTACGGCAATACCAGCGTAGAATTGTCGGAATAGGGCAAGACGAAGGTAGTCGTCCGCCTTTTTTCCCGTTAGCGAATGCCGAGGCAATGCATGAGTACGATGAATGAAGCGCGTTTCCACGACCTGGTCGATGCGCTCCAGCAGCAGGTGGAAGACGCCTTCGATGACAGCGACCTGGACCTCGACCTGGAGAACGCCGGCGGCGTGCTCACCGTACGCTTCGAGAACGGCTCGCAGCTGATCCTCAGCCGCCAGGCGCCGTTGCGCCAGCTGTGGGTGGCGGCGAAGTCGGGCGGCTTCCACTTCGATTACGACGAGGCCAGCGGCCTCTGGCGCCACGATGGCAGCCAGGAACCGCTGGGCGCGCTGCTCAACCGGGCGACCCTGGAGCAGGGGGGCGAGGATGTCGAGTTCCCCGGCCTCTGAGGCTTCGCCGCCGGTGGTGCCCTCGCCTTGCCGGCGCCTGTGCTGCCTCGACGATGCGGACGTTTGCGTCGGCTGCGGACGTTCCCTGGCGGAAATCCGCGAGTGGGGCAAGGCCGACGATTCCCGCCGCTTGCAGATCAGGTCACAGGCCGCTCGACGCCAGTCGCTGGCGGGCCGTCTCTCCTGATAGGGGGGATGTTGCTAATTCCTGCGACTGTGTTAGTGTCCGGGAAAACCCCGCCTTCGGGCGGGGTTTTTGCTTTTTTGCGATTCCTGCTTTTCATCGATCAACCGAACCGGACCAAGGAGCACGCCTGCGATCATGAGCACGCCGCCGATCACCATCACTCGTCTGGACCTGCAGCGCCTGGAGCGCCTGCTGGATGGCCTGGACGAATTCGGACCCGCCGCCGAGGCGCTGGAGGCCGAACTGTCGCGCGCCCAGGTGGTGGGGCATGACGAGATTCCGCCGGGCGTCGTGACCATGAACTCCACCGTGCGCTGCCGCGAGGAAAGCAGCGGCAAGGAGTACACCCTGACCCTGGTCTATCCCGAAGACGTCGCCGGCGAAGGCAAGGTCTCGATCCTCGCGCCGGTGGGCACCGCGCTGCTGGGCCTGACCATCGGCCAGACCATCGACTGGCCGGCGCCGAGCGGCAAGACGCTGAAGCTGACCCTGCTGGAAATCGAATACCAGCCGGAAGCCGCCGGCGACTACGCGCGCTGATCGGTTTTCGCCCGTCGCCATTCGGCGACGGGCTTCGCGACCCTCAGTCGCCCCCACCGCCCCCGCATCCTCCACCCCCGCAACCGCTGCCGCCGTCTCCGCCGCTATCGCCGCCGCAGCCGTGGCGCGAATCCTGTCCGTCCGAACCGAAGGTACTGCCGCTATCGCTGGCGCAGCCGCTGCTGCAACCGATATGGCTGGCGCAATACACCGCTGCGCCGCCGTCTTGCCGCTGCGCGCAGTTCAGGGCGTAGCGGAAGCCGTCGGCGATCGCCAGTTCCGTGTCGAGGGCGAACAGCAGCGGTAGGCGCGTGGGATTCAGTGGGTCGATGCCCTCGCGGCGGCAGGCCAGCTTCCAGGCGCGCTGGATGCCCTCCTGGGCCTGTCGGGGGCTGCGCATCGCCTGGGCCGGCGTATGGTGGAGGAAGCGCCCGAGTCCCTTGCGGCAGACGTGCTGGTAGAGCCGGGTATGCAGGATCAGTTCGTGCCAGGCGACATCCACCACCTGGGACGGCATCGCGACCATCCGCTTGCCGGCGGCGCGGCATAGCAGCAGGTATTCGCGTAGGCCGCCGAGCACCCGTTGGACCTGTTCCTCGCTGAGCTGCGGATAGCGCTCGCGGACCGCCTGGGCGACCCGCGGCGGCAGGCGGAATTGCTGGATGAAGCGGTAGCGCCGGCGATCCAGGCCGCGGCGGTAGAGATAGCCGCCCACGAATGCGGCGCCAGCGAGCAGGGTAATACCGAGGAGTGCCATCCGTACGTCCTTGTCGAGCCCCGCGCGGTGCGGCGCTGGGTCATTGTTCCAGCAGCGCCTGGTTCAGCGCCGTTTCCAGGACGCTTTTATAACGCAGATAGTGCAGCGTTTGCGGCTGTTCGTCGGCGAACAGCCGCGACAGGTCGAGGTCGGTCAGGTAGCAGGGGTAGGGTTCGCTTTCCGCGCGATGCGCCAGGATATGCCGGGCGACCGCCTTGAACAGGCCGGCGCCGTACTCCAGTTCGGAAAACTCCTGGTGGTCGCAGTACAGGGTGACCTGCACGCGCTTGCGTTCGCCGCGCTCGAGTAGCGCCTGTAGCTCGTACAGCGCGGGCCCGGCCAGGGCCTCCGGCGCCTCGCGAGGCTCGACATGCACTCTGCCGTCGTTGGAGAGCAACTCGTAGTAGCGGATATCCAGCGCGGCCGGCACCTGTTCCGCCAGCGACAGGGCGTTGCGCCGGTACAGCAGCGATTGCAGGAAGCGCTGCAGCGGTGCGAGCAGGCTGCGTTCGTCACGCAATGCCTGGCGCTGGCGCCAGAGGGCGTTGCGTTCGTCGAGCAGGCTGATCTCGGCGCTGTCGAAGTCGCGCCGGTAGAACACCTGGATGCAGTCCGGCCGCCCCATGGACAGGATCAGCCCGAGGTCCTCGCCCTCCAGGGCGTGACGATCCAGCTTCAGGGCGCTGTAGCCATCTCGCTCGCGGCCCAGGTGCTGGAGCAGGCTCGGCAGGTCGGGCAGGCTCTCGTGGCTGACCGCTTCCGGCGACATTTCCAGCAGGTGGTACTGCTGGCGGATCTGCAGCAGGTAGCGGCTTGGCTGGCCGCCAAGCAGTTGCCCGTAGGTCTCGCGGAACAGCTCTTCGACCCGCACGGCGATGGCGGCGGCCCGGTTGCGACAGAAGCAGCGCACCATCAGTTCAGGCGGCTGCGGCGGGCTTCCGGGCTTTTCGCGGACGGCGTCGAGGAACTCGGCAAGGCACTCGGGCAGCGCCTGGGGGCCTGCGTAATGGCGCACCGTCAGTTCGTTCCAGCTGTTGAGGCTGAGCTGGTCGAGGGTCAGCACCAGGTTGTCGCGCACCCCGGCATAACCAAGCACGTCGGTACGCCCGGTAGCCATGTGCAGGTTCATCTGGCTGTGGTGGCGCAGCGGGTCGACACCGACGTTGACCAGCAGCAGGACGCTCTTGAGCCGACGCGGTTGCAGCAGGTCGGCGTCGTCCACGGTCGCCAGGGGGACCGGCAGGAACTGCCGCAGGCTGCCCAGGAGATTGTCCAGTTCGGCATCGCCGAGGTCGCTCTGGCCGGGATGCAGGGACAGCCGGGTGGCGCTGTCGATGACGCCGTTGCGATGGCACCAGGCGAGCAGCTCGACCAGCCTGAGGCTGCGTTTCAGCGGCGCGTAGTCAGGCCACTGGTGAGCGCCCAGGGCACCGGGGAAGATCGCCCACTGCGCCTGCTCGCGGTCGTCGTCGGCGGGCAGCTGGACCAGGGTCAGGACGTCTTCGCCGAGATCCGGGGCGATCCCTGGGTTGATGTTCTCCACCTTGCCTGCCTTGCGCTCGAAGGCGGCATACAGGCGGCGGCCGAGCAGGCCCAGGTCGCGGCTGTCGATGCCGCTGTCAGCGCCTTGCTGGCGGGCGATCTGGAACAGCAGGCGGTAGCTGTAGGTCAGTTCGTTGACCACCGTGCGACGCTCTTCCATCACCTGGCGCATCTTCCACTGGCTGCGGCTGTCGAGCAGGGCCAAGCGGCGAGGCTCCCATTGCCATTCCGCGACGAGCCGCTCCATCGACAGGTGCTGCCAGCCCTTCTGCGCCTGGCGCTGGCGACCGCCGAGCTTGCGCCCGACCTTGAGGTACAGGCAGCGCCGCACGAGTTCCAGGCGTTCCGGCGCCTGCTGTTCCCGCAGGTAGCGTTCGAGATGGCGATAGACCAGGACGTAGGGGTCCAGTTCGTCGAGATCGAGCTGGCCGGCGAATACCTGCTCCTTGAAGCGCAGGGCGACGCAGCGGACCCGCGGGTGCTCGCTGGCGTAGGCTTCGGTGAGCAGCAGCTTGAGCAGCGACTTGTAGGGCGAATCGATGGCCTTGGACAACTGCCAGAGGCCGGCGCCGATGAACTCCCGGGCGGGGATGTGCGCCAGGTGGCCGAGGTCGAGCACCTCTTCGGCGCGGATGAAGCGTTTGCCGAGCAGGGTCCGGCAGTATTCGTCGTAGCGCCGTTCATGGGCCGGCGGCACCAGCCACCATAGAGGGGTGCGTCCGCCGAGCCAGATCGCGCTACGGTAGAACTCGTCGAGCAGCAGGAAGTGCTGGGTATTGCCGTCGCCGCCGGACTCTTTCCAGTCTTTGCGTTCGTCCTGGCCGAAACGGGCGACGTCGATCAGGAAACAGTGCACCTCGCTGCCCTGGCTGCGCGCCCAGTCCTCGATCAACGCGCACTTGCGGCGCAGCTCCTGGCGCGCGCCGGGCTCCAGTTCTGGGGCATGGCAGACCCAGAGGTCGAGATCGCTCTGTTCCTCCTGGGCCAGGCTCCCCAGGCTGCCCATCAGGAACAGGCCGTGGATTGGCTGCTGTGCGGGTTCTTGCCTGCGTGGCTTGTAGACAAACGAGCGGGCCAGGCGCTGGGCTTCGGCGAGTACTTCGTCGTCCGCCTCGAAACCGCTCAGGCCCGCTGGCGTGCTGGCCGACAGGTAGCCCGGCAGCAGCGGATGGTTGATGTGGAACAGCAGCGGTAGCAGGCGCAGGACCCGCTCCTGGCGGCTGGACAACGCCTGCCGGGCGCGTTGCAGGCGACCGGCATTGACCGCCAGGAAGCGTTGGCGCAACTGGCCGAGGACCTTGCGGTCGATGCCATCGTCGAGATCGAGGCTGAGTGCGGGGTGTCGGTTCATGGGCGTCCGGGCACAGGCAAGGCCAGGCGCCGTGCCTGGCTCCGGTCATGCCATTGTATCGCCCGGAAGCGCGGCGGCTTGAGCGCCGCACCGCGAACCGGGGCAACCGTCGCGGCCTGTCGGGAGCAGGTCGCGATGGCCGCTTCCGTCAACCCTTGAGGATGGTCAGCAGGCCCTGTGCCTGCTCCGCGGCGTCCAGCCCCAGACTGGTCAGGTAGCCGCCGTCGGGCTGGTCGATCAGCCCCTTGTCGTGCAGGCGTCGGGCGGCGGCGACGGCCTTGCCGTCGGCGGTGTGATGGACCTTAAGTCCTTCCTGGGTGTTGTTCAGGTTGAAGAGCGCCAGCAGTTCCAGTTCGTCGATCAGCTCGGGAGTGAAGGCCATGTCGGCTCCTTGCGGTGTTGAGCACCGGTGAGTGTAGTTGGACTAGGGCGTAGCGTCGGCGGCCTGGCTCCAGCCGTCGAGGATCTTCTGGTACTCGCCGCTGGCGAGGATGCGCTGCATGCCGAGGTCGAAGCGTTCGAGCAGATGCTCGGCCTGCGGGTGGCGGCGCGAGAACGACAGGTACAGCTCCGGGCGGTGGACCGTGGCCACCGGCTGGAACTGGCCTTCCAGTTCGGGATGTTCGCTGAACAACTGGCGAGCCGTATTGCGGTAGGCCAGGGCGTAGTCGACGCGGCCGCGCTGGAGCATGAGGAAACCGTAGTAGTCCTTGCGCACCGGGATGCGCACCAGGTCGTGGCGGCGATCGAAGCCGTCGCCGTATTCATAACCGAGGGTCACCGCGACTTTCCGTCCGCTCAGCGCCTGCTCCGCATTCACCGGCCGCGCTTCGTCGCGTCGCGCCCAGAGCTGGATCTCCGCGCGGAACAACGGATGCCGGGGCAGACGGTAGTCGGCGAGGATGTGCGGGTTCGGCGAGGTGTTGAAGCAGCCGGCGATCAAGCCTTTCAGGGCCAGCTTCATGCAGCGGGAGTAGGGGTAGGGATTGAGCTGGACCGGCGTGTCCGCAGCCCTGAAGGCGGCCCGCACGATGTCCGCGCTCATGCCCTGGATGCGGCCGTCCTTGTAGGCGGTATAGGGATACCAGTCGTCTTCGGCGCCGAGCACCAGGGGTTCTGTCGGGACGGCCGCTGCCGGGCCGGAAAGGGCCAGCAGCAGGCAGATGGGCAGGAAGTGGAACCAGGATCGCATCCGGTATCGCTCCGCGAAAGCAGGTGGCACGGAGAGTGGGCGCCACCTTTCTACCAGAGCGGCAGGCGTTTGGCGAAACAAAACCGCATGGATACGAGGGGCATTCGCCGGCACCAGTCGGCCCGGCTCCGCTCATTCGTCGTCCGGCAACGTCGGCAGGGCACGCAGCGCATGCTCGTAGCCGGCGCTGTCGAAAGCGCGGTCGGCGGCGAGCATGGCGTTGATCTCGTGGGCCAGCACGTAGGCCATCATGCCCAGCGCCTCGTCGCGCTCGTAGCCGACCAGGGTCAGCTTGTTGAACACGGCGCGCGCCGCCGGCGGATTCTCGCTTTCGATCTGGTTCTCGATGGCCTGGATCAGTTTTTCCTCGGCGAAGCCGTCTTCCTGGTTGTCGTCCTGTTCGCTCATCGGGCGTTCCTCGTTCTGGCGCAAAGTACCGCTTGTGCGGCGGCGGGAAGTTGTCCACCCTGCTTGGCCAACGGATGGCCGCGAAGGTAGCGATACCCGACATGATCACCTATTACATCCTTTCCGGCGACCGCCTGGAGCGACGCCAGCACGACGATGCCCAGCGGGGGTTGCCGCCGGGCACCCTGTGGATCGACCTGCATCACCCGACCCCCGAAGAGGAGCGCCTGCTCGAATCCCACCTGCAGGTGAACATCCCGACCCGCGAGGAGATGGCCGAGATCGAGGATTCGTCGCGCTTCTACGAGGACGGCAACGTCCTCTACATGACCACTTCGGTGGTCGGCGGGATCACCGAGCACCGGCCGAGCACAGAGGAAGTGACCTTCGTCCTCAGCGAGAAATGGCTGATTACCGTGCGCTACGCCGACCTGCGTTCGTTCCGCGAGTTCGAGAACCGCTGCATCCGCCAGCTCGACGCCAACCGCAGCAGCACCCAGTTGTTCGCCCTGATGATGGACAGCCTGGTGGACCGCATCGCCGACGTGTTGGAGGCCGTACAGGGGCAACTGAGCAGCATGTCGCGGGAGATCTTCGCCGAGTCCACCGCCCAGACCCGCAAGCCGAAGACCGACCTGCAGCAGATCATCAAGCACCTCGGGCGCAGCAGCTCGCTGCTGTCCAAGCTCAACGACAGCCTGCTCAGCATCAATCGGATGAACAGCTATTTCCGCCAGGGTTGCAACGGCTGGCTTTCCGAGCCGGCCAAGGTGCTGGCGAAGACCGTGGAGCGCGATGTGCGCTCGCTGGACGAGTACCTGGCGAAGATGTCCACCGAGATCAACTTCCTCCTCGACGCGACCCTTGGCCTGATCAACATCGAGCAGAACAGCATCATCAAGGTGTTCTCCATCGCCGCCGTACTGTTCCTGCCGCCGACCCTGGTGGGCACCGTCTACGGCATGAACTTCAAGGACATGCCCGAGTTGGACTGGTCCATCGGCTATCCGATGGCGCTGGGGATGATGGTGGTATCGGCGATCCTTCCGTACCTCTGGTTCAAGTTCAAGAACTGGCTCTGAGGCACTCGGCAGGTGTGCAACTTTTTGCTGGATAACTTCGGGAAAAGCTGTGGATACCACGCTGGGGCCAAGGCCTGACGGGGTCTTCGATGAAGTGAGCAAGTTCTTGCATAGCACTGTGCAACAACTTGCTCACTTTTTCGGGGTAAACCCAGGGGAAAGTGTTCGTGCGGGCCGGGAGATTCTTCAAGAATTTGATTTAAAAGGTAAATATTTTATTGGCACGAAGCTTGTTGGGTAGCTGCCGCACCAGGACATGTCGTCCCGGCTACCACTGACAAGGAATGCATCCATGGCAACCCCCGCCTATATGTCCATCACCGGCACCAAGCAGGGCCTGATCACCGCCGGCGCCTTCACCGAGGATTCGGTCGGCAACACCTACCAGGAAGGCCACGAGGACCAGGTGATGGTCCAGGGCTTCAACCACGAAGTGATCATCCCGCGCGACCCGCAGTCCGGCCAGCCGACCGGCCAGCGCGTGCACAAGCCGGTGGTCATCACCAAGGTCTTCGACAAGGCCTCGCCCCTGCTGCTGGCCGCCCTGACCTCCGGCGAGCGCCTGACCAAGGTCGAGATCCAGTGGTACCGCACCTCCGCCGCCGGCACCCAGGAGCACTACTACACCACCGTCCTGGAAGACGCGATCATCGTCGACATCAAGGACTACATGCACAACTGCCAGGACCCGGGCAACGCCCACTTCACCCACCTGGAAGACGTGCACTTCACCTACCGCAAGATCACCTGGACCCACGAAGTCTCCGGCACCTCCGGCTCCGACGACTGGCGCTCCCCGGTCGCCGGCTGAGCCGCGACCGCCGCACGCGGCCAGCCTCGCTGGCCGTCGTGCCCTCGATGACCCATAGCGCCGTGGCCAGGAAAGCCCGCGCCGGGTCGATGCCGCTTTGTTTGTTGTAGGCAGCTTCCGATCGAGCCTGCGCGCCCTTGTCTCGCCCGCGCCAGGCAGGACAATCGAATCGGTCGCCTGCGCCAGTGAGGGACAACGGATGTTCGCAGCAGCCAACCAGACCCATTTCAGCCTCGCCATCGACGGCCTCGCCCTCGACCTGCAGGTGCTCTCCTTCAGCGGCCGCGAAGCCATCAGCCAGCCGTTCGCCTTCGACCTGGAGCTGGTCGGCGAACGCCCCGTGCCGGACCTCGAAAGCCTGCTGCACAAACCCGCCTTCCTTACCCTCGGGCCCGCCGGCAACGGTATCCACGGCCTGGTGCGCAGCGCCGGACAGGGCGACTCGGGCAAGCGCCTGACCCGCTACCGCATCACCCTCGTCCCGCAACTGGCCTACCTCGCCCAGCGCACCAACCAGCGCATCTTCCAGCACCTCACGGTGCCGCAGATCGTCGGCCGGGTGCTGGAGGAACACGGCATCCTCGCCGACGCCTACCGCTTCCAGCTCGGCACCCGCTACCCCGAGCGCGAATACTGCGTGCAGTACGACGAGAGCGACCTGCAGTTCGTCCAGCGCCTGTGCTGCGAGGAGGGCATCCACTTTCATTTCCAGCACAGCGCCACGGCGCACCTGCTGGTGTTCGGCGACGACCAGACGGTGTTCCCGCGGCTCGCGCCGGTGGCCTACCAGCAGGACTCCGGCCTGGTCGCCGACCGGCCGGCGGTCAAGCGCTTCGGCGTACGCCTGGAAACCCGCACCAGCCACGTCACCCGCCGCGACTACGACTTCGAGAAACCGCGCCTGACGCTGGAAAGCGCCGCCCGCGGCGAAGCCCGGCCGGACCTCGAGGACTACGACTATCCCGGTCGCTTCGTCGACCGCGAGCGCGGCAAGCACCTGGCCAGGCGCGCCCTCGAACGGCAGCGCAGCGACTACCACCTGGCCGAGGGCCGCAGCGACCAACCGTTGCTGCTCAGCGGCCACTTCCTGCCGCTGGCCGCCCATCCCCAGGCGGGCTGGAACGACCTCTGGCTGCTCACCGAGGTGATTCACGAGGGGCGGCAGCCGCAGGTGCTGGAGGAAAGCATCGTCTCCGACGCCTCGGCGAGCCCGGACGACTTCCGGCAGGGTTACCGCAACCGCTTCCAGGCCACGCCCTGGGAGGCGTTCTTCCGTCCCCCATCGACGCCGCCGAAGCCGCGCATCCTCGGCACGCAGAGCGCGGTGGTGACCGGCCCGAAGGGTGAGGAAATCCACTGCGACCGCTACGGTCGGGTGAAGGTGCAATTCCACTGGGATCGCGAGGGCCAGGCCGACGACAGCAGCAGTTGCTGGTTACGCGTTGCCTCCGGCTGGGCGGGAAGGAACTACGGCGCCATCGCCATCCCGCGGGTCGGCATGGAGGTGCTGGTGACCTTCCTCGAAGGCGATCCCGACCAGCCGCTGGTCACCGGCTGCCTGTTTCACAGGGAACATCCGGTGCCCTACGAACTGCCGGGGCACAAGACCCGCAGCGTCTTCAAGAGCCTCAGCAGCCCTGGCGGCGGTGGCTACAACGAGCTGCGCATCGAGGACCGCAAGGGCCAGGAGCAGATCTTCGTCCATGCCCAGCGCGACTGGGACGAAAACATCGAGCACGACCAGAAGATCCGCGTCGGTCACCAACGCCACGACACCGTGCAGGCGAACAGCTACAGCGAGTTCAAGGCCGAGGAACACCGCACCACCCACGCCGAGCGCAAGGTGGAGGTCCGAGCCAGCGACCACCTCACCGTAGCCAACGACCAGCACCTGAAGATCGCCAGCGGCCAGTTCGTCGAGGCCGGCCAGGAGATCCACCTGAGCAGCGGTCTGAAGGTGGTGCTGGAGGCCGGCGCCGAACTGACCCTCAAGGGCGGCGGCAGCTTCCTCAAGCTCGACGCCAGCGGCGTGACCCTCTCCGGGGCCAACGTCCGGATCAACTCCGGCGGCAGCCCGGGCAACGGCAGCGGCGCGGCGCCGCTGTTGCCGGGGCCGCCGCTCGACGCGGATGCGGCGACAGCGGGCCAGGTACTGGACAACCCGGCGCGTAGCCGTCCCGAGCGGAAGGGGCCGGAACAATTGATCGTCGATGTCTGGGGAGACCCGGCGCAAGGAAGCCAGGTCGTACTGTTGCCACCGGAGCGCGAGGCATGAGCGGATTCCAGGACCAGAGTATCGACGAAGGCGTGCGCAAGCGCACCGCCTACCAGAACGATCGGCGTGCACGACTGGCATTGAACGTCGAGCGACAGGACGGCGGTATCCTGCAGATTCCGGTGGCCAGCGATATGCTCGGCCATGAGGAGCACGAGCGTATCCAGCAGAACACCTTCCTGGCTGTGATGCCGCTGGTCCGCCTGCCAACGCTGGGCAAGGCCGGTTATGGCGACCAGCTGCCCGCCGGCGCGCTACCGCGGGCGGGACGGATCTACCTGTTCCAGGACGGCAAGTTGTGGCGCGAACTGGAATGTGATGGCAAGGGCAACCTGTTCGAAGTCGATCTCCTGCAGGGGCGCAGCCAGCGTGCGGACAAGCGTCCGGCCGTAGGCAAGACACAAGCGCTGATCCTGGTGCCGGTGCTGGTCAAGGGGCAGTTCGTGATCCCACGCTACACCATGGCCTATAGCGAAACTCCCTGGCCTTGGTCGTACATCGACTGGCTGGAGGAGGACCCGCAGCGGGTCAACCGGCGCTGCCAGCAGATGGCGTCCGCTTGGAACGCCTCGGTGGCCAACCAGCACTGGAAAGCCTCCATCCATCAACCCGCGCTGGTCATTGATCATCACGCCCAGGGTTTGCGACCTCGCGACTTCAACGTCGAGAGCGCGCTGGAAGACCCGGCGGAATTCACACCTGCGTTCGCCGCCTTTCGCGAAGAGTCGCTGGTGTGCCAGTTGCAGCGACGCCAGCAGGAATTGGCGCCCCTGCTGAAGCAGGCTCCGCCCTCTGCGCTACCTACTCTGGAAGCCGGAGAGGACGTACTGGAAACCCTCAAGCTGCGTGGCCATCCCAACCTCATCGGGCTGATGCTCGACGACTCGCTGTTCGCCTTGCGCCACGCTGCGGCGCAGGCGCGCCACTGCGCCGCCTACTTGCGCAGCCTCAATGCACTGCTGCCGCACCGTCCCAACGGACGCTATGCACAGGTGCTGAGCAACATGCTCGACGGCCCGCTCGCCAAGCTCAGGGGCGAGGTCGATCAGGCCGAACTGGACGAGGCGATCTTCGCCGAGGAGCGACAGTCTTGCCGAATCCACCTGACGCAGCAGGTCGAGCATCTGGTTGCCCTGCTGGAAGGCCCCTTGCACCCGGTGTTGCAGGACTGGACCCACCAGTGCGACGAAGCCCTGCTGGAGCCCTACAGCCTGATGAGCGAGGCACTGGCTGCGCTGAACCAGCTTCCCGACCGCTGCGACGCACTGTACAGCGGTACCGCCTACCGGGCGCTGGCGGCACATGTCGAGCGGGTGGTCAGCACGGTTCTGCAGGCAAGCCACCCGCTTGGCGCCATGCTCCTGGCCAAGGACGAAGGACAACTTCCCGAGCCGGTTCGGCGCCTGCAGGCGCTGCGCGATAGCCCGCGGACGCCGGACCCCGATGCAATGGGCCTCAGCACGCTGATGCTGGGAGCCAGTCTGCTGGGCGAGGTCGACCAGCCCAGCGCCGGCAAGAGCCTCGCCTACTTCCTCGGCGACCTGCTGGACGTGTTCGGCGCCAGCGTAGTCGAGCAACTCGGCCGGCTGTCCCAGGGCGCCACCCAGATCCAGCTCGACCGCTTGTTCGCACCGACCTTCAATACTCTGAGCGCCCTCTCGGTGAAGATGAAAGGTATCCGCCTGCTGCCCGACAGTCAGGTGCCGCTCGACATGGTTGTCGTCGGCGTGCGCGGAGCCGGCCTGCGCAACGGTCTGACCGAGGTCGAGCGCCAGGAGCTGAGGCGCAAGAGCTATCGGCGCGCCATCGTTCAGGACGGTGCCGGCAATCCCCTGGCCGGCACCAGTCCCCGCGACACCGGCATGAGTCGCGCCAACCTGCGCAACGTCATGGTGGTGGCGGTACCCAAGGATCACCCGGACCTGCTTGCCTACACGAAATTCCGTACGCAGTTAGGCACGTTGACCCAGGTGATGGAGAACACTCGCATCGTGCCGACGATGATGCTGGGGTTTGCGATTTATAACTTGAATGTGCAGGTGCAGGCATACAGTGGCTTTGTAGACAGTGGAGAAAAGCACAGAGGGACGATCGGGGCTGTCGGTGCAGTAATCGATTTAACAGCCGCTGGAGGAAGCCATGCAAAGCTGCTTTTCGGACCATCTATTGCAAAGTATCTAGAAACCCCACGTATATCGGTAGCCCAAATATCCCCTCGATGGGCCAGGAATCTAGAAGTTCAAACAGGCAGCCCTAAGTTAGGGTTGCTACGTGGGCTTGGTGGCGCAGCCACACTATTCGGTGCAGGCATCAGTGTATGGGATGGCTACCGAGCTTTGAGGCAGGGAGATAGCGATGCGGCTGCGGCCTACGGTGTGGCCGCAGTGGGTGGGGGCCTTTGGGGTGCCTACGTCCTAGGATGGATAGTAAACCCTTATGCTTTGCTGGCTGGTGCGGTTTTGGCGATCGGAGGCACTGTGGTCGCTAATCTACTGACTGACAGCGATGCGGAAACCATCGTCAAGAAAGGCCCCTTCGGCCGGCAATTCGCCGAGGCTGGCCTGCTCGATTCGCTGATGGGCCAGGACCAGCGCTTCGCCCATCTGAAAGACCCGCAAACGGCCTATCGCCAATTGCTGGGAGTCCTCGGCCATCCGCGGGTCTTTGTCCATCGCCTGGAAGACTGGCGCAAATTGGCGCCGGCGGCGCATCGATCTGTCTTGCAGGAAGCGGAACGGGGTCGCCAAGCGGTCAGCCGCACTGCGCTATCCTGCATCGACCCCAAGTTGCAGGCGCTGGAGGCAAACGATTGGGCCGTGGTGCTGAGTTCCCCGCTCCTGGCCATGTTCGAGAATGGCCAGAAGGCGTTCCGCCTGGTGGCCCAGGAGTTTCTCAGCAGCTTGCCGATCGATCCGGGCACCCTGTTCGGCGTCAAGCGCTACCATCGGGTCCCCGCGGGCCCCGCCAAGCTCGAAGCCTTGCCGTTGGATGCTGCCAGCGTGCTCTATGTGCTGCCGGCCAGCCTGCCGATTCCGCAGTTGTCTCCTCGGGCCCGCTATAGCATGCGCATGACCCAGGGTTTGAAGATCAGCGCACAGTTCGAACTCAATGCCGACCAGCCTGAGCAGCGGCTTGTCCTGCCTCAACCCAGCCCGAAGAGTTGGAGTGCATTCACATCCGCTAATCGGTACCTTCCCCCGGACGACTTGGGCCCCCATGCTGCGCCACCTTATTGGTTGATAGAGAACAGTGAGTTCAACGTATGACTGTACACATGGATGCCACGTACTCAGCCAGTGCTTATCGCAGTGAAGTCAACGACTCTTTACCGCCGCCAAGGTGGAAGGAGGAGTCTAACCGTAATGGTATTTTTGACACCCATCTTGCCTTTGGGAACTATGCCAATCTAGATCCTGAAATGGAGATTGTAGGGCAGCTTTCGATCGGGGCTGAGGATAAGTCAGAGGTTGGAGGTGCTGAGGCATATTGCAACTCTATGCGTTGGCAGTTCCAGAACTCTAGCAGAATTCCTTATATAATATTCACGCTTAGGATGCTGTGCTATTTTTTTGTATGGATTGCTTTGGGAATTGGCATAATGGGAGAAGCCACCGGAGAGTGGAGGAGGGACATGCAGCAACTCTACACCTTGGTTTGCTCATTCTTTGTGGTGGCTGTTTCAGTAATATCCATGGTGGCCTTTCTTTCGAATAAAAAATATCTTCACGTTATTCAGATGTCGGGTTTTTTATTTTCAATCCCATTGGCTTTGTACCAGTATGGAACAATATTTGGAACCAATGGTTTGCAAATAGCAATTTGGATAGGCGTAGCTACTTATTTTATGGGTGCAGTCGGCTTCAGCGCCATCCTTTGGCTCTACAGCAAAGTCTTCAAGCAAGATGGCAGTGAATTCAATCGCCTGGACGGCATGCTCCGCTTCAAGCGTCGCTTCCGCCGCCTGTTCGTCGCTCCCTTCGACGAGTTCGATCCGGTGCTGCAATTGCTGCCCAGTGGCTACGGCAGCCACGACTATGCGCTCTGGTTGCATCACCGCTATACCGACAACAAGGTCTGTCTGGCCACCCGCGTCCACTCCCTCGGTCTCGACAAGGTCAATGCCCTGGCCTTCTGGGACTGCCTGCAACGCTACATGGACGTGACCCAGCCGTTGCCCGACCTGCCGGTCCTGGAGCCGAGCCGCCCCTTGGATCCGGTCACCGCCGAGCATGATCGGCATACCGGACGCGATCCCCATTACTGGCGCAAGCGCACCTACCAGGGCTGGCCAGCCAAGGAGCGCAAGGAGCTGGACCGACGCCTGCAAGGGTATCCCTGGCAACAGCAGCCCTGCATCGTCAGGGCGCGCATCGATCCCGGGCTAAGCATCGAAGCCTATTACCGGCGCCAGGAAGCCAAGGGCATTTTTGCCACGCCCAGGGCCGATGATTTCAATGATGAGCACTGATGCTGAGTTATTCCGCCATTGCGACCGGTTAGCGAAGAAGGACTTTCACTAGAGTGGCTGTCGACCTCCAAGGGCGTTCCTGTCCCGCCGTGCGATCAAGTCTCGGGTAGGACAGGGAGGTCTGCCGGGCACTGGGCGCGACTTCAGCGCTGTGCCAGCAGTTTTCTGCCGCGGGCGACGGCGGCACGGACCTGGTTCGGCGCGGTGCCGCCGATATGGTCGCGGGCGTTGACCGAGCCTTCCAGGGTCAGCACGTCGAAGACGTCGGCGTCGATCTGCTCGCTGAAGCGGCGCAGTTCGTCGAGGCTCATCTCGGCGAGGTCCTTGCCGCTGTCTACGCCGTACTTCACTGCGTGGCCGACGATCTCGTGGCAGTCGCGGAACGGCAGGCCCTTGCGCACCAGGTAGTCGGCCAGGTCGGTGGCGGTGGAGAAACCGCGGCGTGCCGCCTCGCGCATGATCTCGCGCCGGGGCCGGATCGCCGGGACCATGTCGGCGAAGGCGCGCAGGCTGTCGCGCAGGGTGTCGGCGGCGTCGAACAGCGGTTCCTTGTCTTCCTGGTTGTCCTTGTTGTAGGCCAGCGGTTGGCCCTTCATCAGGGTCAGCAAGCCGGTGAGGGCGCCGAACACCCGGCCGGACTTGCCGCGTACCAGCTCCGGCACGTCGGGGTTCTTCTTCTGCGGCATGATCGAGGAGCCGGTGCAGAAGCGGTCGGGCAGGTCGATGAACTGGAACTGCGCGCTGGTCCACAGCACCAGCTCTTCCGAGAAGCGCGACAGGTGCATCATCGCCAGGCTGGCGGTGGCGCAGAATTCGATGGCGAAGTCGCGGTCGGAGACGCCGTCCAGGGAGTTGCCGCCAACCGCGTCGAAGCCCAGCAACTGGCAGGTGATCTCGCGCTGGATCGGGTAGGTGGTGCCGGCCAGGGCCGCCGAGCCGAGCGGCATGCGGTTGACCCGCTTGCGGCAGTCGACCAGGCGCTCGTAGTCGCGGCTGAGCATCTCGAACCAGGCCAGCAGGTGGTGGCCGAAGGTCACCGGCTGGGCGGTCTGCAGGTGGGTGAAACCGGGCATGATGGTGTCGGCTTCCGCTTCGGCCAGGCCCAGCAGGCCCTCCTGCAGGCGGGTGATCTCGGCGAGGATGGTGTCGATCTCGTCGCGTAGCCAGAGGCGGATGTCGGTGGCCACCTGGTCGTTGCGCGAGCGGCCGGTGTGGAGCTTCTTGCCGGTGACGCCGATGCGGTCGGTCAGGCGCGCCTCGATGTTCATGTGCACGTCTTCCAGGTCGACGCGCCAGTCGAAGCTGCCGGCTTCGATTTCCGCCTGGATCTGTTGCAGGCCGTCGATGATCGCATCGCGCTCGGCGTCGCTCAGCACGCCGACCTTGGCCAGCATCGTGGCGTGGGCGATGGAACCCATGATGTCGTGGCGGTAGAGACGCTTGTCGAAGTCGACGGAGGCGGTGAAACGGGCGACGAAGGCGTCGACGGGCTCGCTGAAGCGGCCGCCCCAGGACTGGTTGGTCTTCTCTACGCTCATGGTATCTCTCGCTGCAACAAGAAACGGACAGGCCGCGCGGCCTGCGTGACGGGCAAAGTGCGACGATGATAGCAGGCCGGGAGGAAAAACCGGCGGCTCGTCGACGAAGCCGGAACGAGCGCTGTTTCGCGGTTTTTTGCGGCAGATGGCATTTCGGTGCTTTATTTCGCCCGTACGCCCGCGGCTGTCTTGCGGGCGCCACGGGCCTTGCGGAAACTCTGTCGATGCCTATCCGATTCAAGCCCGGCCGCTCGACCCGGCCGGCCGTCCAAGACGACTTCTTCATTCCCGAGCTCTGCGAAGCCGAAGCCCTGTTCACCCTGGTGCTGCTGGCGGAGCTGCTGGTGCTCGTGCTGGTGCTGGCGGAGCCGATGACGCCGAGCTTCAACTGGGTGCGCCTGGCCCTGGCGTCGCTGTTCGTGCAGTGGATCGTACTGCTCTCGGCGGCGCTGTTCTGCCGCCTGCGGCCATTGCTCGCACGCCTGCCGGTGGCGCTGGCGGGGAGTGCCTGCTGCCTGTTGGTGGTGGCCCTCACCCTGGGCTGCACGGCGGTCGCCGAGCACTATCAGCTGGGCGGAGAACTGACGCGTGCCGGCGAGGTCAATCTGTATCTGCGGCACGCGCTGATCGCGCTGATCATGTCCGCCCTGGTGCTGCGCTACTTTTACCTGCAGAGCCAGTGGCGCCGGCAGCAGCAGGCCGAGTTGCAGGCGCGCCTGGAATCGCTGCAGGCGCGGATTCGCCCGCACTTCCTGTTCAACAGCCTGAACAGCATCGCCAGCCTGATCGAGCTGGACCCGCTGAAGGCCGAGCATGCGGTGCTGGACCTGTCCGACCTGTTCCGGGCCAGCCTGGCGAAGCCCGGCACTTTAGTTTCCTGGGAGGAGGAACTGGCGCTGGCAAGGCGCTATCTTTCCATTGAGCAGTATCGTCTTGGCGATCGCCTGCAACTGGACTGGCAGGTGCACGGGGTGCCGGCCAACCTGCCGATCCCCCAACTGACCTTGCAGCCGCTGCTGGAAAATGCGCTTATCTATGGCATCCAGCCGCGGGTCGAAGGTGGCCTGGTGCAGGTCGAGGCGGTTTATCGTGAAGGAGTGTTCCAGCTATGTGTGAGCAACCCCTACGACGAGGCGCTCGAGTCGCCCCCGTCGAAAGGCACGCGACAGGCGTTACACAATATCGATGCACGACTTGGGGCACTTTTCGGGCCTAAAGCGAGTCTCAGCGTCGAGCGCCGTGACGGACGGCACTACACCTGTCTACGCTATCCATGTGCGCGACTCATGCAGGAAGCCTGAGCTTATGAATGTCCTGATTGTCGATGACGAACCTCTGGCGCGAGAGCGCCTGGCCCGATTGGTAGGGCAGCTGGACGGCTATCGCGTCCTCGAGCCCTCGGCCAGCAATGGCGAAGAAGCGCTGACGCTGATCGACAGCCTCAAGCCCGATATCGTCCTGCTGGATATCCGCATGCCCGGTCTGGACGGCCTCCAGGTCGCGGCCAGACTCTGCGAGCGGGAAGCGCCGCCGGCTGTGATCTTCTGCACGGCCCATGACGAATTCGCCCTGGAAGCCTTCCAGGTCAGCGCCGTGGGCTACCTGGTCAAGCCGGTGCGCAGCGAAGACCTGGCCGAGGCGTTGAAGAAAGCCTCGCGACCGAACCGCGTGCAACTGGCCGCGCTGACCAAGCCCCCGGCCTCCGGCGGCAGCGGTCCGCGCAGCCACATCAGTGCACGGACCCGCAAGGGGATCGAGCTGATCCCGCTGGAAGAGGTGATCTTCTTCATTGCCGACCACAAGTACGTGACCTTGCGCCATGCGCAGGGCGAGGTGCTGCTGGACGAGCCGTTGAAGGCGCTGGAAGACGAGTTCGGCGAGCGCTTCGTGCGCATCCACCGCAACGCGCTGGTCGCCCGCGAACGGATCGAACGCCTGCAGCGTACGCCGCTGGGGCATTTCCAGCTCTACCTGAAAGGCCTCGACGGCGATGCGCTGACCGTCAGCCGGCGGCACGTGGCCGGGGTCAGGCGTCTGATGCATCAGCTCTGACGGCGGTCGGCGGTTCGCCAGCGACCCGGGTGCGGCTATCGGGCCCAGCGTCCGCGCACTCGGGTTCGAACTGTTATCATGGGCGCATCCCTGTGCACGGAATATCCCATGTCGTCCCGCGAAATCCGCATCGCCACTCGCCAGAGCGCCCTCGCCTTGTGGCAGGCCGAATACGTCAAGGCGCGCCTGGAACAGGCGCATCCCGGCTTGACCGTCACCCTGCTGCCGATGACCAGTCGCGGCGACAAGCTGCTCGACGCACCGCTGGCGAAGATCGGCGGCAAGGGCCTGTTCGTCAAGGAACTGGAAACCGCCCTGCTCGAAGGCGCCGCCGACATCGCGGTGCATTCGATGAAGGACGTGCCGATGGACTTTCCCGAGGGGCTCGGCCTCTACACCATCTGCGAGCGCGAAGACCCGCGTGACGCTTTCGTCTCGAACACCTACGCCAGCCTCGAGCAACTGCCAGCCGGGAGCGTGGTCGGCACCTCCAGCCTGCGCCGCCAGGCGCAGCTGCTGGCGCGCCGGCCGGACCTGCAGATCCGTTTCCTGCGAGGCAACGTCAATACCCGCCTGGCCAAGCTGGATGCCGGCGAATACGACGCGATCATCCTCGCCGCCGCCGGCCTGATCCGCCTCGGCTTCGAGTCGCGCATCCGCTCCTCGATCAGTGTCGACGACAGCCTGCCCGCCGGCGGACAAGGCGCCGTCGGCATCGAATGCCGTACGGCCGACAGCGACCTGCATGCCTTGCTGGAACCCTTGCACCATACCGACACGGCTCTGCGGGTCACTGCCGAGCGCGCGCTGAACAAGCGGCTCAACGGCGGTTGCCAGGTGCCGATCGCCTGCTACGCCATCCGCGAGGGCGACCAGCTGTGGCTGCGCGGCCTGGTCGGCCAGCCTGATGGCACCCAGTTGCTGCGCGCCGAGGGGCGGGCGCCACTGGCGGAAGCCGAGGCGCTGGGCGTGCGGGTGGCCGAGGACCTGCTGGAGCAGGGCGCCGAAGCGATTCTCGAAGCCGTCTACGGCGAGGCCGGACATCCGTGAGCGGCTGGCGGCTCCTGCTGACGCGCCCCGACGAGGAGTGCGCGGCCCTGGCCGCCAGCCTCGGCGAGGCGGGCGTCCATAGCAGCAGCCTGCCGCTGTTGGCGATCGATCCGCTGGAAGAAACCCCGGAGCAGCGTACGCTGATGCTCGACCTGGACCGCTACTGCGCGGTGGTGGTGGTCAGCAAGCCGGCGGCGCGCCTGGGGCTGGAGCGGCTCGACCGCTACTGGCCGCAGCCGCCGCAGCAGACCTGGTGCAGCGTCGGCGCGGCGACCGCGGCGATCCTCGAGGCCTACGGCCTCGACGTAACCTACCCTGAACAGGGCGACGACAGCGAAGCGTTGCTGGCGCTGCCGGCGTTCCAGGATTCCCTGCGCGTGCACGATCCGAAAGTGCTGATCATGCGCGGCGAAGGTGGCCGAGAATTCCTCGCCGAGCGCCTGCGCGGCCAAGGCGTGCAGGTGGACTACCTGCCACTCTACCGGCGCCGGGCTCCGGACTATCCGGCCGGAGAGCTGCTGGCAAGGGTGCGGGCGGAACGCCTGAACGGCCTGGTGGTCAGCAGTGGACAGGGTTTGCAAAATCTGTATCAGTTGGCGGCAGCCGATTGGCCCGAGATAGGCCGGTTGCCGCTGTTCGTACCCAGCCCGCGGGTCGCCGAGATGGCGCGCGAACTGGGTGCGCAACGGGTGATTGATTGCCGGGGCGCGAGCGCGCCGGCCTTGCTGGCGGCCCTGACGAGCGCCGCCTAGAACTTTCTTGACCAAAGGATGGACCTGTGAGCGAAGCAGTCACTCCCCAAGACGACGCAAGAACTTCCACTTCCACCCCTTCTCCCGTTGCACCCGATGCATCCAGGCGTTCCGGTACCGCCACCGGCCTGGCGTTGCTCGCCCTGCTGGTTGGCGTGGCGGGACTCGGCGCGGGTGGCTGGAGCTTCTGGCAGGTCCAGCAGTTGCAGGGCACCGAGCGCGACCAGCTGGCGCAGCTGGAAGATGCCCGTGGCAAGACCGAATCCCTGGCCCAGCGTAACCAGCAACTGGCTGCCCGCCTGGACGCTTTGCCTACCGCGGACGAACTGGAGGCCCGGCGACGCCTTGTGGTGGAGCTGCAGGGCGACCAGCAGCATCTCAGCGAGCAACTGAAGAAGGTCCTCGGCCAGAGCCGCCAGCAATGGCGACTGGCCGAGGCCGAACACCTGCTGCGCCTGGCCAGCCTGCGCCTGTCCGCCTTGCAGGACGTGGGTAGCGCCACCGAGCTGGTGCAGGGCGCCGATGACATCCTGCGCGCGCAGAACGATCCCGGCGCCTATGCCGCCCGCGCCAAGCTGGCGGCCAGCCTCGAGGCCCTGCGTGCGTTGCCGGAGCCGGACCGTACCGGGCTTTTCGTGCAACTGGCGGCGTTGCGCGAGCAGGTCAACCAGTTACAACCGCTCACGCCGACCTTCAAGGAAGGCGAAAGCGGTGCCAGCAATGTCGCCTGGGGCGACGGCAACAGCACCTGGGAGCTGTGGTGGGAGAAGATCTCGCGCTACATCCGCATCGACTTCAATGCCGGCCAGGACATTCGTCCGCTGCTGGCCGGCGAGCAATTGGCGCAGGTGCGCCTGACCATCGGCCTGGCCCTGGAGCAAGCCCAGTGGGCGGCGCTGAATGGCAAGCAGGAAGTCTACGAGCAGGCGCTGAAGCAGGCCCAGGACGTGCTGGACGGCTATTTCAACGTAGAGCTGGCCGACAGCCGCGCGTTGAAGTTGCGTATCGATGAGTTGGCGAAGCAGCCGGTCACCGTGCAGGTCCCTGACCTCGCACCGGCCCTGAGCGCCTTGCAGTCCTACGTGTCGCGCCGCGAGGCCGCCGGCAACCTGGTGCCCGAGGCGCAGGCGGCTCCGGCCACGGAGGGCCGTCCATGAGACGCATCTACCTCCTGGTTCTGGCGGTGGTGCTGGTCGCCACGCTGGTTGGGCTGGCGATCTCCGAGCAGGCCGGCTATGTGCTGATCGCCTACAAGAGCTTCCGTTACGAATCCAGCCTGTGGTCGTTCCTCGCCCTGCTGGCGGTGGTCTGGCTGCTGGTGGTGCTGGTGCGCCTGGTCCTGCGCCTGCTCGGCAGCTCGGGGCGGGTGGTCAACCCCTGGTCGCGCTACAACCGCCGGCGTCGCGTGCAGATGGCCGAGCACAGCGGCCTGCGCGATCTCGGCGAAGGCAACTGGCCGCAGGCGCTGCGTCATTTGCGGCGGGCTGCGGAGATGGGCGAGCGGCCGCTGATGCATTACCTCGGAGCGGCGCGGGCCGCCAACGAACTCGAGCGCTACGACGAGGCCGACGACCTGCTGAACCGGGCTCGCGAGCGCGAGCCGGATGCCCAATTGCTGGTCGGCCTGACCCGTGCGCAACTGCTGATCAATCGCGGCGACTACCCGCAGGCACGCAATACCCTCGAAGAGCTGCACGGGCTCCAGCCGCAGCACCGCACGGTATTGCGGCTGATGCAGCAGCTGTACGTCACCCAGCACGACTGGCAGGCCCTTTGCGTCCTGCTGCCGGAGCTGCGCAAGGAGCGTGTGCTGAAGGATTCCGAACTGCGCGACCTCGAACGCCGTGCCTGGGTGGCTTCCTTGCAGGAAGCCGGCGAGCGTGGACTGAACGAGGGCGAGACGGCGTTGCAGCCGCTGACCCAGCGCTGGCAGAACGTGCCTTCGGCGCTGCGTGCAGACCCGGCGATCGTCGCGGGCTATGCCGCCCAACTGCTTCGCCTGGGCGCCGAGGAAGAGGCTGAAGAAGTCCTCCGCCATGCGCTCAAGCAAGGCTTCGACGCGACCCTGGTGCAACTCTACGGGCAGGTGCGCGGGCGCGATCCGGGCAAGCAATTGCAGGCCGCGGAAGGTTGGCTCAAGGAACATCCGAACGATCCCGGCCTGCTGCTGACCCTGGGGCGCCTGTGCCTGATCAACAAGCTCTGGGGCAAGGCCCGGGAATACCTGGAGGCCAGCCTGAGCTTCCAGCGCAGTGCCGAGACCTGCGCCGAGCTGGGACGCCTGCTGGCGCAGCTCGGCGAGGTCGAGCGCAGCAACCAGTTGTTCCAGGAGGGCCTGGTCCTGCTCGATCGGCGTACTCCGGGGCTGCCCGTGGTGGTGGCGGGGATTTGAGCATGGGGAACGCCACCCGGCGTTCCCCGTTCGGCTCCATCGGCAGGACTGTGGCGGCTTGTCGCGGGCGCCCGGCATGATTCGGGATGCCTTGCCGCAGAGCTGCCTTGCGGCTTGAAACGGCCGGAGGCTTTCCACTACCGTAGGCGGCCTTTCCCCTGTGTACCTGTGGATCCGCCATGCCCCTGGCCAGCCCCCGTCAGCTTTTCCTTCTCGCGTTCCTGGCCTGCGTCGCCATCATGGGCGGGGCGCTGTACCTGGAACATGTGGTTGGCCTGGAGGCCTGCCCGCTGTGCGTCGTGCAGCGGATCTTCTTCATCCTGATCGGCCTGACCTGCCTTGCTGGCGCGATCCAGGGGCCCGGCCTGCGTGGGCGGCGTATCTACTCCGTGCTGGTGTTCCTGCTCGCTCTCGGCGGCGGGGCCACGGCCGCCCGCCAGGTATGGTTGCAGACCGTTCCGCTGGACCAACTGCCGGCCTGCCTGCCCAGCCTCGACTACATGATGCAGGCGCTTCCCTTCCAGGAAGTGATCCGCCTGGTCCTGCATGGCACCGCGGATTGTGCCCAGGTGAGCTGGACGTTATTCACCCTGAGCATTCCGGAATGGAGCCTGCTGGCGTTCGTTGCCTATCTCGGCTTCTCCATCGTGCAGTTCCTCCGACGTGCCTGATGCGGGCTGTCGCGTGGTCTTTCGTCAGCTCTCGAGCGTCGGCCGTATCGATTTGGCGAAAACCAGAGCGGATGCGGGATACCGATCAAACATCCGTATGAATTTTTCTGTACGGGCGTCTTGATGGGGTCATCCCGGGGGCATAATCTGGCTTTCCATAGCGCCGGAGTCCGCCCCTTGCACAGGCGTTCTCCCACAGAGCGCAGAGAGTGCGTCAGCAATGCGTCTCGGAGCGGACGATGATTCTCCGGGACGTCCGAAGAGGGAAGCGAGGACAACATGCTCGAAAGCTGCCGTAATGCCCAAGAGCGGTGGGGGGGTGTGCACCAACTGATCGATCGCTGGCTGCATGAGCGCCAGCAACTGGTGCAGGCCTTCGATGCCCTGAGCGGTATTCAGGCACCGGCGCCCAACGCCGAAGAACTCCAGCATTTCTGCCAATTGCTGCTGGACTACGTATCTGCCGGACACTTCGAGGTCTACGAGCAACTGACGGCGGAAGGCAAGGCCTTCGGCGATCAGCGTGGCCTGGAGCTGGCCAAGCAGATCTTCCCCCGGCTGGAAGCCATCACCGAATCCGCGCTGAACTTCAACGACCGCTGCGACAACGGCGATTGCCGTGAAGGAGCCTGCCTCATCGCGGAGCTGAAGGTCCTGCGGCAACAGTTGCACGAACGCTTCGAGCTGGAGGACTGCCTCATCGAAGTCCTGCACAACGCCCACAGCCAGAGCGGCGCAGAGGGTTCGGCAGTACCGGTCTGATTCACCGGCGAGTCGTTACGAAACGGCGCGTCTCCATGCGGGAGAGCGCCGTTTTTGCATTTCAGCGGAAGCCCAGCAGGTCGATCTCGAAGACCAGCGGAGCGTCGGGCGGGATCAGGTCGCCAGCGCCTTCGTGGCCATAGGCTTGCGCCGAAGGAATCACCACTCGCCAGCGCGCGCCGACAGGCATCGCTCGCAACGCTGTGCGCCATCCCTCTATCACACTGTCCAGGGCGAACCACTCGGCGCTTTCGCTCTGGTCGAACACTTGACCGTCGGCAAGCAGGCCGCGGTAACGGACGTGTACCTGGGTTGCCGCGCCGATGCCGTTACCTTGGCCACGACGTAATTCGCTGACGAGGACGCCGCCGGTCAATTCGCGGACGCCGAAGCGGGCTTTTTCGTTGGCCAGGAAGCGGGCCTCGGCGGGTGTGGTCCGCGGTGTTTCCGTCGTGGCGTTCTCGTGTTGCAGCAGAAGTTGTTCGATGCGTTCGGGGGGGATTTCAAGTGCCTCGCCGCGATAGGCCTGGCGCAGTCCGAGAAGTAGCTCGGATAGCTCTAGGCCGGGCATTTCCTGCTGTAGGCGCATGCCCAGGCGGGCGCCTACGGCATAGGCCAGTTCGTCCTTGGGAGGCGCGGCGAAAAGCGGCAGCGGCAGTAGAAAAAGACCGATGAAAAGGCGGCGCGGCATGCGGTTTCTCCAAACGAATCGGCGGGCAATCCTGGCGCACGTCGCTTGTAGCACATCGAACCCGTTGGCGAGAGGGGGTGTGCGGGTCTAGTATGGGCGCAACCACGTCCGCCTGGAGGCACGTCATGTCGGCCAACAAGAAGCCCGTCACCACCCCCTTGCACCTGTTGCAGCAACTTTCCCACAGCCTTGTCGAGCACCTGGAAGGTGCGTGCAAACAAGCGCTGGTCGATTCGGAAAAGCTCCTGGCCAAACTTGAAAAGCAACGTGGCAAAGCCCAGGAAAAACTGCACAAGGCTCGCACCAAGCTGCAGGATGCTGCCAAGGCCGGCAAGACCAAGGCACAGGCCAAGGCGCGCGAGACCATCAGCGACCTGGAAGAGGCGTTGGATACCCTGAAGGCCCGGCAGGCGGACACCCGTACCTACATCGTCGGCCTCAAGCGTGACGTACAGGAAAGCCTCAAGCTGGCGCAGGGTGTCGGCAAGGTGAAGGAAGCCGCTGGCAAGGCTCTGGAGAGCCGCAAGGCGAAACCCGCGACCAAACCTGCTGCGAAGGCGGCAGCCAAGCCTGCGGTGAAAACCGTAGCGGCGAAGCCTGCGGCCAAGCCGGCTGCGAAGCCTGCTGCGAAGCCTGCTGCGAAGCCTGCTGCGAAACCGGCGGCCAAGCCTGCGGCGAAAACCGCGGCAGCGAAGCCCGCAGCCAAGCCGACGGCGAAGCCTGCTGCGAAACCGGCGGCCAAGCCCGCGGCGAAAACCGCAGCCGCGAAGCCCGCAGCCAAGCCGGCGGCGAAGCCTGTGGCGAAACCGGCGGCCAAGCCTGCGGCGAAAACCGCAGCCGCGAAGCCCGCCGCCAAGCCGGCGGCGAAGCCTGTCGCGAAACCGACGGCCAAGCCCGCGGCGAAAACCGCAGCCGCGAAGCCCGCAGCCAAGCCAGCTGCGAAGCCTGCGGCGAAACCGGCGGCCAAGCCTGTGGCGAAACCCGCGGCCGCGAAGCCTGCAGCCAAGCCGGCTGCGAAGCCTGCGGCGAAACCGGCGGCCAAGCCTGCGGCGAAACCCGTAGCCGCGAAACCTGCCGCAGCCAAGCCCGCCACCGCTCCTGCTGCGAAGCCTGCGGCGACTCCCAGCGCCCCGGCAGCCGCCTCCAGCGCTGCTTCGGCAACGCCTGCCGCGGGCAGCAACGGCGCCGCCCCGACCAGCGCCTCCTAAGGCGCTGTCTGCAAAGCCGCCGAGCCAAGCACCAGCAAAGCCCGGCGCTCTGCTTCCGTGCAGATGTCCCGGCTGCAGGCTTGCAGCCAGGCATCCGCACTGCGATTCGCTTCCTGGCCCTCCAGCCAGGCTGTGGCCAGGTCGGCCAGGCGTTGCAGGTGTTCCCGTTCCGCTCGTAGTTCCTGGGCCTTCATTTCCTCGCGGAGTTCGGCCAGGCAGGCGTCGTGGGTTGCCGCTTCGCGCCAGGCGCAACGCAATCTGCGCAGGGGTTCGATGACCGTTTCGCGCCAGGGACGCGCGGCGTTCTCCAGGATCTGGGCGCGTTCTTTCGAGCAGCTCACACCGCGCCTGCCAAGCCAGGCGGCGACCAGCAACAGGCAGACGTCCGCACCTTGCTCCTGAAGCGCGAGGCAAGCCGTTTCCACGCCCGGCCGGGCATAGACGTCCACCGCGAATTTCCAGACATTTCCAGTCATACAGCCTCACGCTCCGCAAGGGCGAAACTGATAAACTCCGCCGCCATGATCCGACTCCTCAATCTTACGCTACAGCGCGGGCCGCAGCGCCTCCTGGAAGCTGCTGAACTGACCCTGCACGCCGGCCAGAAAGCCGGTCTCATCGGGGCCAATGGCGCTGGCAAGTCCAGCTTGTTCGCGCTGTTGCGCGGCCAGCTCGGGCAGGATGCCGGCGACTGCCTGTTGCCCGCCGACTGGCGCATCGCGCACATGCGCCAGGAGGTCGATACCCTGGATCGCCTGGCGGTGGATTACGTGCTCGACGGCGACAGTCGCCTGCGCGAGATCCAGGCGGCGCTGGCCGTCGCCGAAGCGGCGCACGACGGTTCTGCCCTGGCGCGCCTGCATACCGAGCTGGACAACGCCGACGGTTATACCGTCGATGCACGGGCGCGCAAGCTGCTGGCCGGGCTCGGCTTCAGCAGCGAGCAGATGGAGCGCCGGGTCGGTGATTTCTCCGGTGGTTGGAGGATGCGCCTGAACCTGGCGCAGGCGCTGATGTGCCCGTCCGACCTGCTGTTGCTCGACGAACCGACCAACCACCTCGACCTGGACGCCATCCTCTGGCTGGAAGAGTGGCTCAAGGGTTATCCCGGCACTCTGGTGCTGATCTCCCACGACCGCGACTTCCTCGATGCGGTGGTGGACCACGTGGTGCATCTGGAAAACCGCAAGCTGATCCTCTACCGCGGCGGCTATTCCGCTTTCGAGCGGACCCGCGCCGAGCGGCTGGCTCAGCAACAGCAGGCCTACGAGAAACAGCAGGCGCAGCGTGCGCACATGGAAAGCTTCATCGCCCGCTTCAAGGCCAAGGCCACCAAGGCGCGCCAGGCGCAGAGCCGGATCAAGGCGCTGGAGCGTCTAGAGGAACTGGCGCCGGCACATGTCGATTCGCCGTTCAATTTCAGTTTCCGCGAGTCGGACAAGATCTCCCGGCCGTTGCTGGATCTCGGCGAAGGCCGTCTCGGCTATGGCGACAAGGCGGTGCTGGAGAAGGTCAAGCTGCAACTGGTGCCCGGTGCGCGGATCGGCCTGCTCGGTCCCAACGGCGCCGGCAAGTCGACGCTGATCAAGACCCTGGCCGGGGACCTGCCCGAGCTGGGCGGCCGCCTGCTGCGCGGCGAGAACCTGGCCATCGGGTACTTCGCCCAGCACCAGCTCGATTCGCTGGATCCACAGGCCAGCCCGTTGCTACATCTGCAGCGTATCGCCCCCGGCGAGCGCGAACAGACCCTCAAGGACTTCCTCGGCGGCTTCGACTTCCGCGGCGTTCGGGTGGACGAGCCGGTATTGAACTTCTCCGGTGGCGAGAAAGCGCGCCTGGCCCTGGCGCTGATCGCCTGGCAGAAGCCCAACCTGCTGCTGCTCGACGAGCCGACCAACCACCTCGACCTGGAAATGCGCCTGGCCTTGACCATGGCTCTACAGGAGTTTTCCGGGGCGGTCCTGGTAGTTTCCCACGACCGGCACCTGCTCAAAAGCACCACCGATGAATTCCTCCTGGTCGCCGATGGGCGCGTGGTGCCGTTCGATGGCGATCTCGACGATTACGCCCGTTGGCTGGTCGACTATCGCGCGCGCAAGGCGCCGCAGGCCGAGACCGCGCCGGGTGCGCCGACCGAACGCACCGACAAGCGCGCCCAGCGCCAGGCAGCGGCCGCGCTGCGCCAGCAGCTGGCGCCGCACAAGCGCGAGGCCGACAAGCTGGAGCGCGAACTCGGCGGCCTGCACGAAAAGCTAGCCGCTATCGAGGCGCGGCTGGGCGACAGCGCCCTGTACGACGTATCGCGAAAGGACGAATTGCGCGAGTTGCTGTCCGAACAATCGAGCCTGAAGGTTCGCGAAGGCGAGCTGGAGGAACGTTGGCTGGAGGCCCTGGAAACCCTCGAAGCCCTGCAGAAAGAACTAGAGGCCAGTGAGTGATGGAAGACTTGCAGGTGTTGACGCAGACCTGGAGCGGGCCGCTGGTGGTGGCGCTGCAGATCCTGCTCATCCTGCTGGTCGCCTGGCTGCTACAGCGCCTGGTCCGACGCACGGTGACCCGTATCGGCGAGCGTTATCCGGTGCCGCCGGAGCTGCTCCTGCCGCTGCGTGGGGGCCTGCGCTGGCTGATCATGGTCAGCGCACTGATCATGGTGCTGGAGCGCCTGGGCGTGTCGGCCGAAGTGCTGTGGACCGCGCTGACCGGTTTCGCCGCGGTGGCGGCGGTAGCCTTCTTCGCCATCTGGAGCGTGCTCTCCAACCTGTTCTGTGCGTTGCTGATCTTCACCGTCGGGCCGTTCCGCATCGGCGACCGCGTGGAGCTGATCGATAGCGCCGACAAACCGGGCGTCACCGGACGCGTGGTTGCCATCAATCTCTTGTATACGACACTGGAAGAAACCCTCGAGGATGGCTCGCCGGGCCCGCTGCTGCAGGTTCCCAACAGCCTGTTCTTCCAGAAAGCCGTGCGTCGCTGGCGTGGGCCAGGTTTTTCAACTCCAACAAAAAACGGGAAATAACCATCTATGGAATGGCTCGCCAGTCCTGAAATCTGGGTCGCGTTCCTGACCCTGACCGCCCTGGAAATCGTCCTCGGCATCGACAACATCATCTTCATCTCGATCCTGGTCGGGCGCCTGCCGCCGGCCCAGCAACCGAAGGCGCGCTTCTTCGGCCTGGCCCTGGCCATGGGCACGCGGATCCTGCTGTTGCTCTCGATCACCTGGGTCATGCGCCTGACCACCGACCTGTTCCACCTGTTCGGCCAGGGCATCTCCGGGCGTGACCTGATCCTCTTCTTCGGCGGCCTGTTCCTGCTGTTCAAGAGCACCATGGAGATCTACCACAGCCTGGAAGGCGCGGAAGAAGAGCAGAAGAGCGGCGGCAAGGTCCACGGCTTCATGGGCATCATCGTCCAGATCGCGATCATCGACATCATCTTCTCCCTGGACTCGGTGATCACCGCCGTCGGTCTGGTGCAGAACGTGCCGGTGATGGTCGCGGCGATCGTCATCTCGGTCGGTGTGATGATGCTGGCGGCAGGCACCATCAGCGACTTCATCGAGAAACACCCCTCGCTGAAGATGCTCGCCCTGTCGTTCCTCATCGTGGTCGGCACCGTGCTGGTGGCCGAGTCCTTCGAAGTGCACGTGCCGAAAGGCTACGTCTACTTCGCCATGGCCTTCTCCCTGGCGGTGGAGGCGCTGAACATCCGCTTGCGCGGAGCCCTGGCGCGCAAGCGCGGCGAGGAGCCAGTGAAGCTGCGCAAGGGTTCGCCGGACTGAGAGCGTTCGGAGCCAGGGCGAATAGCCGCATCGCGGTGGTCCGCCCAACATGGCTGAGCGCGTATCCTCGGGAAAGCCCGGCATCTGCCGGGTTTTTTCTGTCCGCCAGGTTGCGCCCGCAAAGGTTGGGCGAGGCGCGTGGTCGGAAAACCTGTGCGGCTGCTCCGCCTTGGTGCACACTGGCTTTTTCGTTCCCGCCGCCAGCCGCGTTCGCTTTCCGAGGTGTGCAATGCTCGTCAGTACCTGGTTCGCCTTCTTCCTCGCCTGCTGGGCCATCAGCCTGTCGCCGGGCGCCGGAGCCATCGCCTCGATGTCCTGCGGGTTGCAGTACGGCTTTGCGCGAGGCTACTGGAACGCGCTGGGCCTGCAGATCGGCCTGGCCCTGCAGATCGCCATCGTCGCCGCCGGCGTCGGTGCGTTGCTGGCGACCTCGGCACTGGCTTTCAGCCTGATCAAGTGGTTCGGCGTGGCCTACCTGGTGTACCTGGCGGTGCGCCAGTGGCAGGCGCCGCCACAGGCCTTGAGCACCGATGGCGAACGGCCTCTGGGGCGACCGTTGACCCTGGTGCTGCGTGGTTTCCTGGTCAACGCCAGCAATCCCAAGGCGGTGATCTTCATGCTCGCGGTGCTGCCGCAGTTCATTGACCCGCACCAGCCGCTGCTGGCGCAATACCTGATCATGGGCGGCACCATGATCGTCGTCGACCTGATCGTCATGGCCGGCTACACCGGGCTGGCTGCGCGCGTGCTACGCGTACTGCGTTCGCCGCGCCAGCAGAAGCTGGTGAACCGTACCTTCGCCAGCCTGTTCGTCGGTGCCGCGGGGCTGCTGGCGACGGTACGCCGAGCGCCGCTCTGAGCCGCCCGACACGCTGATGGGCGTGATTGTTACAGAGTATTTCTTGCATGGGCGGGAAGGCGAAGGGACAATTTAATCTCTTCCATTCTCACTTCGTCTTCGCTATGCACCCTCCGAAAATCCTGCTGTGGCTGCTGCCGCTGGTCTGCGCGTTCAGCCTTGGAGCTCTAGCCGACACGGCCGTCGACCCCTCCCAAGCCTTGCATCTGTTGAGTTACCTGGCGGCCGACTATCCGCCGACCGTGGCTGACGGCAAGATCGTCGACCCCAGCGAATACCAGGAACAGGTGGAGTTCGTCGGCAACCTGCAGGCATTGGTCCTGACCCTGCCGATGCGCCCCGAGCGCGCCGAGCTGGAGAGGGGCGTCGCCAGCCTGCGCCAGGCCATCGAGCAGCGCTTGCCGGGAAGGGACGTGGCCCTCCAGGCGCGCAACCTCGAGGCACGGGTGGCGGATATCTACCAGGTGGTGCAGACCCCCGCGATCACCCCCGACCCGAGCCGCGCGGCGCCGATCTATGCCCAGCAGTGCGCGATCTGCCATGGCGATGCGGGCAAGGGCGACGGCCCCGCCGGCATCGGCCTGGAACCGCCGCCAGCGAACCTCACCGATCGCCAGCGCCTCAACCACCTGAGCCTCTACGACCTGCGTAACGTCATCGGCCTGGGCGTGGCCGGCACCGACATGCCGGCGTTCGCCGACCAGCTCGACGAACGCCAGCGCTGGGACCTGGCCAGCTATGTGGCCGGCCTGAGCGCCGGCAGTGCGCAGCCGGACAAGGCCCATGCCTACCCGCTGGCGACCCTGGCCACGCAGACTCCGGCCGAAGTCGCCGAGTACGACGGCGAGGCCGCTGCGGAGAGCTTCCGCGCCCTGCGTGCGCATCCGCCGCTGGAGCAGCGCGGTCCTGGGCAGTTGATCGACTATACCGCCGCCACCCTGGACAAGAGCTTCGCGGTCTATCGCGAAGGCGACCGCGACCAGGCCTACGACCTGTCGGTGGCGGCCTACCTGGAAGGCTTCGAGCTGGTGGAAAGCTCGCTGGACAACGTCGACGCCGATTTGCGCCGCTCCACCGAGAAGCAGCTGATGGCCTACCGCCAGGCGTTGCGCGATGGCCTCCCGGAAATCCAGGTGGCGCAACAGCTGGAGCTGGCCAAGGGCAAGCTGGCAGAGGCCGCCAAGCAGCTTGGCGGCGACTCGCTGAGTTTCTCCATCAGTTTCGTTTCCGCCTTGTTGATCCTGTTGCGCGAAGGGGTAGAGGCAATCCTGGTGCTTGCCGCCATCCTCGCCTTCCTGCGCAATACCGGGCAGGAAAGTGCCGTGCGTGGCGTGCACGTCGGCTGGGGGCTGGCCTTCGTCGCCGGCTTCGCCACCTGGGCGTTGGCCGCCTATGTGATCGATATCGGCGGTGCCCAGCGCGAGCTGATGGAGGGCTTCACCTCTCTGTTCGCCTGCATGATGGTGCTCTGGCTCGGCGTCTGGATGCACGACCGCCGCCACGCGGCAGCCTGGCAGGACTACATCCGCAGCAGCCTGGTGGGCGGTGGCGGACGCTTCGGCTTCGCAGTGCTGGCGTTCTTCTCGGTCTACCGCGAGTTGTTCGAGGTCATCCTGTTCTACGAAACCCTCTGGTTGCAGGCCGGACCGGCCGGGCACAATGCCGTGATCGGCGGCGCGGCGACCGCCGTGGTCCTGCTGATCGGCCTGGCCTGGGTGATCCTGCGTGGTTCGGCGAAACTGCCGCTGGGGTTGTTCTTCAGCATCAACGCGGCGTTGCTCTGTGCGCTCTCGGTGGTGTTCGCCGGACATGGCGTCATCGCCTTGCAGGAAGCCGGGGTGATCGGCACCCGTCCGGTGCCGTTCTTCGACTTCGACTGGCTGGGGATCAAGGCTGACGCCTATTCGCTGTCGGCCCAGGCCATGGCAATGGTGGCCATCGCGCTGCTCTACGGACGTAGCCGGATCGTCGAGCGCCGGCGTGCGGCGGCCAACGCCGCCGACTGAGCGGGTTCGCGCAACCACGACGGCCAGTGCGATACTGGCCGTCGTCATTTCTACGGAAGTCCGTTCATGCGTATCTGGATCGATGCCGACGCCTGCCCCAAGGCGGCCAAGGAACTGGTCTGCAAGTTCGCCCTCAAGCGCAAGCTGGAAGTCTGGATGGTCGCCGGCCAGCCGCAGGTCAAGCCGCCGTTCGCCTGCGTGCGTCTGGTGGTGGTGGAAAGCGGGATGGATGCGGCTGACGATTACCTGGTGGAGCAGGCCGAGCCGGGCGACCTGGCGATCTGCAGCGACGTACCGCTGGCCGATCGGCTGATCAAGAAACAGGTTGCCGCCCTCGATCCTCGCGGCCGCGAGTTCGACGCGCGGAACATGGGCGATAAGCTGGCCATGCGCAACCTGATGGCCGACCTGCGTGACCAGGGGCAGATGGGCGGCGGCCAGGCGCCCTACGGTGAGCGTGACCGCCAGGCGTTCGCCAACGCCCTGGACCGCTTGCTTACCCGCCTGCAGCGGGAAGCCGATCTACGCGCGAGTCAGCCGCACAGATAGGTACCGGTACCGACGGCGACCAGCGTGCCGTCGTCGCTATGCAGTTCCGAGCGCACCACTGCGACCTTGTTGCCCGAGAGAAGCGGCACCGCATGGGCGGTGAACGTCCGGCCGCGTCCCGGGCGCAGGTAGTCGACGCGCAAGTCGATGGTGCCGAGCTTCGACAGCCGCGCCATGCGCTCGTGGCCTGGCAGTTCGCGATGCCGTTCGAGGGCGCCGATCAGGGCCATCGCTCCGCCGGTGACGTCGAGCAGGCTGGAGATCACCCCGCCGTGGAGAATGCCCTGAACGAAGTTGCCGATCAGTTCGTCCTTCATCGGCAGGTCGAGGACTACCCGCTCGCGGCCGAGGCTCACCACGCGGATGCCGAGCATGCGGTTGAAGGGGATGCGCTGGAAGAAATCCGCCACCAGTTGGTGGACGTCGTCAGGCAGGGCGGAGGAGGGCGTTTCGCTCATCGCGGCGTCTCGATTCGATGGTTTCGAGACGCACGCTGGCGTAGCGGCACGGATTTGAAAAGGGCGGCGGCGCGACCGCCCTCGTGCTTGGCCGATCAGGCCTTGTCCTGGTCCACCAGTTCGAGCACCCGGTCGACCAGCTTGTTGATCCCGGAAGCGGCTTCGGCGATCGACTGGGCGAGCATGTAGGCCGGGGTGGTCACCAGCTTGCGCGCGCTGTCTTCGACGATCTCGTCCACCGGCGCGTCGATGTGCTCGGCACCCATCTGCTTCAGCGCGTCGGCGGTGTCGGCGTCGTTGCCGATGGTGCATTGGACGCCGGCGCCGTAGATCTTCGCCGCCATCGCCGGAGCGATGCAGATCAGCCCGACTGGCTTGCCGGCTTCGGCGAAAGCCTTGGCCAGCGCCAGCACGTCCGGCTGCACCTGGCATTGCGCGCCGTTGATGGCAAAGTCGCTGAGGTTCTTCGCAGCGCCGAAGCCACCGGGCACGATCAGCGCGTCGTAGTCCTCGGCGCGGGCTTCGCGCAGGTCCTTGACTTCGCCGCGGGCGATACGCGCGGACTCGACCAGGACATTGCGGCTTTCCGGCATTTCCTCGCCGGTCAGGTGGTTGACCACATGGTGCTGGGCGATGTTCGGCGCGAAGCATTGTGCCTCGGCGCCGCGCTGGCTGAGGCGGAGCAGGGTGATCACGCTTTCGTGGATTTCCGCGCCATCGTAGACGCCACAACCGGAGAGGATGACGGCAACTTTCTTGTGCATGAGGCTTACTCCTTGGGAACGCAGGATCCGGACCGGACGGGCCTGGCCGGGGTCGGTATCGCGCAAGCATAGCGAGCCGCCGGCCCCGGCGGCCAGCCGGAGCGGAGGGTACAAGCAGTTGGAGTGTGCGAAGGGGCCGGCTGTTCAGTCGCGCCGGCGCGGGTTCACTCGGATTTGTCGGCGTTGCCGCCCGCGCCGTTGCCGCGCGGTGTCTTGAAACGCCGCCATAGCCAGAGCAGCAGGCCCAGCACGATCAGGCCGCCGAGGACCATGAGTTCGTATTTCTTGATGTTGCCGAGCATGCCTTCCAGTACGCTGCCGAAATAGTAGGCGGCGGAGCCCAGCGCGGCGGCCCAGACGATGGCGCCGATGCCGTTGAGAAGAAGATAGCGGGCCGGTGGATAGCCGGACAGGCCGATGGCCACCGGCATCACCGTACGCAGGCCATAGACGAAGCGGAAACTCAGCACCCACAGGTCGGGATGGCGGCGCACATGGTCCAGCGCCTTGTCGCCGAGCTTCTGCCAGCGCGGCTTGCGCGCCAGCAACCGGCGGCCGTGGCGGCGGCCGAGGAAGTACCAGAGTTGGTCACCGGCGTAGCTGCCGAGGAAGGCGGTGAGAATCACGGTATCCAGCTGCATGTAGCCGCGGAAGGCAAGGAACCCGGCCAGCACGAGAATGGTTTCGCCCTCGAAGAAAGTACCGAGAAAAAGGGCGAAATAGCCGAAGTCCTGCAGGAATTGTTGGAGCATCATCGGGGCAGCGAAGCGAAATGAACGCGCAGCCTAACTCGGTTGAGGGCGTGGGGAAAGCGCGATCGTCACGGCCCAGGTCATTGATTGTGCAATGAATGGCCTTTGCCGCTGGCTTTTTGCGATGATTGGCGGTGCGGCAGGATGCCGCGACCTTGAGTCACTGTCGTCGCTTGTTGCCAATCCGTCATAATCAGGGACTATAACTGTCACACTGTGCCCGTTATCTGGGCCCTGGAGTAAAACCGTGAGCTTCACTCCCGCCAACCGCGCCTATCCCTACACCCGCCTGCGGCGCAATCGCCGCGATGACTTCTCCCGCCGCCTGGTCCGCGAGAATGTCCTCACCGTCGACGACCTGATCCTGCCGGTGTTCGTCCTCGATGGGGTCAACCAGCGTGAAAGCATTCCGTCGATGCCCGGCGTCGAGCGCCTGTCCATCGACCAGTTGCTGATCGAGGCGGAAGAGTGGGTGGCCCTGGGCATTCCGGCGCTGGCGCTGTTCCCGGTGACCCCGGTGGAGAAGAAGTCCCTGGACGCCGCCGAGGCATACAACCCGGAAGGCATCGCCCAGCGCGCCACCCGCGCCCTGCGCGAGCGCTTTCCGGAGCTGGGCATCATCACCGACGTGGCGCTCGACCCGTTCACCACCCATGGCCAGGACGGCATCCTGGATGACGATGGCTACGTCCTCAACGACGTCAGCATCGACGTGCTGGTACGGCAGGCGCTGTCCCACGCCGAGGCAGGCGCCCAGGTGGTAGCGCCCTCGGACATGATGGACGGTCGCATCGGTGCGATCCGCGAGGCCCTGGAGTCTGCCGGCCACACCAATGTGCGGATCATGGCCTACTCGGCCAAGTACGCCAGCGCCTACTACGGTCCGTTCCGCGATGCGGTCGGCTCGGCTTCGAACCTCGGCAAGGGCAACAAGGCCACCTACCAGATGGATCCGGCGAACAGCGACGAGGCACTTCACGAAGTGGCCGCCGACCTGGCCGAAGGCGCCGACATGGTGATGGTCAAGCCGGGCATGCCCTACCTCGACATCGTGCGTCGGGTGAAGGATGAATTCCGCGCCCCGACCTTTGTCTACCAGGTCAGCGGCGAGTATGCGATGCACATGGGCGCCATCCAGAACGGCTGGCTGGCCGAATCGGTGATCCTCGAGTCCCTTACCGCCTTCAAACGTGCCGGCGCTGATGGCATTCTGACCTACTTCGCCAAGCAGGCCGCAGAACAATTAAGACGGGGGCGTTGACCCCCTCGGGAAGATGAATGAATACGCAGCAAGGACTTGATGAGATCGAACGTATCGCCGCCGACGAAACCGTAGTGGCGAACGTGGAAAGCGAAGCAGAAGTGAAGATGGCCGAAACGATCCCGGTGGAAACGCCACCTGCGGTGGTTCCCAGCGTGGATGACAGCAGCCTGTACATTCATCGCGAGCTCTCCCAGTTGCAGTTCAACATCCGCGTGCTGGAGCAGGCGCTGGACGAGTCCTACCCGCTCCTGGAGCGGCTGAAGTTCCTCCTCATCTTCTCGAGCAACCTCGACGAATTCTTCGAGATCCGCATCGCCGGCCTGAAGAAGCAGATCACCTTCGCCCGCGAGCAGGCCGGCGCCGACGGCCTGCTGCCGCACCAGGCACTGGCGCGGATCAGCGAGCTGGTCCACGAGCAGGTGTCGCGGCAGTACCGGATCCTCAACGAGACCCTGTTGCCGGAGCTGGCCAAGCACCAGATCCGCTTCATCCGCCGGCGTCACTGGACGCTGAAGATCAAGACCTGGGTGCGGCGCTTCTTCCGCGACGAGATCGCGCCGATCATCACCCCGATCGGCCTCGACCCGACCCACCCGTTCCCGCTGCTGGTGAACAAGAGCCTCAACTTCATCGTCGAGCTGGAGGGGATGGATGCCTTCGGCCGCGACTCCGGCCTGGCGATCATCCCGGCGCCGCGCCTGCTGCCACGGATCATCAGGCTGCCGGAAGACGTTGGCGGCGATGGCGACAACTACGTGTTCCTGTCGTCGATGATCCACGCCCACGCCGACGACCTGTTCCCCGGCATGAAGGTGAAGGGCTGCTACCAGTTCCGCCTGACCCGCAACGCCGACCTGTCGGTGGACACCGAGGATGTCGAGGACCTGGCCCGCGCGCTGCGCGGCGAGCTGTTCTCGCGTCGCTACGGGGATGCGGTACGCCTGGAGGTGGTGGATACCTGCCCGCAGAACCTGACCAACTACCTGCTCAAGCAGTTCGGCCTGTCCGAAAGCGAGTTGTACAAGGTCAGCGGCCCGGTCAACCTGACCCGCCTGTTCAGCGTCACCGGCCTGGAAAGCCATCCGGAGCTGCAGTACCCGCCCTTCACCCCGGCGATCCCGCGTCTTTTGCAGAAGAAGGAAAACCTCTTCAACGTCCTCAGCAAGCTCGACGTGTTGCTGATGCACCCGTTCGAATCCTTCACCCCGGTGATCGACCTGCTGCGCCAGGCCGCCAAGGATCCGAACGTGCTGGCGATCAAGCAGACCCTGTACCGCAGCGGTGCCAACTCTGAGATCGTCGACGCCCTGGTCGAGGCGGCACGCAACGGCAAGGAGGTCACCGCGGTGATCGAGCTGCGCGCCCGCTTCGACGAAGAGTCCAACCTGCAACTGGCCAGCCGCCTGCAACAGGCCGGCGCGGTGGTGATCTACGGCGTGGTCGGCTTCAAGACCCACGCCAAGATGATGCTGATCCTCCGTCGCGAGGACGGCGAACTGCGCCGCTACGCGCACCTGGGCACCGGCAACTACCATGCCGGCAACGCTCGCCTGTACACCGACTACAGCCTGCTGACCGCCGACGTGGCGCTCTGCGAGGACCTGCACAAGCTGTTCAACCAACTGATCGGGATGGGCAAGACGCTGCGCATGAAGAAGCTGTTGCATGCGCCGTTCACCCTGAAGAAGAACCTGCTGGAAATGATCAACCGCGAGGCGGCCCAGGCGGCGCTCGGCCAGCCTGCGCACATCATGGCCAAGGTCAACTCGCTGACCGATCCGAAGGTCATCCGCGCCCTGTACAAGGCCAGCCAGGCCGGGGTCAGGATCGACCTAGTGGTGCGTGGCATGTGCTGCCTGCGGCCGGGCATCCCGGGGGTCTCGCACAATATCCACGTGCGCTCGATTATCGGGCGCTTCCTCGAGCACAGCCGCATCTACTACTTCCTCAACGGCGGCGACGAGAAGCTCTATCTCTCCAGCGCCGACTGGATGGAGCGCAACCTCGACATGCGCGTCGAGACCTGCTTCCCGGTGGAAGGCAAGAAGCTGGTGCAGCGGGTTAAGAAGGAACTGGAAACGTACCTGACCGACAACACCCAGGCCTGGGTGTTGCAGGCCGACGGTAGCTACCAGCGGCTCAGTCCCACCGGTAACCAGAACCCCCGCAATACCCAGGCGACCCTGCTGGAGAAGCTGGCCGCGCCGGTGCTTACCGCACGTTGAGGCTGTAGCCGACCCGCTTGAGCCATTCGGCTTCCTGGGCGAAGTCGGCCTGGGTCAGCGGGTTGGCTTCCAGCCAGCCCTCGGGGAAGGTCACCGAAAGGCTCTTGGGCTCTGCCTTCAGACGCACCGAGGGCATTTCCTGGGTGCCGCGAATGTGGTGGAAGAGGATCGCGAAGCGCAGCACGATGCACAGGCGTACCAGCTTGTCGCCTTCCTCGGCGAACTCCGCCAGCTTGTCCGCCGGAATGTTGCGGCGGTGGCCGCGTACCAGTAGCGACAGCATCTGCTGGTCCTGGCGCGAGAAGCCAGCCAGGTCGGAGTGCTCGATCAGGTAGGCGCCGTGCTTGTGGTAGTGGTAATGGGCGATGTCCAGGCCGATCTCGTGGACCCGTGCGCCCCAGCTCAGCAGGTCGCGGTGCAGTTCGCCGTTCAGCTCCCAGGCGTCGCCGACTTCGGCAAGCACCTTGAGGGCCTTGGCCTCCACCCGCGAAGCCTGCTCCGGATCGACGTGGTAGCGCTGCATCAGCGAGCTGATGGTGCGTTCGCGCACGTCCTCGTGCTGGTGACGGCCGACCAGGTCGTAGAGAACGCCTTCGCGCAGGGCGCCCTCGGAGTGAACCATCTGTTCCAGTTCCAGCGCGTCGAAGATCGCTTCGAGAATGGCCAGTCCGGCCGGGAAGATGGTCCGGCGGTCCGGCTTGATCCCTTCCAGATCGAGCTTCTCCACGTCGCCGAGCTTGAGCACCTTGCGCTTCAGCCAGGCCAGTCCGTCCGGGCTGATCTCGCCGTTGCCGTGGCCGCCGGCCTTGATCGCCAGCGCCACTGCGCGGATGGTGCCGGAGGCGCCGACCGCCTGTTGCCAGCCGAGGCGCCGCAGGCTGTTCTCGATGCCCATCAGTTCCAGGCGTGCAGCAGTGTACGCCTGGGCGTAGCGGGCCGGGGTGATCTTGCCGTCGCGGAAGTAGCGTTGGGTGTAGCTGACGCAACCCATCTGCAGGCTTTCCCGCAGCTCGGACTCGAAACCCTGGCCGATGATGAACTCGGTGCTGCCGCCGCCGATGTCGCTGACCAGCCGGCGACCGCCGCTGTCGGGCATGCTGTTGGCGACGCCGAGGTAGATCAGGCGGGCTTCCTCGCGGCCGGAGATGACTTCCACGGGATGGCCGAGAACCTCTTCCGCACGACGGATGAAATCGCTGCGGTTGCGCGCCTCGCGCAAGGCGTTGGTCGCGACCACGCGTACGGAACCCTGGGGCATGCCGCTGATGAACTGGGCGAAGCGGCGCAGGCAGTCGAGGCCGCGCTGGGTGGCCTCTTCGCTGAGATTGCGCTCCTCGTCGAGGCCGGCGGCCAGTTGGACCTTCTCGCCCAGCCGTTCGAGGATGCGGACTTCGCCGTGGATATTGGCCTTGGCCAGACAGAGGTGGAAACTGTTGGAGCCCAGGTCCAGGGCGGCAATCAGCGGGAATGCCTCGGCAGGTTTTTGCGGCATGCTTTGCAAGTCCATTGGAAAACTGCGCCATCCTGCCACGATAGGGCGAGGGTCGCCAATGCGGCAGCCGATCAATCGGGAATCAGCCGACCAACGATAGAGACTCTCAATCGGCTGCGCCTTCCGGCGAGGGTCAAGGCGGGATATGATGGTCGGCACTTTCGCGTTTCAATTCGCGTCCGACTACGGAGAGATTTCATGAGCGAACATATCGTCAACGTTACTGATGCCAGCTTCGAGCAGGACGTGCTGAAGGCCGACGGCCCTGTGCTGGTGGACTACTGGGCCGAGTGGTGCGGTCCGTGCAAGATGATCGCGCCGGTGCTGGACGAAGTCGCCAGGGACTATCAGGGCAAGCTGAAGGTCTGCAAGCTGAACATCGACGAGAACCAGGATACCCCGCCGAAATACGGCGTGCGTGGCATCCCTACCCTGATGCTGTTCAAGGACGGCAATGTCGAGGCGACCAAGGTCGGCGCACTGTCCAAGTCGCAGCTGGCGGCCTTCCTCGACGCCAATATCTGAGCCGGGCCCAGGCCTCGCTGGAAAGCCCCGCGATTCGCGGGGCTTTTTTTTGCGTTTCTATAGACGCCACGCGGCCACGGTGTTAAATTCGGGTTCGCGACGTTTTTTCCGTCGCCTTCTGCATGCCGTCCCGGACGCACTTCCTACTCGAACTTTCTAGCGCTCCTGTCGCCCCCTTGCGACACGGCTTTCCCAAGCTCGACGCTTTCTCCAATTCCTCTTTCTGCGTACCTATCTCTTTCCTATGAATCTGACCGAACTCAAGCAAAAGCCGATTGCCGAACTGCTGGAAATGTCCGATGCCATGGGCCTGGAAAACATGGCCCGTTCGCGCAAGCAGGACATCATCTTCGCCCTGCTGAAGAAGCACGCGAAAAGTGGTGAAGAGATCTCCGGCGATGGCGTGCTGGAGATTCTTCAGGACGGCTTCGGCTTCCTGCGCTCCGCCGACTCTTCCTACCTGGCCGGCCCCGACGACATCTATGTCTCGCCGAGCCAGATCCGGCGCTTCAACCTGCGCACGGGCGACACCATCATCGGCAAGATCCGGCCGCCGAAAGAGGGCGAGCGTTACTTCGCCCTGCTCAAGGTCGACTCGATCAACTTCGATCGTCCGGAGAATGCGAAGAACAAGATTCTCTTCGAGAACCTGACGCCGCTGTTCCCCAACGAGCGGATGAAGATGGAAGCCGGCAACGGCTCCACCGAAGACCTGACCGGCCGCGTCATCGATCTCTGCGCGCCGATTGGCAAGGGCCAGCGCGGCCTGATCGTGGCGCCGCCGAAGGCGGGCAAGACCATCATGCTGCAGAACATCGCCAGCAACATCACCCGCAACAACCCCGAATGCCACCTGATCGTACTGCTGATCGACGAGCGCCCTGAGGAAGTGACCGAAATGCAGCGCACCGTGCGCGGCGAAGTGGTCGCCTCGACCTTTGACGAACCGCCGACCCGTCACGTACAGGTCGCCGAGATGGTGATCGAGAAGGCCAAGCGCCTGGTCGAGCACAAGAAGGACGTGGTCATCCTGCTCGACTCCATCACCCGTCTGGCGCGGGCCTACAACACCGTGATCCCCAGCTCCGGCAAGGTGCTCACCGGCGGTGTCGACGCCCATGCCCTGGAGAAGCCGAAGCGCTTCTTCGGCGCCGCGCGGAACATCGAAGAGGGCGGTTCTCTTACGATTCTCGCCACGGCGTTGGTGGAAACCGGCTCGAAGATGGACGAGGTGATCTACGAGGAATTCAAGGGTACCGGCAACATGGAACTCCCATTGGATCGCAAGATCGCCGAGAAGCGCGTGTTCCCGGCCATCAACATCAACCGTTCGGGTACCCGCCGCGAAGAGCTGCTGACCAGCGAGGACGAGCTCCAGCGCATGTGGATCCTGCGCAAGATCCTGCACCCGATGGACGAGATCTCCGCGATCGAATTCCTCATCGACAAGCTCAAGCAGACCAAGACCAACGATGAGTTCTTCGATTCGATGAAACGGAAGTAGTCTTCCAGGGAATTGAAGAAGGCGCTCCGGTTTGACCGGAGCGCCTTTTTTCATGCCTGGAGAAAAATAGATGTCGAGCCTGCCTTATCGAAGAGATATCGATGGATTGCGCGCACTGGCCATCTTGCCGGTGGTGTTCTATCACTTGGGCTTGGGCGGTTTCACCGGCGGGTATGTCGGCGTCGATGTCTTTCTGGTGATTTCCGGCTACCTGATCACTTCGATCATCCGGCGCGATCGGCAGGCCGGGCGTTTCAGCTTCGTCGATTTCTGGGCTCGCCGGGCGCGACGCATCCTCCCCGCTTTGTTCGTTATGATGGCCGTCAGCCTGGCGGCCGGCTGGTTCCTGATGGAGCCGCGGGACTACGAGCAACTGGGTCGTGCGGTGCGTTACCAGACGATGTTCGCCTCGAATATCCTGTTCTGGAAGCAGGATGGCTATTTCGACGCCGCGTCCGAATTCAAGCCGCTATTGCATACCTGGTCGTTGTCGGTGGAAGAGCAGTTCTACATTCTCTTCCCTCTACTGCTGGCCGCGGTCTCCGGGCGTCTGCTGCGCTGGCGGCTCGCCATCCTCCTCGCGGTCCTGGCGCTATCGCTGGCGGCCAGCGTCTGGGCGGTGAACCAGCGACCTGGCAGTGCATTCTTCCTCCTGCCGATGCGCGCCTGGGAACTCCTGGCGGGTGCCGCGCTGGCATTGCTGCCGGGCGGTAGCCGCGGTCATTCGCAGTGGTCCCTGCAACTGGCGGCCACCCTCGGGATAGCGGCGATTCTCCTGCCGGTGTTCTTCTACGACAGCGACACTCCTTTCCCCGGCCTCGCGGCGCTGCCGGCGGTGCTTGGCACCGCCCTGCTGATCTGGGCCAACGGCGCCGGCGACACCTGGGCTCGCCGCCTGCTGGGCTGGCAACCGCTGGTCTGGTTCGGTCTGATCTCCTATTCGCTGTACCTCTGGCACTGGCCGTTGTACGTCTTCGTCCAGTACCACGCACTGGAGACCCTGGGCCTGCCGGCACGCCTGGGGTTGCTGGCGGCGAGCATCGGCCTGGCGGCACTGTCGCTGTACTACGTCGAGGCACCGTTCCGCGAGCGCAAGCTGTTCGCCGGGCGCCGGCAGATGCTTGGCGCGGCGCTGTGCAGCTTGCTGCTGCTGGGAGTCGTCGGCCAGTTGGTGCGGCATTACGACGGCGTGCCGTCGCGTCTTTCCGAGGAAGCCTTGCGTTATGCCAAGGCGTCCAAGTGGCGCGATGGGCAGACCGACTGCATGTTCGACAAGAAGGCGCTCAGTCAGGAAAGCATCTGCCGCTTCCCGGCGGAACTGGCTGCCGAACGACCGCTGCTGGTCAGTTGGGGCGACAGCCATTCCGCGGCGTTGAGCCCGCTGCTGCGCGAACTGGCTACCAGTCGCCGACTGCCGATCTGGCAGGCTTCGCTGGCGGGCTGTCCGCCGTTGCTGGGGATGCTGGAAAAGGACAATTGCCTGCGTTTCAACCAGCAGATGCTCGAGTTCGTCGAACAGCAGCGGCCGGGCGGGGTGATCCTCGCCGGGCGCTGGGACATGTATATATACGGCGACTCGCAGGATGGTACCCGCAACATTCTCCGCGAGCCGGACGACACGCCGGACAGCTCGATCGCCGAGGCGCTGCTGCGGCAACGCCTGAGCGGGATGATCGAAAGGCTGAACGCGGCCGACGTACATGTCTGGCTGGTCAAGGACGTACCGCTGCTGCCATTCAAGGCACCGGCGCGGCTGGTGCGGCTGAGTCTGAGCGGGGAGGATGTCGGGCGCGCACGTTTTCCCTTCGCTGAGCACGCCGCGCGCGTCGCCTACGTGAATGCGCTGTTCGATGCGCTGGCCGAAGGCAACCCGCGGGTGAGCGTGCTCGACCCCTCCAGCGTGCTCTGCGATGGCCTGGATTGTTTCGCCGAACGTGATGGCTGGTCGCTGTACATGGATAACAACCACCTTTCGACCCAGGGGGCCCATGAACTCGGGCCTTTGTTCGAGCCGATGCTACAGAGCCTCGACGACTCGAGGATCGCCAGCCAGCAGTGACCGAATGCCGCGTTTGCCTGCTGCCGGATGGGCCGGGAGCAGGTAGGATGTGGGGTCTTGCAGTGAATGGTTAGGCCAATGACGTTCAAGGATCTCCGCGATTTCATCGCCCAGCTGGAGCAGCGCGGTGCGTTGAAGCGCATCCAGGTGCCGATTTCCCCCGTGCTCGAGATGACCGAGGTGTGCGACCGCACGTTGCGCGCCAAGGGCCCGGCATTGCTGTTCGAAAAGCCGACCGGCTTCGACATGCCGGTGCTCGGCAACCTGTTCGGTACGCCGGAGCGCGTGGCGCTGGGCATGGGCGCCGAGGACGTCGGCGCGCTGCGCGAGATCGGCAAGCTGCTGGCGCAACTCAAGGAGCCCGAGCCGCCGAAGGGCCTCAAGGACGCCTGGGCCAAGCTGCCGATGTACAGGAAGGTCCTGTCCATGGCGCCGAAGGTGCTCAAGGACGCCCCCTGCCAGGAAGTGGTCGAGGAGGGCGAGGACGTCGACCTCGGCCGGCTGCCGGTCCAGACCTGCTGGCCGGGCGATGTCGGGCCGCTGATCACCTGGGGCCTGACCGTTACCCGCGGGCCGAACAAGGAACGGCAGAACCTGGGCATCTACCGCCAGCAGGTGATCGGCCGCAACAAGGTGATCATGCGCTGGCTCAGCCATCGCGGCGGCGCACTGGACTACCGCGAGTGGTGCCAGAAGCATCCGGGCCAGCCCTATCCGGTAGCCGTGGCGCTGGGCGCCGATCCGGCGACCATCCTCGGTGCGGTGACGCCGGTGCCGGACACCCTTTCCGAATACGCTTTCGCCGGCCTGTTGCGCGGGCATCGTACCGAGCTGGTCAAGTGTCGCGGGAGCGACTTGCAGGTGCCGGCCAGCGCCGAGATCGTCCTCGAAGGGGTGATCCACCCCGGCGAGATGGCCGACGAAGGTCCCTATGGCGATCACACCGGCTACTACAACGAGGTCGATCGCTTCCCGGTGTTCACCGTCGAGCGCGTCACCCGCCGGCAGAAACCGATCTACCACAGCACCTACACCGGGCGTCCGCCGGACGAGCCGGCGATCCTCGGGGTGGCGCTGAACGAAGTGTTCGTGCCGATCCTGCAGAAGCAGTTCCCGGAAATCGTCGATTTCTACCTGCCGCCGGAAGGTTGTTCCTACCGGATGGCGGTGGTGACCATGAAGAAGCAGTACCCAGGGCACGCCAAGCGCGTGATGCTCGGGGTCTGGTCGTTCCTGCGGCAGTTCATGTACACCAAGTTCGTCATCGTCACCGACGATGACATCGATGCGCGCGACTGGAACGATGTGATCTGGGCCATCACCACGCGGATGGACCCCAAGCGCGACACGGTGATGATCGACAACACGCCCATCGACTACCTCGACTTCGCCTCGCCGGTTTCCGGCCTCGGCTCGAAGATGGGGCTTGATGCCACCCACAAGTGGCCGGGCGAGACCAGCCGCGAATGGGGGCGCGCCATCGTCAAGGACGAAGCGGTGACACGGCGCATCGACGCGCTCTGGTCGAGCCTCGGGATCGACTGATGCGTATCGTCCTGCAACCGTCCGGCGCCTGCCTCGAGCTGCTGCCGGGGGAACGCATCCTCGATGGCGCCCGGCGGCTTGGCTACGACTGTCCGCAGAGCTGCCGCAACGGCAACTGCCATATCTGCGCGGCGCTGCTGGTGGAGGGGCGGGTACGCCAGAACGGCGAGGTACGCGATCATGGCGAACTCTTCACCTGCCTCGCCGAGCCGCTGGAAGACTGCGTGCTGCATTGGGACGGGGTGCTGGCGCCGGGTGAACTGCCTCTGCGCAAGCTGACCTGCCAGTTGAGCTTCTGCGAAGAGGTCGGCGGCGACGTCTACCGGGTCGGCCTGCGCGCGCCGGCCGGCAAGCCGCCACGCTATCACGCCGGGCAGTACCTGTTGCTGGAGCGTGACGGCGGCGACAGCGCGGCGTTTTCCCTGGCCTCCGCACCGCATGCGGGACGCGACCTGGAGTTGCACATCCTGGCCAAGGAAGACAGTGCCGTCGCGCTGATCGCGCAGTTGCAGCGCGAGCGCCTGGCACGGATCCAGCTGCCGTTCGGCGACGCGCACCTGGCGGAACTGCCCGACGGTCCGCTGGTGCTGATCGCCGCGGGAACCGGCATGTCGCAGATGCACAGCCTGATCGAGCACTGCCGCGCCGCCGGCTTCGCCCATCCTGTACATCTCTACTGGGGCGTTCGGCGTCCGGAGGATTTCTACCGACTGCCGCACTGGACGGAGTGGGAAGGCCTGCCGAACCTGTTCCTGCACCGGGTGGTCAGCGACCTCTGTGGCTGGGAGGGGCGCTGCGGCTTGCTGCACGAGGCGGTGCGCGAGGATTTCGCCGACCTGTCGAGCCTGCATGTGTATGCCAGCGGCTCGCCGGCGATGGTCTACGCGACCCTGGATGCCCTGGTCGAAGCAGGGATGGACGCGCACCAGATGCGCGCCGACGTGTTCGCCTACGCGCCGCGGGACTGAACGCGGCTCCGGCCTGGCGCCGGAGCCGCCGCGTCATCAGCCGGCTTGCTGCGGCGCGGCCTGGACCGCGGGTTTGCGCAGGGTCAGGCAGAGGAACAGGATGGCCAGCAGGCAGGCGCCGATCAGCAGCTTGAAGCCACCGTCCCAGCCGAAGTGATCCACCGTGTAGCCGACCAGGGCGTTGGCCGCCACCGAGCCGCCGAGGTAGCCGAACAGACCGGTGAAGCCGGCGGCGGTGCCGGCCGCTTTCTTCGGCGCCAGCTCCAGGGCCTGCAAGCCGATCAGCATCACCGGGCCGTAGATCAGGAAGCCGATCATGATCAGCGCGGCCATGTCGATCGCCGGGTTGCCGGCCGGGTTCAGCCAGTAGATCAGGGTGCCGACGGTCACCAGGATCATGAACACCACGCCGGTGGCGCCGCGATTGCCCTTGAACAGCTTGTCCGACAGCCAGCCGCAGAGCAGGGTGCCGGGAATCCCCGCCCATTCGTAGAAGAAGTACGCCCAGGACGACTTGTCGACGTTGAAGTGCTTGGCCTCCTTGAGGTAGGTCGGCGCCCAGTCGAGCACACCGTAGCGCAGCAGGTAGACGAACACGTTGGCCAGGGCGATGTACCAGAGCAGCTTGTTGCGCAGCACGTAGGTGACGAAGATCTCCTTGGTCGACAGCTCGCGCTCGTGGTGTTCGTCGTAGCCTTCGGGGTAGTCGTCCTTGTGCTTCTCGATCGGCGGCAGGCCGCAGGATTGCGGGGTGTCGCGCATGGCGAAATAGGCGAATACGGCTACGCCCACGGCGACGATGGCCGGCACGTAGAAGGCCGAGCGCCAGTCGCCGAACAGCGCCAGGCCGAGCAGGAACAGCGGGCCGATCAGGCCGCCGCCGACGTTGTGGGCGACGTTCCACACCGAGACCACGCTGCCGCGCTCCTTCTGCGACCACCAGTGGACCATGGTCCGTCCGCTCGGCGGCCAGCCCATGCCCTGGGCCCAGCCGTTGATGAAGAGCAGGACGAACATGATGGCGACGCTGGAGGTAGCCCAGTGCGCGAATCCGAAAATGAACATCACCGCCGCCGACACCAACAGGCCGAACGGCAGGAAGACCCGTGGGTTGGAACGATCCGAGACCAGGCCCATGATGAATTTCGACAGGCCGTAGGCGATGGCGATGGCCGACATCGCGACGCCCAGTTGACCGCGGCTGTAGCCGTCCTCGATGAGGTAGGGCATGGCCAGGGAGAAGTTCTTGCGCAGCAGGTAGTAACCCGCGTAGCCGATGAAGATACCGGCGAAGATCTGCCAGCGCAGGCGCCGGTAGGTGCTGTCCACCTCGGCATCGGGCAGTGGCGCCTGGTGTGGCGCGGGACGAAAGATTCCGAACATCGCGAGCTCCGCTTGTTGTTGTGTCGCGCCTTTTTACGCGGTTGCGAACACTACATTTTTCGTAAATGAAAAAATAGCGGAAATGTTACAGGTTGAGTGCATTGGTCGGAAATAAGAAAGCCCCGGTCGGAAACCGGGGCCTTCATAGGGGAAAAACATCTGACAGCGTGGGCCTCGGCCGGTGTATCGCTCCGGCCCGCCATGCCTTTCTCCGCACGGGCGGGAGGCAATACTCGCCGCCTTCGTGGCTCAGCGAACCTCCACCACCACCTTGCCGACCGCCCTGCGCTGGCCGAGGGCGTCGATAGCGTCGCCGGCCCGTTCCAGCGGGAAGCGCTGCGACACCAGCGGCTTCAGTTTGCCTTCGGCGTGCCAGGCGAACAGCTGGCGGAAGTTGTCAGCGTTGTCCTGCGGCTGGCGTTGGGCGAACGATCCCCAGAACACGCCGACCAGCGAGGCGCCCTTGAGCAGGGTCAGGTTGGCCGGCAGCGAAGGGATGCTGCCGCTGGCGAAGCCGACCACCAGCATCCGTCCGTTCCAGGCGATGCTGCGGAAGGCCTCCTCGAACAGTTCGCCGCCCACCGGATCGTAGATCACATCGACGCCCTGGCCGCCGGTCAAGGCCTTGAGCTGCTCGCGCAGGCTACCTTCGCTGTAGTTGATCAGTTCGTCGGCGCCGGCGGCCTTGGCCACGGCGAGCTTGTCGGGGGTACTGGCGGCAGCGATCACCCGGGCGCCCATGGCCTTGCCGATCTCCACGGCAGCCAGCCCGACCCCGCCGGAAGCGCCGAGCACCAGCAGGGTCTCGCCGGGTTGCAGGTTGGCGCGCTGTTTCAGGGCGTGCATCGAGGTGCCGTAGGTCATGCCGAAGGCGGCGGCGCTGGCGAAGTCCATGCCTTCGGGAATCGGCATCACGTTATAGCCGGGCACCTTGACCTGCTCGGCGAAGCTGCCCCAGCCGGTCAGGGCCATGACCCGGTCGCCGGGCCTGACGTGGGCGACCTTTTCGCCGACCGCGGCGACCACCCCGGCCGCCTCGCCGCCCGGGGAGAAGGGGAAGGGCGGCTTGAACTGGTACTTGCCTTCGATGATCAGGGTGTCTGGGAAGTTGACCCCTGCGGCGTGCACATCGAGGAGGATTTCGTTCTTCGCCGGGCTCGGGCTGGCGATTTCTTCCAGGACCAGGCTGCTGGCCGGGCCGAAGGCTTTGCAGAGGACGGCTTTCATCGGGGACGCTCCAGTTTGCGGTCCGGCCAGTGTAGGAGGGAGACGCCGGGGGTCAATCAGCATCGCCGCAACTGATGGTTGTCCATAAACCCCGGGCTTGGGCCCGGCCGAGAGTCTGGCTATGCTTGCCGGCATTCGTCGAGGAGATGCGCCCGTGAGAACCCCCATTGCCCTGTCGCTGGCCCTGTGCCTGAGTCTGTTCCCGTCGTTCGCCTCGGCCGAGGAGGCCGCGCCGGAAGGCGAGGGCGCGAACAAGCCGGTCTACGTCGACCTGACCCCGGCGCTGGTCGGCAACTACGGCAGCGGGCCGCGCCTGCAGTACTACAAGGCCGACATCGCCCTGCAGGTGGCCGACAAGGACGCGGCGACCAAGGTCGAGCATCACGAGCCCTTGATCCGCAACCAGTTGATCATGCTGTTCGCCCAGCAGACCGACCAGAGCCTGGGTACGGTCGAGGCCAAGGAAAGCCTGCGCCAGGAGGCGCTGAAGCAGGTCCAGCAGACCCTCGAGCAGGAAGAGGGCAAGCCGCTGGTGACCGACCTGCTGTTCAACAACCTCATCGTCCAGCCCTGAGGTCAACTATCCGTTCTGTCCCGCGCTCCCGGATGCGAGGCACCGGCGATTCTGCTTTCCTGTGAGATTCGGTCGGGCGCGTCTGACGTGCATCAACACCCGCGCGCCGCCCTGGAGGGACAATCGAGCCAGTGAAGTCCGCGGCGGCCGCGCTTTCCAGCGTGAGCGCCATCGCCGCGGCCTGGCCGGACGTGCGAGGAGAAGGGATGAAACAGGAAAGCAAACGGTGGCTGAGCCGTGCCTTGATCGTGGCGGCGCTGCTCGGCGTAGGCGTGCTGGTCTGGCAGGTATCGCGACCGACTGGCCTGGGCGAGGGATTCGCCAGCGGCAACGGACGCATCGAGGCCACCGAGGTGGACGTGGCGGCCAAGCTTCCCGGGCGGGTCGCCGAGATCAAGGTCGACGAGGGCGACTTCGTCAAGGCCGGCGAAATCGTCGCGCGGATGGATACCCAGGTGCTCGAGGCGCAGTTGGCCCAGGCCCAGGCCCAGGTGCGCCAGGCGGAGAACGCCAAGCTCACCGCGACCTCGCTGGTGGCCCAGCGCGAGAGCGAGAAGAGCACTGCCCAGGCCGTGGTGGCGCAGCGCCAGGCCGAGCTGACAGCGGCGCAGAAGCGCTTCACCCGTACCGAGGCGCTGGTCAAGCGCAATGCCCTGCCGCAACAGCAACTCGATGACGATCGGGCGACCCTGCAGAGCGCCCAGGCGGCGTTGTCCGCGGCACGCTCGCAAGTGATTTCGGCGCAGGCGGCGATCGAGGCCGGGCGTTCCCAGGTAATCGAGGCGCAGTCGGCCATCGAGGCGGCCAAGGCCAGCGTCGCCCGGCTCCAGGCGGATATCGACGACAGCCTGCTCAAGGCGCCGCGCAACGGCCGCGTGCAGTACCGCGTGGCACAGCCGGGGGAAGTGCTGCCGGCCGGTGGCAAGCTCCTCAACATGGTCGACCTGGCCGACGTCTACATGACTTTCTTCCTGCCATCCATGCAGGCCGGTAGGGTCGGACTGGGCCAGGAAGTGCGCTTGGTGATCGACGCGGTGCCGGACTACGTGATCCCGGCCAAGGTTTCCTATGTCGCCAGTGTCGCCCAGTTCACCCCGAAAACGGTGGAAACCGCCAACGAGCGGGAGAAGCTGATGTTCCGGGTCAAGGCGCGGCTCGATCCGGCGCTGCTGGAAAAATACATCACCTACGTCAAGACCGGCGTGCCCGGAATGGCCTACCTGCGACTGGACCCTGAGGTCGAGTGGCCGGCCAACCTGCAGATCAAGGTTCCGCAATGACCGCTGGCGGGAGCGGCGTGGCGAGCCTCCGGGGCGTTTCGCTGCGCTACGGCGAGACGCGTGCGGTTGACGACGTCAGCCTGGAGATCCCGGCCAACCGCATGGTCGGCCTGATCGGTCCGGACGGGGTCGGCAAGTCCAGCCTGCTGGCGCTGCTGGCCGGCGCACGGAAGATGCAGGATGGCGAGATCCGCGTGCTCGATGGCGACATGCGCGACCGCCGCCACCGCCGGGCGGTCTGCCCGCGCATCGCCTACATGCCCCAGGGGTTGGGCAAGAACCTCTACCCGACGCTCTCGGTGTTCGAGAACGTCGACTTCTTCGGTCGGCTGTTCGGCCACGACAAGGCCGAGCGCGAGCGGCGCATCGCCGACCTGCTGCAGAGCACCGGGCTGGCGCCGTTCGCCGAGCGTCCTGCGGGCAAGCTGTCCGGCGGCATGAAGCAGAAGCTCGGGCTGTGCTGCGCGCTGATCCACGATCCCGACCTGCTGATCCTCGACGAGCCGACCACCGGCGTCGACCCGCTGTCGCGCAACCAGTTCTGGGAGCTGATCGGCCGTATCCGCGCGGGCCGCGAAGGCATGAGCGTGCTGGTCGCCACCGCTTACATGGAGGAAGCCGAGCGCTTCGACTGGCTGGTGGCGATGGACGACGGAAAGGTCCTGGCCACCGGTACGCCGCAGGAGTTGCGCGAGCGTACCGGGACGCAGAGCCTCGAGTCGGCGTTCATCGCCCTGCTGCCGGAAAGCAAGCGCGCCGGCCACCATCGATTGGTGATCCCGCCGCGACCGCAGAGCGAAGGCGCGCCGCGGATCGCCATCGAGGCCGAGGGCCTGACCTGTCGTTTCGGCGACTTCGTCGCGGTCGATCACGTCAGCTTCCGTATCGAGCGTGGGGAGATCTTCGGCTTCCTCGGCTCCAACGGCTGCGGCAAGTCCACCACCATGAAGATGCTCACCGGCCTGCTGCCGGCCAGCGAAGGCACGTGCGCGCTGTTCGGCCAGCCGGTGGACGCCAGCGACATGGCGACCCGTCGCCGGGTCGGCTACATGTCCCAGGCCTTTTCCCTGTATGCCGAGCTGAGCGTGCGGCAGAACCTGGTGTTGCACGCCCGGCTGTTCCACCTGCCGGCGGATGGCATCCCGGCACGGGTCGGCGAAATGCTCCGGCGCTTCGACCTGGAGAAGGTGGCCGACGAGCTGCCCAACGACCTGCCGCTGGGCATTCGCCAGCGTCTGTCGCTGGCGGTGGCGGTGATCCACAAGCCGGAAATCCTGATCCTCGACGAGCCCACTTCGGGGGTCGACCCGGTGGCTCGCGACGGCTTCTGGGAGCTGATGGTCGAGCTGTCGCGCCGCGACGGGGTGACCATCTTCATTTCCACCCACTTCATGAACGAGGCTCAGCGCTGCGATCGCATCTCGCTGATGCATGCCGGCAAGGTACTGGCCAGCGATACTCCCGATGAGCTGGTGCGCCAGCGTGGTCTGCCGACCCTGGAAGCGACCTTCATCGCTTACCTGGAGGAAGCCGCGGGTGCCGCCGCGCCAGCGCAACCGGCCGAGGCGCCGGCCGTCGCGGAGCAGCCCGGCGATGGCCAGGAGCGCCAGGCGCAACGCGAACGCTTCAGCCCCCTGCGGCTGTTCAGCTATGCGCGCCGCGAAGCCATGGAGCTGCGCCGCGACCCGATCCGCCTGACCCTGGCCCTGCTCGGCACCGCGCTGCTGATGTTCATCATCGGCTATGGCATCAACATGGACGTCGAGGACCTCTCCTGGGCGGTCCTCGACCGTGACCAGACCACCACCAGCCAGGCCTACGCGCTGAACATCGCCGGCTCGCGCTATTTCGTCGAACATGCGCCGATCACCGACCCGGACGACCTCGACCGGCGCCTGCGCAGCGGCGAGCTGAGCCTGGCGGTGGAGATTCCGCCGAACTTCGGGCGCGATCTCAAGCGTGGCTCTGATCCGGCCATCGGCGTGTGGATCGACGGAGCGATGCCGACCCGTGCCAACACCGTGCTCGGCTACGTGCAGGGTCTGCACACCAGCTACCTGGCGGACCTCTCGCGGCAGGCGGGTGGGGCCGAGGCCAGCGCGGCGGCCAGCACCGAGGTGCGCTATCGCTACAACCCCGACGTGGAAAGCCTGAAGGCGATGGTGCCGGCGGTGATCCCGCTGCTGCTGATCATGATCCCGGCCATGCTCACCGCCCTCGGCGTGGTGCGCGAAAAGGAACTGGGTTCGATCACCAACCTCTATGTCACCCCGGTGACGCGCCTGGAGTTCCTGGTCGGCAAGCAGCTGCCCTACGTCGCCATGGGCATGATCAACTTCCTGCTGATGCTGGTCCTGGCCATCGTGGTATTTCGCGTGCCGCTCAAGGGCAGCTTCCTGGCGTTGACCATCGGCGCTTTCCTCTATGTGGTCACCAGCACTGGCCTAGGGCTGTTCCTCTCGACGTTCATGCGCAGCCAGATCGCCGCTGTATTCGGCGTGGCGATCGCCACCATGATCCCGGCGATCCAGTTCTCCGGGCTGATCCACCCGGTGTCCTCGCTGGAGGGTGCGGCGGCCTGGATCGGCAAGCTCTATCCGACCTCGCATTTCCTGGTGGTCAGCCGCGGCGCCTTTTCCAAATCGCTGGGTCTGTCCGATCTCTGGGCCTACTACCTGCCGCTTGCCGCTTCCATCGTGGTGCTGACCCTGCTCAGCGTGGCCTGCCTGAAGAAGCAGGAGGACTGAGCGATGCGCAGCCTGGCCAACATCTTCAACCTGGGCATCAAGGAGTTCCGCAGTCTCGGCCGCGACTACGCGATGCTGGCACTGATCGTCTGGGCCTTCACCCTGGGCGTCTACAGTTCCGCCACCGGTATTCCGGAAACCTTGCATCACGCGCCGATCGCGGTGGTCGACGAGGACCGCTCGCAGCTCTCGTCGCGTATCGTCAATGCCTTCCAGCCCCCATACTTCCGGCCGCCGGAAATGATCGGACATGCCGAGATGGATCGCGGCATGGACGTCGGCCTGTATACCTTCACCCTCGATATCCCGCCGGACTTCCAGCGCGACGTGCTCGCCGGGCGCAAGCCCTCGATCCAGGTCAACGTCGACGCGACCCAGACCGGGCAGGCCTTCTCTGGCGCGGGCTACATCCAGAACATCGTCGCCACCGAGGTGCGCGAATTCGTCAGCCGCTACCGCGCGGAGCCGAGCATGCCGGCGCAGATCGAGGTGCGCATGGAATTCAACCCGAACCTGACCCAGGCCTGGTTCGGTGGGGTGATGGAAGTGATCAACCAGATCACTATGCTGTCGATCATCCTCACCGGCGCCGCGCTGATCCGCGAGCGCGAGCACGGCACCGTCGAGCACCTGCTGGTGATGCCGCTGTCGGCCTTCGAGATCATGATGGCCAAGGTCTGGTCGATGGGGTTGGTGGTGCTGGTGGCGGCGGGGCTCTCGTTGCAGTGGGTGGTGCGTGGCTGGCTGGACGTGCCGATCAGCGGCTCGGTGGGACTGTTCCTGCTCGGCGCCGGATTGCATCTGTTCGCCACCACCTCCATGGGCATATTCCTCGGCACGGTGGCGCGTTCGATGCCGCAGCTCGGACTGTTGACCATCCTCGTGCTGCTGCCGCTGAACATTCTTTCGGGCGGCACCACGCCACGGGAAAGCATGCCGGAACTGGTGCAGAACATCATGCTGGCGGCGCCGACCACGCATTTCGTCAGCCTGGCCCAGGCGATCCTGTTCCGCGGCGCCGGTTTCGACATCGTCTGGCCGCAGTTCGCCGGTATCGTGGTGATCGGTTCGGCGTTCTTCTTCGGCGCGCTCTGGCGTTTCCGCCGGACCATCTCGCAGATGGCCTGAGCGATGGCTTCAGCGTTTCGCCAGCGGCAGGATCGCCTGCCATTCCTCGGCGCTGACTGGCATTACCGAGAGGCGGCTGCCCTTCTGCACCAGGGCGAGGTTGGCCAGGGCGTCCTGGGCCTTCAGCCGGGCCAGTGGAACGACCTCGGCGAAGGCTTCGACGAAGCTGACGTCGCGGGCGCTCCAGGGGTTCTTCCCGGCGCTGGCCTTGGGGTCGTGGTAGGGGCTGGCGGGATCCAGGGCCGTGGGATCGGGGTAGGCTTCGCCTTCGATGCGGGCGATACCGGCGATGCCGGGCTGCGGGCAACTGGAGTGGTAGAAGAAGAACAGGTCGCCGGGCTTCATGCTGCGGATGAAGTTGCGCGCCTGATAGTTGCGCACGCCATCCCAGCGGGCGGTTCCGAGGCGTTGCAGGTCGCGGATCGAGAGTTCGTCCGGCTCGGATTTCATCAGCCAGTAGGCAGGCATGAACTTTGCTCCTCTTTCGTAGATATACGTAGGAAACGTCTGCGCGTGACCACCGGTCGCCGGTGTAATTGCGTATGACTTCAGCTTATCGGAAAATGCCGTTTTTCAGCGGGGCAGGGTGCTCAGGCGATAAGATAATCGCAAGGACCGGCCTCGAAAATTGCCTGGAAGGGGGAGGCAATCGATGAAGCGCAAGCCAGACTTGCTGTGGGTTTTGGTCATCATCTTCGGACTTGGGGTCGTCACCACCGGTTATACCCAGAGCCTCTGGGAACGACAGGCCAGTACGCCCGCCCAGGTGACGCAACAGCCGTAAGACTCGCCGGGTATCGCATGGAACGCGGTACCCAGGGTTCTCCCTCCTTCCTAGCGTTTCCCTGCCACGTACCAGCCCGCATCGGTCACCGTTCCCGCCAGGGGAATGTCCCAGCTGGCCAGCGCCAGTCGATCCACCTTCTGACATTCATGGGCCAGGCCGATCAGCGTCGGTTTGTGACCATTTTTGCGCCTCGCCAGGTAGGCCAGGCTGCGGTCGTAGAAGCCGCCGCCCATGCCCAGGCGCCCGCCCTGTTCGTCGAACCCCACCAGCGGCAGCAGTACCAGGTCCAGCGCCCAGGCCTTGCGCTGGCGGCCGGCGTCGGCCAGCGGTTCGCTGATGCGGAAGCGGTTGCGGGTCCAGCGTTCGCCGCTGCCGACCCGCTGGAATACCATGCGCGTCCGCGGCCAGGGCGCCAGCACCGGCAGGTAGGTGGCCTTGCCGCGCTTCTGCGCCGCACGCAGCAGCGGACGCGGGTCGATCTCGCCGTCGTTGGGCAGGTACAGGGCGATATGGCGGGCACGGCGGAAAAGGGGATGCTGCGCCAGTTGTCGATAGAGGGCGCGGGCGGCGAGGCGTTGCTGCAGGGGGGAGAGCGCGCGGCGCGCCTGGCGGAGCTTGCGGCGCAGGGCCGGGCGGCTGAGGTCTTGCGATTCGATCATGTGGAAAGGTAGCTCCCCGGTCGTGCCGCTGTCGGGTTAGCCCTTGAACCCGAAAGTTCAAGGTGGCGGTTGCAGTAGACCTTAAGGCTTTCCGTCGTGCGGACATGCACACCGGTCCAACTGGCAACCTCCGTTGTTGCAGTTATCGGCTCAGGGACATCACCGACTGGCCAACACACCAGGGAGCGGAGGCCAGTATACCCGAATTGGCCGCGCCCGGGTCAGGCTTCGCCGGCATCGGCCGGATTCGCCAGGGCGCGGTCGACGCGATCGAGCAGTTCGCGCACGCGCTCGCGGGTCGAGCTGCTTTCCTGGTCCAGGCGCTCCTTGCGGTGCAGCAGGTCGTGGGTGATGTTGAGGGCGGCCATCACGGCAACCCGGTCGGCGCCGATGACTTTGCCGCTGGAGCGGATCTCGCGCATCTTGCCGTCCAGGTAACGGGCGGCGCTTTCCAGGTTGGCGCGCTCGTCGTCCGGGCAATTGATGCAGTATTCCTTGTCGAGAATCTGCACGGTGAGGGTATTCGACTGGCTCATGTGTCCTGCTCCAAGGCTTTCAGACGCAAAATCATCGCTTCGACCTTGTGTCTCGCCATTTCGTTCTTTTCGATCAGATGAGCGCGCTCCTCGCGCCAGGACTTTTCGTTCGCCCGCAGCAGCCGGTTCTCCGCCTTGAGCTGTTCCAGCTTCTGGAGCAGCTGGTCGAACTTGGCCGTCAACAATTGCAGATCGGCGTCTTCCATGGGCTCTCGCTTGGGAATTGGGGTGATTGGACAACTATATAGGATCGTCCCCGGTCGGGGCCAATGCCCCGGCTGGGCCGGCGCGCCGGCAACCGGTCGCATGGTCTTGCCGGGGCGGGCGGTGCTAGGATAACCATCTTCATTTCACGTGTAGCGCCCCAATGGCGCCCAGCCGTCAGGGTCCCGAGATGTCCACTCAGAATTCCGCCTACAGCGCCTTTTCCTCCCTTCTCGCCGAGGCGGCCATGCCGGTCTCGCCGGCCGAACTGCACGGCCATCTGCTGGGTCGGGTCTGCGCCGGCGCCGGCTTCGACGAGGCCGCCTGGCAACACGCTGCCGCCGAACTGCTCGGCGGCGCGCCGGGCGAACGACTCAAGGCCGCGTTGTCCGGCCTGCTCGGCATGGTCCGGCAGGACTTTTCCGCCGGCGAGGTCGCCGTCGTCATGCTCCTGCCCGACGACGAAACCCCGCTCGCCCAGCGCACCGAGGCGCTCGGCCAATGGTGCCAGGGTTTCCTCGCCGGTTTCGGCCTCACCGCCCGCGAAGGCAGCCTGACCGGCGAAGCCGAGGAAGTGCTGCAGGACATGGCCGCCATCGCCCAGGTCCAGGGCCAGCTGGAAGACAGCGAGGACGGCGAGACGGACTATATGGAAGTCATGGAATACCTGCGGGTCGCTCCGCTGCTGCTGTTCGCCGAGTGCGGCAAGCCGCTGGAGCCCGCTCCCAAGCCTTCACTGCACTGAGGTTTCTGCATGATCCGTATCCCCAAGTCGGAGTACGCCCGTCGGCGCAAGGCGCTGATGGCGCAGATGGAACCCAACAGCATCGCCATCCTGCCGGCGGCGCCGATGTACATCCGCAATCGCGACGTCGAGCATGTCTACCGCCAGGACAGCGACTTCCAGTACCTCACCGGCTTCCCCGAGCCGGAGGCGGTGATGGCGCTGATTCCCGGCCGTGCTCACGGCGAATACGTGCTGTTCTGCCGCGAGCGGGATCCGGAGCGTGAACTGTGGGACGGCCTGCGCGCCGGCCAGGACGGTGCGATCGGCCAGTACGGCGCCGACGACGCCTTTCCCATCGGCGATATCGACGACATCCTGCCCGGCCTGATCGAAGGCCGCGACCGGGTCTACTACGCCCTTGGCGCCAATCCCGACTTCGACCGCCGGCTGATGGACTGGATCAACGTGATCCGCTCCAAGGCCCGCCAGGGCGCGCAGCCGCCGAACGAGTTCGTTGCCCTCGACCACCTGCTGCACGACCAGCGGCTGTACAAGAGCGCCAACGAAGTGAAGGTCATGCGCTACGCCGCCGAGGTCTCCGCCCGGGCGCACATCCGGGCGATGGAGGTGTGCCGGCCGGGGCTGTTCGAGTACCACCTGGAAGCCGAACTGGAATACGAGTTCCGCAAGGGCGGGGCGAAGATGCCGGCCTACGGTTCGATCGTCGCCGCCGGACGCAACGCCTGCATCCTGCACTACCGCGAGAACGATGCGGCGATCAAGGACGGCGACCTGATCCTGATCGATGCCGGCTGCGAGATCGACTGCTACGCCAGCGACATCACCCGTACCTTCCCCGCCAATGGCCGCTTCAGTCCCGAGCAGAAGGCGATCTACGAACTGGTGCTGGAAGCCAACATGGCGGCGTTCGACTACATCGCCCCCGGTCGCCACTGGAACGAGGCCCATGAGGCCACCGTACGGGTCATCACCGCCGGGCTGGTGCGCCTGGGCCTGCTGGAGGGCGACGTCGACGAGCTGATCGCCCACGAGGCCTACAAGGCTTTCTACATGCACCGCGCCGGCCACTGGCTGGGGATGGACGTGCACGACGTCGGCGAGTACCGCGTCGGCGGCGAATGGCGGGTGCTCGAACCGGGCATGGCGATGACCGTCGAGCCGGGCATCTACATCGCCCCGGACAATACCTCGGTGGCGAAGAAGTGGCGCGGTATCGGCGTACGCATCGAGGACGACGTGGTGGTCACCCGCAATGGCTGCGAAGTGCTGACCAACGGCGTGCCGAAGACCGTCGCCGAGATCGAGGCGCTGATGGCCGCGGCCAAGAGCGAGGCAGCCTGAGGTGACGATGAGCAAGGTCAACCTGGCGATCATCGGCGGGGGCCTGGTCGGCGCCTCGCTGGCGCTGGCCCTGCAGGCCGGCGCTCGGGAGCGCGGCTGGTCGATCGTGCTGATCGAACCCTTCGCCCCCGGCAACGCCTACCAGCCCAGCTACGACGCCCGCTCTTCGGCGCTGTCCTACGGCAGCCGGCAGATCTACGAGCGACTCGGCCTGTGGCCGGCGATCGCCGAGCGGGCCGAGCCGATCCTGCATATCCATGTTTCCGACCGCGGCCGCTTCGGCGCCACCCGCCTGACCGCCATCGAGGAAGGCGTGCCGGCGCTGGGCTACGTGGTGGAGAACGCCTGGCTCGGCCAGTGCCTGTGGAAGGCGCTCGACCCCGAGGTGGTGCGCTGGCACTGCCCGGCCGAAGTGAAGACCCTGGAAGCCCGGGAGGGCGGTTACCGGCTTACCCTCGACGACGAGACGCAACTCGATTGCGAGCTGGCGATCCTCGCCGATGGCGGTCGTTCCGGGCTGCGCGAACAACTTGGCATCGCCGTGGAGCAGACGCCGTACCGGCAGACTGCGCTGATCGCCAACGTATCGCCCTCCGAGGCGCACCTCGGGCAGGCCTTCGAGCGCTTCACCCCCAGCGGTCCGATGGCCCTCCTGCCGTTGCCGGATAACCGTTGCGCGCTGATCTGGACCCGCCCAGGCAAGGACGCCGAACGCCTGCGTGGCCTCGATGACGCGGCCTTCCTCGGCGAGCTGCAGGCTGCCTTCGGCTACCGCCTCGGCGCCTTCCGCCAGGTCGGCGCACGGCACTGCTACCCCTTGCACCTGGTCGAGGCCTGCGAGCAGGTGCGTCCGCACCTGGTGGTGCTGGGCAACGCTGCGCACAGTCTGCACCCCATCGCCGGCCAGGGCTTCAACCTGTCGTTGCGCGACACCCTGGCGCTGGTCGACGCCCTGCTCCACGACGACGCGCCGCTGGGCGAGTTCGCCGTGCTGCAGCGCTACCTCGATGGGCAGCGCCTGGACCAGCAGATGACCGTCGGCTTCTCCGACCGGGTGACCCGGCTGTTCTCCAACGACCGCGCGCTGCTCGGCGCCGGGCGCAACCTCGGCCTGCTCGGGCTCGACCTGCTGCCGCCGGCCAAGCGCTGGTTCGCCCGCCAGGCCATGGGCCTCGGCGCGCGGCCGCTGTAGCGCCATGCCGGTCTGGTCGAGGGCGCGCAAGGCCCGCCTGCTGCGCTTCGCCATGAATCTCTACCCGCCCTTCCTGGGGGCGGGCATCCGTGTGCGGCACATCGCTGGCGATTTCCGCGAGGTTCGGGTGCGCATGGGCCTGAACCGGCTCAATCGCAACTATGTAGGCACCCAGTTCGGCGGCAGCCTCTACGCGATGACCGACCCGTTCTTCATGCTGATGCTGATGGAGAACCTGGGCCGCGACTACGTGGTCTGGGACAAGGCGGCCAACATCGAGTTCGTCAGCCCGGGCAAGGGCCCGGTGCATGCGCATTTCAGCATCGACCAGAAGCTGCTCGACGAGGTCCGCGAGCGGACCGCCGGCGGCGAGAAGTACCTGCCCCGGCTGCACGCCGAAGTGCGCGACGACGCCGGCACCCTGGTGGCGCGGGTTCAGAAAACCCTGTACGTGCGGCTCAAGCCGCGCCTGCGGAACGCGGCCTGAAGAGGGCCCACGAGTGGAGAACGAGGATATGCACGCGGATCTGGTCATCGTCGGCGCCGGCATGGTCGGTAGCGCCCTGGCCCTGGCCCTGGAGGGCAGCGGCCTGGAGGTGCTGCTGGTGGACGGCGGCTCGCTCGACGTGGCGCCGTTCAAGCCGGAGGCGCCCTACGAGCCGCGGGTCAGCGCGCTGTCCGAAGCCAGCCGGCGGATTCTCCAGCGCCTGCATGCCTGGGACGGCATCGTCGCGCGCCGCGCCGAGCCCTATCGCGAGATGCAGGTGTGGGATGGCTCCGGCACCGGGCGGATCGGCTTCAGCGCCGCCAGCGTGCACGCCGAGGTACTCGGCCATATCGTCGAGAACCGGGTGGTGCAGGACGCCCTGCTGGAACGCCTGCACGATTCCACCACCGGCCTGCTGGCCAATGCGCGCCTGGAACAGATGCGCCACTCCGGCGACGACTGGCTGCTGACCCTGGCCGACGGTCGCCAGCTGCGTGCGCCGCTGGTGGTCGCCGCCGACGGCGCCAACTCGGCGGTACGCCGCCTGGCCGGCTGCGCCACCCGCGAATGGGATTACCTGCACCACGCCATCGTCACCAGCGTGCGCTGCGAGAACGCGCACCGCGCAACCGCCTGGCAGCGCTTCACCGACGACGGTCCGCTGGCCTTCCTGCCCCTGCCGGACCGCGGCGACGAGCACTGGTGCTCGATCGTCTGGTCGACCACCCCGGAACAGGCAGAACGCCTGATGGCGTTGGACGAGGATGGCTTCCGCGCCGCCCTCGGCGAAGCCTTCGAACAGCGCCTGGGCGCCATCCTGCATGCCGACCGGCGCCTGTGCATCCCGCTGCGCCAGCGGCACGCCAAGCGTTACGTCGAGCCGGGCCTGGCGCTGGTCGGCGACGCTGCGCACACCATCCACCCGCTGGCCGGACAGGGCGTGAACCTGGGCTTCCTCGATGCGGCGGTGCTGTCCGAGGTCCTGTTGCACGCCCTGGAGCGCGGCGAACGGCTTGCCGACGAACGCGTGCTGAGTCGCTTCGAGCGGCGGCGGATGCCGCACAACCTGGGCATGATGACGGCGATGGAAGGCTTCGAGCGCCTGTTCCAGGCCGACCGGTTGCCGCTGCGCTGGCTGCGCAACGCCGGCCTGCGCCTGGTCGACGGCCATCACGAGGCGAAGGCGCTGTTCGTCCGCCAGGCGCTTGGCCTCAGCGGCGACCTGCCGTCGCTGGCACGAGTCTGAGCGGGGCGGCCCCCCTGACGGGAGGGCCGCCAGTCCTCAGAACAGCGCCGCGCAGTCACGCATGACCTGCGCCTTGTTGCGCAGGTAGAGCCCGAACAGGTTGCGCGCGGCTTCTTCGTTCACCTCGATTTCCATCGCCTCGACGAAGGCGTTCACCGCCGCCGTGGCGTGGGCGAAGTGATTGCTCTCGGTGCCGCCGGTGTGCACCGTTACCCAGGCCACGGTGGCGCGGGCGCGTTCGGCGGGTACGCCCATGTCGCGGCTGAACCATTCCTTGTACAGCGGGTGGATGTACTCCACCTCGCCGTGGGTATAGACCTCGTGTACCAGCGTGGTCAGCAGTCCCTGCATCAGGTCGCGCTCGCGCAGGCGCTGGCGGTCGGTCCAGTCCTTGAACGCCTGCGCCGAAGGCAGGCAGTTCTCGCGCAGCAGCCAGCGGTCGTCGCCGCAAAGGGTGGTGGCCATGGTGTAGAAAAGATCGGCATGCACGGTGTTGCCGAGGGCGCCGAGGTCTTCGTCGGTGATCCGTTGCAGGCTGCCGCAGGCTCGATAGAGCTGGTCTGCCGCTGCCGAACCCTGTTCCGAACGGGCCAGCAGGGTCAGGCGATTGGCCAGTCCGGAAACGCTGGCCGCCGAGTTGTTGGTCTTCGACCAACTGGCGAAGAACTTGCGCAGCGGCTCGACCGCCTGGCGCCGGGCGGTGACCCGGGCGAAGGCGTCCTCGATGTCCAGCAACGACGCCGTCTCGTCCCAGAAGGCCCGGAACAGTGCGTGGCGCAGGGTTCCGGCGGGCATGTCGTTGAGGACCGGCTCGATGACGCCGAGCAGCTTGCTGTGGGGGGTGATGACATGGTTCATGGCTAACCTCCTGTCGGTTCTTGTTGTTCTTGCGATGGTTACGGTCTTCCTTGCGACGCGCGCAGGGCCGCGCGTTCGGCCTGTGGTGCGGACCAGCCGTAGCGGGTCAGAAGCAACGGCAGCAACTGGGCCAGGAGGATCAGGCCCAGGCAGCCCGGCCAGCCCCAGCGCTCCCAGAATGGCGCCGGCAGTACCGCGCCGAGGCTGCCGCCGGCGTAGTAGCAGGTCAGGTAGAGGCCGACGGCACCGGCCTTGTCGGTCCCGGCATTGCTGGCGGTGAAGGCGTTGACCGTGGACTGTGCGAGGAACACGCCGGTGGCGCTGAGGGCCAGGCCGACGAGAATCGTCGGCAGGCCCGGCGCCAGGGTCAGCAGCGAGCCGCACACGCCCAGCAGCGATGCGCCCAGCAGCAACTGGCGGTGCGGGCGGGTGCGGGCCAGGCGGCCGCTGGCGGGAATCACCAGCAGGGCGAGGAGGAACACCGCGTAGATCGAGCCGAGCTGAGCGGTGTCCAGGCTGTACGGCGGACGGCTGAGATGGATGCCGATATAGGTGAACATGGCGACCTGGGAAAAGAGGACACAGAACCCCACCGCGTAGGACGACAGCAGCGGAGCCCGGAACAGTTCACGGGATACTAAGGGGCGTTTCCCCGGTGCGGGCGCGTGCCTGCCAGAATTGGCAGGGAGCAGCGCACGGATGGCGACAGCGATGAGCAGGGTCAGCCCGGCGAGGATCCGGAAGGCGACGCGCCAATCCCACTCCTCGGTCAGCAGGCCGGTGAGGAAGCGTCCGGCGAAGCCGCCGAGGATGGTCCCGGCGACATAGAGGCTGGTCAGCTCGATGACCGCGCCGCCGCTCCAGCGCTCGCCGATGTAGGCCACGCTGCTGGCGAACAGCAGGGGAATCAGTATCCCTTCGGCGAAGCGCCAGAGCAGGAAGGCGGCGAAGCTGCCGGCATGGGCGGCCAGCAGCATGGGCACGCAGAGCAGGCTGGCGGCGAAGGCGATCACCCGGCTGCGCTCGCGGCCGCCGCTGAGTCGGCCGACGAAGGGCGCGGCGAGAGCCACCGCCAGGGTGGTGGCGGTGATGCTCCAGTTCGATTGATGGGCGCTGATGTGGAAGCTCGCCGCCAGTTCGTCGAAGATGCCCTGGGTGGTATAGAGATTGAGGAACGCAGCGCAACCGCAGAGAAACAGCGCGAGGCGGGGGAAACCCTGGGACGAATTCATGGAACGCTCTGCCTGGACGAGAAACCCCCTGTTATAGGGGCGCTCCCGACGGGCTGGCCAATACCGATTCAGGACCGATCGATACCGAGGAACCGCATGCTCGACCTACGCCGCCTGCGCTGCTTCGCAGCCGTTGCCGAAACCCTGCATTTCGGCCGCGCCGCCCAGCGCCTGCACATGGCGCAGCCGCCCTTGACCCGGCAGATATCCGCGCTGGAGGAAGAGCTGGGCTTTCGCCTGTTCGACCGCTCCAGCCGGGCGGTGACCCTCACCGCCGAGGGCAGCCTGTTCCTGCCTTACGCACGCGCCCTGCTGGACCAACTGGAGCGCACCGCCGGCTTCGCCCGCAAGCTGGCGCAGGGGCTGGCCGGCCACCTGACCCTCGGCTACGCCAGCTCCATCGCCCTGTCGGACCTGTTCACCGAGGCGATCCGACTGTTCCGCGAGCGCCATCCGGAGGTGCAACTGGAGCTGCTCGAAGGCGCTTCGGCGGCGCAATGGGCGCAGATCGCCGAAGGCGGCATCGATGTGGGGCTGGGGCGCCTGCCGCCGCCGGAAGGCCAGGTCGGCATCGAGGTGCTGGCCCTGGGCGGCGAGCCGCTGGTGGTGGCCGTGCCCAACGGCGATCCGCTGGCGCGGCAAGAGCGGATCGACCTGTACGATCTGCGTGATCGGCCGCTGATCCTGTTTCCACTGGACTACGGCTCCGGCCTCAACGAACTGATCGAGCGCCTCTACCGGAAGGCCGGGCTGGCGCTGACGAGGGGACCGGCCGGACGCCAGATCACCTCGATCATCGCCCTGGTCGCGGCCGGCCAGGGCGTTGCCCTGGTGCCGCGTTGCAGCACCGCGCTGGCCCGGGCCGGAGTCGTCTATCGCCCGCTGGCCGAGCCCGAGGCGCTGGCCGATTTCCTCGTCTTCACCCGCCGCCATGGCCGCAGCGCCGCGGTGGAGGCGTTCCTCGCCATCCTCGGTGGCCTGGACGCAGGCGAAACACCCCGACACATTTAGTCGCGCGGGTTCGCAAGCGAGATTTCTTATCATTCGTGCCTACGTTCCGCTGACGAGGCTGTTCTTCATGCAGGCAAGCAAAGCTCTACTCGCCGCCCTGGCCCTGGGCATCACCGGCCTGGCCCAGGCCGCCGACGAAGTGGTGGTGTATTCCTCGCGCATCGACGAACTGATCAAGCCGGTGTTCGATGCCTACACCAGCAAGACCGGCGTGAAGGTCAAGTTCATCACCGACAAGGAAGCGCCGCTGATGGCGCGGATCAAGGCCGAAGGCGCTAACACCCCGGCCGACCTGCTGCTCACCGTGGACGCCGGCAACCTCTGGCAGGCCGAGCAGATGGGCCTGCTGCAACCGTTCAAGTCGGCCACCATCGAACGGAACATTCCCTCGCAGTATCGTTCCAGCACCGATAGCTGGACCGGACTGTCGCTGCGCGCGCGGACCATCGTCTACTCCACCGAGCGGGTCAAGCCGGAAGAGCTGAGCACCTACGAAGCCCTGGCCGACAAGCAATGGGAAGGCCGCCTGTGCCTGCGCACGGCGAAGAAGGTCTACAACCAGTCGCTGACCGGGACCCTGATCGAGACCCACGGGGCGCAGAAGACCGAGGAAATCCTCCAGGGCTGGGTGAACAACCTGGCCACCGACGTATTCGCCGACGATAACGCGGTGATCCAGGCGGTGGACGCCGGCCAGTGCGACGTCGGCATCGTCAATACCTACTACTACGGGCGCCTGCACAAGCAGAACCCGAACCTGCGGGTCAAGCTGTTCTGGCCGAACCAGGCCGACCGCGGCGTCCACGTCAACCTGTCGGGCATCGGCCTGACTCGCCACGCGCCGCATCCCGAGGCAGCCAAGGCGCTGGTGGAATGGATGACCGGGCCCGACGCCCAGGCGCTGTTCGCCGGGATCAACCAGGAATTCCCGGCTAACCCGCAGGTCGCGCCGTCAGCCGAAGTCGCCAGCTGGGGCAGCTTCAAGGCCGACAGCATCCCGGTGGAAGTTGCCGGCAAGCGCCAGGCCGAGGCGATTCGCCTGATGGACCGCGCCGGCTGGAACTGACCGCCGGTTATACTCGACGCCCCGGCTCGTCCGAGCGGGGCGTCGTTCGTTCCGCACCGAGGATTTCGTGGCCCATCCCGCTCCCCGCCGCTGGTACCCCATCACCTTCACCGTTGCCGCGCTGGTGCTGCTGCCGCTCAGCGTGCTGCTGCTGAGCTGGCTGGAGATCGACCGGGAAATCTGGAGCCACCTGTGGGATACCCAGTTGCCGCGCCTGCTCGGCAACACCCTGACCCTGGTGCTCGGCGTCGGCATCGGCGTGACTCTGCTCGGGGTCAGCCTGGCCTGGCTCACCAGCCTCTGCGAATTCCCCGGGCGGCGCTGGCTGGACTGGGCGCTGATGTTGCCGTTCGCGATCCCGGCCTACGTCCTGGCGTTCGTCTTCGTCGGCCTGCTGGATTTCGCCGGACCGGTGCAGAGCCTGCTGCGCGAGTGGCTCGGCAGCGGCCTGCGGTTGCCGCGCGTACGCTCCACCGGCGGGGTGATCCTGGTCCTGGTGCTGGTGTTCTATCCCTATGTCTACCTGCTCGCGCGCAGCGCCTTCATCGCCCAGGGCAAGGGCCTGATGGAAGCCGCGCGGGTTCTCGGCCTGTCGCCCTGGCAGGCGTTCCTGCGGGTCGCCCTGCCGATGGCGCGGCCGGCGATCGGCGCCGGCCTGGCGCTGGCGGTGATGGAAACCCTGGCCGACTTCGGCGCGGTATCGGTGTTCAACTTCGACACCTTCACCACCGCCATCTACAAGACCTGGTACGGCTTCTACAGCCTCTCCAGCGCCGCCCAGCTGGCCAGCCTGTTGTTGCTCGGGGTATGCCTGGTGCTGCTCGGCGAGCGCCACACGCGAGGCCGAGCCAAGGCCGCCAGCGAGCGTCCGCGCGGCGCGCCGCTGTACCGCCTGCGCGGCGCCAGGGCGCTGGCGGCGAGCGCCTGGTGCGGGCTGGTGTTCCTCTGCGCCTTCGTGATTCCCGTGGCGCAACTGGTTGTCTGGTTCTGGCGCCAGGGCCGTTTCGACCTCGACGAGCGCTACTGGGACCTGATCGGCCATACCCTGACGCTGGGCGGCATCGCCGCGCTGGCGACGGTCGCCGTGGCCCTGCTGCTGGCCTTCGCCGTGCGCCTGGCGCCGACCCGCGCTATCCGCGGCGCGGTGGGCCTGGGCAACCTCGGTTATGCGCTGCCGGGCTCGGTCCTGGCGGTTTCGATCATGCTGGCCTTCAGCTGGCTGGACAATCACTGGGTGATCCCGCTTTCCAGCGCCCTCGGCGGCGCCGGCAAGCCGCTGCTGCTGGGCAGTCTGTTCGCCCTGCTGCTGGCCTACCTGATCCGTTTCATGGCGGTGGCCTACGGGCCGCTGGAAAGCGGGCTGGCGCGGATCCGCCCGTCGCTGCCGGAAGCTTCGCGCAGCCTCGGCGTGGGCGGCCCGCTGCTGTTCCTGCGGGTCTACCTGCCGCTGTTGCTGCCGGCCTCGCTGAGCGCCGCGCTGCTGGTCTTCGTCGACGTGCTCAAGGAGATGCCGGCGACCCTGCTGATGCGTCCCTTCGGTTGGGACACCCTGGCCGTACGGATCTTCGAGATGACCAGCGAGGGCGAATGGGCGCGCGCCTCGCTGCCGGCCCTGACCCTGGTGCTGGTCGGCCTGCTACCGGTGGTCGGGTTGATTCGTCGTTCTGCCCATCATTCAGATCGCTGAGCCCAGTATCCATGCAGGTCGTAGGGTCTATGCACGGATCGCGGCACGCTTCCATGGTGTCCTGCTCCGGGGCTTGCGGCTACAATGCGCGCGATTTCGTGCCGGCGGTCCCTGCCGACGGCACCCGCTACGCCCGGAAGGAGAATACCCATGGGATTGCGCACCCCGCTTTACGAGCTGCACGTCGCGCTCGGCGCCAAGATGGTCGATTTCGGCGGTTGGGACATGCCGCTGCACTACGGTTCGCAGGTCGAGGAGCACCATCAGGTCCGGCGTGACTGCGGCGTCTTCGACGTGTCCCACATGACCGTGGTCGACGTCGCCGGCGAGCAGGCCACGGCCTATCTGCAGCATCTCCTGGCGAACGACGTGGCGCGTCTCGGCGAAACCGGCAAGGCGCTCTACAGCGCGATGCTCAACGAAGAGGGCGGGGTGGTCGACGACCTGATCGTCTACCTGACCGAGCACGGCTACCGGGTGGTGGTCAATGCTTCCACCCGCGACAAGGACATCGCCTGGATGCAGGCGCAGGCCGCCGGCTTCAAGGTCGACCTGCAGGAACGCGGCGACCTGGCGATGCTCGCCATCCAGGGCCCCAACGCCCGCGTGCACAGCTCCGAACTGGTATCCCCGGCACGCGCCGCGCTGATACGCGAACTCAAGCCGTTCCAGGGCCGTGCCGAGGGCGACTGGTTCATCGCCCGCACCGGCTACACCGGCGAGGACGGCCTGGAAATCATGCTGCCGGCCGCCGAGGCGCCGGGTTTCCTCAACGAGCTGGTTGGCGCCGGGATCTCCCCGGCGGGCCTGGGTGCGCGCGATACGCTGCGCCTGGAGGCCGGGCTCAATCTCTACGGCCAGGACATGGACGAAAGCGTTTCCCCGCTTGCCGCCAACATGGGCTGGACCGTAGCCTGGGAGCCGGTTGCGCGGGACTTCGTCGGCCGCCGCGCGCTGGAAGCGCAGAAGGCCGCCGGCGACCAGCCGAAGCTGGTCGGCCTGGTTCTGGAGGAGCGCGGCGTGCTGCGCGCCCACCAGGTGGTGCGGGTAGCTGGCATTGGTGAGGGGGAGATCACCAGCGGCAGCTTTTCGCCTACCCTGAACAAGTCCATCGCGCTGGCCCGCGTGCCGGCCGCCACCGGCGACCGCGCCGAGGTGGAAATCCGCGGCAAGTGGTACCCGGTACGGGTGGTCCAGCCCAGTTTCGTGCGTCACGGCAAGCCCCTGATCTAACCTGGCAATGGCGACCGCCGTCGCCCCCGACTTCGAGGAAAACAAGATGAGCAATATTCCCGCCGAACTGCGTTACGCCCAGAGCCACGAATGGGCTCGCCTGGAAGCCGACGGCAGCGTTACCGTGGGCATTTCCGACCATGCCCAGGAAGCCCTTGGCGATGTGGTCTTCATCGAGCTGCCGGAGCTGGGCAAGACCCTCGCCGCCGGGCAGGAAGCGGGCGTGGTCGAGTCGGTGAAGGCCGCCTCCGACATCTATTCGCCGATCGGCGGCGAAGTCATCGCCATCAACGAAGCCCTGGCCGACACCCCGGAAGACGTCAACAACGACCCGTACGCGTCCTGGTTCTTCAAGCTCAAGCCGAGCAATCCGGCCGAGCTGGACAAGCTGCTCGACGCCGCTGGCTACCAGGCCGCCGTCGACGCGGAAGGCTGAGCCGCCGCGTAGTCGCGACAAAACCCGCTATCCTTGGACAAGGCCTCGATCATTCGAGGCTTTGTTCTTTTTGCAGCGGCGAAATGCGTTTTCGCCGTCGTTGCTTTCTCATTCGATATCCGTTCGGCGACGATCGCTGGCAGGGCGATGCCGCCCCCAACGAGACCGAAGCCATGTCGCAGACGCCGTCCCTCGCCCAGCTCCAGCCCGCCGATGCCTTCCTGCGCCGCCACCTCGGCCCCGATCCAGCGGAACAGCAGGCCATGCTGGACTTCCTCGGAGTTTCCACTCGCGCCGAACTGATCGTGCAGACGGTGCCGCCGGCGATCCGCCTCAACCGGCCGCTGGAACTGCCCGCCGCGCTCGACGAACAGGCCGCCCTGGCGCGCCTGCGCGGCTACGCCGGGCTCAACCAGCGCTGGACCAGCCTGATCGGCATGGGCTACTACGGCACAGTGACGCCGCCGGTGATCCTCCGCAACGTGCTGGAGAATCCCGGCTGGTACACCGCCTATACGCCCTACCAGCCGGAAATCGCCCAGGGCCGCCTGGAAGCGCTGCTGAATTTCCAGCAACTGACCATCGACCTCACCGGACTCGACCTGGCCAGCGCCTCGCTGCTCGACGAAGCCACCGCCGCCGCCGAGGCCATGGCCCTGGCCAGGCGGGTGGCAAAGGCCAGGAGCAACCGGTTCTTCGTCGATGCGCATTGCCATCCGCAGACCGTTTCGGTGTTGCGTACCCGCGCCGAGGCGTTCGGTTTCGAGCTGGTCGTCGACGAGCCGGACAATCTTGCCGCCCACGCGGTGTTCGGCGCCTTGCTGCAATACCCGGACAGTCGCGGCGAGATCCGCGACCTGCGCCCGCTTATCGAGGCGTTGCACGGCCAACAGGCGCTGGCTTGCGTCGCCAGCGACCTGCTCGCCCTGTTGTTGCTGACCCCGCCGGGGGAACTCGGTGCCGACGTGGTGCTCGGCAGCGCCCAGCGCTTTGGCGTACCGATGGGCTACGGCGGGCCGCACGCGGCGTTCTTCGCCACCCGCGAAGGGTACAAGCGGGCAATGCCGGGGCGGATCATCGGCGTTTCCCGCGACGCCCGCGGCAACCCGGCGTTGCGCATGGCCCTGCAAACCCGCGAGCAGCACATCCGTCGGGAAAAGGCCAACTCGAACATCTGCACCGCCCAGGTGCTGCTGGCCAACATTGCTTCGCTGTATGCCGTCTACCATGGGCCACAGGAGCTGAAACGCATCGCCCAACGCGTCCAGCGCCTGACCGCGCTGCTGGCGGCGGGCCTGGAAAGCAAGGGACTGCGGCGGCTCAACCGGCACTTCTTCGACACCCTGACCTACGAGGTCGGCGAGCGTCAGGCGGCGATCCTCGAACGGGCGCGGGCGGCACGGGTCAACCTGCGCGTGGTCGACGACCGGCGGCTGGCCCTGAGCCTCGACGAAACCTGTGACGCGGCGACCCTGGCGACCCTGTTCGAGATCTTCCTCGGCGCCGGCCACGGGCTGGATGTCGCGCACCTGGATGGCGGGGCGGTGGCCGACGGCATCCCGGCAGTCCTGCAACGCACTTCGGCCTACCTGCAGCATCCGGTGTTCAACGCCCACCACAGCGAGACCGAGATGCTTCGCTACCTGCGCCAGCTGGAAGGCAAGGACCTGGCGCTGAACCAGGCGATGATCCCGCTCGGCTCCTGCACCATGAAGCTCAACGCCAGCAGCGAAATGATCCCCATCACCTGGCCGGAATTCGCCGAACTGCATCCGTTCGTGCCGCGCGAGCAGGCCGAGGGCTATCGCCGGATGATCGACGAACTGGAAGCCTGGCTGCGGGCGATCACCGGCTTCGACGCCATCTGCATGCAGCCGAACTCGGGAGCACAGGGCGAATATGCCGGGTTGCTGGCGATCCGCCGCTACCACCAGAGCCGCGGCGATAGCCAGCGCGACATCTGCCTGATCCCCGCATCGGCGCATGGCACCAACCCGGCCTCGGCGATCATGGCCAGCATGCGGGTGGTGATCGTTGAGTGCGATCCCCGCGGCAACGTCGACCTCGACGACCTGCGCCTCAAGGCGGCCGAGGCGGGCGACCGGCTGTCCTGCCTGATGATCACCTATCCCTCGACCCACGGCGTCTACGAGGAGGGGATAGGCGAGATCTGCGAAGTGGTCCACCGCCACGGCGGCCAGGTCTACATGGACGGCGCCAACCTCAACGCCCAGGTCGGCCTGGCGCGACCGGCGGACATCGGCGCGGACGTCTCGCACATGAACCTGCACAAGACCTTCTGCATCCCCCATGGTGGTGGCGGGCCGGGCATGGGGCCGATCGGGGTCAAGCGGCACCTGGCGCCGTTCGTCGCCAACCATCCGGTGATCCGCGTCGAAGGGCCGAACCCGCTGAACGACGCGGTCAGCGCGGCGCCATGGGGCAGCGCCAGCATCCTGCCGATCAGTTGGATGTACATCGCCATGATGGGCCCGCAGCTGGCCGACGCCAGCGAGGTGGCGATCCTCTCCGCCAACTACCTGGCGAACCGCCTGGACGGGGCGTTCCCGGTGCTCTACCGCGGGCGCAACGAGCGCGTCGCCCACGAATGCATCCTCGACCTGCGACCGCTCAAGGCGCAGACCGGGATAACCGAGGAAGACGTGGCCAAGCGCCTGATGGACTACGGCTTCCACGCCCCGACCATGTCCTTCCCGGTGCCGGGCACGCTGATGGTGGAGCCGACCGAGAGCGAGTCGAAGGCGGAGCTGGATCGCTTCGTCGAGGCGATGCTGAGCATCAGGGCCGAGATCGGCAAGGTGGAGAGCGGCGCCTGGCCGGCGGAGGACAACCCGCTGAAACGGGCGCCGCATACCCTGGCCGACGTCACCGGGATCTGGCAGAGACCCTACGAGATCGCCGAGGCGGTGACCCCGAGCGAACATGCGCGGGCGTTCAAGTACTGGCCGGCGGTTAACCGGGTGGACAACGTCTACGGCGACCGCAACCTGTTCTGCGCCTGCGTGCCGCTGGACGACTACCGCGAGTGACCTCGCCTCCGGGCGGAGGCGAGGTCGCCGTGGCCTACTGCTGGACGGCGGACTGCTCGCCGCCGGCGAGGATCGCGCTGGCCAGTTCCATGTCGCTGGCCTGCAGGTCCGGGTTGTCGTTGCGCAGCTTTTGCAGGGCGGCTTCCAGGTACGGCCCGCGGATCGCGCCGTCGCTGGCGATGTAGCTGCCGGCGTCGTCCTGCGCGGCGACGATCAGCTTGTGGTCGTGGCGGAAGGTCAGGTAGGTGGAGGCCGTGGTGGCACCCGAGGAAATGATGTTGCGCCAGAAGGTATCGGCCATGGCCGAGCCCAGCGGCAGGGCGGCGATGACCAGGGTGGCGGCGGCGAGTTTGACGGAACGCATGGGGGAACTCCTGATAGGGGGCTGCGTGTTACATCAGATCGCGTTTGCCGTCCCGGAGTTCCAGTGGGGATGACCGTCCGGTCGCTTTTTCCGCTGCCGTACAGCCCCCGCCGGCCGGGAGCTACAGCGATTCAAGGCGCAGCAGGCTCGACGTGCAGCAGGGCGCCGTCCTGGCCGGTGACCCGGACCAGGGCGCCGCGCGGCAGGTCGGGACCGCTGACCAGCCACGACGCGTCCTCGACGCGCAGCTCGCCGAGCCCGCCGACGATCGCCCGGTGCAAGGGAAAGGTGCGGCCGAACAGGTCGTCGCCGCGTCGCTGCAACCCTGGCGTTTCCTCGACGCTACCGGCCTTGCGGCGACGGCGTCGATGCAAGGCGGCGACCAGCCCGGAGAGCAGGACGAACAGCCCTACCTGCCAAGGCCAGGCCAGTCCCGGCAGGAGCGCGCCGAGCGCACCGACACAAGCGGCGGTGAGGCCGACCCGCAGCAGATAGCCGCCGGCACCGAAGATTTCCAGGAGCAGGAGGACGGTACCGAAGGCCAGCCAGTCCCAGAAGTCCAGGCGTAGCAGCAGGATTTCCATCGGCCGGCCCTCAGCGCCGGCTCGGCGGCCGGCCGAGCCACATCGAGCCAGGGACGCCGCTCGCGGCTCGCCGCAGGTGCGGTGCGCCGCGGCTGGGGAGCGTCGGCGCGGGGACGGCGGGGGGAACGCTCGTCATCGTCTACATCCTTGTCTGTGGGCCTGGCAGGCCCGTCCGGCGTTGTGCCGTGCAACCGTCGGAACTCCGCCGACGGGATGTGCCGCTACTTCTGTTCGCTCTGCGGGGTCACCCGCAGTACTTCCTCCAGCGTACTGATACCTGCGGCGACCTTCTGCGCGCCGGACAGGCGCAGGCTGCGGGTGCCTTCCTTGTACGCCTGGCGGCGCAGGGCGACCAGGTCGGTGTCGGCGGTGATCAGTTCTTTCAGGCTATCGCTGAGCAGCATGATTTCATAGACGCCGGCGCGCCCGCGATAGCCGGTGTCGCGGCACTCCAGGCAACCCACGGCCTGGTGCGCGCCGCTGGGCGGCGGGGCGCTCCAGGGGCGGGTCAGTTCGTGCCAGTCGCTGTCCGCCAGTTGCATCGGCGCCTTGCAGTGCGGGCAGAGCGTGCGCACCAGGCGCTGGGCCATGACCCCTAGCACCGTGGCGCGGATCAGGTAGTAGGGTACGCCCAGTTCGAGCAGGCGGGTGATCGCCGTGGGGGAGTCGTTGGTGTGCAGGGTGGAGAGCACCAGGTGCCCGGTGAGCGCCGCCTGGATCGCCATCTCGGCGGTCTCCAGGTCGCGGATCTCGCCGACCATGATGATGTCCGGGTCCTGCCGCAGCAGGGCGCGTACGCCGCTGGCGAAGGTCAGGTCGATGTTGTGCTGGACCTGCATCTGGTTGAACGAGGGCTCGATCATCTCGATCGGGTCCTCGATGGTGCAGACGTTCACCTCATCGGTGGCCAGTTGCTTGAGCGTGGTGTAGAGCGTGGTGGTCTTGCCCGAGCCGGTGGGGCCGGTGACCAGGATGATGCCGTTGGGCTGGCTGGTCATGCTCTGCCAGCGGCGCAGGTCGTCGGCGGAGAAGCCGAGCTGGTCGAAGCTCTTGAGCAGCACCTCGGGGTCGAAGATGCGCATCACCATCTTCTCGCCGAAGGCGGTGGGCAGGGTCGACAGGCGCAGCTCCACCTCGGCGCCGTCCGGGGTCTTGGTCTTGACCCGGCCGTCCTGCGGCTTGCGTTTCTCCGCCACGTTCATCCGTCCCAGTGACTTCAGGCGGCTGACCACCGCCATGGTCACCTGCGGCGGGAACTGGTAGACGTTGTGCAGCACGCCGTCGATACGGAAGCGCACGGTGCCCTGCTCGCGGCGCGGCTCGATGTGGATGTCGCTGGCGCGCTGCTGGAAGGCGTACTGGAACAGCCAGTCGACGATGGTGACGATGTGCGCGTCGTTGGCGTCCGGCTCCTGGTCGGCGGCGCCGAGGTTGAGCAACTGTTCGAAGTTGCCGACGCCGCTGATCTTCTGGTCCGGCGAGGTGGCGCCGCTGACCGAGCGGGCCAGGCGGAAGAACTCGACGGTGTAGCGCTGGATGTCCGCCGGGTTCGCCACCACCCGCTTGATCGGTCGCTTGAGCACATGCACCAGGTTGCTTTCCCAGCCCTGTACGAAGGGCTGGGCGCTGGCGATGGTGACTTCCTCCGGACTCAGCGCGACGGCGAGGATGCCATGGCGCTGGGCGAAGGCGTAGGACATCAGCGGAGTCACCGCGGCGACGTCGATCTTCAGCGGGTCGATGCGCAGGTAGGGCTGGCCGGCGTACTCGGCCAGCCACTGGGTGAGGGTCTCCAGGTCGAGCTTGCGTCCGGGGCGCTTGAGATCCTCGACCTGCTGCGCGGCGAGGAACTCCAGCGGATGCTGCTGGTTGCGCACCGCGCTGCGGCGGATCGCCAGGCACTGTTCGGCCTGCTCCTGCCCGACCCGGCCCTGGGCGACCAGCTCGCGGAGCAGGTCGCCGAGGTCCAGCAGGCGGTCCTGGGCGGCGGTGGCGAACACGGACATGCAGACTCCCTTCGGATGATGGCGGTAGCGGCGAAGCTTATTTCATCAGCGCCTTCCAGGGTTTGAGCGTCAGCACAGTATGGGCCTGCGTGGCGCGGGCAGCCAGGCGCTCGACATCGACAGGTTGCCGCAGCAGCTCCAGCAACTTGGCCAGTTCGCCGTAGAGGCGGTCGGCTTCCGGCAGGTCGAGCACGCCGCGCGCCAGGCGCAACCAGGTAAGCATGCGCTGCAGGCGCGGCGCTTGGTCGGGGAGCAGCTCGGGATGCTGGTGGGCGCGCGCCAGCGGCGTGGCCTGGGCTTCTTCGGCAAGGCTGCGCAGCAGCCATTTGCCCAGCGCGGCGGCGCCCTGGCGGTTGCCGCGCTCGTTGCGCGACTCGGTCCAGGCCTTGGCCAGCAGCCAGCGCGAGGCATTCAGGGAGAACAGACCCCAGCGGGTCTCGTCGAGTTCGCCGCGGAACAGTTGCGGCGCCTGCTGGCGTAGCGTCTCGTCGTCACGGCCGCGCTCGATGCGCGGCGCCCAGTCGGCGAGGAGAGCGTCCAGCGCTTCGCGCAGCTCGCGACTGCTGGCGCGTGGCACCGCCTGGCCGAGGCTGCCGAGCAGGGTACGCAGGTCCTGCAGGTGTTGCAGCCAGTCCTCCAGCAGGCGCCAGTGGCCGTTGAAACGATACTGTTCGGCCAGTCGCTGGCTGCTGCCGAGCAGGTACCAGGCGATGGCGGCGAAGGCACCGTCCAGCGGGGTTTCCGCCAGCAGTTTCTGGGCCGGGGGATCGACCTCGTAGCTGTTCGGGTCGAACAGGCGGTAGCCGCGCTCGGCCTTGCTGATGTCGCAGGGCATCAGCGGCAGGTCGGCGGCCAGTTCCGCGGCCAGCTCGAGCAGCGCGGCGGCATCGCCCTGGCGCAGTTCCAGCTCCAGTTCGCAGATTTCCTCCTGGTTGTCGCCGGCGACCACCTTGCCCAGGTCGAGCGCCGCCTCCACGACTACCCTGGCCTTGCCGCGGCCCCAGGCGATCTCGGCGCGCTGGCGGACGAAGTCGGTGCTGAAGATCGGCTTGAGCTGCTTCTTGTCGAGGTCCTTGAGGGCCGCCGGCCAGCACTTGTCGTCGAGTTTCTTTAGGTCGAGCTTGTTCTTTTCCAGGTACCAGTCCCACTCGTTGCGTTCGGACAACCCGGCCACGCTCTGCCCGCGGCTCTTCAGCGTCTGGATGTACTGCTCGCCGTCGCGGCGCATGCGCAGCGCGACCTTGGCCCGGGCCAGCTCGCGGCCGGGGGTGTCGTAGTACTGGTTGTACAGTTCGCGGCGCTCCCAGCCCGATTTGTTGCGTTTCTTCAGCAACGGGTGCTCCTGCAAGGCTTCCAGGGTGGCGCGGCTGACGCGGAGTTTGATTTCGGTTTCTTTCTGCATGGGGCGATGTCCGGCTCGGGACGCCAGGCGTCCGCGGGTGAAGGTGTTCCAGATCAAAGGCGCGCGGGGTGGGTGGCCTATACTTTTCGGCATTTCCACCAGGGAGGCGTTCCATGCCGACCAATCCGTTCATCAGCCTGTTCGGCCGTTCGCCGATCGGGCCGATGCAGCAGCACATCGCCAAGGCCCACGAATGCGCGGCCGGCCTGTTGCCGTTCTTCCGCGCGGTGATCGCCGAGGACTGGGCGCAGGTCGAACAGGTTCAGCAGGACATGGTGCGACTGGAGCAGGAAGCCGATCGGCTGAAGAAGAACGTCCGGATGCACCTGCCCAAGAGCCTGTTCCTTCCGGTGCCGCGCTCCGATCTGTTGGAGCTGCTCAGTGTACAGGACAAAGTCGCCAATCGCGCCAAGGACATCGCCGGGCTGATGCTGGGCCGGCGCATGCGCATCCCGCTGCCGCTGCAGGGCCAGATGCTCGCCTACGTGCAGCGCTCGGTGGACGCCAGCGCCCAGGCGTTGCGGGTGGTCAACGAACTCAACGAACTGCTCGAGACCGGCTTCGGCGGGCGCGAGACCAGTCTGGTGGAGAGCATGGTGGAGGAACTCGAGGCGATCGAGAACGATACCGACCGCATCCAGGTCGAGGTACGCCGCGAGCTGTTCCGTCTGGAAAGCGAGCTGCCGCCGGTGGACGTGATGTTCCTCTACCAGATCATCGAATGGATCGGCGATGTCGCCGACCGCGCCCAGCGGGTCGGCAACCGCCTGGAGCAATTGCTGGCGCGTTGAGCGCCAGGTTTCTTTCCGCCTTCTGCCCGCATACGGATCCCCGCCCATGTCCTTGATCGCCGACCACGGCTTCGCCTTCCTTGTACTCGCCTGCCTGTTCGGTTTCTTCATGGCCTGGGGCGTCGGCGCCAACGACGTCGCCAACGCCATGGGCACCTCGGTGGGCTCACGGGCGCTGACCATCCGCCAGGCGATCCTGGTGGCGATGGTCTTCGAGTTCTGCGGTGCCTACTTCGCCGGCGGCGAGGTCACCGAAACGATCAGGAGCGGCATCGTCGATCCGCAGTACATGACCCCCGACCTGCTGGTCTTCGGCATGCTCTCGGCCTTGCTGGCCGCCGGGGTCTGGCTGTTGCTGGCGACGATCAAGGGCTGGCCGGTGTCGACCACCCACTCCATCGTCGGCGCGATCATCGGCTTCGCCTCGGTCGGTGTCTCGGTGCACGCGGTGCACTGGAGCGCGATCGGCCCGATCGTCGCCAGTTGGGTGGTGACGCCGGTGCTGTCCGGGCTGCTCGCCTTCGCCCTGTTCAGGAGCGTGCAGTGGCTGGTACTGCATGCCGAGGACCCGTTCCGCAGCGCGCGCCGCTACGTGCCGCTGTACATGTTCCTGGCGGGCTTCATGGTCGCGCTGATGACCGTCGGCAAGGGCCTGAAGCATGTCGGCCTGGAGCTTTCCGGCCTCCAGACGCTGGGTCTGGCGTTGCTCGCCGGCGGCCTGGTGATGGGCCTGGGTATCGTCCTGCTGTTGCGTATCCGACCCACTGGCGGAGCCGATCCGCGTGGCGGCTTCGCCAGCGTCGAGCGGGTCTTCGCGGTGCTGATGATCTTCACCGCCTGCTCCATGGCTTTCGCCCATGGTGCCAACGACGTGGCCAACGCCATCGGCCCGGTGGCGGCGGTCGTCGCGGTGGTCCAGGCCGGCGGCGACCTGGATCTGGTGAGCCGTTCGCCGGTGCCGTCCTGGGTACTGCTGCTGGGCGCGGTGGGCATCGTCATCGGCCTGGCTACCTATGGCTACCGGGTGATCGCCACCATCGGCCGGGAGATCACCGAGCTGACCCCCAGCCGCGGCTTCGCCGCCGAGCTGGCGACCGCCTCCACGGTGGTTGGCGCCTCGGCCATCGGCCTGCCGGTATCCACCACCCATACCCTGGTCGGCGCGGTGCTCGGCATCGGCATGGCGCGCGGCATCGGCGCGCTCAACCTGCGGGTGATCGGCTCGATCTTCCTGTCCTGGGTAGTGACCCTGCCGGCCGGCGCGGTGCTGGCGATCCTGTTCTTCCTGGTCCTGCGCGCGCTGTTCGGCGCCTGAGCGCGATCTTCGTCGGCTGGCGCAGGCGGAACCGGAACGGACGGTTTTATCCACTGCCGCGATAGGCCATGATGGGGCTCGATCCGTGTGGAGAGTCCCATGCCGTTGCCGTCTCTGAAAGACCAGTTCGGCGCGCTGATCGCCGCGTCTTCCGTCAGTTGCACCCAGCCCGAGCTGGACCAGACCAACCGCCCGGTGGTCGACCTGCTGGCCTCCTGGCTGGGCGATCTAGGCTTCCGCTGCGAGATCCGGGAAGTCTCGCCGGGCAAGTTCAACCTGCTGGCCAGCTACGGCAGCGGTCCCGGCGGGCTGGTGCTGGCCGGCCACACCGATACCGTGCCCTACGACGAAGCGCTGTGGAGCAGCGATCCGCTGCGCCTGGACGAGCGCGACGGCCGCTGGTACGGCCTCGGCAGTTGCGACATGAAGGGCTTCTTCCCGCTGGCCATCGAGGCCTTGCTGCCGCTGCTCGACCAGCCGTTCCGCCAGCCGCTGATGATCCTCGCCACCTGCGACGAGGAAAGCTCGATGGCCGGCGCCCGTGCCCTCGCCGAAAGCGGGCGACCGCTGGGTCGCGCCACGGTGATCGGCGAGCCGACCAACCTGCGGCCGATCCGCCTGCACAAGGGGGTGATGATGGAGCGCATCGAGATTCTCGGGCAGAGCGGCCATTCGTCCGATCCGAACCTCGGCCGTAGCGCCCTGGAGGCCATGCACGCGACCATCGGCGAGCTGATGGCGCTGCGCGGGGAATGGCAGCGGGCCTGGAACAACCCGCAGTTCAGCGTGCCCCAGCCGACCCTGAACTTCGGTTGCATCCACGGCGGCGACAATCCCAACCGCATCTGCGGCCAGTGTTCGCTGGAATTCGACCTGCGCCCGCTACCCGGCATGCAGCCTGAGCAGTTGCGCGAGGCGATCCGCCAGCGCCTGCGGCCGCTGGCCGAACGGCACCAGGTGAGCATCGACTACCAGCCGCTGTTCCCTGCCGTGCCGCCGTTCGAACAGGCGCAGGACAGCGAACTGGTACGCGTCGCCGAACGCCTGACCGGGCATCGCGCCGAGGCCGTGGCGTTCGGTACCGAGGCGCCGTACTTCCAGCGCCTGGGCAGCGAGACCCTGGTCCTCGGTGCCGGCGACATCGCCTGTGCCCACCAGCCCGACGAGCACCTCGAACTGGCGCGTATCGAACCGATGGTCGGCGTGCTGCGCCGGCTGATCCAGCATTACTGCCTGACGCCCGCCGCCGACTGAAGCGCGGCGTGGCCGGCGACCAGCTCGAAGCCGCCGTTGATGACGAACTGCACGCCCATCGCCACCAGCAGGAAGCCGACCACTCGCGAGATGGCGTCGATCCCGGATTCGCCGAGGAACTTCATGATGCGCCCGGAGCTTTGCAGGGCGATCCAGAAGATCAGCGCGGTGAGCAGGGTGACGGTGATCGCCGCGAGGTGGATGAACAGCGGAATGCTTCCGTAGGTGGATTGCAGCGTCGACGCCGAGCTGACCACCAGGGCGATGGTCCCCGGCCCCGCGGTACCCGGCAGGGCCAGCGGAACGAAGGACAGGTCGCGGAAGTGCGGGGTGATCTTTTCCTCGTCCGACAGCAGGTCGTGCTGGACTTCGGTTTCGTCCGGCGTGGTGGCGGGGAACAGCATGGTGAAACCGATATAGGCGACGATCAGCCCGCCGGCGATGCGCAGGCCGGGAATGGAGATGCCGAACACCTGCATCACCAGGCTGCCGCCGTAGAAGCTGACCAGCATGATCAGCGCCACGTAGAGGCTGGCCTTGAATATCTGCCGGTTGCGCTCCGCCGGCGGCAGGCTGCCGCCGAGGCCGAGCAGTAGCGAGACGCTGGTCAGCGGGTTGGCCACCGGAAGCACGGCGAGCAGTCCGATCAGGACGTGATGGAAGTATTCGCTCATGGATTTTCCTCGTTCGCGTGGTTGCGCGCCGGACGGCACGGCGAACGAGGCAGCCTAGCGAAAAAGCGCTGTGCGAGTTAACCGGGGTTTTCGGATAGTTTTTTTCAAAAATAGTGGTAAAACGGTTCGTTCCGGCCCCAGGCCCCGTACCATGGTCGAATCCCGCGGCCGGGGGGCCGCCGAGGGTTTAAACTCGCGCATGATCCATCCGTCTCGTTAACCAGAAAGTGAGGAGAAGCCTGTCGATGTTGCTGCGACGACGATAACGGCGCCCTTCGGGCCGTCCCGGCCGCTCACGCTTTGCTCTCGCTCACGAAATGACAGGCTTTCCCCACCATGCCCGACTACGTCAACTGGTTACGTCACGCTTCGCCCTACATCAACTCGCACCGGGACCGCACCTTCGTGGTCATGCTCCCCGGCGAAGGGGTGGAGCATCCCAATTTCGGCAATATCGTCCACGACCTGGTCCTTCTCCACAGCCTCGGTGCGCGCCTGGTGCTGGTGCACGGTTCGCGTCCGCAGATCGAGGCGCGCCTGGCCGCGCGCGGCCTGGCTCCGCGCTATCACCGCGACCTGCGAGTGACCGATGCACCGACCCTGGAGTGCGTCATCGACGCCGTGGGTAGTCTGCGCATCGCCATCGAGGCGCGGCTGTCGATGGACATGGCCGCCTCGCCGATGCAGGGCGCGCGCCTGCGGGTCGCTGGCGGCAACCTGGTCACCGCGCGGCCGATCGGCGTGGTCGAGGGTGTCGACTACCACCATACCGGCGAGGTCCGTCGCATCGACCGCAAGGGCATTGGCCGCCTTCTCGACGAGCGCAGCATCGTCCTGCTCTCGCCGCTGGGCTACTCGCCGACCGGGGAAATCTTCAACCTGGCCTGCGAAGACGTGGCCATGCGCGCCGCCATCGACCTAGAAGCGGAAAAGCTGATTCTCTACGGCGCCGAACAGGGCCTGCTGGACGCATCCGGCAAGCTGGTCCGCGAACTGCGCCCGCAGCAGGTGCCCGCGCACCTGCAACGGCTGGGCAACAGCTACCAGGCCGAGCTGCTGGACGCCGCGGCGCAGGCCTGCCGGGCCGGGGTCAAGCGCAGCCATATCGTCAGCTACACCGAGGACGGCGCGCTGCTCAGCGAGCTGTTCACCCGCACCGGCAACGGCACCCTGGTCGCCCAGGAGCAGTTCGAACAGTTGCGCGAGGCGGGCATTGAGGACGTTGGCGGGCTGATCGAGCTGATCCGCCCGCTGGAAGAGCAGGGCATCCTGGTACGCCGTTCCCGCGAGGTGCTGGAACGCGAGATTGAACAGTTCAGCATCGTCGAGCGCGAAGGGCTGATCATCGCCTGCGCCGCGCTCTACCCGATCGCCGATTCCGAGGCGGGCGAGCTGGCCTGTCTGGCGGTCAACCCGGAGTACCGCCACGGCGGGCGTGGCGACGAACTGTTGGAGCGGATCGAGGAGCGCGCGCGCGGACTCGGCCTGAAGACCCTGTTCGTGCTCACCACGCGGACCGCGCACTGGTTCCGCGAGCGCGGCTTCCAGCCCAGCAGCGTCGAACGGCTACCGGCGGCGCGGGCCTCGCTGTACAACTTCCAGCGCAATTCGCAGGTATTCGAGAAGAGCCTGTGATCCGCCGGCGCGTCCCTGGGCGCAGGGGCGCGCCGGCTTCGCTCAGTTGCTGATCAGGCCGAGGATGCTCGCCTGGTAGGCGGCGACGAAGGTATCGAAGTCGCCATCCTGGTCGCGTTCCAGCTCCGTCTGTTCGGCCAGGGAGTCGCTGGCCATCTTCTCGAAGCGTGCCTGCTCTTCGGCGGCCAGCGGATGCTGGCGGAAATACTCCGCGTGTTCGCGGCTCTGGCGCAGGGAGAACGCTTCGAAGCTCTCGCCGCGCTCGCGCATGACCTTCAGCACCTGCGCCGAAGGCGTCAGTTCGGCATCGGCCACCTTCGCCCGCTGCGCTGCCAGCGCCGCCGCGTGGGCTTCGCCGCCGCGTGCGCGGTCGAGCAGCGCCGCGGTGTCGGCGATTCGTTCGAGCAGCTCGTTCGCCCAGACCTTCAATTCCACCGGCTGGCCGCGACGTTGCAATTGCAGGCCCGGCCGCCTGCCTTCCTTGACCACGGCGAGGAAGTTGTCGGTGGCGTCGCTGCACTCGCCATTCAGCAGCGGGCTGTCGCTGAACGCGCAGAACAGCAGGAAGGCGTCGAGGAAGCGCGCCTCGTCCAGGTCGATGCCCAGCGGCAGGAACGGGTTGATGTCCAGGCAGCGCACTTCCACGTACTGCACGCCGCGAGCGGCCAGGGCCTGCACCGGACGCTCGCCGGTGTAGGTGACGCGCTTTGGCCGGATGCTCGAGTAGTACTCGTTCTCGATCTGCAGGATGTTGGTGTTCAGCTGCACCCATTCGCCATCCTGCTTGGTGCCGACCTTCTCGTAGGGCGGGTAGGGCGTGCTGACCGCCTGGCGCAGGCTGTCGATGTAGCTCTGCAGGTCGTTGTAGCAGGGCGTCAGGCCGGCCTGGGCGTTGTTCTGGTAGCCCAGGTCGCTCATCCGCAGGCTGGTGGCGTAGGGCAGGTAGAGCGTGTGTTCGTCGAGGCGCTCCAACTGGCTCGGGCGGCCACGCAGGAAGCCGGCGTCGAGGGCCGGCGAGGCGCCGAACAGGTACATCAGCAGCCAGCTGTAGCGGCGGAAATTGCGAATCAGGGCGATGTAGGCGGCGGACTGGTAGTCGCGTTCCGACAGCTCGCTGCCTTCGGCCTGGCGCAGCAGCGGCCAGAGCCTCTCCGGCAGGGAGAAGTTGTAGTGGATGCCGGCGATGCACTGCATGGTCTTGCCGTAGCGCAGCGCCAGGCCCTTGCGGTAGACGTACTTCAGGCGGCCGATCATCGAGCTGCCGTAGCGGGCGATCGGGATGCTCTCCTCGTCCGGCAGCTCGCAGGGCATCGATGGGCTCCACAGGTATTCGCCGTCCAGTTTCGAACTGGCGAAGCGGTGGATGCGCTCGAGATCGCCCAGAGTGTCGGCGACGTCGGTTTCCGTGGGCGTGATGAACTCCAGCAAGGCCTCGGAGTAGTCGGTAGTGATCTGCGGATGGGTCAGGGTCGAACCCAGGGCCCGGGGGTGGGGGGTGAGCGCCAGCTTGCCGTCGCTATCGACTCGCAGGCATTCGCGCTCGATGCCATGCAGGCACTCGGTCAGCAGGGGCAGGTTGGCTGCGGCGCCGAGCAGAGCCAGGCGGCGGGAGAGAAGATCGCTCAAGTCGGGATTCCTTGTGATCGCGTCCCAGATCGGTCGCCCCAATATGAGGGTGGACCGAGCGGTCTACAAGAGGGAGGACGTAAATGCGTTTTCGCTTCGTCCTGGGGCCGGTCGCCGCGACTTCGGCGGGAGCCGTCGAGGCGGGCGCCCGGCACGGATCGGGATCGCCGTTGCGCGCCATTCTGCCGCATGGCGGCCGCGCCGGTTTACAACTGGGCGAAGGTACCTTGTCCTTTCGCGACCAGTTTGTCGCCTTGCCGCACCTCGGCTTCCACAACCAGGCTGCGGCGCCCGGCATGGAGGACGCGGGCGACGCAGCGCACCTCGCCGTCGGCGACGGCGCGGATGTAGTTGATCTTGCATTCCAGGGTGACGCTCTGGCGGTCGAAACCATGGGAACTGGAGCAGGCCAGCCCCATGGTCACGTCCATCAGCGAGAACAGCGCGCCGCCGTGCATGACCCCGCCGCGGTTGCGCAGGTGCGCGGCCATCGGCAGGCGTACCTCGGCGACGCCGTCGCCGAGGCTGACCGGGTCCAGGCCGACCAGTTCGCTGTAGGCGCTGATCATCTGCTCGCGGGCGGGCATCTCGCTCATGGACGGCTCCGTCACTTCTTCTTCAGTTGCTTGGCGTTGGCGAACAGCGCGGCCATGGCGTTGTTCGCCGGCGGCGCGCTCTGTCCGCGCGGGGCGCCACGCTCCTGGCGCGGCTGGCCGCTGCCGGTGGGACGCCCGCCGCGCTGGCCTTCGACCTTCTCGCCGGGGGTGTCGCTCATGCGCATGGACAGGCCGACACGGTTGCGCGGGATGTCCACTTCCATGACCTTGACCTTGACGATGTCGCCGGCCTTGACCACTTCGTACGGATCCTTGACGAACTTCTCGGACAGCGCCGAGATGTGCACCAGGCCGTCCTGGTGGACGCCGATGTCGACGAACGCGCCGAAGTTGGTGACGTTGGTCACCACGCCCTCCAGGACCATGCCCGGCTTGAGGTCCTTGAGGCTCTCGACGCCTTCCTGGAATTCTGCGGTCTTGAACTCCGGACGCGGGTCGCGGCCGGGCTTGTCGAGTTCCTTGAGGATGTCGGTGACGGTCGGCAGGCCGAAGGTCTCGTCGGTGAACTTCTTCGGGTCGAGGCGCTTGAGGAACGCCGAGTCGCCGATCAGCGAGCGGATGTCGCGCTCGGTGTCGGCGGCGATGCGCTGCACCAGCGGATAGGTCTCCGGGTGCACCGCCGAGGCGTCCAGCGGGTTGTCGCCGTTCATCACGCGGAGGAAGCCGGCGGCTTGCTCGAAGGTCTTTTCGCCCAGGCGGCTGACTTTCTTCAGCTCGTCGCGGGTGCGGAACGCTCCGTTGGCGTCGCGGTGCGCGACGATGTTCTGCGCCAGCGTCGAGTTGAGGCCGGAGATGCGTGCCAGCAGGGCGGCGGAGGCGGTGTTGACGTCGACGCCGACGGCGTTCACGCAATCCTCGACCACCGCGTCCAGGCTACGCGCCAGCTTCAGCTGGGACACGTCGTGCTGGTACTGGCCGACGCCGATCGACTTGGGCTCGATCTTCACCAGCTCCGCCAGCGGGTCCTGCAGGCGACGGGCGATGGATACGGCGCCGCGCAGGGACACGTCCAGCTCGGGGAACTCCTTCGCCGCCAGTTCGGAGGCGGAATACACCGATGCGCCGGCTTCGCTGACCATGATCTTGGTCAGCTTCATGCCCGGATACTTCTTGATCAGTTCGCCGGCCAGCTTGTCGGTCTCGCGGCTGGCGGTGCCGTTGCCGATGGCGATCAGCTCGACCTGGTGCTTGGCGCACAGCGCGGCGAGCACGGCGAGGGTCTGGTCCCACTGGTTCTTCGGCGCATGTGGGTAGACGGTGGCGGTGTCCAGCAGCTTGCCGGTGGCGTCGACCACCGCGACCTTGACCCCGGTGCGCAGGCCCGGGTCGAGGCCGAGGGTGGCGCGCGGGCCGGCCGGGGCGGCCAGCAGCAGGTCGTGCAGGTTGCGCGCGAACACGCTGATCGCCTCGTCCTCGGCGCCGTCGCGGAGCTCGCCGAACAGGTCGGTTTCCAGGTGGGTATAGAGCTTGACCTTCCAGGTCCACCGCACCACCTCGGCCAGCCACTTGTCGGCGGCGCGGCCCTGGTTGGACAGGCCGAAGCGCTCGGCGATCATGACCTCGCATGGGTGCAGGGTGCCCGGCGCTTCCTCGCCGACCTTCAGCGAGGCGCTGAGGACGCCTTCGTTGCGTCCGCGGAAGATCGCCAGGGCGCGGTGCGACGGGGCGCTTTTCAGCGGCTCGTCGTGTTCGAAGTAGTCGCTGAACTTGGCGCCTTCCTGTTCCTTGCCGGGGACCACGCGGGCGGTCAGGGTCGCTTCGTTCTTCATGAACACGCGCAGCTTGTCGAGCAGCGTGGCGTCTTCGGCGAAGCGCTCCATGAGGATGTACTTGGCGCCTTCCAGCACCGCCTTGACGTCGGCGAAGCCTTTCTCGGCGTCGACGAAACGCGCGGCCTCGCTTTCCGGGACCAGGGTCGGGTTGTCGAACAGTGCGTCGGCCAGCGCGCCGAGGCCGGCTTCCAGGGCGATCTGGCCCTTGGTGCGGCGCTTCTGCTTATAAGGCAGGTAGAGGTCTTCGAGACGGGTCTTGGTGTCGGCGAGCTTGATGTCGCGGGCCAGTTCGGGGGTCAGCTTGCCCTGTTCCTCGATGCTGGCGAGGATCGCGCCGCGGCGTTCTTCCAGTTCGCGCAGGTAGCGCAGGCGCTCTTCCAGCATGCGCAACTGGGTATCGTCGAGGCTGCCGGTGACCTCTTTGCGGTAACGGGCGATGAAAGGAACGGTGGAGCCTTCGTCGAGCAGGGCGACGGCAGCGGCGACTTGCTGCGGTTGAACGCGGCCGGAGGGCAGTGCGGAGAGCTCTTCGGCGATACGGGTGTTGATGCTGTCCATTGATCCACCTGGTAAAACGAACGAAAACGGGCCGTGTAGACAACGCCCCGCCGCAAAAGCGCCGCATTATACCTGCCAAGTTTCGCCTTGGAGGGCGGCTGGTCGGGGAAAAATCTGCTAACAATGGACAGTCCGGCCCAGCCGCTACCTGGGCGATAATGCCCGCCTGACTCATTCTGGGAGTTTCTATGTCGAACCCTGCCGCCCTGGCCGAAGGTGAAAAGATCCTCGTCGTCGACGACGACGCCCGCCTGCGCCGCCTGCTCGAACGTTTCCTCGACGAGCAGGGCTACCGCGTCCGCGCGGTGGAGAACACCGAGCAGATGGATCGCCTTCTATCCCGCGAACTGTTCCAGCTGGTTGTGCTCGACCTGATGCTTCCCGGCGAGGACGGCCTCACTGCCTGCCGCCGCCTGCGCGAACAGAACAACCAGGTGCCGATCATCATGCTCACCGCCAAGGGCGACGAGGGCAGCCGCATCCAGGGCCTGGAACTGGGCGCCGACGACTACCTGGCCAAGCCGTTCAACCCGCGCGAACTGCTGGCGCGGATCAAGGCCGTGCTGCGCCGCCAGGCGCCGCTGGTGCCCGGCGCGCCTGCCGGTGCCGACGAGGTGGTGACCTTCGGCGACTACCAGCTGTTCCTCGCCACCCGCGAACTGAAGAAGGGCGACGAGGTACACATGCTGACCACCGGCGAGTTCGCCGTGCTCAAGGCCCTGGTGCAGCACGCCCGCGAACCGCTGACCCGGGACAAGCTGATGAACCTCGCCCGTGGCCGCGAGTGGGATGCCCTGGAGCGTTCCATCGACGTGCAGATCTCGCGCCTGCGCCGGCTGATCGAGCCGGATCCGTCCAAGCCGCGCTATATCCAGACGGTCTGGGGCGTCGGCTACGTGTTCGTGCCGGACGGCAACGCGCGCAAGGCCTGAGTCTCCGCGCGGCCGGTGCAGCGATGCACCGGCCGCGTCGTCTTACCCGCAACAGGCGTCGGCCCCGTCCGCCGGCGCGCAACCGGTCCGATCGATGAAAACGCCGCTCTGGTTCCCGCAAAGCTTCTTCGCCCGCACCCTTTGGCTGGTGCTGATCGTCGTGCTGTTCTCCAAGGCGCTGACCCTGGTCTACCTGCTGATGAACGAGGACGTGATCGTCGACCGCCAGTACAGCCACGGCGCGGCGCTGACCATCCGCGCGTTCTGGGCTGCCGACGAGGAGTCGCGCGCGGCCATCGCCAAGGCTTCCGGCCTGCGCTGGGTGCCGAGCAGCGCCGACCAGCCCGGCGAGCAGCACTGGCCGTACACGGAAATCTTCCAGCGGCAGATGCAGATGGAGCTGGGGCCGGATACCGAGACCCGCCTGCGTATCCACCAGCCGTCGCAGCTCTGGGTGCGCGCACCGAGCCTCGGCGAAGGCTGGCTGGCGGTGCCGCTGTATCCGCATCCCTTGCGTGGCCAACGGATCTGGAGCGTGCTCGGCTGGTTCCTCGGCATCGGCCTGCTCTCCACCGCCGCCGCCTGGATCTTCGTCCGCCAGCTCAGCCAGCCGCTCAAGCGCCTGGTGGTCGCCGCACGCCAGTTCGGCCAGGGGCGCAGCGTGCGCCTGCCGCTGGGACCGGAGACGCCGAGTGAAATGGCCGAGGTGTATCGCGCCTTCAACCAGATGGCCGAGGACATCGAGCAGGGCGGGCGCGAACGCGAATTGATGTTGGCCGGTGTCTCCCACGACCTGCGCACCCCGCTGACGCGCCTGCGCCTGTCGCTGGAGTTGCTGCCGGAGAGCGAACGGGAGATGGTCGAGGACATGATCCGCGACATCGAGGACATGGACGCGATCCTCGACCAGTTCCTCGCTTTCATCCGCGACGGCCGCGACGAGCCGGTGGAGGAGGGCGACCTGACCGACCTGGTGCGCGAGGTCGTGGCGCCGTTCAACCAGACTCGCGAGCAGGTGCGCATGGCCTTGCAACCGGTACCGGCGATGCCGTTGCGGCGTGTGTCGATGAAGCGACTGCTGGGCAACCTGATCGACAATGCCCTGAACCACGGCGGCGGTTCGGTGGAGGTGGCCAGCTACGTGGCCGGCGAAAGCGCGGCGCCCTACGTGGTGCTGAGCGTGCTCGATCGCGGCCAGGGCATCGATCCCGCGGAAGTGGACAGCATCTTCAATCCCTTCATCCGTGGCGACAAGGCGCGTGGCGGCAAGGGCACCGGCCTCGGCCTGGCGATCGTCAAGCGCATCGCCGCCCAGCACGGCGGCAGCGTCGAACTGCGCAACCGCGATGGCGGCGGCCTGGAAGCGCGGGTCTGCCTGCCGCTGGGGTTGCTGCTGCCGCGCGGCGCGGCCTGATACCCGACGGGTTTGTGCCGTTCCAGCGGCACTTCCCGCCCCCTCTCGCGCTTACGGAGAAGGGCGCGCCCCGTCCCTACCAGCGCAACCGGTTTCCCTCGAGCACCGCGGTCTTCCCGTAAGGCCAGGCTCGGTTCTGCGCACCATGCCCGCTGGGCAGGTGGTGGTAGAGCGGCACCTCGATGGCGGCGGCGTATTCGCCGAAGATCCGCTCCAGGCTGTGGGCGACTTCCTTGCGCGGGCAATCGGTGAACGAGCCCAGGCAGATCGCGCCGAGCTGGCGCGCGTCGATGCTTTCGAGCAATTGCCAGAGGCTGCGCTCCAGGCGGTAGTAGGGTTCGCCGACGTCCTCCAGGACCAGGATCGACCCCGCCGGGGCGTGCAGGCCGCCGAGTGTGCCGGCCATGCAGGCCAGGGCGGTGAGGTTGCCGCCGATCAGCGCGCCTTCGACGCGTTGCTTGTGTCCGCCGAGGTGCTGCACCGGGAGTTCATGGTCGATTCCGGCCAGCAAGCGGCTGACCGAGGCCAGAGAGGCTAGCCGCTCCTGCTGCTCGCGGGGGGCGCTCAGCGGCGACAGACCGAGTCCGGTGGCCACCGGGCCGTGGATCGCAGGCAGGCCGTGGCGGTGGAAAGCGCTGAGCAACACCGAGATGTCGGAGAAACCGATCAGTGGCCGCGGAGAGGCCGCCTGCAGGCGCCCCCAGTCCAGGCCCGGCAGCAACTGGCCGCAGCCGTAGCCGCCGCGCAGGCACCAGACCGCGGTGATGTCCGGCATGTCGAAGGCGTTGTGCAGGTCTTCCAGGCGCTGCTCGACCGTCCCGGCGAGGTAGCGGTAGCGGGCTTCGACGTGGCGGCCGAGATGGTAGTCCACGCCGTGCACTTCCAGTTGCCGCAGGGTCGCCTCCAGCACGTCGGTGGCGATGGCCGAGGCTGGCGCGATCAGCGCCACCCGGCCGTCGATGGGCTGCCAGGTCTGGTCGGAGGAAGGACGAGAGGTCATGCGGCGATTCCGTGAAGCGTCAGGAAAGGATTCGAGTGCCGGAATAGCCCAGGGTTCGGCGGGGTTTCCGGCATCGGTTGCGGCGATGCTTCATTCAAGCGTGGCATGGACCTTCTGTCGAGGCCGGGATCGCCAGCGTAACGCGGTGCGTCCGATGGGCCGGGACAACGCATGCGTTGTCTGGTCCGGCTCACCCCTTTCCCTTCGTCCTGGCCAGGTGGGGGCCGCCGTTCTTTTCCAGGTACTGGATGATGATCCCGGCGATGTCCTTGCCGGTGGTGGATTCGATACCTTCCAGGCCCGGCGAGGAGTTCACCTCCATTACCAGCGGACCATGGTTGGAGCGCAGGATGTCCACCCCGGCGACGTTCAGGCCCATCACGCGGGCGGCGCGGATGGCGGTCATGCGTTCTTCCGGGGTGATCTTGATCAGGCTGGCGCTGCCGCCTCGGTGCAGGTTGGAGCGGAACTCGCCGGGCGCTGCCTGGCGCTTCATCGAGGCGATCACCTTGTCGCCGACCACGAAGCAGCGGATGTCGGCGCCGCCGGCTTCCTTTATGTACTCCTGGACCATGATGTTGTGCTTGAGCCCCATGAAAGCCTCGAGCACCGATTCGGCGGCCTTCTCGGTTTCGCAGAGGACCACGCCGATGCCCTGGGTGCCCTCCAGCAGCTTGATCACCAGCGGTGCGCCTCCGACCATCTCGATCAGGTCCGGGACGTCGTCCGGGGAATGAGCGAAGCCGGTCACCGGCAGGCCGATGCCCTTGCGCGACAGCAGTTGCAGCGAGCGCAGCTTGTCCCGCGAGCGAGCGATGGCGACCGACTCGTTGAGCGGGAACACGCCCATCATCTCGAACTGGCGCAATACCGCGCAGCCGTAGAAGGTCACCGAGGCGCCGATGCGCGGGATCACCGCGTCGAAGCCCTCCAGCGGTTGTCCCCGGTAGTGGATCTGCGGCTTGTGGCTGGCGATGTTCATGTAGGCGCGCAGCGTATCGATGACCACCATTTCATGGCCGCGCTCCCGCCCGGCCTCCACCAGGCGACGGGTCGAGTAGAGCCGGGGATTGCGCGACAGCACGGCGATTTTCATTCAGCACCTGTGGATGGGTTGGACCGGCTGGCGGGCAGCGGCGGCGAGGCTGTGGGTTGTCGTCGCGGCAGGCATCGGACCGGCCGTTTCGGGAATGGATGGAGGTTGGACAGGTGCTGCCGGCGAATGGCTCAAACCGGGCTCCCGTCGAGCAGGTCGATGCTCGTCGCCGCGGGCAGGGCGGCCGGCGACTCGGGACGATCCTGGACGTAGGCCAGGGCCGGGTTGACCACCAGTTGCCCGGCGATCAGCGCCTTGGAGCCGAGCAGCACGCGATAGCGCATGGACTTGCGGCAGGCCAGGGTGAACTCTACCGGCCACATGCGATCGCCCAGCGCCAGGGTGGTGCGGATCACGTAGCGGGTCTGGGCCTGGCCGTTGGAGCTGCGAATGCTCTTGCGCGCGACCATCGGCGCTTCGCAACGGTGCCGGCGCTGCACCAGCGTGCCGAGGTGGGCGGTGAAGCGCACCCACTTCTCGCCGTCGCGCTCGAAGGGAACGATGTCCGAGGCATGCAGGCTGGAGGTGCTGGCGCCGGTGTCGATCTTCGCGCGCAGCCCGACCATGCCCAGTTCGGGAAAGGCGATCCACTCGCGCAGACCGATGACGGAAAGCTGGTCGAATGTCTTCACGGGTAGGCATTCCAGGCGTTTTGCCGGCATTCTAGCAGGGCTATGGGCGGCCGCCAGACGGCTGCCCGAGGATGCCGAAGACGAACCTAGCGGCTGTCGATGACAGTCGCGAGACAGCGGCGGAACGAATACGGGAAATGCCAGTGAGCGAGAAAGACGACGACAAGGTGCGCCTGGACAAGTGGCTCTGGGCGGCGCGCTTCTTCAAGACCCGGGCGCTGGCCAAGGCCGCGATAGAGGGCGGCAAGGTGCATTGCCGGGGCGAGCGGTGCAAGCCGAGCAAGGAACCCAGGGTAGGGGAGGAGTTGACCATTCGTACGGGCTTCGACGAGCGAACCGTGACCATTCGCGCGCTTTCCGTAGTCCGGCGTGGCGCGCCGGAGGCCCAGGCTCTCTACGAGGAAACCGCGGACAGCGTGGCAAGCCGCGAGCGCGCGGCGGCCATGCGCAAGGCCGGGGCGCTGGGCGTACAGACAGAGGGGCGGCCGAGCAAGAAGCAGCGGCGGCAGATCCACCAGTTGCGCGGCGGCCAGGACTGAGAAGCGCCGGTCTCCCGCAGGGGAGACCGGGATGGCCTCAGGCCGAGTCGCGGACCACGCCGAGGCGGCCGATCAGCGGCAATTTCGCCAGCAGGCGGAACAGCGGTTCGGTCACCTGCACCAGCCAGCCGCTGGCCTTCGCCGCCAGCGGTGTGTAGCAGCCCCAGGCGAGGGCCAGCAGGGCCATCTGCAGGCCGCCGATGTAGTCGTCCTGGCCCCAGTGCGCGCCGGCTACCAGGCGCGGCATCATGAACAGCACGGCCAGGGTCCAGATCAGCAGGAACTGCCCGGCGCGGCGAGCGAACAGCGACATGAACAGCGCCCAGACCAGCAGCACCGAGGCGTGGTCGCCGGGGAAGCTGCGCTTGGAGCGGTCCTTGATTTCCCACACGCGTTCCCAGTCCGGGAAGTGGTCGCTGAGGTGGATGGCCTTGTCCATCAGCATCGACAGGCTGGCGTGCTGCCAGTGCAGGTGGTGGGCGATCTTCGCGTAGAGCACGCGGATCACCACCAGGATCAGCAGGGTCACGATGAAGCCGAAGGTCAGCCGCCGTACCTGGTTCGCCGGCAGCAGCCAGTCGCCGCGAATCAGCAGGCAGAGCAGGATCACCCCGACCACCGCGTCGAACGGTCGGGTACTGAGCAGGCCCCAGAGTTTCAGCCAGGTTTCGTTGAGGGCGAGGGAGCCGTTGAGCTTGTCGAAGAGCCAGAAGTCGAAGCCGTTCATCAGCTCGCGGGTGGGGCCCCAGAGCCACAGGATCAGCAGCAGGAGCGCCAGAAGATGACAGATGGCGAACTTGCGCCATTGCCAGGCCGCTTGGAACGGAGAGGCATTATCCATAAAATCGTTTCCCCCTATCGGCGCCGGGTCGGCGTACGACTGTCACGAAGCGCGCTTTTATAGGCCTTTGTCACTCACTTGTCATTCCCTCATTCGTAGCGTTGTGTCCCGCATGTCCCATTCAGATCAGAGCCAGCGTTTCCTTTTCGACGATACCGACGTGCGCGGCGAGATGGTCGATCTCGAGCGCAGCTACAGCGAAGTGCTGGCCAAACATCCCTATCCGGAACCGGTCGCGCAGCTGCTCGGGGAGATGCTCGCGGCGGCCTCGCTGCTCTGCGGCACGCTCAAGTTCGACGGCCTGCTGGTATTGCAGGCGCGCTCCAGCGGCGCGGTTCCGCTGTTGATGGTGGAGTGTTCCAGCGACCGCCAGGTGCGTGGCCTGGCCCGCTATTCGGCGGAGTCCATCGGCGCCGACGCCGGCATGCAGGAACTGATGCCCGAAGGCGTGCTGACCCTCACCGTGGACCCGGTCAAGGGCCAGCGCTACCAGGGGATCGTCGCCCTGGAGGGGGTGAACCTGGCGGAATGCCTGTCCAACTACTTCGCCAGCTCGGAACAGCTGCCGACCCGTTTCTGGCTCAACGCCAACGGCCGCCGTGCCCGCGGCCTGCTGCTGCAGCAGCTTCCCGCCGACCGCCTGAAGGACCCCGAGGCCCGCGAGGCCAGTTGGCAGCACCTGACCACCCTGGCCGACACGCTGACCGCCGAAGAGCTGCTGGCGCTGGACAACGAGACCGTCCTGCACCGCCTCTACCACGAGGAAACCGTGCGCCTATTCGAGCCGCAACCGCTGGTCTTCCATTGCAGTTGCTCGCGGGAACGTTCGGCCAACGCCCTGGTCAGTCTCGGGCAGGCCGACTGCGAGCGGCTGCTCGAGGAGGAAGAAGGCTCGATCAGCATCGACTGCCAGTTCTGCAACCAGCGCTACCTGTTCGACGCCTCCGACGTCGCCCAGTTGTTCGCTGGCGCTGGCAGCCAGGGGCCTTCCGAGACCCGCCACTGACGATTTTTCATCCAGCGGGCTTTTCTGGCATAATCCCGCCACTTTTTTCCTGTAGTGAGTTTTTTGAAGCGCTACGAAGTTTGGAGGACTCGGCCTCTGGCCGACGGGGAACCACATGACGCAAGCCAACAACGCCGTGTACACCGATATCAGCGCCGCCCAACTGGTAGAAGAAGCCATTCGCCGCGGTGAGGGCGAACTGGCCGCCAACGGCTCGCTGGTCGTACGTACCGGCCATCGCACCGGCCGTTCGCCGGTCGACCGTTTCATCGTCGAAGAGCCGAGCACCAAGGACGCGATCGCCTGGGGCAACATCAACCGTCCGTTCCCGGCCGACAAGTTCGATGCGCTGTGGGCCCGCGTGGAAGCGTTCAACAACGCCCAGGACCATTTCGTTTCCCATGTTCATGTAGGTTCCGCCGAGGCTTACTACCTGCCGGTGAAGATGACCACCGCTACCGCCTGGCAGAATCTGTTCGGCCGTTGCCTGTTCATCGAGCCGGAGCAGTACAACCCGGCCGGCAAGGACGAGTGGCAGGTCCTCAATGTCGCCAACTTCGAATGCGTGCCCGAGCGCGACGGCACCAACTCCGATGGTTGCGTGATCCTCAATTTCGCCCAGAAGAAAGTGCTGATCGCAGGCATGCGCTATGCCGGCGAGATGAAGAAAGCCATGTTCTCCGTGCAGAACTTCCTGCTGCCCGAGCGCGACGTGCTGCCGATGCACTGCGCTGCCAACATCGGCGAAGCGGGCGATGTGACCCTGTTCTTCGGCCTGTCCGGCACCGGCAAGACCACCCTGTCCGCCGATGAAAGCCGTTACCTGATCGGTGACGACGAGCACGGCTGGGGCGAGGGCGTGGTGTTCAACGTCGAAGGCGGTTGCTATGCCAAGTGCATCGACCTGTCCGAGAAGAACGAGCCGGTCATCTGGAAAGCCATCAAGTTCGGCGCCGTGCTGGAGAACGTGGTTCTCGACGAAGAGCGCGTACCCAACTACGCCGATGACAGCCTGACCCAGAACAGCCGCGCCGCCTACCCGCTGGAGCACGTCGAGAAGCGTTCGGAGAAGAACCTCGGCGGCGAGCCCAACGCGGTGATCTTCCTGACCTGCGACCTGACCGGCGTACTGCCGCCGGTATCGATCCTGAACAATGAGCAGGCGGCCTACCACTTCCTGTCCGGCTACACCGCGCTGGTCGGCTCCACCGAGATGGGTTCCGGCGGCGGTATCAAGTCGACCTTCTCCACCTGCTTCGGTGCTCCTTTCTTCCCGCGTCCGGCCGGCGTCTATGCCGAGCTGCTGATCAAGCGCATCAAGGCCTTCGGCTCCAAGGTCTACCTGGTCAACACTGGCTGGACCGGCGGTGGCTACGGCGTCGGCAAGCGCTTCAACATCCCGACCACCCGTGGCGTGATCGCGGCGATCCAGAGCGGCGCGCTGATCGGCGCGGAAACCGAGCACCTGGACATCATCAACCTGGACGTGCCGAAGGCCGTTCCGGGCGTCGAGACCAATCTGCTCAACCCGCGCAACACCTGGGCTGACAAGGCTGCCTACGACGAGGCGGCGAAGGGCCTGGCCAAGCAGTTCATCGAAAACTTCAAGAAATTCGAGGTTTCCGATGCGATCAAGGCCGCCGGCCCGCAGCTGTAAGCCACGTTTCGGCACCATGAAAAAACCGCCTTCGGGCGGTTTTTTCATGGGCGAACGTCAGGGGTAGGTGACGGTGATCAGGTAGTTGCCGGAGCGGCGATCGCTTCCGGCCAGCTCATAGTGCGCCGAGAAATCCCGTTCACCGATGACCGTATCGCTGGGTTGCAAGTGGCGCACCTCGCCGGTCTTCATCGAACGGATGCTGACATCCGCGGTGCGCGCCTGCATGGGACAGCCACTGAGGTGGAAACTGCCCTTGCTTTCGTCTTGGCGGGGAGCGCTCATCGAGCATGGTGGCTCGACAATGGCGCCGGTGAAGCGGATGACGCCGCTGATGCTGCCGGGGGCGGCGAACAGGTTGCTGGAAGTTCCTACAAGAAGACCGAACAAAGCCAGTTGACCCATCCTGTTCATGAGCTTACTCCTACGTGAGTTCATCCTTATTTTTCTGCGTTCGTGCGTCCCGGGAGGGGCCCTCTCCCAGGCGCTGGCATTGGAGTGGAATATAGGACAATTCCTTAGGAAAATTCCTTCCTAGGAATAGTCCTAGTCCTAATTCTGTAAGTAGCTGCTGTGGGTCTGCGTCGGATTTATTGAAGTCTGGTTTATCTTCTCGCCAATGCCCTAGAGTGGGCGCCCCTTTGTTCCCTCGCAGTGGATTTCCCCCATGCATATCGAAGACGCCGTTCGTAGTCGCCGTGCCATCAAGGGCTACGACTCATCCTTCAGCCTGACTCGCGAAGAGAAGGACCATCTCCTGGACCTGGCGCTGCATGCGCCTTCCGCCTTCAACCTGCAACACGTGCGGCTGGTCGAGGTTAGCGATCCGCAATTGCGCGTGCAGTTGCGTGAAGTGGCCTGGGACCAGGCGCAGGTCACCGACGCGGCGATGCTGGTGGTGGTGTGCGCCCAGCTCGACAGTTGGGAGCGCAACGCGCAGCGGGTCTGGGACGGTGCTCCCGAGGCGGTACAGGCGTTCATGGCAGGCGCCATCGACACCTACTACCGCGGCAAGCCCCAGGTACAGCGCGACGAAGCCATGCGCAGCTGCGGCCTGCTGGCGCAGACCCTGATGCTGGTCGCCCGCGGCCAGGGCCTGGATTCGTGTCCGATGGATGGTTTCGACTTCGATGCCGTGGCCCGGCTGATCAACCTGCCGGACAACCATGTGATCGGCCTGATGGTCGCGGTCGGGAAAAAGGCCGTTGAACCCTGGCCGCGCAGCGGCAAGCTGCCGCGGGAAGAACTGGTCATTCGCGACCGCTTCTGACTGCCCGGATTCCCCTAGTCCGGTCCGGCGGCCCCGACCTGGCGGATCTGTTCGACCAGCCATTGCAGGGCGATGTCGCGTTCGCGCTGGGCCAGAAACACCAGTTCCAGGTGGAACGGGCCGAGGTCGAACGGCAGGTCGAACGATTGCAGGGGCAGCAATCGTTCGAAGTAGTGCGCCAGTTGTCGCGGCAGGACGCCGACCAGGTCGCTGTACGCGGCGATGTGCGCTGCCTGCAGGTAGTTCGGCGTGGTGTAGGCCACTTGCCGCTTGAGCCCCTGGCTGCCCAGCCACTGGTCGACCATCCCCTTGGTCTGCCCGCCGTGCACCCACAGGTGCTGCAGCTCCAGGAAGGTGGCCAGGTCGGGAGCCTGCGCCAGCAGCGGGTGCTGACGCCGGGCGACCAGTTGCAGGGTCTCGCTGGCCCAATGGCGGCGCTGGAAGCGCGCCGGGACGTTTTCGAAGCGGCCTAGCACCAGGTCCAGTTCGCCTTTGTCCAGCGCCTCGGCCGGCAAGGTCGGGGTCAGGTGCTGGATGGCGATGGAGATTCCCGGCGCCCGCTCACTCAGGCGGCGCATCAGGGCGGGCATGCAGATCAGTTCGACGTAGTCGGTCACCGCTACGGTGAAGCGCTGCCGGCTGCGCCCCGGATCGAAGCCCTCGCCGTCGCCCAGGCTCTGTTCGATCTGCCGCAGCGCCGCGCGGATCGGCGCTTCCAGCGCCAGCGCCCGGGGCGTCGGCTGCATCGCACGACCGGCGCGGACCAGCAGCGGGTCGTCGAGCAGCTCGCGCAGGCGGTTCAGCGCATTGCTTACTGCCGGCTGGCTCAGCGCCAGGCGCTCCGCCGCGCGCGAGACGTTGCGTTCGCGCAGCAGCGCGTCAAGGACGCGTAGCAGGTTGAGGTCGAAGGTTTGGATATTCACTGCCTGAATTCCAGCTATCACAAGACTAAATTTCAAAAATAGTACGACCTTCCCCTAAGGTAGTGGTCGCTTTTTGTGCGGTCGGACTGCCCCAGGTTTCGTCCACCGTTCCTCCTGCGCTCGCTACAACGAGGACAAGACCATGAGCCAGAACTTTTCCTTCCGCCAGGCCGCGGTGATCGGCGCCGGCACCATGGGTCGCGGTATCGTCATGTGCCTGGCCAACGCCGGTCTCGACGTGCAGTGGCTGGACAGCAACCCGCAGATGCTCAACCAGGCGCTCGGCGCCGTGGCCGACACCTACGCGCACCACGTGCGCCAGGGGCGCATCGGCGAAGAGGAAGCGGCCGCGCGCCGCGCCCGCATCACGCCGGTCCAGCACCTCGCCGCGATGCGCGAGGCGGACCTGGTGATCGAGGCGGTCTACGAGAACCTGGAACTCAAGCAATCGATCTTCCGCGAGCTGGACGCGGCGCTGAAGCCCTCCGCGGTGCTGGCCAGCAATACCTCCTACCTGGACATCGACGCCATCGCCGCGGTCACCGCGCGTCCGCGTCAGGTGCTCGGCCTGCACTTCTTCAGCCCGGCGCACATCATGCGGCTGCTGGAGATCGTGCGCGGCGCGCAGACCGCGCCGGCGGTGCTGGAGGCGGCCCTGGCGCTGGGCGAGCGGATGGGCAAGGTCAGCGTGGTGGCCGGCAACTGCCACGGCTTCATCGGCAACCGCATGCTCGAACCCTACGCCACCGAGGCCCGCCTGATGCTGCTGGAAGGCGCCCTGCCGTACCAGGTGGACCGGGCTCTCCAGGCGTTCGGTTTCGCCATGGGGCCGTTCCGCATGTACGACGTGGTCGGTATCGACCTGGAGTGGCGCGCCCGCGAGTTGGCCGGGGTCGGCCAGGACCAGCCGGCCGTGCAGGTGGACAACCGCCTTTGCGAGATGGGCCGCTTCGGCCAGAAGAGCGGTGCCGGCTACTACCGCTACGCGCCGGGCAGTCGCCAGGCGGAGCACGATACCGAGGTGGATGCCCTGGTGCTCCGGGTTGCCGAGACGCTGGGCTACCCGCGGCGCGATTTCGCCGACGAGGAAATCCTCGAGCGTTGCCTGCTGGCGCTGGTCAACGAGGGCGCGAAGATCCTCGACGAGGGTATCGCCGCCCGTAGTGCCGACATCGACACTGTCTACCTGAACGGCTACGGCTTCCCCGCCGCGGAGGGCGGTCCCATGGCCTGGGCCGATCGCCTCGGCGCGGCCGAGCTGCTGCAACGCTTGCGTTTCCTCGAACAGCGCCACGGCGCGCGCTGGAAGCCGGCGTCCCTGGTCGAGCGCCTGGCCGCCGAGGGCGGAGCCTTCGCCGACCTGCAGGAGGTGCGCTGAGATGGATTACCAGGCCCCCTTGCGCGACATGCGCTTCGTTCTCCATGAACTGTTCGATGTCGGCGCGCATTGCGAACTGCTGGGCAACGGCATCGATCGCGAACTGATCGACGGCGTGCTCGAGGAAGGCGCGCGCTACACCGGCCAGGTGGTGGCGCCGCTCAATCGCAACAGCGACGAGGAAGGCGCGAAGCTGAAGGACGGCGTGGTGACCACCCCCACCGGCTTTCGCGAAGCCTACCGGCAGTACAGCGAGAACGGCTGGGCGAGCATGACCGGACCCACCGAGTACGGCGGCCAGGGCTTCCCGCAGATGGTCTCCGCGTGCTTCCACGAGATGCTGATGGCCGCCAGCCTGTCCTTCCGCGTCTATTCGGGGCTGACCGAGGGCGCCGTGCTGGCCCTGTACAAGCATGGCGACGAGGCGTTGCGGCGCGACTACCTGGGCAAGCTGGTGAGCGGCGAATGGGCCGGCACCATGTGCCTGACCGAACCCCAGGCCGGCACCGACCTCGCCCTCCTGCGCACCCGCGCCGAGGCGCAGGCCGACGGCAGCTACGCGATCAGCGGCAGCAAGATCTTCATCAGCGGTGGCGAGCAGGACCTCACCGAGAACATCGTCCACCTGGTGCTGGCGCGCCTGGCGGACGCGCCGGCCGGGGTGAAGGGCATCAGTCTGTTCCTGGTGCCGAAGTTCGTCGCCAATCCCGATGGCTCCCTGGGCGAGCGCAACAGCCTAGGGTGCGGCGCCATCGAGCACAAGATGGGGATCAAGGGCGCCTCCACCTGCGTGATGAACTTCGACGGCGCCAGGGGCTGGCTGCTGGGCCAGGCGAACCAGGGCCTGGCCTGCATGTTCACGATGATGAACGACGCGCGCTTCCAGGTCGGCCTGCAGGGCCTGGGTATCGCCGAACGGGCCTTCCAGGGCGCCCTCGGCTACGCCCGCGAACGCCTGCAGTCGCGCGCCCTGGTCGGCCCGCAGGCACCGGACAAGGTCGCCGACCCGATCATCGTGCACCCCGACGTGCGGCGCATGCTGCTGACCCAGAAGACCCTGGTCGAAGGCTGCCGCATGCTGGCGGCCTGCTGCGCACGCCAGCTCGACCTGGAACACGGCCATCCGGATGCCGACGGCCGGCGCGCGGCGACGCGCCGTGCAGCGCTGCTGATCCCCATCGTCAAGGCCTTCCTTACCGATGTCGGCCAGGAAGTCGCCAGCCTCGGCGTACAGGTCTATGGCGGTCACGGTTTCATCCGCGAATGGGGCATGGAGCAGTTGATGCGCGACAGTCGCATCACCCAGATATACGAAGGCACCAATGGCATCCAGGCGCTCGATCTGGTCCGCCGCAAGCTGCTCGGCGACCAGGGCGGCGAACTGCTGGCGCTGCAAGGCGAACTGGCGGTGGCCAGCGAGGCGCTGCAAGGGCGTGCTGCGCTGGCGCCACTGGCTGAGCCGGTGCTGCAACGCCTGGAGGAGTGGCGGCAGCTCACCGGCCAGGTACTCGAGGCCTGCGCCCGCGATCCCCAGGAGATCGGCGCCACTTCGGTGGACTTCCTCCAGTACAGCGCCTACGTATTGCTCGCGGCCCTCTGGTTGCAAGCCGCGGCACGAGCCCAGGAAGCGCTGGACGGCGGCTCCGGCGAGGGCGATTTCTATCGGGCCAAGCTGCGCAGCGCCGATTTCTACCTGCGGCGCATCCTGCCGCGGGCGAGCATGCACCGCGAAGCCTTGCTCGGTGGCGCCGACTGCCTGATGGCCCTGCCCGAGGAGCATTTCTCGTTCTGACGGGCGTCTCGCCCAAGGAGACCGATATGCAAGCTTTCAGTTTCGCCACTACCGCGCAGATCCTCTGCGAGGCCGGCTCCGCCATCCGCCTGGCGGAACTCTGCCGCGAGCGAAGGGCGCGCCGCGTGTTGATCGTGACCGACCCGGGGATCACCCGGCTCGGCTTGCTGGATGCGATCCTGCCCGGCTTCCCGCGCCTGGGCCTGGCCGTCGAGGTGTACGACCAGGTGCTCGCCGATCCGCCCGAGTCGGTGGTCGAGGCCGCGCTCGGGCGGGCGCGGGGCATGGCTGCCGAGCTGGTGGTCGGTTTCGGCGGCGGCAGCTCCATGGACGTAGCCAAGCTGGTCGCGCTGCTCGCCCACCCAGAAGCAGGGCAGGGGCTCGGCGAGGTCTTCGGGGTCGGCAACGCACGCGGGCCGCGCCTGCCGCTGATCCAGGTGCCGACCACCGCCGGGACCGGCTCCGAGGTGACGCCGATCGCCATCGTCACCACCGGCGAGACCACCAAGATGGGCGTGGTCTCGCCCCACTTGCTGCCCGACCTGGCGCTGCTCGACGCCGACCTGACCCTCGGCTTGCCGCCGGCGGTCACCGCGGCGACCGGTATCGACGCGATGGTGCATGCGATCGAGAGCTATACCAGCAAACTGAAGAAGAACCCGCTGTCCGACCTGCTGGCGCGGGAGGCGTTGCGCCTGCTGGCGGCCAACCTGGAACGCGCGGTAGGCGACGGCGGCGACCGCGAGGCGCGCCAGGCCATGCTGCTGGGCGCCTGCCTGGCCGGGCAGGCCTTCGCCAATGCGCCGGTGGCGGCGGTGCATGCCCTGGCCTATCCGCTGGGAGGGCATTTCCACATTCCCCACGGCCTGAGCAATGCGCTGGTGCTACCGGAGGTGATCCGTTTCAACGCTCCCGCTGCCGCTGGACTCTATGCCGAGCTGGCGCCGCTGCTGCTGGGCGACCGCTTGCGTCCGGGCGATCGCGACGCGCTTACCGTGCAGCTGATCGACGAACTGGCCCAGCTCAGTCCGCGCAACGGCCTGCCGAGCCGCTTGCGCGACGCCGGGGTGGACGAGGCGATGCTGCCGCGCCTGGCCGCCGACGCGATGCTCCAGCAGCGTCTGCTGGTCAACAACCCGCGCGAGGTCGGCGAGGCGGATGCCCTGGCGATCTATCGCGCGGCATACTGAATCCCTTCTACGAGGACCGGGCATGGCGACCGCCCTGCGACCGCTGCGCGAGCAGTACCTTCATTTCCAGCCGATCACCACGCGCTGGCACGACAACGACATCTACGGACACGTGAACAACGTGACCTACTATGCGTTCTTCGACACGGCGGTGAATACCTACCTGATCGAGCGCGGCGGCCTGGATATCCAGGGCGGCGAAGTGATCGGCCTGGTGGTCAGTTCCAGCTGCGACTATTTCGCGCCGGTGGCCTTCCCCCAGCGGATCGAGATGGGCCTGCGGGTGGCGCGCCTGGGCAGCAGCTCGGTGCAGTACGAACTGGCCTTGTTCCTCGAAGGGCAGCGGGAGGCCTGCGCGGCCGGGCGTTTTGTGCATGTCTTCGTGGAGCGCCGAAGCAGCCGCCCGGTGGCCATTCCGCAGGAACTACGCGATGCGCTGGCCGCGCTTCAGAGCGCGGCCCAGTGACAGAGATCGCCCGCCGCCCGTGACAGGGCGATGGCGTGCAGCTCGTCCAGGCGATCGTCGCGTACCTGCCGTTGCAGCGCCTGGTTGAGCCTCGGCCGGCAGTCGTCGAGGCGCAGTTCGGCGAGCGCCGGGGCGTAGCCGCGCAGCAGCTCCAGGTTGAGCTGATTGAGGCGGCTGCGGATGCGCTCCAGGTCGACCGCCTGGCCAGCGTCCGGTAGCGGCCGGCTGAGCAGGCGGTACTGGACCAGCTTGTTCGCCTCGATCTGCGCGGCGAACAGCAGGCGCACCTGCTCGGCGCCGACCCCGTGGCTCCCGGCTTGTCCGGCGAGCATCTGCAACTGTTGTTCTTCCCGCGGGCTGTCCTGTACCGCCTTGCCCGACTGGGCCTTGCTCTGGGCTACCTGATCGGCTAGTTGCAAACGCTGGCTGCTCAGGCTCAACAGTTGCTGGAGAGCCGGTGACAGCGGCTGGGCCTGGAGCAACGGGCCTTGCAGGAGCAGGAGGGCAAGCAGGCCCCAACTGGCGAACGACGGGCGCATCTGGAAATCTCGGATGGAATTGATGTCCGGCACGCTAGCAAAGCGAGCCCGGTGCGACAATCCATGACATGGCGTGAGGCGAACAGGAAGCGCTGGATGGGACATTTCTGATTGAACGTTTGCAGTCTCGACGCTGGAGCAATGTTCTGTGACCATCCCTCCACACCATTTCATTCACCAAAGGGGCCGGTTTGCCCCTGCTATGACTGGCAAGGACGCGGAACATGGGTTTCCTGATACTCTCCCGCCGAGAAGGCGAAGGCATCACCCTGTCCCTCAAGGCCGACTACCCGGCGGAGGAACTGATTCGGCAATTGCGCGAAGGCGGCATCCGGATCCTGGTCACCGATATCATCGGCAACCAGGCCCGGGTCGGGATCGAGGCGCCGCGTGGCGTCCTGATCGTTCGCGACGAGTTGAAAACGGCACCGAAAGGCTGACGAACGGTAGAAAGTAAAAGCCCCGCGTTCGCGGGGCTTTTACACATCAGCTTCGGCAAGCATGCCGATCAACGATGCTTGTGCTTGCGGTGTTTCTTGCCGCGGTGACCGCTGTCGTTGTCCTTGCCCAGGTTGTTACCGACCGCGCCACCCGCTGCGCCGCCGAGGCCTGCACCTATGGTCGCGCCGGTGCTGCCGCCCAGCTTGTTGCCGATCACCGAACCGCCGGCCGCGCCTAGCCCGCCACCCAGGGCGGCTTCGGTCTTGCGCCCGTCCTTGGCGGTCATCGCGCCGCCGGCCGCGCCACCCAGGCCGGCGCCTATGGCGGCACCGGTGCTACCGCCGATGGCGCCGCCCACGACGTTGCCCAGGGCACCGCCTACGCCGCCGCCCACCGCGGTCTTGGTGGAGTCGCCGGCGAGCGCGGCTTGTGCGCTCAGCAGGCCGAACGCGATTACCAGGAGAGATTTACGCATCGTGCGTGCCTCATCGTTTCAATCGGGAGGGAAATACGGTCGTTCGCACAAAGGCCGGACCATCCGGCCCGGCCTTTGCCTCGTAGGGAGCGGCGGGTTCAGTCGTCGTAGTAGCGACGATGATGCTTGTGGCGCTTCCACTTCTTGTACTGGCCATAGTGATGGCCGTTGTCATGCCGGTAATAGCCATCGCGATAGCCGGCGCGGCGGTAGTAGCGACGGTCGCGGTAGTCGTCATCGTCGTCGTAGCGGCGGTTGCCGTCGCCATAATGGTTGCCCAGCGCGCCGCCGCCGGCGCCGCCGAGGGCCGCGCCGATCAGGCCACCGGTGCTGCCACCGATCTGCCGGCCGATGACGTTGCCGCCTGCGGCACCGAGGCCGCCGCCGATCGCCGCTTCGGTCTTGTTGCCGCGTCCGGCGCCGACTGCACCGCCCGCAGCGCCACCGATGCCACTACCGATCGCGGCGCCAGTGCTGCCGCCGACCGCATCGCCGACGACCGAACCCAACACCCCGCCCAAGGCGCCGCCGATGGCCGCGCGGGTGTCGTCGCCTGCGAAGGCGGTACTACCGACCAGACTCAGGGACAACAGGAGTATCGAGGAATACTTCATAGAGAGTTTCTCTCTGTGGGGATGACGGCTGCGATGCTGGGGTTGGCCCAAACCGCTGACAAGCGCCAGCCGACGATTGGTAGAGCAAATTCGAAATATTCCAAGTACTTGTTTTGTATGGGGAACTTTCTTAAGTAGAGGCGGTCGTAGACCGAATGTGAAGCGCGATTTCAGGGTCGAAATCGGTATTTTTGCTGGCGGGATGCTGGCCATTCTAACGCCGACGAGCGGCCTGCCTTCAAGGCCTTTCATCGACTTTTTCCTTAAGACGCCGCCTCCTGTTGCAGGAGGCGGCGTTTTTCGTGGGCTTCAGATAATGCGCCCGTCGCCCGTGGCCTTTTCCAGGCGTACCGCGATGAACTTCGAAGTCGGCGTATGGCTGCCGACGCCGACGCTCTCCAGCGGCACCAGGGGATTGGTTTCCGGGTAGTAGGCGGCTGCCTGGCCGGCCGGGATGTCGAAGGCGAGCAGGGTGAAGCGGCGTACCCGGCGTTCGATGCCATCGCTCCACAGCGAGACCAGGTCGACCTTGTCGCCCGGCTGGTAGCCCAGGCGGCGGATATCCGCCTCGTTGGCGAATACCACTTCGCGCTGGCCCTTCACTCCGCGATAGCGATCGTCCAGGCCGTAGATGGTGGTGTTGTACTGGTCATGGGAGCGCAGGGTCTGCAGGATCAGGTCGGGTTCGAGGCCGCTGTCGCGCACCTGTGCCGGCAACAGGTCGCGGGGCAGCGGGTTGGCGACGAAGTTGGCCTTGCCGCTGGCGGTGTTCCAGCGTCGTTCGCCGGCGGAGTTGCCGAGGTAGAAGCCACCGGGATGGCGGACGCGGCGGTTGAAGTCGGCGAAACCGGGGATGGTGTCGGCGATCAGCTCGCGGATGCGCTCGTAGTTGGCGATCAGCGCGTCCCAGTCCACCGGATGGTTGCCCAGGGTTGCCTTGGCGATGCCGGCGATGATCGCCGGCTCCGAACGCATCTGCTGCGAGAGCGGCTCCAGTTGCCCGTAGGATGCGTGGATCATGCTGAACGAGTCTTCCACCGTGACCGCCTGCGGGCCTTCGGCCTGGCGGTCGATGTCGGTGCGCCCCAGGCAGGGCAGGATCAGTGCGTCGCGGCCGGTGGTCAGGTGGCTGCGGTTGAGCTTGGTGCTGATGTGCACGGTCAGGTCGCATGACGCCAGGGCGGCGTGGGTGCGCGGACTGTCCGGGGTGGCCTGGGCGAAATTGCCGCCCAGGCCGATGAAGACCTTCGACTTGCCGGCGAGCATCGCGGCGATCGCCTCGACGGCGTTGTGCCCGTTGTGGCGTGGCACTTCGAAGCCGAAGCGCCGTTCCAGTGCGTCGAGCAGCGCCGCCGGCGGCCGCTCGTTGATGCCCATGGTGCGGTCACCCTGAACGTTGCTGTGGCCGCGGACCGGGCAGAGACCGGCGCCCGGGCGGCCCAGGTTGCCGCGCAGGAGTTGCAGGTTGACGATTTCCTGGATGATCGCCACCGAATGGTGGTGCTGGGTGATGCCCATCGCCCAGCAGACGATGACCCTGTTCGCCCGCCGGTACATCCGCGCAGCCTGCTCGATTTCCGCCAGGCTCAGCCCGGACTGGCGCTCCAGGTGTTCCCAGGGGGTGGCATCCAGTTCGGCCAGGTAGGCCTCGAGGCCGTCGGTGTGCTCGGCGATGAAGGCGTGGTCGAATACCGGCTCGCTACCCTCGGCCTGGGCTTCGCGCTCCCAGGCGAGGAGGAACTTGGCGATCCCGCGGATCGCCGCCATGTCGCCGCCCAGTGCCGGACGGAAGAACGCGGTGTTCAGCGGCGAGGACCCGTTGGTCAGCATTTCCAGCGCGTTCTGCGGATGCTGGAAGCGCTCCAGGCCGCGCTCCTTGAGAGGGTTGAAGCAGACCACCTGGGCACCGCGCTTCACTGCCTCGCGCAGCGGCTCGAGCATGCGCGGGTGGTTGGTGCCGGGGTTCTGCCCAAGGATGAAGATCGCGTCGGCGTGTTCGAAGTCGTCGAAGGTCACGCTGCCCTTGCCGACCCCGACGCTGCGACCCAGTGCCACGCCGCTGGCTTCGTGGCACATGTTCGAGCAGTCGGGGAAGTTGTTTGTGCCGAACGCGCGGACGAACAACTGGTAGAGGTAGGCCGCCTCGTTGCTGGCCCGCCCGGAGGTATAGAACTCCGCCTGGTCGGGGCTATCCAGGCGTCGCAGGTGCTCGGCGACCAGGGCGAAGGCGGCGTCCCAGGTGATCGGCTGGTAGTGGTCGCTGAGCGGGTCGTAGCGCATCGGTCCGGTGAGGCGGCCCTGGTATTCCAGCCAGTAGTCGCTCTGTTCGCGCAGGGCGCTGACGCTGTAGCGGGCGAAGAACGCCGCGTCGACGCGGCGCTTGGTGGCTTCCCAGTTGACTGCCTTGGCACCGTTCTCGCAGAACTTCACCCGGCCGTCTTCCGGCGAGTCGCCCCAGGCGCAGCCGGGGCAGTCGAAACCGCCGTTCTGGTTGGTCTTGAGCAGGGCGCGGAGGTTCTTGAACGGCTGTTTGCTGTCCAGCCAGAAGTGCGCCACGCTGCGCAGCGCGCCCCAGCCGGCGGCGGCGCCGGCATAGGGCTTGTAGCGGGGTTGGAGAGGTTGCAGGCTCATGGCGGACTCACTCGGTTGCGGCCGGCGCCGGGCTGTAGACCCGCGGGGCGTTGTGATGGGGCTGGTGGATCAGGTTCAGTTGGTGGCGGCGCGCCCATTGCACGGTCAGGGCGGTGGGGGCGGAGAGGCTGACCAGGGTGCCGATCCCGGCACGTACGGCCTTGTGGATAAGCTCCAGGCTGCAGCGGCTGGTGACCACGGCGAAACCGCGCGCGGCGTCGAGGCCTTGGCGGTGCAGGGCGCCGATCAGCTTGTCGAGGGCGTTGTGGCGGCCGATGTCCTCGCGACACAGGCGCAGCTCGCCATGCCCGTCGAAATACAGCGCGGCATGCAGGGCGCCGCTATGGCGCGCCAGTCGCTGGGCCTGCTCGATACGCTGGCGCAGGGCGCCGAGATGGGCGGCGGGAGGCAGCGCCTGCGGCGACCGTTCCGGCAGTTGCGGCAGGGCCTGCTCCAGGGCTTCGACGCCGCACAGGCCGCATCCGGAAGTGCCGGCCAGTTGCCGGCGTTGGCGCTTGAGGTTCCAGAACGCGCGGCTGCTGATTTCGACCTCGGCGTGGAGGGATTCGCCCTGGCCGCTGACGCGGATTTCATAGATGTCGTCGATGGACTCCACGAAGCCGCTGCTGAGGCTGAAACCGCGGACGAAATCCTCGATGTCCTCGGGCGAGGCCATCATCACCGCCTGGTTCAGTCCGTTGTAGCTGATCGCCACGGCACACTCGGCGGCAAGGGAGGCCTGGCCGACCTGCTGCGGCAGGTGCAGGTCGGCGTAGCGGTAATCGTCGGGAACGGCGGAAGGCGCCCAGGTATCCGCGGATACCGGGCATGCAGGCTGGCAAGGCATGGGCTGGGCCCTATCGTTCTAGGTGTGGCACCAGCCTAGGCCTGACGCGGGGCAGCGTCTAATCGGTTGTGCCGATGCGCTGATCGACGTGATCTATCAAGACTGCGGCGCCAACCAGTTCCGGGCTTCCTCGAAACAGGCTTCGGCCAGCGCCGAGCGCGGCTGTCCGCTGCGGATGATCAGACCGAGCGCTGCCAGGGTATGGGCGTCCTCGATGGGGATCAGGCGCAACTCGCCGTCGACTTCGCTGCCCAGCGGCATGATCGCGCAGCACAAGCCGCGCTGCACCGCCTGCAGCAGTTGCTGTACCGAGTCGGTTTCCAGGCGCGCGATGGGGCTCAACCCGCGGCTGCGGAAGTTGTGGTCGATGGATTGGCGGAAGTGCATGCCCGCCGAGAGCAGGCCTAGCGGCAGGCCAGCCAGCGCTTCCCAGTTCAGCAGCGCGGCGTCGAGCGGGAAATGGCTGGGGTGATGGAGCAGGCCCATGCGGGTCTCCGCCAGTTCGATGCCCTCGAAATGGCTGCGGTCCAGACGGTCCAGATAAGAGACGCCGAGATCGAACTGGTTGCGCGCCAGGCCTTCGAGTACCTGTTCCGAACTCAGGGAATAGAGCTGGAAACGCAACTCCGGGTGGCGCCCGGCCATGTGCTGGACCAGGCGCATCGGGTCGAAGCTGGCCAGCGGCACCACGCCCAGGCGCAGGGTCCCGACCAGTTGCCCGCGGCAGGCGGCGGCTTCCGCGTACAGCCCTTCCTGGGCCGCCAGCAGGCTGCGTGCCCAGGCCAGTACGCGCTCGCCGGCCTCGGTGAAGCCTTCGAAGCGCTGGCTGCGTCGCACCAGTTCCAGGCCGAGTTCTTCCTCCAGGCTGCGCAGGCGCATGGACAGGGTCGGCTGGGTGACGTGGCAGCGCGCGGCGGCCTGGCCGAAGTGGCGGGTTTCGTCGAGGGCGCAGAGGAATTTCAGTTGCTTGATGTCCATCGGCGCTTCCGTGGCGGGGGTGTCGCCGAATCTTAACGCGAATGGGCGCAGTGTTATGGGGTGACGAAGGAGCCTGGGGATATTTCGCCGGTTTTTGCAGTCTAGACTTGGCTAGTCGCGGATCGGGATTGCGCCGGCCGCTTGCAACCGTAACCGTAAAGGGAGAACCAAAGATGGGTATTTTCGCGTTCGTGAAGGAAGCCGGTGAAAAGCTGTGGGATACGCTGACGGGGCATGAGGCACAGGCGGCCGAGTCGCTGAAGGAGCACGTCGCCAAGGTCGGCCTGGGCAACCCGAACATCCAGGTTTCGGTGGAAGGCGACAAGGTCATCGCCTCGGGCGAGGTGGCCAGCCAGGAGGAGAAAGAGAAGATCCTGCTGGCGCTGGGCAACGTCGCCGGCGTCTCCTCGGTGGAAGACAAGATCACCGTGGCCCAGGCCGCTCCGGAGGCGCGCTTCGTCACCGTGAAGAAAGGCGACACCCTGAGCGCCATCGCCAAGGCCGAATACGGCAATGCCAACGCCTACATGAAGATCTTCGAGGCCAACAAGCCGATGCTCAGCCATCCGGACAAGATCTACCCCGGCCAGGTCCTGCGCATTCCCGAGTGATCCCGGCGTTTCGCCAACCCCGCCCGCGTGGCGGGGTTTTCGTTTCCGTGGCTACGGCAGTCCTTCGAGCAGCCGCCGGTAGTCCTCCTGGGCAGCGAACTCCTCGGTGTCCCGGACCTGGCCACGGCTGTCCGGGTGGCGTACCGCCAACAGGTGGGCGACACCATAGGCGCGGGCGCTGCGCAGGATCGGCAGGCTGTCGTCGATGAACAGGCTGCGCTGCGGGTCGAAGCCGAAATCGGCTTGCAGGGCGCTCCAGAAGCGCGCGTCCTCCTTCGGGTAGCCGTAGTCGTGGGAGCTGATCAGTCGGTCGAAATAGGGCGCCAGTTCGATCCGTTCCAGCTTCAGCGACAGCGAGTCGCGGTGCGCGTTGGTGATCAGCGCCACGCGCTTGCCGGCCCGGCGCAGGGCGGCGAGGAAGGTATCGGCGTGCGGACGCAGCGAGATCAGGTGCGCCACCTCGTGCTTGAGTTCGCGGATCGACAGGTCCAGTTCCCGGCTCCAGAAATCCAGGCAGTACCAGTTGAGCTGGCCGGCGTGTTCGCGGAACAGCGGCTCGAGCACGGCGTCGGCTTCGGTGCGACTCAGGCCGTTGCGTTCGGCATAGCGCTGGGGCAGGTGTTCCAGCCAGAAGTGGTTGTCGAAGTGCAGGTCGAGCAGGGTGCCGTCCATGTCGAGCAGCACGGTGTCGATGGCGGACCAGGGCAGGGTGGGCATGGCGGCTCTTGTCGCGGTTCGTCGCGATCGATGCGGAAATCTGTCGCTTCCCATCAATCTCCGACAGGGATAATCGGAAAAGCCGGGGTATGATAACCCGCCGGCTTCGCCAAGGAGTTATCCACATGCGTCAGAAACCCACCGTACTCGCCAGCGAGATCGTCGCGAAGAGCCGACTGTTCGCTGTCGAGGAGTTGCAACTGCGCTTCAGCAATGGCGTCGAGCGCACCTACGAGCGTCTGGTCGGCAAGGGCCAGGGCTACGGTGCGGTGATGGTGGTGGCCATGCTCGATGCCGAGCACGCGGTGCTGGTGGAGGAATATTGCGCCGGGGTCGACGAATACCAGTTGTCGCTGCCCAAGGGCCTGGTCGAGCCGGGCGAGGACATCCTCGCGGCGGCCAACCGCGAGCTCAAGGAGGAAGCGGGCTACGGTGCCCGGCAACTGGAGCACATCACCGAACTGTCGCTGTCGCCGGGCTACATGAGCCAGCGCATCCAGGTGGTGCTGGCGCGCGACCTCTACGAGGAGCGCCTGCCGGGCGACGAGCCGGAGCCGATGGGCGTCGATCGCATCAGCCTGCGCGAACTGTCGAGCCTGGCCCAGCACGCCCAGTTCAGCGAAGGCCGCGCCCTGGCTGCGCTGTACCTGGTACGCGACCTGCTCACTCAGCGCGGCGAGTACCAGGCATGAGACCGGTGCCCTGGGGCGAGTTGGTGGTGCTGGTGCGGCGCGCCGGCGAGGCGATCCTGCCGCACTGGCGCGCCGACGTGGCGGTGCGCTCGAAGGCCGACGAATCGCCGGTTACCGCCGCCGACCTTGCCGCGCACCATATATTGGAGGCGGGGTTGCGGGCGCTGGCGCCGGACATTCCGGTGCTTTCCGAAGAGGATTGCGAGATACCGCTGAGCGAGCGCGGCCACTGGCGGCGCTGGTGGCTGGTGGACCCGCTGGACGGCACCAAGGAGTTCATCTCCGGTAGCGAGGAGTTCACCGTCAACGTGGCCCTGGTCGAGGATGGCCGGGTGCTGTTCGGCCTGGTCGGCGTGCCGGTGAGCGGCCGCTGCTACTACGGTGGCGCCGGTCTCGGTGCCTGGCGCGAGGAGGCCGATGGCCGCGCGCAACCGATCAGTGTGCGCCTGGAGCCCGAGGAGGCCTTCACCGTGGTGGCCAGCAAGCGCCATGGCAGCCCGGCCCAGGAGCGCCTGCTGGATGGCTTGAGCGAGCGCTTCGGCGACCTGCGGCGAGCCAGCATCGGCAGTTCGCTGAAGTTCTGCCTGCTGGCCGAGGGCGCTGCCGACTGCTATCCGCGCCTGACGCCAACCTCGCAATGGGACACGGCCGCCGCCCAGGGTGTGCTGGAAGGCGCCGGCGGCGAGGTGCTCGACCTGCATGGCGCGCCATTCACCTACGAGCCGCGCGAGGACTACCTCAACGGCTCCTTCCTGGCCCTGCCGCGCGCTGCCGAGTGGCGCAGCGAGCTGATCCAACTGGCGCGCGCGCTGCACTGAAACGGAAGAGCTGGTCGAACCCTAATGCTGTTTACTTAAGAAAAACGCCGCACCCCAATGGGGGCGCGGCGTTTTTCTGATCTGTTTTCTGGTCTCTATGGGAGATTACGATGTTTTGCCCGCTCGGGCTGACAGAAAACATGCAAATAGCCCGCAGCAGATGACTGACAGCGGGATTCGGTAGTGGCTCATCAAATATTCACTTTGGTGAACGGCATGACCGTATGAGCGGGGCTTTTCGTTGAGCTGTCGGCCGGTGCCGATAGGGGTGGCGCCTGAGTAAGTTCCTGTGTGATTTTTTCCGAAGCCTGGGGAGGATCATGGGCTCCATGAAAACTCCATCGTAATCGCACACGGGGAGAGCATGTAGAGCGTAGAGTTCTCGCGTTTGCGGGAGGGCGCTATGCCAACATATCCATCGATCTATCGTTTTCGTGTTTTAGCTGCGGCTGTGATGGCGAGCGTATCGATTTATCTATTCTCAGCTTCGCTGGGTATGGATGTTTTGAAAAGCTCTGAGGTGTTGGCAGATATCTATCCTGAGAATATGAATGACTATGCTTCAAGACTGACCGCTGAAGAGAAATTTCAAGACGAGTTGTTCCGGCAGCTTACCGATAAGATCTATCTGGAGCGGTATTCGATTTGTGCGCTTATTTTGGCGCTCGCTATATTCTTTCTGCCATCTCCGGTAGTCGTGAGGAGAAGTCGTGTGCTTTTGGTTTTTCTCTATTTGGCGACTCCAGTTTCCATTGTGCTTTCAGAAGTTTTAGCAACCTCTTTAAGTCTGGATAGAATGCTGTATCCAACGTGGAGGGACAATATAGTAGTTGCCTGGTTTGTCTCTTGCGCGGTCGCTTTTGCCGTCTGTTTTATGCTCCTGCCGTTGCTGATTATAGGTTGGCGTAGTACCTCTGGAGGACTGATATTTCGCAGTAAGACCACACAGGTGTTGAGTGGAATTCTTCTTGCGGTTTGGCTGGTAGGGTTTGCCTGCTCTTTTTTCAGTGGGGATTATGAGGCAATGCTTCCCCTATGGCTGGGGTTCGTATTTTTTTACTATGTGCTTTCCTCCAGCGATGAGAAAACACCTGTCAATAAATAGGTGTTTCGAGGGGCTATCAGAACGGATATCCAGTGCCTGATAACTCAATGGGAGCTTCACCGTGGAGCTTGATGTCAAAATTGGCCGATCGGTGCTTTTTCAGTTCCGCCAGGAACCTCGTCGCTGTTTGTTCCTCCATGAGACGCTGGAAGTCCAGATCGGCATCGTACCCGTGAACTTCCAGCGGCTGTCGGTGAAACGCTGGAACTGGCCATCACCTGATCCAGCGCATCCAGATAGGCTCGCCGAGTGGCGCAGCGAGCTGATCCAACTGGCGCGCGCGCTGCACTGAAACGAAAAGGCCCGGTCTAGCCGGGCCTTTTCCGTTGTGGTGGCGCTCAGTCGAGCATGTCACTGAAACGCGCGTCCTTCTTGTATACCAGCGGCTGGCTGAAGCCGGGCACCGTCACCTGTTCGGCGCTGACCTCGATGGCGTGTTCGTCGATCAGGTCCTGGCCGAAGTTGTAGATGATCTCCAGGTCGCCCTGCAGCGCGCGCTGGTCGTAGGCGCGGGCGGCGGCGCGGGTCTGCTCGCGCTTCTCGACGTAGGCGGCGAAGGCCGCTTGGCCATGGCGCTTGCGCAGCATCTTCTCGGCGATTCGCGGCGACAGCACCACGCCGCTGGCGTTGTTGCCGCCGAAGCCCTTGGAGTTGATGAAGCACACCTCCAGCGGCTTGTCCTGGCGCATGTCGCGATTGGAGATGCTCAGGCGCTGCTGGTGGACGTCGTCGGCGACCTTGTCGATGGTCTTGATCCCAGGGAGGATGCCGTACTTGAAGGTGCCCAGGGCGGAAATCAGTTGATCGGCGCTGGCGGTGGCCAGGGAGTGGCCGACGTAGGCCTTCACCGCGGTGACCGGCCAGCCGTCGATGCCGAAGGCGCTGGCCACGCGGTCGAGGATTTCCGATTCGGTGACCCGGTTGGCCGGCGTGCTGGAGCCGTGGGCGTGGACGAAGCTGGCGTGGCGCACGGTGTCCAGGCCGACGATCTGCACCGCGCTGGCCACCGCCTTGGCTACCGTCAGGTAGTTGCCCGGGCCGGGGGCGGAGATGGACTTCTTGAAACCGTCGGCGTTGATGAACACGTCGGTTACCGCGCCGTGGATATCCGCGCCCAGGCGCAGGGCCAGTTCGTCGTCCATCAGCACTACGTATTGGCTGGACTCGGCCAGGGTGAAGCCGCAGTTCTCGCCGAACGGCCGGCTGGCGCGGCGGAAGTCCACGTCGTCGCGGCCTTCGATCAGGCGCAGGCCTTCTTCGGTGGCCAGTGCGCCCATGGCACTGTAGCCCTCGATGCACTCCGGCAGGATCGGCGCCTCGCTGTTGCCGACGATGACCACCCGGGCCTGGCCGCTGGTGATGACGTCGATACCCTTCTGCAGGTTGTAGAGGAAGGTGGCGCAGGCGCCTGTGATGCTGCCGGTCATGCCGACGCTGCCGAGCACGTAGGCATTGATGAAATCGGTGGGCATGCTGTTGAAGCCCAGCGGCAGTTGCTTGGCCGAGACCCGGTGGCCCTTCAGGCGGGATTGCATCAGGCCGCCGAAACCGTTGTCGTCGAGCTGGCTCATGATGCTGCCGGAGAATACCGCGATCTCGTCGGGCTGGACGTTGTCGACGATGGTCTTCCAGTCGATGCCGGTGGAGCGGATCGCGTCGGTCGCGGCGACCACCGACATCTGCAGGCCGCGCGGGTGGAAGCGCGAGTTGTACAGCTCGCCCGGTTCGAAACCGGTGGGCAACTGGCCGGCGGACTTCACCGTCAGCGCACGGTAGCTGTCCACCTTGAACTCGCAGCGCTCGTGGATGCTCACCAGCACCTCGCCGTCCTCCGCGGGAGCGATCGACCAGTTGGCCGGCAGCGGCTCGGGCAGTTGCTTGGGCGAGGCCTTGAAGGTCAGCGCCTGGCCTTCGGCAGGGGACAGCTCGAGGACCTTGTGCCAGTGGACTGCATCCGGGTCGAGGTACTGCGGTTCGATGCGTCGCACCAGGGTAGAGGCGAAGATGCGTTCGGCGTAGCGCCGCTCGATGTCCTCCGGGGACAGCGGCGTGCCGTCTTCGGCCAGGTAGCGGCCGCCTTCGGCCTTGACCAGTTTCATCATGACCGCCAGGCCGGCTAGGGTTTCCTGGCGCGCCTGCGGGTCCATCGATTCGATGACCATGCGGCGGAAGCCGTGGTGGAAGGAACTACGGCCTGCTGCGTTGTAGCCACCGAAACCAACAATGACCGGTAGTCGAGACATCACTCAGAAACTCCTTCGAATAGTCGTTCGCGTGCCGGGCTGCTGCCTGGTCCGGAGCGGGAAGCGCGTGGCGGCGATGGCGGCCTTTCCCGTCGGCGAGGCGAGCTTCACGGACCCGGGCACGAGCCAGTGGCCGTTGAAATGATCAGGGTGACTATGCTGACGTGAATCATGACTATCGAGTCACGTATTTTCCTACTGAATACCGCGTTGCGTGGGCTTTCCACAAGTGCTGGCGGTCTGCCGTGGGGGGATTGACGCCCATGGCCGGGCTGTTGGCAGAGGTGGGGCGTAGGCGAGTGTTGCGGGACTTGCTTGAAAGTCCGCGCGCAGAGGCGTGGCGCTATCCACCTTTCGCCCGATGCCGGCAGAGGAGAATGAAGAAGGGCCGCGAAGCGGCCCTGGGGGTGGTGTATCAGCGGTACTCGATGCCCGCCTTGCGCGTGCTGACCCGTGTTCCCGCCTTGCCCTCGGTGATTGCGACGATGTCCGCGAGCGAACCGATCACCGCGTCCTTGCCGGTGGCGCGGGCGAACTCGATGGCGGCCTGGACCTTCGGACCCATGGAGCCGGCGGCGAAGCCGAGGCGCTCCAGTTCGTCCGGGTGGGCCTGGGCGATGGCCTTCTGGGTCGGCTTGCCCCAGTCGACGTAGGCCGCGTCGACGTCGGTGGCGATGATCAGGATGTCGGCCACCAGCTCCTGGGCCAGCAGCGAGGAGCAGAGGTCCTTGTCGATCACCGCCTCGACGCCGCTGAGCTTCTTCCCGGCCTCGTCGTACATGGTCGGGATACCGCCGCCGCCAGCGCAGATGACGATGGTGCCTTTCTCCAGCAGCCACTTCACCGGGCGGATCTCGAAGATCCGCTTCGGCCGCGGGCTGGGCACCACGCGGCGGAACTTGTCGCCGTCCGGGGCGATGCTCCAGCCCTTCTCGGCGGCCAGGCGCTCGGCTTCTTCCCTGGAGTAGACCGGGCCGATCGGCTTGGTCGGGTTCTGGAACGCCGGATCCTTACCGTCCACCTCGACCTGGGTGAGGATGGTGGCGAACGGCACTTCGAACGGCAGCAGGTTGCCCATTTCCTGTTCGATCATGTAGCCGATCATGCCCTCGGTTTCCGCGCCGAGGACGTCCAGCGGGTAGGGCGAGACCTTGTCGTAGGCGGCACCCTGGAGGGCCAGCAGGCCGACCTGGGGGCCGTTGCCGTGGGCGATCACCAGCTCGTTGCCGGGCGCCACCTTGGCGATCTGTTCGGCGGCGATCCGCACGTTTTCCCGCTGGTTGTCCGCGGTCATGGGTTCGCCACGGCGTAGCAGGGCATTACCGCCCAATGCGACGACGATACGCATATCGGTTACCTCCGGAAGGCGGCTGCGCCCGGCCGCGTGGGCCGGGGCGCAGGAGCGCGGTCAGATGTCGGCGAGGGTCGAGACGAGGATCGCCTTGATGGTATGCATGCGGTTCTCGGCCTGCTCGAAGGCGATGTTGTAGGGCGACTCGAAGACGTCCTCGGTCACCTCGATGCCGTTGGCAAGGTTCGGATACTGCTCGGCGATCTGCTTGCCGACCTTGGTCTCGCTGTTGTGGAACGCCGGCAGGCAGTGCATGAACTTGGCCCGCGGGTTGCCGGTGGCCTTCATGATCTCCATGTTGACCTGGTAGGGCAGCAGTTCCTTGATCCGCTCGCCCCAGGCTTCCACCGGCTCGCCCATCGACACCCAGACGTCGGTGTGGACGAAGTCCACGCCTTTCACGGCTTCCTTCGGATCCTCGGTGAGGGTCAGCTTGGCGCCGCTTTCCTCGGCGAACTTCTTGCACTGGGCGACGAACTCATCGTGCGGCCAGAGCGCCTTCGGCGCGGCGATGCGTACGTCCATGCCGAGCTTGGCGCCGATCAGCAGCAGGGAGTTACCCATGTTGTTGCGCGCGTCGCCCAGGTAGGCGTAGCTGATGTCGTGCAGCGGCTTGTCGCTGTGCTCGCGCATGGTCAGCACGTCGGCGAGCATCTGGGTCGGGTGGTATTCGTCGGTCAGGCCGTTGAACACCGGAACGCCGGCGAACTTCGCGAGTTCCTCGACGATTTCCTGCTTGAAGCCGCGGTACTCGATGGCGTCGTACATCCGGCCGAGAACCCGCGCGGTGTCCTTCATGCTCTCCTTGTGGCCGATCTGCGAGGAGTTCGGGTCGATGTAGGTGACGTTGGCGCCCTGGTCGTAGGCGGCCACCTCGAAGGCGCAGCGGGTGCGAGTGGAGGTTTTCTCGAAGATCAGGGCAATGTTCTTGCGCTTCAGGTGCTGCTGCTCGGTGCCGGTGTACTTGGCGCGCTTGAGGTCGCGGGACAGGTCGAGCAGGTAACGCAGCTCGCGGGTGCTGTGGTGCATCAGGCTGAGCAGGTTACGGTTGTGCATGTTGAAAGCCATGATTGATCTCCTTGTGGGAAGTCGGTGGGCGGCGCCCCTCCTGGGGACGCCGCCGTTCAGCTCGAGAGCGGGTTGTCTGTCAGTAGTCGATCGGGTCGCGGATGATCGGGCAGGTCATGCAGTGGCCGCCGCCGCGACCGCGACCCAGTTCGCTGGCGCTGATGGTGATGACCTCGACGCCGGCCTTGCGCAGCAGGGTGTTGGTGTAGGTGTTGCGGTCATAGCCGACCACCACGCCCGGCTCCAGGCAGACCACGTTGTTACCGTCGTCCCATTGCTCGCGCTCGGCGGCGAAGCTGTTGCCGCCGGTCTCGACCACGCGCAGTTTCTTCAGGCCGAGGGATTCGGCGACCACTTCGAGGAAGGTTTTCTCCTCGCGGCGGATGTTCATGCCGTAGGGGCTGCTCGGATCGGGGCGCAGGCTGAAGGGCACGATTTCCTTGACCACTTCCGGGAAGACCGTGACCAGGTCGCGGTCGCAGAAGCTGAACACGGTGTCCAGGTGCATCGCGGCGCGGGACTTCGGCAGGCCGGCGACGATCACCCGCTCGGCGGCGCCCTTGGCGAACAGCGACTGGGCGACCTGACCGATGGCCTGGCGCGAGGAGCGCTCGCCCATGCCGATCAGGACCACGCCGTTGCCGATCGGCATCACGTCGCCGCCTTCCAGGGTCGAGGAGCCGTGGTCCTTGTCCGGGTCGCCGTACCAGATCTCGAATTCGGCGTTGGCGAACTCGGGATGGAACTTGTAGATGGCGGTGGTCAGCAGGGTTTCCTGTCGTCGCGCCGGCCAGTACATCGGGTTCAGGGTCACGCCGCCGTAGATCCAGCACGTGGTGTCGCGGGTGAACTGGGTGTTCGGCAACGGCGGCAGCAGGAAGCTGGAATGGCCCAGGTACTCGCGGTACATCTTGAGGATGTCGGCGCCTTCGCTGGCGGGCAGGTCGTCAGCGGCGACGCCGCCGATCAGGTACTCGGCCAGCTTGCGCGGCTCCAGGCTCTCCAGCCAGGAGCGCAGCTCGCTGGTCAGGCCCAGGCCGACGCTGTCGGCGGTGATCTTGCGATCGAGGATCCACTTCAGCGCTTCCGGGTTCTGGATGGTCTCGGTCAGCAGATTGTGCATCTCGAGGACGTCGATGCCGCGCTCGCGCATCTTGGTGACGAAGTCGAAGTGGTCGCGCTTGGCCTGGTTCACCCAGATCACGTCGTCGAACAGCAACTCGTCGCAGTTGCTCGGGGTCAGGCGCTGGTGGGCGAGTCCGGGCGAGCAGACCATCACTTTGCGCAGTTTGCCGGCTTCGGAGTGGACGCCAAGTTTGGTTTTTTCCGTGCTCATTTCACGTCTCCAGTGGAGTAATCAGAGGGTGAGGAAACCGTCGTAGAGGCCGTAGGCAGCCACCAGGGCGCCAATGACGACTGCGGCGAAGATCAGTTTTTCGATTCCGGTGAAGATCGGCTGGCCGACCTCGTGCTTGGCCTTGGCGAAAAGGATCGCGCCGGGCGCATACAGCAGGGCGGACAGCAGCAGGTACTTCAGGCCCCCGGCGTAGAGCAGCCAGACCGCGTAGGCCACGGCGATGCCGGCGATGACCAGGTCCTTGCTGCGTTCGCGGGCATCGTTCTCGTAGGTCTCGCCCTTCAGGGTCAGCAGCAGGCCATAGGCGGCGGACCAGAAGTACGGGATCAGGATCATCGAGGTGGCCAGGAGCAGCATCTTGGTGTACGGGTCCATGCCGTCCGGGTCGCCCGAGGTGAAGAACACCACCACCAGGAACACCTGTACGCAGATGTTGGTCAGCCACAGGGCGTTGGCCGGCACCTGGTTGGCGTTCTCGCGGCGCAGGAACTCCGGCATGGTGTGGTCCTTGGCGGCGGCGAACATGATCTCGGCGCACAGCAGCACCCAGGAGAGCAGCGCGCCCAGCAGCGAGATCAGCAGGCCGACGCTGATCAGCACGGCGCCCCAGTGGCCGACCACATGCTCGAGTACCAGCGCCATCGACGGGTTCTGCAGCTTGGCCAGTTCCGGCTGGGTCATCACGCCCATGGACAGCACGTTGACCAGCACCAGCAGGAGCAGGACGGTGATGAAGCCGATCACGGTGGCCTTGCCGACGTCGGAACGTTTTTCCGCGCGGGAGGAGAAGATGCTCGCGCCCTCGATGCCGATGAACACCCAGACGGTGACCAGCATCATGTTGCGCACCTGGTTCATCACGCTGCCTAGGTCCGGGTTGCTCTTGCCCCAGATGTCGGCGGTGAAGATGTCCAGCTTGAAGGCGAACAGGCAGATCAGGATGAACAGGAACAGCGGCACGACCTTGGCCACGGTGGTGACGGTGTTGATGAACGCCGCCTCCTTGATTCCGCGCAGCACCAGGAAGTGCAGGGCCCAGAGCAGGACCGAGGCGCAGACGATCGCCGCGACGGTGTCGCCCTTGCCGAAGATCGGGAAGAAGTAGCCGAGGGTGCTGAACAACAGGACGAAGTAGCCGACGTTGCCCAGCCAGGCGCTGATCCAGTAGCCCCAGGCCGAGGAGAAACCCATGTAGTCGCCGAAGCCGGCCTTGGCGTAGGCGTACACGCCGCCGTCGAGTTCGGGCTTGCGGTTGGCGAGGGTCTGGAAGACGAAAGCGAGGGTGAGCATGCCGACGGCGGTGATCGCCCATCCGATCAGGACGGCGCCGACATCGGCGCTGGCTGCCATGTTTTGCGGGAGGGAGAAGATGCCCCCTCCGATCATCGAGCCGACAACCAGAGCCGTTAGCGCTCCTAGTCGGAGTTTTTGGCTGGATTCTTGGGACATTTTCGGAATCTCCCTATAGGAATTGAGAGTGAAGACATTAGGCGGCAGCGGCTATTGTTGAATGCTGATCCACGTCAATAGCTTCCTACTCAAAGTAATTAGATGACGCATTCCTGTAAGTCGCGAGTGCCAAAGATAGAAGAGGAATCTAAGACCTGCCCGGAATAGGGCGGTTTTTTCATGTGTTAGGGGAAGACTTGCCATCCGCTACGGGGAAAGCTTGAAATTGCTCGAAATCGGGCTATAACCCGCGGATCAAGCCGGATCGTTGATGCCGATCAATGAATTTCGCGAGACGGTATTCTGACTTTCAGGTGGGTGGTCGCCGGCTTGTTGACGGTCCGTCGAAAAACCGCCGCGACTTTCCAGGGAAGTGTTGCAGTATTTCGAGAGGAGTATTTTTTATTTATAAGTAAAAATAATTTTCCGCTCTTATCAAAGAACGAAAAAGCACAAGGAAAGAAATGAAGAAGCCCGGCGTTCGCCGGGCTCTTCATTTGGGCTTCAGGGTGTGAAGACCGCTGGGGGGACGGGATCGCCGCCCACCCGCCGCGCGTGCTGGCGCACGTCGGCACAGGGGAAGGGGCCGCCATCCGGTTCGTGGCCGAAGGGCGCGGTTCGCTGGGCGAACCGAAAGCCGGTGCCAGGGGCACTGCGAGCGATTGAGCAAGCGGCGTGCCAGCCATCGACAGGTGGCCCGGCCCGTCAACTGCGGGGCACGGGCCTGCGGCATGAGCGGATTTTTGCCGAAGGCCCGAGCGCAGGGCGGGGTTTTCCGCCGTCGTTACCGTTCCGTCAGCTCATCCCCAGCCAGTTCGGCAATGCCAGGGATACCGCCGGGATGTAGGTCACGATGATCAGGAACACCAGCAGGATCATCAGCCACGGCAGCGCTGCGCGGATGGTCGCGCCCAGCGGCATGCCGGTGACCGCCGAGGTGACGAACAGGTTGAGCCCGACCGGCGGCGTGATCAGGCCGATCTCCATGTTCACCACCATGATGATGCCGAGGTGGATCGGATCGATGCCCAGCTCCATGGCGATGGGGAAGAAGATCGGCGCCAGGATCAGGATGATCGCCGAAGGCTCCATGAAGTTGCCGGCGATCAGCAGCACGATGTTCACCACCAGCAGGAACATCCATGGCGAAAGTCCCAGTTCCGTGACCCAGCTGGCGATGCTCTGCGGTATCTGCTCGGTGGTCAGCACGTGGGCGAAGAGCATGGCGTTGGCGATGATGAACATCAGCATGATGGTCAGCTTGCCGGACTCCAGCAGCACCTTCGGGCATTCGCTCAGGCGCATGTCGCGGTAGACGAACAGTGCGACGAAGGCCGAGTACACCGCGGCGACGGCGGCGGCCTCGGTGGGGGTGAAGGCGCCGGAATAGATGCCGCCGAGGATGATCACCATCAGCAGCAGACCCCACAGCGCCTTGCGCGCGCTGGCCAGCCATTCGCGCAGACTGACCCTTGGCATGGCGGGCAGCTTCTTGACCCGGGCGACGATGTAGATCACCACCATCAGGATCAGTCCCAGCAGCAGCCCCGGAACCACGCCGGCGATGAACAGCTTGCCCACCGAGGTCTCGGTGGCGGCGGCGTAGACCACCATCACGATCGATGGCGGGATGAGGATGCCGAGGGTGCCGGCGTTGCAGACGATCCCAGCGCCGAACGCCTGTGGATAACCCGAGCGGACCATGCCGGCGATGGCGATCGAACCCACTGCCGCCACCGTTGCCGGAGACGAGCCGGATAGCGCGGCGAAGAGCATGCAGGCGAGCACCGCGGCGATCGCCAGGCCGCCACGGATGTGTCCGACGCAGGCGTTGGCGAAGTCGATCAGGCGCCGCGCCACGCCACCGGTGGTCATGAACGCGCCGGAGAGCAGGAAGAACGGGATCGCCAGCAGGGTGTAGTGCTCGGAGGTCTCGAACAGCTTGATCGCCAGCGAGCGTACCGAGTCCGGGCTGAACAGGAGGATCGTCAGTGCGCCGGAGAGACCCAGGGAGACGGCGATCGGCACGCCGATGAACATCAGCAGGAAGAGCAGCAGGAAGAGGAACAGAATGGTCATGCCTTGGGCTCCTCGTGCTCGGTCAGCTTCAGCGCGTCGGCAGCCTCGTCGGCCAGTCCCAGTCCGGTCTGGCGGTTGCGCAGGATGCGCACGAGGATCTCGGCGAAACGGATGAACACCAGGGCGAAGCCGACCGGCACGATCAGGCCGATGTGCCATTGGCGGATGCCGAAGTGGTCGAGGTCCTCGGCGCCGATGCCGGCGATGAACAGGGTCTTCACCCAGTCGTAGCTGGCCACGCAGAGCAGGCCGGCGTAGCCGAGGCAGGCCAGGCAGGCGATCACGCCGAGCACTCGCTGTACCGGTCGCGAGGCCAGCTTCACCAGCACGTCCACACCGAGGTGCCCGGCGGTGCGTACGCCGTAGGCGATGCCGAGGAAGATCAGCCAGGCGAACAGGGCCTTGGTCAGGGCGTTGCTCCAGGTCATCTCCTGGGCCAGGGTGAGGACCCCATCGCCGATGGCGAGCAGCGTCTCGTTGCCGCCCTCCCAGAGATCGGCGAGATCGTAGAGCAGCGTATAGAGGTTATTGAGGACTACATAAACGAAGGTAACCAGCGTCATGGCGGCGAGGAGGAAGGCGATCAGGCCTTCCTCCAGGCGCGCCCAGACGCGCGCGAGCGCGTGCATGGGCTTTCCCTCTTCTTCTTATTGGGCCTGGTTGGCGGCTTCGGCGGCCTTGATCAGGTCGGCGCCGATCTCGCCTTCGAACTTCTTCCACACCGGCTGCATGGCCTTGCGCCATTCGGCCCGCTGTTCGGGAGTGAGTTCGATGATCTCGCTGGTCTTGGCCTCGACGATGCGCTGCTTGTCGCCCTGGTTGAGCGCCTCGGCCTGCTTGTTCACCTCCACGGTGACCTCGTCCATGGTCTTGGCCAGCACGCCGCGCACGTCTTCCGGCAGGCCGTTCCAGAACTTGGTGTTGGTGATCACCATGTAGTCCAGCACGCCGTGGTCGGACTCGGTGATGTACTTCTGCACTTCGTGCATCTTCTGCGAGTAGATGTTCGACCAGGGGTTCTCGGTACCGTTGACCACGCCGGTCTGCAGGCCCTGATAGACCTCGGCGAAGCTCATCTTGCGCGGGTTGGCGCGCACCGCCTTGAACTGTTCCTCGAGCACCTTGGAGGCCTGCACGCGGAACTTCAGGCCGCGGGCGTCCTTCGGCTCGCGCAGGGGCTTGTTGGCGGACAACTGCTTCATCCCGTTGTGCCAGTAGCCGAGGCCAGTGATGCCCTTGTCCTGCATCGAGGTCAGCAGCTCCTTGCCCTGCGGGCTCTGCTGGAAGCGGTCGACCGCCTGGATGTTGTCGAACAGGAACGGCAGGTCGAAGATCTGCAATTTCTTGGTGTACTGCTCGAACTTGGCCAGCGACGGCGCGATGATCTGCACGTCGCCCAGCAGCAGGGCTTCCATCTCCTTGCCGTCGCCGAACAGCGACGAGTTCGGGTAGACCTCCACCTTGACCTTGCCCGGCAGGCGTTCCTCCACCAGTTTCTTGAACAGCAGCGCGCCCTGGCCCTTGGGCGTGTGCTCGGCGACGACGTGGGAGAACTTGATGACGATCGGGTCGGCTGCCTGGACGATTCCGGCGACGGTCAGGGAAAGTGCGCAGACGAGCGCCTTCGCGGTGTGCTTGAGCATGAGACTTCCTCTTTGTTCTTGTCTGTCTTTTATGAAGAGGACGGGTGTCCTCTCGGCGTGGCCGAACAAGGGAAGTCTAGGCAGCGCAGCGGCAGATGCTGCGTGAATCGGAAAAGCGCCTGGTCTTCTGCTTGTTGGAACGCTCGGGAAGCCGTGAGCAAGCCCTGTGCCAGTCGGGCAAGGGTACGCAGGGGAGATGCTGCGGGCGCGGATGGCGAACGGTTGGCGGTAATCCGCCATTCATTCGCCATCATCTGGCGGATTTTCGCCAGGCGTGTTGAACGGCAGGCCGTGCTTGCGCAGCTTGTCGTGCAGGGTCTTGCGCGGGATACCGAGGGCCTCGGCGACGCTGCGCAGCGAATTGTGCGGGCGTTCCAGTTCGGCAGCGATCAGCGAGCGCTCGAAGGCCTCGACCTTGGCGCTGAGGTTGTGCGGCTCGTCGGCGGCGTCGGGCAGGACTCCGTCGTCCAGGCTCAGGCCGAGACCCAGGGCGAAGCGCTCGGCGGCGTTCTGCAATTCGCGCACGTTGCCCGGCCAGTCGTAGGCCAGCAGCCGCGCCGACTGGCCGGCGTCCAGTTCGCGTGGCGTCAGGCCATGACGCATGGCGCCGGCTTCGGCGAAATGGCGGAACAGCAGCGGGATGTCTTCGCCGCGCTCGCGCAGCGGTGGAATGCGCAGGCTGGCGACGTTGAGGCGGTAATAGAGGTCGGCGCGGAAGCGGCCCTGGTCGGCGGCCTGGCGCAGGTCTTCCTTGGTTGCCGCGATGATGCGGATATCCAGCGGGATCAACTGGTTGGAGCCGAGCCGCTCGACTACCCGTTCCTGCAGCAGGCGCAACAGCTTGACCTGCACGTCCAGGCTCATGCTCTCGATCTCGTCGAGGAACAGGGTGCCGCCATTGGCGTACTCGAACTTGCCGATGCGGCGCTTCTGCGCGCCGGTGAAGGCGCCGGCCTCGTGACCGAACAGTTCGCTTTCCACCACCGATTCGGCGAGGGCGCCGGCGTTGATCGCGACGAACGGTCCGTCGCGTCGGCTCGACAGGTCATGCAGGGCCCGCGCGACCACCTCCTTGCCGGCGCCGGTTTCGCCAAGGACCAGCACGTCGGCCTGGATCGCCGCCAGCGAGCCGACCTGCTCGCGCAGGCGCTGCATGCCGGCCGAGCGTCCGATCAGGCGCCCATGCAGCTCGTGGCGTTCGGCCAGGGCCAGGCGCAGGGTGCGGTTCTCCAGGACCAGCCGGCGCACCTCCAGGGCGCGGCGCACGCTGTCGAGCAGGGCGTCGCTGGGGAAGGGCTTTTCCAGGAAGTCATAGGCGCCGCCGCGCATGGCCTGGACCGCCAGCGGCACGTCGCCGTGGCCGGTGATCAGGATCACCGGCAGGTCGGCGTCCTGTTCGTGCAATTGGCGGAGCAGTTCCATGCCATCGATGCCGGGCATGCGGATGTCGCTGACCACCACCCCGGGCCAGTCCTTGCACTGCGCGGTATCCAGCTGGCGCGCGTCGTCCAGGGTCGCGACCTTGAGCCCGGCGAGGTCGAGCGTCTGGCGCAGGGCCTGGCGCAGGTGCGGATCGTCGTCGATCAGCAGGACCTGGGTCTGGGCATCGAATGGCGCGAAGGGACTCATGCGCGGGTTTCCTCCTGGGGCATGGCGGCGACGCCGGGAACTCCCGGCAGCAAGTGCAGGCGCACCACGGCGCCGCCTTCGAGATGGTTGCCCATTTCCAGGCGGCCGCCGAGGGCGCGCAATAGGTTATCGCAGATGGCCAGGCCGAGGCCGAGCCCTTTGGCGGTGGTCTTGGTGGTGAAGAAGGGTTCGTGGGCGTGGGCCAGGGCGTCCTCGGAAAACCCCGGGCCGTTGTCGCGCAGAGTCAGGGTCACGCCGTGCTGGTCCTGGCTGGCGATCACCCACAGGCGCCGCGGCGGAGCTTTCTCGGCGAGCGCGTCGAGGGCATTGGTGAGCAGGTTGCCGAGGATCTGCCGCAAGCGGGTCTCGCCGGCCTGGACCCACAGCGGGGCGTCCGGCACGTCGCGCAGCAGTTCGACGTTCATCGCCCGCCGCCGGCTGGCCACCATCGACAGGGCGTCCTCGATCGCCGGCTGCAACTGCACGTTCTCCGGCGCCCGGCGCGCACCGCGGGCATAGGCCTTGAGGTGGGCGATGATCGAGGCCATGCGGGTGGTGAGGTCGCTGATCTGCTCGAGATTGCCGCGGGCGTCCTCGGTGCGCTGGTGGTCGAGCAGCACCCGGGCGTTGTCGGCGTAGCTGCGGATCGCCGCCAGCGGCTGGTTGAGTTCGTGGCTGATGCTCGCCGACATGGTGCCGAGGGCCGTGAGCTTGCCGGCCTGGACCACTTCGTCCTGGGCGCGCATCAGCTCGCGCTGGGCCTGCTCGCGTTCGTGGACTTCCTGCTGCAACTGCGCGTTGGCGTTCTCCAGCTCGCGGGTGCGTTCCAGTACGCGCTCTTCCAACTGGCGCTTGGCCTCGGCCTCGAGAGCGATGCGGTCCAGGTAGTGACGGCGGCTGAGGGTCAGCAGGGTAAGCAGCAGGAGCAGGGCGAGCAGGGTCGCGCCGCCGATCAGCAGGACGCTGCGCACCGGCCGTTCGATGAGGGTGCGGGGGGCGTAGATGCTCACCGTCCAGCCGGTTTCCGGTAGCGTCCGGCTCTGGCTGAGCCAGGCGCTCTGTTGCAGGCGCAGGGGCTTCGGGTCCTGCACCGGGTAGGGGATGTTGGCGTGGATCTCGTCGCGCTCCGCCGCGCTCAGCGGCCGACTGGCATGGAAGCGCCAATCCTCGCGGGAGGAGAGGATCACCACGCCGTAGTTGTCTATCACCAGCAGTTGCTCCGGGGAATTGCCCCAGAGCCGTTCGATGTGTTCGAGATCGACCTTCACCACCAGCACGCCGATGATCCGCGAGCCTTCCTTCACCGCACTGGCGAAGTAGTAGCCGCGCTTGATCGAGGTGGTGCCCAGGCCGAAGAAGCGCGCCAGGCGGCCCTGCATGGCCTCGCGATAATAGGGGCGGAAGGCGAAGTTGCGGTGGACGAAACTGTCCGCCTGGGCCCAGTTGGAGGCGACCTGGGTAGTGCCGTCCGGTTGCAGCAGGTAGATCACGTCGGCGCCGGTGCGTCGGCGGATGTCGGCCAGCGCCTCGTTGGCGATCTTCTGCAGCAGCGGGTCGCCAGGTTGTTGCAGGGCCTGGCGCAGCACCGGCAGGCCGCCGAGGATCTGCGGCAGTTCTTCGTAGCGGCGCAGCGTGCCGAGCAGGTTGGCGACGTAGAGGTCGAGCGTCTGGCGGTTCTGCTCGGCCAACTGCTCGCTGTAGTAGCGCTCGGCGAAATATTGCAGGGGCCAGAGCAGCGGCGCGAGAAGCAGGGCGAGGATGACCAGCGAGCGCCAGCGATGGAAATAGGCTTTCAAGACGAACGAACCTGCCGTGGCTGCGAGTATCCGGGGCATCCCGGACGGGATGCCCTAAATTATCACGCCTTGCGCCGAGTCCGGTCGCTCCCTGCCGTTCAGGGGAAGCAGTCGGCGTCGGCGAATGCCTTGCCCTGGCGGTCCTTCTCCGAAAGCAGGGGGGCATCCTGCAGCGGCCAGTCGATCTTCAGCTCGGGATCGTTCCAGACGATGCAGCGTTCGTGTTCCGGCGCCCAGAAGTCGGTGGTCTTGTAGAGGAACTCGGCGTATTCGCTGAGCACCACGAAGCCGTGCGCGAAGCCGGCCGGAATCCACATCTGGCGCTTGTTCTCCGCGCTCAGGCGTTCGCCTACCCACTGGCCGAAGGTCGGCGAGCCGCGACGCAGGTCGACGGCCACGTCGAATACCTCGCCGAGAGTGGCGCGCACCAGTTTTCCCTGGGCTTGCCGGATCTGGTAGTGCAGGCCGCGGAGGACGCCACGGGCGGAACGCGAATGGTTGTCCTGGACGAAGCTGACCGGATGACCGCAGGCCTCCTCGAAGGCGCGCTGGTTGTAGCTTTCGAAGAAGAATCCGCGATCGTCGCCGAACACCCGGGGTTCGAAGAGGATGACGTCGGGGATTGCCAGGCGGGTCGCTTTCATCAGTACACGGTCTCGGTCAGCAGGCGCTTGAGGTATTGGCCGTAGCCGTTCTTGGCCAGCGGCGCGGCGAGTTTTTCCAGTTGCGCGGCGTCGATCCACTTCTGCCGGTAGGCGATCTCTTCCGGGCAGGCCACCTTGAGACCCTGGCGGTTCTCCAGGGTGGCGATGAACTGGCCGGCCTCGAGCAGCGAATCGTGGGTGCCGGTATCCAGCCAGGCGTAGCCGCGGCCCATGATCTCCACGCTGAGCTGGCCGCGCTCCAGATAGGCGCGGTTGACGTCGGTGATCTCCAGCTCGCCGCGCGGCGAAGGCTTCAGGTCCCTGGCGATGTCCACCACCTGCTGGTCGTAGAAATACAGGCCGGTGACCGCGTAGTTCGACTTCGGCTCCAGTGGCTTCTCTTCCAGGCTGATGGCCTTGCCGCCCTGGTCGAACTCGACCACGCCGTAGCGCTCCGGGTCCAGCACGTGGTAGGCGAAGACGCTGGCGCCGGTCTGGCGCTGCGAAGCGCTGCCGAGCAACTCGTGGAAGTCGTGGCCGTAATAGAGGTTGTCGCCCAGGACCAGCGCGCTGAGGTCGTTGCCGATGAACGACTCGCCGATCAGGAAGGCCTGGGCCAGGCCGTCCGGCGACGGTTGCACGGCATATTGCAGGTCCAGGCCCCAGTTCGAACCGTCGCCCAGCAACTGCTGGAAGCGTGGGGTGTCCTGTGGGGTCGAGATGATCAGTATCTCGCGGATGCCCGCCAGCATCAGGGTACTGAGCGGGTAGTAGATCATCGGCTTGTCGTACACCGGCAGCAACTGCTTGGAGATGGCCAGCGTTGCCGGGTGCAGGCGGGTGCCCGAGCCTCCGGCGAGGATGATGCCCTTGCGTTTCATAGTGGTCCCTGCTCGCTCAGTTCCTGGATCATGCGTCCGGCATGGTAGCGCCAGTCTGGCAGTACCAGGCCGAAGACCTGTTGCAGCTTGCGGTTGTCGAGGCGCGAATTGGCCGGACGCTTCGCCGGCACCGGGTAGTCCTCGGTGGCGATCGGCAGGACCCGCTGCGGCGTCGCCTGCAACTCCCAGCCCCGCTCCAGCGCCTGTTCGATGACGAAGCGCGCATAGAGGTGCCAGGACGTCTCGCCGCTGGCGACCAGGTGGTAGGTGCCGCTGGCCCGTGCTGCCAGCTCGGCGTCCCAGCGCAGGCGCTGCAGGGCCTGGGCGGTGACGTCGGCGATCAGCTCGGCGCTGGTCGGCGCGCCGAACTGGTCGGCCACGACCTTGAGTTCGTCGCGTTGCCCGGCCAGGCGCAGCATGGTCTTGGCGAAGTTCCCGCCGCGCGCGGCGTAGACCCAGCTGGTGCGGAAGATCAGGTGGCGGCAGCCGCTGGCGCGGATGGCCTGCTCGCCTTCCAGCTTGGTCTGCCCGTAGACGCTCAGCGGGCCGGTCGGCGCGTCCTCGGCGAAAGGCGCGTTGCCCGCGCCGTCGAACACATAGTCGGTGGAGTAATGCACCAGCCAGGCGCCGCAGCCCGCGGCCTCCTCGGCCAGTACCGCGACGGCGCGGGCATTGATCAGGCGGGCGTTGTCGGCATCGCTCTCGGCCTTGTCCACCGCGGTGTAGGCGCCGGCGTTGACGATGAACTGCGGCCGCTCGGCGCGAACCAGTCGCGCCAGGCCTTCGGGGTCGGCGAGATCGGCGCGCCGGCGGTCGCAGACCAGCAGTTCGCCCAGCGGCGCCAGGGCGCGCTGCAGCTCCCAGCCGACCTGGCCGTTGGCGCCGAGGAGAAGGATCCGGTTCATGCGTACTGCTTACCCACCCACTCGCGGTAGGCACCGCTGGTTACGTTGGCCACCCAGTCCTGGTTGTCCAGGTACCAGCGCACGGTCTTGCGGATACCGGTCTCGAAGGTTTCCGCCGGCTTCCAGCCCAGCTCGCGCTCCAGGCGCGTGGCATCGATGGCGTAGCGGCGATCATGGCCCGGACGATCCTTGACGAAGGTGATCTGCTCGCGATAGCTGCGGCCGTCGGCGCGCGGCTGCTCCTGGTCGAGGATGGCGCAGAGGGTCTCGACCACGTCGAGGTTGGCCTTTTCGTTCCAGCCGCCGACATTGTAGGTCTCGCCCAGTTGCCCGGCTTCGAGGACCCGGCGGATGGCGCTGCAATGGTCCTTGACGTAGAGCCAGTCGCGGATCTGCTGGCCGTCGCCGTAGATCGGCAGCGGCTTGCCGGCCAGGGCGTTGTGGATCACCAGTGGGATGAGCTTTTCCGGGAAGTGGTACGGGCCGTAGTTGTTCGAGCAGTTGGTGGTCAGCACCGGCAGCCCATAGGTGTGGTGATAGGCCCGCACCAGGTGGTCGGAGGCCGCCTTGGACGCCGAGTAGGGACTGTTCGGCTCGTAGCGGTTGTTCTCGGTGAAGGCCGGATCGCTCGGTGCCAGCGAGCCATAGACTTCGTCGGTGGAGACGTGGAGGAAGCGGAATGCCGCCTTCGCTTCCGGCTCCAGCGCGCCCCAGTAGGCGCGCACTTCTTCCAGCAGGCGGAAGGTGCCGACGATGTTGGTCTGGATGAAGTCCTCGGGGCCGTGGATCGAGCGGTCCACATGGGATTCCGCGGCGAAGTTGAGGATCGCCCGCGGCTGGTGCTCGGCGAGCAGGCGGGCTACCAGCTGGCTATCGCCGATATCGCCGGCGACGAAGGTGTGCCGGGCGTCGCCGTCGAGGCTGGCGAGGTTCTGCCGGTTGCCGGCGTAGGTGAGCTTGTCGAGGCTGACCACCGGCTCGTCATGCAGGGCCAGCCAGTCGAGCACGAAATTGGCGCCGATGAAGCCGGCGCTGCCGGTCACGAGAATCGTCATGAGTCATACCTTGTTCAAGCAGTGGTTGTCCGTAGGGCTGCTTCGACACGTCCCGCCAAGGTGTACCAATCGATCGTGAAGACGACGATTAGTACGGGAAAAATGGCGATCCTGCCAACCCCAGATCTGGTAGGTGCATCTGACCCGGCATTCTATTCGAAGTGCCATCACTGGGTAAAAGGAAGCAGGGTAAAACAAAAAGCCCCGCGCGAGGCGGGGCTTTTCGGGGATTCGTGGTGCCGGCACCAGGAGTCGAACCCGGGACCTACTGATTACAAGTCAAAGCATACCAGCTTTCAGCAGATTTCACCTGAGCTCTTTTCGACCGGAAACGTGCGGAATAAAGGCTTGGGAGCCGTTCAGAGTCTTTCACAGTACTGCTCGGAGCTTCAACGGTCCGTTGAGCGAAACGCAGACTCAGATGACGAGGAACGACGTAGTGAGTGGAAGGCTGACAGACACGCAGGCACGAGCCTGGGCGCAGAGTGGCATGCTTAAGAAGGGGGATGGTCCCAAGCGGACGAAGACTCACTCCGAGCCCCTGGGGGAGCGTGGGGCGGGGTCTATGCTCTTGGAGCGCCGGACTAATGGGAGCATCGAGGTGTATCTCTCTTGGCGCCGAAATGGCGGCCAGGAGCGAATGAAGCTGGGCGTCTTTGGCGCCTTAGGGGCAGATGGACATGTAAGAGGGCTGGCTTTCTGGCGGCGGGAGGCCGCACAAATCTCCGCCCAGGCTCGGCCATTCTCCAATCTTGCCGCTTATGAGGAGCGGCGGCGGCTGGACCAGTCGCAATCTGAGCGCCAGGTGTCGTTGGAGGCCCAACAGGGCAGTCTTGAGCAGTTGCTCAAGGCATATGTCGACAATTTGAAGCGGCGCGAGAAATCGAGCGCCAAGGACGTAGGTCGCTCCCTTGAGTTGAATGTGCTCCAGGCCTTCCCAGACTTGGCTCAGAGGAGGGCCAAGGACATCTCGGCAGCTGAGCTGTCGGATGTACTACGGCTCTGCATTCACCGCCAACCAGCGCTGAAAGGGCGGGGAGTCAGGAAGACGGTCGCTAACGCCGTGAATGGCAAGCGGACAATGGCCAACAGGCTGCGGTCATACCTGCGCGCTGCCTACGCCTACGGCCTGAAGCACGATCTTGATCCATTGCGAGCAGGTGACTCGATCCAATTTGGACTGACGCAAAATCCCGCTGCGATGCTTCCGACGATTGACGGAGCGGAGAGAGCCAATACCGATTCGCTGACTAAAGATGAGCTGCGGCACCTGCTGCTAGGCATCGATGCGATGGATGAGCCGCAGCGTGCCATTGCCCGCTGTATGGTTTACCTCGGTGGCCAGCGCGTGGCGATGCTGGTGCGGGCCACCAGGGGAAGCATCATTGAGGTGGATGGCTATGGCTCGGTCCTTGCCCTCACTGAGCGGAAGGGCGGCAAAGGAGCAATGCCAAGGGATCATCTCCTTCCGCTGACTCCGAGATTGCAGGAGTACCTGAAACCCTTGCTACAAGCATCCGCAGGATCAGTTTCGGATCCGCTGTTTTCCGTGAGGACAGGTCGACAAGTGGCCCGCGACACGGCGCTGCAGCTCTTTTCGGAGCTGGGCGCTGAACTGGCTGGGAAGGGGCTTGCGCGTAAGTTCACCTGGCGCATGGTGCGGGCCAGCATCGAGACTCATCTGGCGCAGCTAGGCGTGGATGAGCAGCGCCGCGCCTGGCTTCTGTCTCACGGTCGCAACGGTGTGCAGGCCCGGCACTATGATCGCTACCATTACCTGCGCGAGAAGCGTGAGGATCTGGAGTTGCTCGGGCGCTATCTTGATGAGGTTAGAGTTGCTGATTCACTTGGGAGAAAAGGTTGATGAGTCCGCTTGGTATTGGGGTGCTTTCGGTGACGGCCTTTGCAATCGTGATGGGCGTCGCGGCCCTTGTGGCTGACCACTACATCCAGAGACACAAGGCTCGCAACCGCAAGTGACGCCCTGGTTGGGAATCTGGGGCAACTCGCGATCTGCCGATGAGCGCTCCGTGCATGATTCTGGGGTGTCACGCTCAGGCCTAACATCCGAAATTGTTCCACGGGTAGCCTGAGATGGCTGAGCCCAGTAATTCTGCTGGGTTCAGCCTATGTTTCAGCCTCCAATTTGTGGAGGCTGAATCAGAATATGTTCCACGGATGCTCCGGAATAGCTGAAACCCTGATAATCCGCTGGATTCAGCCTATGTTTCAGCCTTCGTTTCAGCCTCCGATTCGCAGAGGCTGAAACAGAAATGTTCCACAGCACCCTAGATGTGGCTGGAACCCAGGTTCCATGCGGGTTTCAGCCTCCCTTTCAGCCTTCAACTTGGATTTGCGCTTTCGCAGGGCATTTTCTATGCGAACTGAAAGGCGGGACTTCCATAGATAAGGGATGGAAGTCCGGCATCTAACTGAACGTTTCGCGCAGCGGTGACTGATTAGCTAGCTGGATGGCCTGATAGCCGGTCGGATAGCTGGGACAGCGTTCAGGCGGTGGAGGATGAGCCCCTCTGTGGCTCCCCAACTGATCCAGGTAGGGCTCAGCAGATACGGGCGTCAGTTGGACAATTGCCAGAATGGGTCCTGCTGCCAGTCGGGGGGAAAGCCCATCGCTCGCAGGTTGGTTTCTGGAAAGTCCGCCAGTAGCTCGTGCAATCGCCTATCCCAGCTGGTGTGTGGGCTGACCCGGCGCATCAACAGGTTGAGAATGCACAATACGGTAAACACCCGTGTGTGTTGCCCGGGCTCTTGCAGATGCTGCGGCCAGAGGAAGGTGACTGTCTTTGGCAGCTCAGGCCGAATGCCCAATTCGCGGTTCCACATCCGCGCATGGTGCGCGCAGATGTTGCGGATGGTGGTCAGGGTATGGAGCCAGGACTGCAGCAGCGGGCCGGGTAGATCCAGGCGGCGGGCAATAGCTTTCCTGTCAGCGTCTCGCGCCAGGCCTTTGAACAAGTGCGAGAGGTCCCCTAGGGTGATTTCTTCCATGGCGGCCCAGGCGGGCATCAGGTCTGGGGCGTCATAGGTCAGCGCATAGTGGCGAGCGTAGCTTTCCTTGGCGCGTAGGTTTTTCAGCTGCTCTTTGCGCTCTGTGGATGCCCTAGATGCATCGATGCGCCGACACTCGCGCTGATGATCCTGGCGCGCCCTGTCCTGCTTGTTGCGAATGCTGTCCAGCAGTTCCTGATGTCGATAGCTGCCTTGAAACAATTGGCGCTGGAGATACCAGTGAGCACCGTGGGTCGGTCCCATGTGGTTGCTGATTGCGGCGCGTGCGGCGACTTCGATGCGCTCAATGGCATCGATGACTAGCAGGCGCAAGCGCCTGTCGAAGTCGTACAAACGTGTGAGGTCGCGTAGCCGGGTGCCGGCTTTGAAAGCGTGGTCAGCATCTTCCGGAATCTGGAAAGGGCGCATGTAGGGCGTCAGGCGAAAGAAACTGACCGCCTCGAGAAAGCAATGCGCCTTGGCTTCATCCTGAATGCTCAGGCCCCGTTGCTTGAGCAGAGCCAGCTGCGCAGGAATGTCGATGGCAGGTTTTTGGAAGGGCTTCATGCAAAACGACCAGGCATAAAAAACCCGCTCAATTTGTGCGTAGCTGCCGAGGCAACCATAGGCATGGCGGGTGTGTTGCGCGGAAGGTTATGCAGTGCTGCATAGTTTTGCAAGGAATTTGGCACCTTTTTGCGGGGTATTTGGCACTGTACGGATGAGTGGGCGAGGCGGTGAAAAAAGGCCGGAAGCCATTTCGCTACCCGTTTCTGATCGCAATATGCAGGCTGACCGATCTCGATCCGTTAGGCGGCGGCTAGGGCCGAGTTGGCCGCATTCTAGAGCTTGGTGGGGGAGGAGCTGGCTCCGCCGGCGGGGGCGTCGCCAGGTATCGTTCCTGCGGATTCAGAGGAGCTTGCGGAAGCTCCCCTGAGTTCAGGGGCCATCAGGCCGCGCGTGGCTGCGGATTTCTGCGGATCCAATACAGGTCCGCATACTCTCCTCGACGCTTAGTCATGCTGCGAAGCCCAGAGTGTCTAGGTCTCCGCAACATCCTCGACTTCCGCAAGCGGATTCAGGTGGAAAACCTTGTTGTCGACGCTGAGTAACTGCCGGTGCTCGATCAGCACCTCCAGCAATCCGTCGCGCGCCTTGGCCTTGCGGGCATAGCTTGGCCCCGACTTCCCCAGCTTGTCGCGATGGAAGTCGTTCCACCCTTTGGCTTTGAGCCAGTCGAGAAGATCTTTGGCAGCGACAAGCTGCGGATCAGCAGTCCGCGCCGTGGAATGGCGATGCCATTCAGTCACGGAGTGTTCTACCAGGCGACATGCTTGCTCCATGGCTGTCTCGTCAATACGATTTGCCCCTGCAAACCCGGCCAGGACAGTGGCTACCCTGCGTGCCTGCTCTCCAGCCCGTGCAGCAAACGGCCGGATTAGAGCGTACTGGCCGGCGTTGCCCATCTGGGCCTCCACGTCGTTGTAGAAATCGAGCCATACGTCTTGGGCCGGTCTCGTCAGGTCGAGCACTGGGGGATTTATCTCCGCAGTATCTGGGTGGGCGAAAGTCGGTGTTTCCAGTAGTTCTTCGCAACGCCCCCAGAATGCCTGTAGGGCTGCGATGACGTGAGGTGGCCGCTCAAGCATCTGCTCGGTGAGCAAACGCGTGCCTGCCAGGCTTTCCGGAGCTGTGAACAGGAAGCGTGGGAGGAATCCTTGGGTGATAAGCAATGGTTGAGAGAGTGCGGCCAAAAGTGCTTCCGGTTGGGCGAGTAGATGGATGCTCAACCTCCTGTTGTAGGCAGTGCCAGAGGTTTCCGAGTTGTTCTTCGAGCGGAGCCTGTCGAAGCTCCCCTTGTCGAAGGCTCGGCATAAGCCGCCAATGATCGAGCTTGCATGATCGGATTTCAGAGAGGCGCCACTGAGCAGCTGACTCCCCTCATCCGTGTCCCAGGTGTAGGCTGACTTCCCGCGGATGAATTCGCCCACAACGCCTTCAAAGGTCGCATCCGTGAGCTGCGCGCGTGGATCCTGCAGTGCTGGGGGAACATTCTCTCCCTTATCCAGGGAGTTGTTTGGCTTGTTCTGGCGCGCGCTCTTCGTCGTTGCCTGGTAGCGGGTGTATGCCGCGTGTTCATGTCGATCGATCGGTGTGAACGCCAGGTCACGACAGGCGCTTTTGCGATCACCGGAGCTGCCGAGCGAAAGCAGGAAGAGGCTGCAGGGCATGCCCGCTGGATTATTAATGGATGGTGCGTTCAAGCGAGCTTGAAGCAGGTGCGTGGCGGCTCCCAGCAGACACTGGCCTGCAATGGCCGTGGAGGCTTGCACGTGCTTGGCTATCGCAGTTGTGGCGTCACGCAGCAGTGGTGGGAGGCAGTTGATTGGGTAAGGCGAAGCGGAGGAGCTAGCCGTTAGGAGCGGCAATGGCGCGTCCAGAGCATCCTGGTTGGGTGTGCTGCTCATGAGTTCTGATGTTCCAGGGTATGCCGCCCTCATGTTCGAGAGCGGCTGTAGGCGACGAGGTGACGAGGTGACGAGGTGACGAGTGTTAGGTGGGGAGGTCAGCTGCGGAGGTGGAGGGCCACCTCGGAGAGACTGAAGCGCACCAAGCGGCCGATCCTGTAGGGAGGAGGGAAGCCAGGCTCTTGGCGCCGGCGCCATAATGTCGCGCTGCTGATCTGGAGCATGTGGCAGAGTTGACGAATGGTGACGAGGTCGGTTGGCATGTTTGCACTCCAATGAGGTTGGAGTAACCATGCTCTGTGCTGAGATGAGGTCGTTGCTGGTTTTTTCAGACGTATTTTGGTCGAAAAGCGCTAGCCAATCAGTGAGCCACTGGGTTCTTACGTATCGGCTCTAAAATTAGTTAAGCATGGTGAGCGATTTCAGAAGTTTATGGTGGCTTGCCGAAGTTATGGCGTTCGGAGGGCTAGGGGCTGGCTCTCCTTATGAGTGAAAGAATGGAGTGGCAGGATTCAGGCTATAGTTGTCAAGGTTTGCTGATATCAAAATCCAAGGAATTTAGAGATGTCTGATTCAGAGCGGGAAGAGTTGGAGCCGTCTGGCTCTAAGGCGACAGCCAATTTGCGGAGGGTTAGCCTTCGCAATCTTTATTTGGACCCAAATAACTTTAGGCTTATCCATGAACCGGATCAGAAGTCAGTCCCCGATGAGCAGGTGAAGGAGCGAAACATTGCTCAGCGCACAATGCGACTTTTGGCCGGTGAGCGAAATCAGAATATTCAGGATTTGATAGAAAGCTTTAAGGCGAACGGATATTTGCCAGTTGACCAGATACAGGTTCGCGAGTTGCCTGGCTCCGGGTATGTAGTGGTTGAGGGAAATCGTCGTGTGGCTGCCTTGAAATTTTTATTTCAAGAGTATGAGAGTAAGGCGGTTGATTTGGGTGAGCTTGACCCGGAATTTTTCAGCCAAATTCCGGTGGTCATCTATTCTGATGCGGATGAGGTTCACCACCTCACTCTTATGGCTCTTAAACACATCAGTGGAAATAAGAAGTGGGGGGAGTGGAATCAGGCGAAGCTTCTGGAAATGCTCTATACCACTCACGGGCTGAGTGAGAGCGAAATTCGTAGTCGGATTGGTATCAGTACAGTTGAGCTTCGGCGCAGCCTGCGGGCATTGTCGATGGTTGCTGAGTATCAGTCTTCTGATTATGGGGATCAATTTGTGGAGACGATGTTCCCTATATTTCGCCATGCAGTGCGAAATGCTGCGCTAAAGGACTGGCTGCAATGGGATGATGATGATCGAAAAAGCAAAAATACTAAAAATCGTGACTTCTTCTTTTCATTGCTTTCCCGCGAACCGCTTGAGGAGCCAGAGGATGATGGCTCTATCGGCTTTGGGGATAAATACCTAGAGCCTGCGGTAATCAAGCGAGATGATATAGATCTACTAGGTAAGGTTGTTTCGGATGATCGCGCTCTGGAGTATTTGAAGAAGACGCGCGACCTTAATGGTGCCTATCGTAGTAGTGATGTGATATTTCGTGAGCGACAAGAGTCAACAATAAATTCTGTTGCTTCGGAGATAATCTCCCTGAGTCAGCTGAGTATACGTCCAGAAAATATTCCTGAGCTGGAGGGGATTCGAGGGAGGCTGCAAACCATAATTGATCGGGCGAAGATATCGGGGCTGTCGGGGGTCGATCAAAGACAGGTTTTTCGCGATCGTGTAGATTCTCATTTTGGCAAGATTGAGGTCGAGAGCTATCGAAGAATAGTCGGGCTGACTATGTCTAATCTTTCTCGAATTAATTTGATTGCGGGAATAAATAACTCTGGTAAAACCTCGCTGCTGGAAGCGATTTATCTACTGATTAAGCAAAACGATATTGATGGTCTGATAGAGGTAATGAGGCGTCGGGGTAAGGTTTCTACAGATCAACTTGATCCTGAATGGATGCTTGAGCAAATTGGTGATCGTCCGCTATTGGCTGGCGGAATTTTTGATGATTTAAAGGCTGGGGTAAAAATTCAGTCTCGCCAAGAAGAAGACTCAAGCTTGGACCGGACCCGCTATCTTGGGTCTGTTGAGATGGACTCTTTCTTTGGTGCCAGTAAGCTCAGTTCCACAAACAGAGTGTACAAAGGGCAGGATCGCGAAACGCACGCAGACGGTATCCGCTCGTTGTGCCCGGTTATTTTTAGTAGCCCGTTCTTCTACAACGAACCGCATCGTTACTCCGGATACTACCATAAAAGTGTCCAGTCTAAGGCTTTGCCTGCGATATTTGAATTCTTGCGCGCTAATATGCTCCCCTCTCTCGAGGATATTCGGCTAACAGATGAGCGTCAGCGATTTGTAGTAATTGATAGCAATTTTGCGGAAGGTGTGGATCTCTCCTCTTATGGGGAGGGAATTCAGCGGATGTTTCTACTATCGCTGCTTTTTGCATCAGCGCAGCATGGTGTATTGCTGATAGATGAATTTGAGAATGCCCTGCATTATAAGCTGCTTGCTCCATTCTCTAGATTTGTTCATCAGATGGCCAGAGAATTTAATGTGCAAGTTTTTATAACTAGCCACAGTAAAGAATGCATTGATGCGTTTTTGTTTGAGGTGGATGCAAAGTCTGAGTTGTCCTGCCATGCTATTGTTAATACGCCAGACGGTATACGTAGCCGTGATTTTACTGGTGTGCGATTTAAGCGCCTCCTTGATGCTGGTGATATAGATCTTCGGAGTGCAATTTAATGGCCTCTTTTTCGGAAGTGTTCTTGTTCTTTTGTGAGGGGCCGCATGATTCAGCTTTTTTGTCACTTCTATTGCGCAAGGCTCTTGGGGTAGATAGGCAAAATCTTGTCGTGTCGGATTTGCCCTATCCATTCTCAAATATTATTAAGAAGAGTATGGAGAGTCGTGCTGCTGAGGATCTTAGACTCGATTTGGCTAAGAAATTCTTTTTGCCAGATTTTGTGCATGCGCGGGGCGAAAAGCTTATTTTGATATTCAACTCTGGAGGCAAAAATCGCCGCGTCGAATCAATGCTTCCATTTCTTGAGAGCATCTTTGACCTCTTGTCTGTTGGAAGTACTTTTGGTGGTGGGGAGGGTGGCCGTACTGTACCTAGTGTTCGGTGCTCTATTTTTGTGGATGCTGACTCTGATGGGACAAGTGTAGCGCTTTCTGAAATAAGCCGTGACTTTGCATTAATTTGCGAGCAAGACTGGGTTTCTCAAGCTTGGCAGGATTCCGACGGAGGAAGGTTTTATACTCAGAGCACAGCGTTTGGAGAGGTTTCTGCGCACATTTGGCGGAAATGGGAGGAAGATGGAGGGACGTTAGAAGATATTCTTATAGAGTGCTTTGAGGGTAGCGGTACTGTTCAGTCGACTCAGGAGTTCCTCGATCGGCGATTCTCTTGGGAGCCGAGTGAGCCTCAGAATCCAAAAAATGTTAGTGCTACTGCCGCAAAAAGGCTTAAGGCAACTCTTTGTATTGAAGGGCAGCGCAAAAAGCCTGGCGGAAGTCTTAGCGTAGTTTTGGATCAGGCTGGGCTGCTAACTGAAGAGTCTATGGCACGATCTCGTTCAATTGCAGCCTGTCTGAGGCATCTGAAGAGCTGGATGGGAGTTCCGTAGAACGTTTGACTTGGTTGGAGTTGGGGTTCGATCTTGTTTAGGTACCCTGAGATAAACATAGAGCTTGGGGTAAACGAGATGCGCCATTCCACTTCAGTCTGCCGGTGCTGCGGTCGTTCTATGGTTCCTCGCACAACTTATCGTCGTCGCTTCATGGATTACGCACCTACGACTAATCACTGCCCCTTCTGTCTTAGCGAAAACTGGCATGGCAACGCCCCGACGCTAGGTGATCGGCTGCTCTACCTGACGGGGCTCGGATTAGGAGGGCTGACTTACGTTCTGGTCCAGGCCTTCCTGTTCAAGCTCCAGTGGTGGCTCGGCTTCGAGGACAAATATCCGCTGCTGTCCCTCGCGACGGTGGGGATTGCGATCTACGCAGGGCAGCGTTTTTACCGGTGGTTTGTGGACCTCTGACCCTGGTTGGGTAGAGGATGCGGCGGGACGATGACGGCTCCCGCTGGAGCGCCTTCAGAGGGTAGCAATCTGCGCTCGTTGAGCAATGCGTTGAGCAGAAACACGAAGGCCCGCTGCGAGGCGGGCCTAAGTGCTTGTATTTGATGGTGCCGGCACCAGGAGTCGAACCCGGGACCTACTGATTACAAGTCAGTTGCTCTACCAGCTGAGCTATACCGGCGAAGAGGGCGACATTATAGCCAGCCGCCGCCAGGAGTAAACCACTGATTTTCCTGCCCGAATGCCGTTCGTCCTCAGTGCCCGGAGGCGGCCGCGCCGGGCTTGGCGCCGAACGGCGGGCGGGCCAGCCAGATGATCACCAGCAGGGCGAGGAACAGCCAGCCGAGCATGGTGAAGTAGTCGATGGTGGACATCATGTAGGCCTGGCTCTGCACCATCCGGTCGAGCAGCGCCGCGTTCGCCTGGGTGTTGCCGCCGAGCTGGGCGAGGGTTTCGTGGGTGGCCGGGTCGTAGAGGCTGATGTTTTCGCTGAGGTAGGCGTGGTGTTGCGTGGCGCGGCGGTTCCAGATCCAGGTGGTCAGCGAGGCGGCGAAGCTGCCGCCGAGGGTGCGCAGGAAGGTGGCCAGGCCGGAGCCGTCGGCGATCTGGTCGGGGGGCAGGTCGGAGAGCAGGATGCTCAGGATCGGCATGAAGAAGAACGCCACGCCGAGCCCCATGATCAACTGCACGATGGCGATGTGCTGGTAGTCGACCTCGGTGGTGAAGTTGGCGCGCATGAAGCAGGTGATGGCCATCGCCAGGAACGACAGGCCGGCGAGCATGCGCAGGTCGAAATGGTTGGCGTAGCGGCCGACCAGCGGCGAGAGGAACACCGGGAGGATGCCGATTGGCGCGGCGGCCAGCCCGGCCCAGGTGGCGGTGTAGCCCATCTGGGTCTGTAGCCATTGCGGGAGCAGCAGGTTGATGCCGAAGAACGCGGCATAGCCCAGCACCAGCGCCAGGGTGCCGGCGGCGAAGTTGCGGTGGGCGAACAGGCGCAGGTTGACGATCGGATGGCGGTCGGTGAATTCCCAGATGATGAAGAAGGCCAGGGCGATCGCCGCGATCAGCGCGCCGCCGACGATGAAGTTCGACTCGAACCAGTCCAGGTCGTTGCCCTTGTCGAGGACGATCTGCAGGGCGCCGACGCCGATCACCAGGGCGATCAGGCCGACGTAGTCCATCGGCGCCTTCTTGATCACCACCGGGCGTGCCTTCAGTTGCTGGTAGACGACGAAGGCGGCGAACAGGCCGACCGGCACGTTGATGAAGAAGATCCACGGCCAGCTGTAGTCGTCGGTGATCCAGCCGCCGAGGATCGGCCCGGCGATCGGCGCCACCACCGTGACCATCGCCAGCAGGGCCAGGGCCATGCCGCGCTTCGCCGGTGGGTAGATGGAGATCAGCAGGGTCTGGGTGATCGGATACAGCGGCCCGGCGACGAAGCCCTGCAAGGCGCGGAAGCCGACCAGAGAAGGCATCGACTGGGCGATGCCGCAGAGGAACGAGGCGAGTACGAACAGCAGCGCGGCGGCGATGAACAGGCGCACCTCGCCGACCCGCCGGGCCAGCCAGCCGGTCAGCGGCAGGGCGATGGCGTTGCTCACGGCGAACGAGGTGATCACCCAGGTGCCCTGTTCCGAACTCACCCCGAGGTTACCGGAGATGGTCGGCAGGGCGACGTTGGCGATGGTGGTGTCGAGCACCTGCATGAAAGTCGCCAGGGACAGGCCGATGGTCGCCATCACCAGGCTGGGCGGGGAGAAGCTGCTGCTTTCGCTCATGCTGGCGGGCTCAACGCTGGGCGGTCTTGCCGTGGTCTTCGGCGAGGTTGGCTTCGATCAGGCGTTCGATCAGCTTGTCGGCCGAGGCCAGTTGCTGCTGGTAGACATCGGTGGAGAACAGCGCTTCGCGCGGTGGCTGCTGGGCCAGGGCCGGGCCGCTCTGGTCGTGCAGGTCGACCTTGACGTCCATCGACAGGCCGATGCGCAGCGGATGCTTCTGCAATTCTTGCGGATCGATATGGATGCGCACCGGCACCCGCTGGACGATCTTGATCCAGTTGCCGGTGGCGTTCTGCGCCGGCAGCAGGGAGAACGCGCTGCCGGTTCCCACGCCGAGGCTGTCGACGGTGCCGCTGTAGCGCACGTCGCTGCCGTAGAGGTCGGAGCGGATCTCCACCGGCTGGCCGATACGCATGTGCTTGAGCTGGGTTTCCTTGAAGTTGGCGTCGATCCAGATCTGGTCCAGCGGGACCACGGCCATCAGCGCAGTGCCCGGTTGCACGCGCTGGCCGACCTGTACGCTGCGCTTGGCGACGTAGCCGGTGACCGGCGCGACGATGGTCGAGCGGGCGTCGTCCAGGTAGGCCTGGCGCAGTTGCGCGGCGGCGGCCTTGACGTCCGGATGGGAGGTGATCTGGGTGTCGTCGACCAGCGCGCGATTGGTGTTCAACTGCTGTTCCGAGCTGGTCAGCGAGGCTTTCGCGCTGTCCAGGGCGTCGCGGGCGTGGGCCAGTTCCTCCTGGGAAATGGCGCCGTCGTCGGCGAGGTTCTTGCGCCGCTTGTAGTCGGCCTCGGCCTTGGCCAGCGCGACCTTGCGGGTGGCGACCTCGGCGCGATAGCCGTCGACGTTGCTGAACAGCCCGCGCACCTGGCGTACGGTGTGGGCCAGGTTGGCCTCGGCGCGTTGGAGGGCGATGTCGGCGTCGCTGGGATCGAACCTGACCAGTTCCTGGCCCTTGCGCACCAGGTCGCCGTCGTCGGCGCCGATGCTGACCACGGTGCCGACGATCTGCGGGGTGATCTGTACCACGTTGCCGTTGATGTAGGCGTCGTCGGTGTCCTCGTGCCAGCGGCCGTAGAAGAACTCCCAGGCCACGCTGGCCAGGGTGGCGAGGACGATCACGGCGAGCAGGATCAGCAACCAGCGCTTGCGCTTCGGGTTGCCGGCGGGGGTTTCGCTGTTGGCGGTAGTCATGGTGGGTGCCTCGTTCATTCTGCCGGCGCTTTCGCGGTAGCGAGCGCAGCGGAGCGGGAATCGGGTTGGAAACCGCCGCCCAGGGCCTGGACCAGCTGGACGGAAAGATCGATCTGCTGGCTCTCCAGGCTGGCCAGCTGGCGTTCGGTGACCAGCAGTTGCTGTTGCACGCTGAGGGCGTCGAGGTAGCTGCCGACGCCTTCGCCGTAGCGACGCATGGCCAGGTCGAAGTTGGACCTGGCGATATCGCGGGCCTGGCGCTGGTCGATCACCTGCTGCTCCAGGGAGCGCAACTTGCCGAGGTTATCGCTGACCTCGCCGAGGGCCTGGACCAGCGTCTTGTTGTACTGGCCGACGGCCAGGTCGTAGTCGGCGTCGCGTTCGGCCAGGTTGGCGCGGCGGCGGCCACCGTCGAAGATCGGCAGGGAGATCGCCGGCGCCACCTGGAAGAAGCGGCTCGGCGCCTGCAACACGTCGCTGGTGTGCAGGGCGGCGAGGCCGGCCATCGCGCCGAGATTGAGGTTGGGATAGAACTCGGTCTTCGCCGAGTCGATGTTGCGGCGCGCCGCCTCGACCCGCCAGCGCGCGGCAACGATGTCGGCGCGGCGGCCGAGCAGTTCCGCCGGGAGTACCGAGGGCAGGCTCAGGCTGGCCGGGTTCAGCGGTTGCGGGCGCTGCAGTTCGAGACCGCGATCGGGCCCCTTGCCCAGCAGCACGGCGAGGGCGATGCGGGCGCTAGCGATGTCCTGCTCGGCGGCGCTGAGCTGCTGGCGGGCGGTGGCCAGCTGGGTCTGCGTCTGTTGCAGCTGGACCTTGCTGTCGAGCCCGGCGCTCATGCGCTTCTGGCTCAGCTCGGTCATGCGCTGCGAGCGCTTCAGTTCTTCCTCGGCGAGATCGCGCACGGTAAAGGCGTGGGCGAGGTCGCTGTAGGCGCGGGCGATGCTCGCCGAGAGGCCGATGCGCGCGGCCTGGCTGTCGATCCGGGCGGCATTGGCCTGGCCGAGGGCGGCTTCCCAGGCGGCGCGCTCGCCGCCCCAGAGGTCGAAGTCGTAGTTGAAGCCGAGCGACAGGTACTTGATCGCCGAATAGCGGCCGCCGAGCGGTGCCGGGGCCACGCTGGTCGGCGCGCGGATGCCGGAGTAGCTGGCCTTGGCGTCCAGCGTCGGCTGGCGCGCGGCATCTTGCGCCTGGGCCGTTGCCGCCGCCTGGCGCGCACGCGCCTCGGCGATCTGCAGGTCGGGGGTGCCTTGCAGGGCTTCGCCGATCAGTTGGTCGAGCTGCCGGTCGCCGAGCCCGGTCCACCAGTCCTGGCGCGGCCAGGCCGCTGGCGAAAGGGCTACGCCGTCCAGGCTCCTGCCCGCCTGGAGGGCGCCTGCCGGTTGCAGTCGGGCGTTCGGTTCCAGGCCTTCGGAAGTGACGCAGCCGGCGGCCAGCAGTATCGCCGAGGCCAGCGCCAATCGCTGCGGCCAGAGATGGAGAGGAGGGAAGGGCATGGATCAGGACTCCTGCAGGCTGGCCCGCGGGCAGCCGGCGTGTAGCAGAACCTTGGTCAGCAGATGGGTCAGCGTCTGCAATTCTTCCGTGCTCAGGCAGGCGACCAGCTCGTTCATCGCCGCCGAGGCGATCAGCGGAAGCTGCTCCTGGACCTTCCGTCCCGCTTCGCTGAGATCCAGGCGCAGGCAACGGCGGTCTTCGGGACAGCGGCCGCGCAGCAGCAGCCCTTTTTTCTCCAGGCGCGTCAGCATGCGCGTCATCGAGCCGCTGTCCACCGACAGCTCGCGACACAGTTCGACCGGACTGTTGGCACGGTTGAGACCGACGAAGATCAGCACCTTGAACTGGGCGGCGGTTATGTCCAGCGCGGCGAGGTGCTTCTCGAGGATGCGGTCCTTGGTCGCGGCACTGACGCCGATGAGCTGGCCAATGGAGCCCTTGAAGGGAAAGTCGGAGGCGCTGTAGTGACCCATGGTGGAGGGGATCGCTGTCTAGGCAGGGAAAGTGTTTCAAAATAATACTGCCTAGGCAGCGATTAACAAGAGGTCAACCGTTGCAATAAAAGAACAATCCGTTCCTTCGAACGTCATACGATGCCGTTTTGCAACTATTGTCGGTGCTGAAGTCCACTTTCGGATTAACCGGAAAGCCAGGCTTATGCACAAGTGGGCAAGGGATAGGAAGGAAACGCTCTAAGAGTCGCTGCGGTTATTTCGGTTGTTAACAAGATATTGTTTTATATGGATTTTATTTTTTCTGTTCATTTTTTGAACAGCATTGGCCGCCCCTGGATACGGGCCCCTCTGCAGATGTTTCCCAGAACTTGTCACCAGACTTATCCACAGGTTGTGTGGGCAACCATCCGGAACACCCGTATCAGCTGCGCTCCGCAAGGATCAGCAGGTTTCGCGGAGACAGGGAGGTCGGACAGAACTCGCCCAGGCGGACGCTATAGCCCTGTTCGACCAGATACAGGCAGCGGTCCAGCAGCAGCCAGAGTTCCAGCGGGCGGCGGAACAGGGCGCGCACCAGTTCCAGGTTGCGAACCATCGCCAGGCGCTTCCAGCCGGCCGCTTCCAGCGCCTGCCAGTCGCGCGCGGCCGGTTCGGGAAGTCCCTTGAGGACGGCGAGTTCGCGACAGTAGTCGGCGTATGGACGTTCCAGCCAGGCCACCGGAAGGGAAGGCACGCTCAGGTACTGGTCGATTCCGCGTAGCTCGCGCTGCAGCAGGTCGAAACCCAGGCGCCGGGCCATCGACTGGTCGCGCTGGCGACGGACCCGTTGGCTGGCGGTGACTGTCTCGCTCAGGGGTAGGCGCAGGTCGTCAAGCGATAGCGCGAGCAGCGATCGGCCTGCCGCTTGCGAGAGCGGCTGGTAGAAAGGCCCCGGAATGCGGTTGTAGCAGCATGGCGCCACCGCCAGTTGGCGACAGCCGGCCTGGCTGGCCAGGCGCAGCAGGCGCAGGTGTAGTTCGCCGCAAGCGTGCAGGGCCACTGGCGTATGCCCGGGAAGCAGGCGCTCGGCGCAGTCCGCGGCCAGCACATCCTGGCGGAGGTGGTGGGCGGAGAGCCCCAGGCGGTCGCTCAGGCGCTGTCCGTCGGCGACCAGCGCGGGATCGTGTTCGAGGCAGGTCAGCGGTTGCCCCGCATGGGCCAGCAGGCGGCCCAGATGGCCCTTGCCGGAGCACCAGTCGAGCCAGTGGACGACCGGCCGGGCGAACTGCAGGCGCCCGGCGAACAGGCCGATCTGCTGCCACTTGCGTCCCGGTACGTCGACGTTGAAGCGGTTCGGTGCCTGCGGGCGTTCCGCCAATGGCAGTTCGCCGACCGCGCCCAGCGCCGCGGCTTGGGCGGCGAGCTGCGGATAAGGCGCGGGCGCGGCCAGGCGGGTGGGCTGGTTGTGCTCCGCGTCGGCCTGTTCGAGGCTGCGCTCGCGCAGCCAGGACGCCAGCTCGGCGTGTTCGGCTTCCCACGCCAGGGTCGGTTCGCTGAACGGGCGGGGTCGCCAGAGCCGCTGGTGTTCGAGGAGGAACGCGTCCAGCGCGAGGAAGCGCTGCGACAGGGCGTCGCCAGTGAGGAACGGGAAGGTTTCGGACACGATGCGAGCGGCAGCGGGAAAACGGGGCGGCGATTATAGCCGCCCCGCAGGCATCGGAAAGCGCCCGCTCAGCGGCCCTGGGTGGCGTCGACCCGCAACCAGCGTTCGATCAGGCGGAAGATCCGCGTCAGCACGATGGTGATCACCAGGTACAGCGCGCCGGCTAGGCAGAAGAACAGCATCGATTCGTAGGTGCGGGCGATGATGGTCCGGGCCATGCCCATGATGTCGAACAGGGTCACGGTGTAGACCACCGCGCTGGCCTTGAGCATCAGGATCACTTCGTTGCTGTAGGCCGGCAGGCCGATGCGCACCGCGCGCGGCAGGATGATGTGCCAGAGCGCCTGGCGCCGCGACATGCCGAGGGCGCGGGCGGCCTCCACCTCGCCGACCGGCACCGAGTGGATCGCGCCGCGGAGGATCTCGGCGATATAGGCGGCGGTGTGCAGGGTCATGGTCAGCAGCGCGCACCAGTACGGATCGCGCAGGTAGGGCCAGAAGGCGCTCTTGCGCACTTCCTCGAACTGCGCCAGGCCGTAGTAGACGATGAACAGTTGCAGCAGCAGCGGCGTGCCGCGGAAGAAGAAGATGTAGGCGTACGGCACCGCGCGCACGTACCAGTGCCGCGAGGCGCGGGCGATGCCCAGCGGCAGGGCCAGGGCGAGCCCGGCGACCACCGCGATCGCCAGCAGCTCCAGGGTCAGCGCCGCGCCCTGGAGCATCTTCGGCATCCACTTGAGGATCAGCTCCCACTCGCTCATAGCTCGTTCCTCACGAAACCACGGCCGGCGCGACGTTCGAGGAAGTGCAGGGCGACCATGATGACGACCGTGAGGCTCAGGTAGATGGCGGCCGCGGTCATGTAGAAGGTGAAGGGTTCCTTGGTCGCGTTGGAGGCGACCTGCGCCTTGCGCATGATCTCGTCGAGGGTGATCAGCGACACCAGCGCGGTGTCCTTCAGCAGGATCAGGTACAAGTTGCCGAGGCCGGGCAGGGCGACCCGCCAGATCTGCGGCAGGACGATGCGCCAGAATATCCGACCGGGCGACAGGCCGAGCGCCTGGCCGGCCTCGCGATGGCCGCGCGGAATGGACAACAGCGCGCCGCGGAACACCTCGGTGGCGTAGGCGCCGAAGCACAGGCCGAGGGCCAGGGTGCCGGCGGCGAACGGCGAGAGCGCCAGGTCCGGCTTGCCGAAAAGGTCGCCGAGGGCGTTCAGGCCGCTCACCGTGCCGAAATAGATCATCAGTACCCAGAGCGTTTCCGGCACGCCACGGACGATGGTGGTGTAGGTGCCGCCGAGGAAACGCAGGGCCGCGTACTTCGAAGTCTTCGCGATGGCGCCGAGGAGGCCGAGCAACAGCCCCACGCAGACCGCCGCCAGCGACAGCTTGAGGGTCATCCAGGTACCGGCGAGCAGTTGCTCGCCGAACCCATGCAGGTCGAGAATCATGAGAAGTCAGGCCTGAAGGCGGCCACCGCCGGGACGCGCCCGGCGGTGGCCTGGCTTGGCATCAATAGATGCTGAAGGGGAAGTACTTGTCGTTGATCTTCTTGTAGGTACCGTCGGCGACGATTTCCTTCAGCGCGGCGTTGAGCTTCTCGCGCAGCGGGTCGCCCTTGCGCACGGCGATACCGATCTTGTCGTTGTCGAACACCGGTTCGCCCTTGAACTCGAACTCCTTGCCGGCGTCGCTCTTCAGCCAGTCGTACTGCACGAACTTGTCGGCCAGCACGCCGTCCAGGCGCCCCGAGGAGAGGTCGAGGTAGGCGTTCTCCTGGGTGTCGTAGAGCTTGATGGTGACCACGTCGGCCATGTTGTCTTCCAGCCAGGTGCCGGCGATGGTGGCGCGCTGGGCGCCGATCACCTTGCCCTTCAGGGAGTCCTTGTCGGTCTTGAAGTCGACGCTCTTCGGCGCGACGAACTGCAGCTTGTTGGTGTAGTAGGGATCGGTGAAGTCGACTGCCTGCTTGCGCTCGTCGGTGATCGACATGGACGCGACGATGAAGTCGAACTTCTTGGCGTTCAACGCCGGGATGATGCCGTCCCAGTCGGAGGTCACCACCTCGCACTCGGTCTTCATCTTGGCGCACAGCGCCTTGCCGATGTCGAGGTCGAAGCCGACCGCCTGGCCGCTGGCATCGATGCCGTTGAAGGGCGGGTAGGCGCCTTCGGTGCCGATGCGCAGCTTGTCGGCGGCGCTGGCGTCGAGGGCGAAGGCCAGGGTTGCAGCGGCGGCCAGCAGGATCTTCTTATAGTTCTTCATGCGGTGTTGCTCCGTTAGCGGTGGCTGGACATGAACTGTTTGCAGCGCGCCGACTGGGGGTTTTCGAAAACCTGTTGCGGCGTTCCCTGCTCTTCTACCAGGCCCTGGTGGAGGAATACCACCTCGCTGGAAACCTGGCGGGCGAAGCTCATTTCGTGGGTGACCAGCAGCATGGTCCGGCCCTCTTCGGCGAGCGCACGGATCACGTTAAGCACTTCCTGTACCATTTCCGGGTCGAGCGCCGAGGTGGGCTCGTCGAACAGGATCACCTTGGGTTGCATGGCCAGGGTCCGGGCGATGGCCGCGCGCTGCTGCTGGCCGCCGGAAAGTTGCGCGGGATAGCTGTGGCGCTTGTCGGCGATGCCGACCTTGGCCAGCAGGCCCTCGGCGATCTCGATCGCTTCGGCCTTGCTCTTGCCCAGTACGCGACGTGGCGCCTCGATCACGTTGTCGAGGATGCTCATGTGCGGCCACAGGTTGAAATTCTGGAAGACGAAACCGAGTTCGCTGCGCAGCCGGTTGATCTGCTGGCTGTCGGCGGCGACCAGGTCGCCGTTCTTGCTCTTCTTCAGGCGCAGCTCTTCGCCGGAGACCAGGATCTGGCCCTGGTGCGGGTTCTCCAGCAGGTTGATGCAGCGCAGGAAGGTGGATTTGCCCGAGCCGGACGATCCGAGGATGGAGATCACGTCGCCGTCGCGGGCGGTGAGGGAGATGCCCTTGAGCACTTCGAGGTCGCCGTAGCGCTTGTGCAGGTTACGGATTTCCAGTGCGGGGGTGGCCTCGGCCATGGATTTTCCTCTTGTTATTCGGATTGGAAGGGCCTTCCTGGCGAAGGCAAGCTAGCACAGCGCTTCAACCGGAGCCAAGCAGGCGGCGTGCCTCTGGAGCGGGGTTGGCGGCATCTTGTCGCATCGCTGCAGTGCGCTGTCGCGTAGGAACAAAACTGTCGGCTTTCGAAGAAAACTCCTGGCGAACCCTGACCTGAAGCAGAGCCTGGAGGTCGGTGCGCGCCCCGTTCCCGGGCATGCGGGACCGCCTATGGAGCCGCCGGCGGCTGCTCCGCGCGCGGCTCCGCCAGCACCTTGGCGGCGGCCAGCGGCGGCGGTGGGGTGATGCCCATCGACACATAGATGCTGGTGAAGGTGTCCATGCCGATCTGTGCCGGTTTCACCCATTCCACCGGAACGTAGAGCAGGCCGCCGCCCACCGGGATCGGCGCGGTCGGCACCAGGATCGCGTAGTGCGCGCGGCCGTCCAGTTCCACCGCTTCGGGGTTGGGCATCAGCGCCAGCACGGCGGCGCCGTCGCCGCCGAAGAAACACCACACCGGACTCATCGCGGCGATGTCGGCGTCCTGCTTCTTGTCCAGCAGGCCGACGAAACGGTCGGCCAGGTTGTACAGGTTGCCGATCAGCGGGGTGCGCCGCAGGGTCAGGTCGAACAGGTTGGCCAGCGGCCGCTTCAGGCCTAGCTGTACGCCGAGGCCAAGCAGGTAGATGGCTACCAGCAATAGCGCGGTACCGAGCAGGTAGGCCAGTGGCGAATCGCCGGCGAGCGGCTGGCCGATGGCGGCGAAGCCGCGACCGATCAGGCTGGATGGACCGACGAAGCGGTTCAGCAAGCTGACCACCCAGGCCAGCAAGGCTAGGGTGAGTACCAGCGGCAGCATCACCAGCAGGCCGGCGAGCCAGGTGGTGAGCAGGGAGTTGAAGTTTTTCTTCAGCATCGATCGGGGGTCCGGACAAGGTCCGCCTAGTCTATCGGCACTGCCTGGCTCACGCTCGGCCGTTCGCCGGGATGGGCGAAAGATCCGCCGCGGCGATTCGTCATTCCTTGTAGGCTGTGCGAGTCGCGTTCATTCCAGCAGGCCTTCACGGAGGGCGTATGGCGGAGAGAAAGACCCTGTTGCTGACCGGGGCGAGCCGCGGTATCGGGCATGCCACGGTGAAGTACTTCAATGCCGCGGGTTGGCGGGTGTTCACCGCGTCGCGGCAGAGCTGGGCCAGCGAATGTCCCTGGGCGGACGGCGAGGAAAACCACATCCATCTGGACCTGGAGGACATTCCCGGCGTCGAGGCCAGCCTGGAACTGATCCGCGAGAAGCTTGGCGACGGCCGGCTCCACGCGCTGGTGGACAATGCCGGCATCTCGCCCAAGGGCGAAGGCGGCGAGCGCCTCGGTGTGCTGGAAACCGACTACGCCACCTGGCTGCGGGTGTTCAACGTCAACCTGTTCTCCACCGCGCTGCTGGCGCGCGGCCTGTTCGCCGAGCTGAAGGCGGCGCAGGGAACGGTGATCAACGTGACCTCCATCGCCGGCTCGAAGGTGCATCCGTTCGCCGGGGTGGCCTACGCCACTTCCAAGGCGGCGTTGTCCGCGCTGACCCGCGAGATGGCCCACGACTTCGGCCCGCATGGGGTGCGGGTGAACGCCATCGCGCCGGGGGAGATCGACACCTCGATCCTGTCGCCGGGCACCGAGGAGATCGTCGAGCGCAGTATCCCGCTGCACCGCCTCGGCCGGCCGGAGGAGATCGCTTCGCTGATCTACTTCCTCTGCACCAGCGGCGCATCCTACGTGAATGGCGCGGAAATCCACGTCAACGGCGGGCAGCACGTCTAGGCGAACGGCGGAAAGCAAAAAGGCCCACCCGGAGGTGAGCCTTTTCGTCGTATTCATGGTGCCCAGGGACGGAATCGAACCGCCGACACGGGGATTTTCAATCCCCTGCTCTACCAACTGAGCTACCTGGGCAACGGGGCGCAATTAAACGGGTTTAGCGCGGCAGTGTCAACACCGGCGAAGAAATTTTTTTTGTTTTTTAACGCCTTACGATCCCCTCGCGGTTTCTGCCGGACTGCCGGGCCTCAGTTCCAGGCCTGGCGTTCCTCGTCGCGCAGCTCCACCGGCAGGCTCCGGCCTTCCTCGGCGGAGCGTCGTGCCAACTCCAGCAGGGCCATCAGCGCGCAGGCCTGTTGCGCCGACACCGGGTTGCGCGACTGGCCGCGGATGGCGGCGGCCAGCGCCTGGTAGTAGCGGCTCTGGTCGCCTGCCGGGGTGACCAGCGACTGGCGCAGGCCCTGGCCATCGATGTGCTGCAGCAGGTCGGGATCGCGGCCCCAGCCGGCGGAACCGGGGTGCAGTCCCTGGAGCAGTTGCGCTTCCTGGATGTCGGCGCCGGCCTTGAGCAGGCTGCCGTGGTCGCCGTGCACATTGAAGCGTGGCGCCGGATTGGCGGCGAGCATGCTGGCGCGCAGCGCTACCTGGCAGTGCGGATAATCGAGCAGGACCTCGAACCAGTCGTCGGTCAGCGCGCCCTCGCGCAGCCGGCGCAGGTGTCCGTGCACACGCTGCGGTACGCCGAACAGGCACAGTGCCTGGTCGAGCAGGTGCGGGCCGAGGTCGAACCACAGCCCGGAGCCGGGCAGGTCGTGTTCGCGCCAGCGGTCGCGGACCTGCGGACGGAAGCGCTCGATGGCCGACTCGAAGTAGCGCACCGGGCCGATGCTGCCGGCCTGCAGGGCGGCCTCCACGGCGAGGAAGTCGCTGTCGAAGCGCCGGTTCTGGAACACCGAGAGGACCTGCCCAGGCCGTTCACGGGCGAGGTCGGCGAGGCGCCGGGCTTCGGCCAGGGTGACGGTGAACGGCTTGTCCACCACCACGTGCTTGCCGGCGCGCAAGGCCCGTTCGGCGAGGCTGGCGTGGGTGGCATTGGGCGAGGCGATGACCACCAGGTCGATGTCGGCGGCCTCGATGGCCTCATCCGGATCGGCGCTGACCCGGGCTTCGGGCAGGTCGGCGTGCACCCGCCCAGGGTCGCGGGAGACCACGTGCTCCAGGCACAACGCCGGTACCGCGCGGATCAGCGGGGCGTGGAAGGTCTTGCCGGCGAAGCCGTAGCCGATCAGCGCGGTGCGGATCGGAGGCAGGCCAGAGAGGGATGGGGTCATGGCGGCCTCCGTCGGGCGGGGTGGGGGTCAGGCGGATGGCGGCACGTAGCCGTCGGCCTTGGCGTAGTCCTCGCCGGAGAGGAACTTGTCCATCTCCTGCTGGAGGAACTTGCGGTCCTCGGCGTTCATCATGTTCAGGCGACGCTCGTTGATCAGCATGGTCTGGTGCTTCTGCCACTCGTCCCAGGCCTTGCGCGACACGTTGTTGTAGATGTCCTCGCCCTTCGCGCCAGGATACGGCGGGCGGTCGAGGCCGGGCAGCTCTTCGTGGTATTTGCGGCACATCACGGTGCGGCTCATGGTCGTTCTCCTGCAGTTGCCGCCGGGCCCGCGGGCCCGGCATTCACGCGGCCGTGCCGCGTCCGAGTTCCTGTTCTGCGCGCTTGAGCAGCTTCTTCACCGGAGCGGCGAGGCCCAGGCGCGGCGGGGTGGCGAGGTTATACCAGAGCCAGTCGCCCTCGGCCACGGCGCGCGGAGCGCTTTCCACCGCCACCAGCCAGGGCTCGATGGCGAGCTGGAAATGACTGAAGGTATGGGTCAGGCCGCTCAGTTCGCGGCGCTCGCCGAGGGCCAGGGAATGGCGCGCGGCGAGCGGTTCGAGGCCGTCGAGGTCGTCCAGTTCGGGGAGGCTCCAGAGCCCGCCCCAGAGTCCGCTGGAAGGCCGCCGGTAGAGCAGTATGGCGCCGTCGCGGTTGGCCAGGATCGGCATCAGCGTGCGCTTCTGCGGCAACGCCTTGCGCGGCTTGGGCTGCGGATAATCGGCTTCGCGGCCGAGCAGGTGCGCGCGGCAGCCCGAGACCAGCGGGCAAAGCAGGCAACTGGGCTTGCTGCGCGTGCAGAGGGTGGCGCCGAGGTCCATCATCGCCTGGGTGTAGTGGTTGACCCGTGCGTGCGGGGTGAAGCGTTCGGCGGCTTCCCACAGCGCCCTGGCCACCTTCGGTTCGCCGGGATAGCCGTCCTGCGCCAGGTAGCGCGCCAGTACGCGCTTGACGTTGCCGTCGAGGATCGGTGCGCGCAGGCCCATCGACAGGCTGGCGATGGCTCCAGCGGTGGAGCGGCCGATGCCGGGCAGTTCGGCGAGTTGCTCGACGTCGCGGGGGAACTCCCCCGCATGCCGCTCGACCACGATCTGCGCGGTCTTGTGCAGGTTGCGCGCACGGCTGTAGTAGCCGAGCCCGGTCCACAGGTGCAGGACTTCGTCCTCGGCCGCCGCGGCCAGTGCCTCGACGTCGGGCAACGCTGCCATGAAACGGTCGAAGTAACCGAGCACGGTGCTGACCTGGGTCTGCTGCAGCATGATTTCCGAGACCCACACCCGGTAGGGGGTGATGCCCTGCTGCCAGGGCAGATCCTTGCGACCGTGACGGTCGTACCAGTCGAGGACCGCGCCGTTGAAGCCTTCAGGTGTCATTTGCGGTTGAACAGCCCTTTGAGTGCGTCTTTCAGCTCCGGACTGACCTTGTCGCCGAGCTTCTCTTCGAGTTTTTCGTTGAGGCGATTGCCGGCCAGTTTCGCGGCGACCTTACCCATGCCTTCCTTGTCCAGGCGGCAGGCCTTGGCGCCGAGTTCCAGCGGGCCGCGGCAGAGCAGCGGCCATTCGATGCCGGCGTAGCGCTGGTTGACCTGGCAGGCCGGGTCCGGCATGTCGCTCTTGTCGCCCTGGATCTCCACGCCGATGCGATAGTCCATGCCCAGCACGCGCAGGTCGATATCGCCGTGGCCGCTGACCGCCAGGCCGGGAATGGCCACTTTCAGGTCAGGGTTGCTGGCCACGCCGTTGGTGAAGTTCAGGCTGCCCTTGAGCTCGCGGAAAGGCGTGTCCTTGCCGCCGTGAGTACCGGCAAGGGCCTTGCGGTTGAGGGTAGCGATGCCCTGGCAGAGCTGTTGCTCCAGGTTGGCGTCGGGCAGCACGCCGTTGATCAGGCTGAAGCGTGCGTTGCCGTTGAGATGGTCGATCCAGGATTTCTCGCTGTTGCCGCTGGTGCGGATGTCGGCATCGAGGTCGAGCAGCCCCTTCACCGGCGGTTTCTTGCCCTGGGCTTCGAGCAGGCGCTCCACCGGCACGTTGGCGATGTGCTTGGTGGCGGTCAGCACGGCGCTGTCCTGGCGTACATCGAGGTTGGCCTTGGCGTTGAAGCGGCCGTTGTACAGCCCGCCGCGCATGTCGTCGAGGCTGATCACGCCGCCCTGGCCGCGCAGCTTCAGGCTGGCGTCGTCGATCGGCAGCTTCTCGACGGTCAGCCGGCCGAAGTTCAGCGCCACGTCCAGGTCGAGCTTGCGCAGGGTCGCGATGGGCAGCAGCGGCGCGTCGCTCCAGGCCTGCCTGGTCGGTTTTTCCGGTAGCGGCGTGTTGCCCTGGGCGGCACTGGCCACGGTGGCGTCGACTTCCGCCTTGCGCGTGGCGCTGGCGGCATCCTGGGCTTGCTTGGCCTTGGCCGGCAGGTAGCGGTCGAGGTCGAGCTTGTCGCCCTTGAGCTGGGCGCGCAGCGATTGCCTGGCGAAATCGGCGATGCCGAAGCGGCCGCTGAAGGCAGTGTCGTCCAGACCCAGCTTGAGGTCTTCGAGATTCAGGCTGTTGCGGCTGCCGGCCAGGCGGGTGTTCAGCTCGAACTTGCCGAGGGTGTTGGCATCGGCCATGGCCGGCAGGGTCACACCGATGCCGGCGAGGAACTCGCGCAGGTTCATCGGCGCGATCGACAGGCCGCCGCTGAACTTGGTGTCCTTGTCCAGCTCGCGGGCCTTCAGTTCGCCGAGGGCGCGCAACTGGTTGACGCTCAGCTTCAGGCCGTTCCACTCGGCGATCTGCGCCGACTGGTCGAGCAGCAACTGGCCCTGGGCGGAGAAGGTGGCGGTCTTGCCTTGCAGCGGCTCGCCCGAGGCTTCGCCGGAGAGCCTGGCGTCTTCCAGTTGGTAGCGCCTGAGCGCGGTGTCGAAGCGCAGGTTGCCGGTCAGCTCGGTCTTGACCCGTACCACCGGCTGGTTGGTGCCGAGGTAGGCGTTGAGCTTCAGCGGAATGCTGCTGCCTTCGCGAATGGCGCCGGTGCTCAGCTCGATGCCCTCGACGTTGTACTGCTTGCCGCTGGCTTCGTCGGTATAGGTGACGCGGGCGTTGTTGACGTTGAGGCTGTCGATGTCGAGCTTGATCGGGGTGCGCGGGCTGTCGTTCTGCGGCGCCTGCTCCGGTGCCTGCGCCTGGGCGCCCTTGCCGTCCGCTGCCGGCGGGGTGGCGGAAGGAGCGGCCGGGGCCTGGGGCTGGGCCGGCTTGCCGATGTTTTCCCAGTTGCCCTTGCCCTGCTTGTCGCGGACCAGGTCCAGGCTCAGGCCTTCGACGCGGATCGCGCTCATCTGCACGTCCTTGCGCAGCAGCGGCAGGACCCGCACCGACAGGCCGAGCATCTGCAGGTCGGCGAACGGCTTGGTCGGCGTGGCGGCGCTGGCGATGCTGGTGTCGTGCAGTTCCAGGCCCAGCCAGGGGAACAGGCTCCAGCCGATGTCGCCCTTCAGGTCCAGCTCCAGGTTGGCCTTGTCGCGGGCGATCTGGCGGATTTCGTCCTTGTAGTCATTGGGATCGAACAGGTGGGTCAGGGCGAAGCCCAGGGCCACGACGAGCAGTAAGAGTCCCAGGAAGAACAGCCCCAGGACCTTGCCGAATGCTTTCATGGACGAATCCTTTGTGCTGGCAGCGGTGAATGTGCGGGCGAGTATAACAACGCCGTTTTGCCAGGCCGACCCTGCGCGCGGCGAAACCTCGTCTCAGAGTGCGCGGGCGACCCGTTCGGCGAGCGCCAGGCTGGCGGTGAGGCCGGGCGACTCGATGCCGAACAGGTTGACCAGGCCGGGCAGGCCGTGTTCGGCAGGGGTTTGGATGATGAAGTCGGCGGCGGGTTCCCCCGGCCCGCCGAGCTTGGGCCGGATGCCGGCGTAGCCGGCGGCCAGGCGCCGAGGATCGATGCCGGGGAAGTAGCGCGAGATGGCCTGGGCGAAGGCGGGGCAGAGGGATTCGTCGACGCGGTAGTCGAGGTTGTCCACGTAATTCACGTCGGGACCGAAGCGCAACTGGCCGCCGAGGTCGAGGGTGGCGTGGATGCCGAGCCCGGCGGTGCGCGCCTCGGGCATCGGGTAGACCAGGTGGCGGAACGGCGAGCGGCCGCTGTAGGAGAAATAGCGCCCCTGGCACAGGTGCAGCGCCGGCACCAGGCGCGGATCGAGGCCTTCGGTGCGTTGCGCCAGCGCCTGGGCGAACAGGCCGCCGGCATTGACCACCCAGCCCGCGCGCAACCGGAACGCTTCGCCGACGCTCTGTCCTTCGGCGCGCCAGCCGCCGGCGTGGCGCTCCAGGCGGTCGACCCGGGTGTCCAGCGCCAGTTGTGCGCCGTGGCGTTCGGCGACGGCCTGCAGCGATTGCAGGTAGGCGTGGCTGTCGATGATTCCCGTGCTCGGCGAGAGCAGGGCGGCGACCCCGCGGACCTGGGGCTCCAGCGCGCGCAGCGTGGTGCCGTCCAGCGGCATCAGGTCGTCGACCCCGCAGGCGCGTGCGTTGGCCGCCAGGGCCTGGAGCCTCTCGCGCTCGTTTTCCTCCACCGCCACCAGCAGCTTGCCGATGCGCCGGTGGCCGACGCCGTGGCGGGCGCACCAGGCGTACAGGCGTTCGCGGCCTTCCAGGCAGAGATCGGCCTTGAGCGAGCCGGGCGGGTAGTAGAGGCCGGCGTGGATCACTTCGGAATTGCGACTGGAGGTGTGGCTACCGACCAGCCGTTCGCGCTCCGCCACCAGTACGCCGTGGCCGGCTTCGGCCAGGCGCGCGGCGCAGGCCAGGCCGAGGGCGCCGGCGCCGACTACCAGTACGTCGACGTCGTTCATGCGTCGCTGGCTGCGCGCTGCAGCACGGCGATGATCGCTGCCCGCGCCTGCGGGCTGTTCTTCCAGCAACTGGAGCCGGTCAGGGCCGCGCCCTGGGCGAGGATACTCGCGGCGTCGCAGTCGCGCAGCCGGACGAAGCTGTCCAGGCCCATCTGCTCCAGGCGTTGCAGCACGGTCGGGCCGACCCCCTTGAGGGCAAGCAGGGCGGCGCGTTCGGCGGAGGAAAAGGACATGGCGAAGCTCCGTGGCGGGGACCGCCACCGAGCATATCAGAGGCTGTCCAGCGGCAGCCCGTGGCGTGCCGCGAGGGCACGGGCCTCCAGGTGCCCGTCCGGGGCGACCAGGCGCAGCGGCTTGCCGGCTTCGGCAGCCAGGCGCCGGGCCTCGTCGAGGAGGCGTCGGCCGACCCCGCGGCCGCGGGTGATGCCGCGCACGCAAAGGTGCGACAGCTGCCAGGCGTCGTCGCCGCGCCGCAGCAGGGCGGCACCCAGCAGGCGGTCGTTGAAGCGCCCGGCGATCAGCTCGCCGGCGGCCAGCCCGGCCGCGACCAGCGCCGCGCCGTCGGCATGCGGGGCGAACAGCCAGTCCGGCGCGTCGGCGTAGATCTTCGCCAGGTCCAGGCGATCCTGGGCGCTGGGTTGGGCGAGGGTTTCGACGATCACGGGCATGCGGCTCTCCGCGGCGGGAAGAAAGGAGCGCAGTGTAAGGCCTGGCCCGCCGCCCGTGGGGCGATTCGCGCCGACGGTCGCGGCTGGCAGCGCCAGCCCGGGCCTGCCTATAATGCTGGCCCTCTTATAATTACGTGCAGTGTTAGCTGTGGAGCTGGTGATGGCCGAACGCAAGGCATCCGTCGCGCGCGACACCCTGGAGACCCAGATCAAGGTCTCCATCGACCTGGATGGGACCGGCAAGGCCCGGTTCGATACCGGGGTTCCCTTCCTTGACCACATGATGGACCAGATCGCCCGCCACGGCCTGATCGACCTGGACATCGAGTGCAAGGGCGACCTGCATATCGACGATCACCACACCGTCGAGGACATCGGCATCACCCTCGGCCAGGCCTTCGCCAAGGCCATCGGCGACAAGAAGGGCATCCGCCGCTACGGCCACGCCTACGTGCCCCTCGACGAGGCGCTGTCGCGGGTGGTCATCGACTTCTCCGGGCGGCCCGGCCTGCAGATGCACGTTCCCTTTACCCGTGCCAGCGTCGGCGGCTTCGACGTCGACCTGTTCATGGAATTCTTCCAGGGCTTCGTCAACCACGCCCAGGTGACCCTGCACATCGACAACCTGCGCGGGCACAACACCCACCACCAGATCGAGACCGTGTTCAAGGCCTTCGGCCGCGCGCTGCGCATGGCCATCGAGCTGGACGAGCGGATGGCCGGGCAGATGCCGTCGACCAAAGGGTGCCTGTGATGCAGACGGTAGCCGTGATCGACTACGGCATGGGCAACCTGCACTCGGTGGCCAAGGCCCTTGAGCACGTCGGTGCCGGCCGGGTGCTGGTTAGCAGCGACGCGGCGGTGATCCGCGAGGCCGACCGGGTGGTGTTCCCCGGGGTTGGCGCGATCCGCGACTGCATGGCCGAGATCCGCCGCCTGGGCTTCGACGCCCTGGTCCGCGAGGTCAGCCAGGACCGCCCGTTCCTCGGCATCTGCGTCGGCATGCAGGCATTGCTGGAGCGCAGCGAGGAGAACGACGGGGTCGACTGCATCGGTCTGTTCCCCGGCCAGGTGCGCTTCTTCGGCAAGGACCTGCACGAAGCCGGCGAGCACCTGAAGGTGCCGCACATGGGCTGGAACCAGGTGAGCCAGGCGGTGGAGCACCCGTTGTGGCACGAGATTCCCGACCAGGCGCGCTTCTACTTCGTGCACAGCTATTACATCGAGGCCGGTAACCCGCGCCAGGTGGTGGGGCACGGGCACTACGGCGTCGATTTCGCCGCCGCGCTGGCCGAAGGCTCGCGTTTCGCCGTGCAGTTCCACCCGGAAAAGAGCCATACCCACGGCCTGCAACTGCTGCAGAACTTCGTGGCCTGGGACGGGCGCTGGTAGGTCATGGCCAGGGCGAAGAGCAATACGCCGATCCTCCAGCTGGACGCCGCGCAGACTCAGGACGCGGTACTGGCGATCAAGCGCTTCATGGAGGACCGCTTCGAACTGGAGCTGGGTTCCTTCGAAGCCGAGGAACTGCTCGATTTCTTCGCCCGCGAGTTCGCCCCGTACTTCTACAACAAGGCCATCCTCGACGTGCAGTCGTACCTGAAGGAACGGTTCGAAAGCATCGAGAGCGATGTCTGGGCGCTGGAAAAGAGTTGAGTTTCCGCGCGCCTGTCCACCGAATACAGACTTGAACAGGGTTCACCGATGCTGATCATTCCCGCGATCGACTTGAAAGACGGCGCCTGCGTGCGTCTGCGCCAGGGCCTGATGGAAGACGCCACGGTCTTCTCCGACGATCCGGTGGCGATGGCCGCCAAATGGGTCGATGGCGGTTGCCGCCGCCTGCACCTGGTGGACCTGAACGGCGCTTTCGAAGGCAAGCCGGTCAACGGCGAGGTGGTCACCGCCATCGCCCGTCGCTACCCGGACCTGCCGATCCAGATCGGCGGCGGCATCCGCTCGCTGGAAACCATCGAGCATTACGTTCGCGCCGGCGTCAGCTACGTCATCATCGGCACCAAGGCGGTCAAGCAGCCTGAGTTCGTCGGCGAGGCCTGCCGCGCCTTCCCGGGCAAGGTCATCGTCGGCCTGGATGCCAAGGACGGTTTCGTCGCCACCGACGGCTGGGCCGAGGTCAGCGAAGTCCAGGTGATCGACCTGGCTCGTCGCTTCGAGGCCGACGGGGTGTCCGCCATCGTCTACACGGATATTTCCAAGGACGGCATGATGCAGGGCTGCAACGTCGAGGCTACCGCCGCGCTGGCCAATGCCACGCGGATCCCGGTGATCGCCTCCGGCGGCATCCACAATCTCGGCGACATCCAGAAGCTGCTGGACGCCCGCACCCCGGGGATCATCGGCGCCATCACCGGCCGGGCGATCTACGAAGGCACCCTGGACGTGGCCGAAGCCCAGGCGCTGTGCGACAACTTCAAGGCCTGAGGCGAACCGCATGGCACTGGCAAAACGCATCATCCCCTGCCTCGACGTGGACAACGGCCGAGTGGTCAAGGGCGTCAAGTTCGAGAACATCCGCGACGCCGGCGACCCGGTCGAGATCGCCCGCCGTTACGACGAGCAGGGTGCCGACGAGATCACCTTCCTCGATATCACCGCCAGCGTCGACGGGCGCGACACCACCCTGCATACCGTCGAGCGCATGGCTAGCCAGGTGTTCATTCCGCTGACCGTGGGCGGCGGCGTACGCAGCGTGCAGGACATCCGCAACCTGTTGAATGCCGGCGCGGACAAGGTCTCGATCAACACCGCCGCGGTGTTCAACCCCGAGTTCGTCGGTGAGGCCGCCGACCGCTTCGGCTCGCAGTGCATCGTGGTCGCCATCGACGCGAAGAAGGTTTCCGCCCCGGGCGAGGCGCCGCGCTGGGAAATCTTCACCCATGGCGGGCGCAAGCCCACCGGGCTGGATGCCGTGCTCTGGGCGAAGAAGATGGAAGACCTGGGCGCTGGCGAGATTCTCCTGACCAGCATGGACCAGGACGGCGTGAAGAGCGGTTACGACCTGGGCGTGACCCGCGCCATCAGCGAGGCGGTGAACGTGCCGGTGATCGCTTCCGGCGGCGTCGGCAACCTGGAGCACCTGGCCGCCGGCATCCTCGAGGGCAAGGCCGACGCGGTGCTCGCGGCGAGCATCTTCCACTTCGGCGAGTACACCGTGCCGGAAGCCAAGGCCTACCTGGCCAGCCGCGGTATCGTGGTGCGCTGAGGCGCGTTGCGCCGCAGCGCACAGGGCCGGTGATCGGCTAGCCATTCCTGAGCGCGAGTCGACACTCGCGCGGCTTTCTTTCAGGTACAGTCACGCCCCCCGCATCAGGTGCCGCTAGAGCGCCGATGCCCTGCCATAACGACAAACATTGCGACCGACAGGGAGTCCTCCATGTCCATCTTCCGTCTGGCTCTCGGCTGCGTCGGCAGCCTGGCCCTGCTATGCGCTAGCGCCCTGGCGCGCGCCGAAACCCTGGTCCTGCTGACCGAGAACCTGGTGCCGTTCAACATGGCGGTGAACGGCGGCAACTACGCCAAGGACGATGGCATCAGCGGCATCAGCACCGATACCGTGCGCGCCGCCTGCGAGCGCGCGCAGATCGAGTGCCAGCTGATCCTGCGCTTCCCCTGGGACCGGGTCTACCAGCAGGCGCTGAGCGAGCCCGGCTATGGCGTGTTTTCCACCGCCCGTACGCCGGAGCGCGAGGACAAGTTCAAGTGGGTCGGCCCGCTGGCGGTCAACGACTGGGTACTGATGGCCCGCGGCGACAGCAGCATCCACCTGAACAGCCTGGAAGACGCCGCGCGCTACCGGATCGGCGGCTACAAGAACGACGCCATCAGCCAGCACCTGGTCGACCGCGGCCTGCAGGTGCAACTGGCGCTGCGCGACAACGAGAACGTCGACAAGCTGGCCAGCGGGCAGATCGATCTCTGGGTCACCGCCGATCCGAGCGGGCGCTACGTCGCCCAGCGCGAGGGCCTCAAGGAAGTGAAAGTGGTCCAGCGTTTCCATACCGCCGAGCTGTTCCTGGCGCTGAACAAGGACACCCCGGACGAGCTGGTGCAGAAGTTGCAAACGGCGGTCGACGCGCTGCGCAGCGAAGGCTTGTTGAAGCAGATCCGCGAGCGCTACTGACGCCTCGCCGGCGATGCTGGCAAAAGGCTGGCCTGGCGGCGCGGCGCTGGTTATTCTGCCTCGCTCCAGGCCCCTGACAGGATGACAACAATGCAAAGAAGCCTGCTCTTCGCGCTGCTCGCAACCCTGCTGCTGGTCGGCGGCGCGCGCGCCGAAACCGATCCCGACTACAGCATGGTCCTGCTCACGGAGAACTTCCCGCCGTACAACATGGCGATCAACGGCAAGAACTTCGCCCAGGAAGACAACATCGACGGCATCGCCGTGGATATCGTCCGCGAGATGTTCAAGCGCGCCGGCATCAAGTACAGCCTGACCCTGCGTTTCCCCTGGGACCGCATCTACAAGCTGGCGCTGGAGAAGCCCGGCTACGGGGTGTTCGTCACCGCCCGCCTGGCCGAGCGCGAGGGCAAGTTCAAGTGGGTCGGTCCGATCGGCCCGGACGACTGGGTGCTGCTGGCCAAGGGCGACAGCCCGATCACCCTGGGCAGCCTGGACGAGGCGAAGAAATACCGGATCGGCGCCTACAAGGGCGATGCCATCGCCGAGTTCCTCGGCAAGAACGGTTTCGAGGCCGACCTGGCGCTACGCGACCAGGAAAACGCGCAGAAGCTGGTCAAGGGCCAGATCGACCTCTGGGCCAGCGGCGATCCCGCCGGGCGCTACCTGGCCAAGCAGGAAGGCGTGACCGGCCTGAAGACGGTGCTGCGCTTCAACAGCGACCAGCTGTACCTGGCGCTCAACCGCGAGACTCCCGACGAAGTGGTGCAGAAGCTCCAGGCAGCCCTGGACGGCATGCGCAAGGAAGGCTTCGTCGAGGACATCCTCAACAGCTATCTCTGATTCGCTCCGTCCGGCCAACAGGGGGCCGGGCGGGGAAACGCCTTTGCCGGCCCCGCCGGCAATGCCATGGAAGGCCGACGAGCCAGGTATTTCGTCCTGACGCAGGGATGCCGCTAGCCAATAACGATAACCAAGCGAGCGGTGTGACCATGCTGAAAGTCCTGATCCAGACCCTGATCCTGGGGGTGTTGCTGGGGGCCTCCGCGGCCCGTGCCGAATTGCCCGCCGACTACAAGGTGGTGCTGCTGACCGAGAACTTCCCGCCCTTCAACATGGCGGTGGACGACAAGAACTTCGCCCGCGACGATGGCATCGACGGCATCAGTGCCGACATCGTCCGGGAGATGTTCAGGCGCGCCGGCATCGGCTATTCCCTGAGCCTGCGCTTCCCCTGGGACCGCCTGTACCGGTTGACCCTGGACAAGCCCGGCTACGGGCTGTTCTCCATGACCTACACCCCCGAGCGGGTGCCGCAGTTCAAATGGGTCGGCCCGCTGGCCGACACCAGTTGGGTGTTGCTGGCGCCGGCCGGCAGCAAGATCGCCGTGAAGAATCTCAAGGACGCCGCCCGCTACAAGCTCGGCGCCTACAAGAACGACGCGGTCAGCCAGCACCTGGAGGCCCAGGGCATCCCGGTGATCAACGCCCTGCGCGACCAGGAAAACGTGAAGAAGCTTACCGGCGGGCAGATCGACCTGTGGGCCACCACCGATCCGGTCGGTCGCTACCTGGCCAAGCAGGAAGGCGTGTCCGGCCTGCAGACGGTGCTGCGTTTCAACGAGGCCAAGCTCTACCTGGCGTTGAACAAGGACACTCCGGACGAGGTGGTGGAGCGCCTGCAAAAGGCCCTGGAGCAGATGCGCCAGGAAGGCTTCGTCGACGAAGCCGTCGCCAACTACCTCTGACTGGCGGGCGCCCCTCCGCCGGCGCGGCGAGGGGGCTCAGTCTAGGTCGTAGGCCTGGACGCCGAGGTCGCGGCTGTCGTACCAGTTGCCGCGGGCCCAGAACACCCGGTCGTGCGCCTCGTCGAAGCCGAGCACGCCGAGGTAGCCGGCGATGTCCAGGCGGCGCCAGGATGAGCCCCAGTCGTCCGAGTAGTACACCGCGTTGGCGGAGACGCTCGCCGGCTCTTCGTCGGGATACAGCCACAGCGGCACTTCGTAGTGGCTCATGGTGTTGGCCAGCAGCACATTCCTGCCCATGTAGAACCCGCGCAGCCCGGAACTGGACGGCAGGGGCCAGAACGGGCTGGGCAGCTTGCCGGTGATCTTCCATTCGAGCGCGTCGCGATCGAGCTCGGCGATCAGCGAGCGCGATTCGTCGGGGTGGTCGAGCACTGCGATCACCCGACCGTCCATGTTCTGTTCCAGGCGCTCGACGGCCACGCCGTCGGTGCGCCGGATCGCGCCCATCTGCCAGCGTCCGCCCTCGCGGCGCAGTTCGGCCTGGGTGGTGACCAATATCGAGCTGGTCAGGTAGCGCCCCTCGGGTGGGCCATAGCGGAAGGTCTGGCTTACCCAGATCGCGGCGCGCTCCGCGTCCAGTTGGGCGACGTGTGCCTTGATCTGCCCGTGCTTGCCGTTGTAGTCGCCCCAGCTGACGCCGTTCGGCGCCAACTCGCGGGCGTAGGCGAGGTCGACCAGCAGCGGCGCGGAGGTGGCGATCGACTCGACACTGGCGCCGCGGTCGGGCGAATAGAACAGCCCGCTCGGCTGGCCGGGTTCCTGGCCGCCATCGGCACCGCCGTATTCGAAATCACCCCAGACCCAGACTTCGTCCTTGCCGTGGAAGCGCGGTGCGAGAGCCCAGCCCAGTCGATTCGCCTCGGCCATGAAGCCTTCCTCGAGCCGCCGCCAGCTCTTGCCCTGGTCGTCGCTGCGCAGCACCACTGTCTGCTCGCGCTGACCGTTGTCCTTGCCCGGGCGCCGCAGGCCGGTGAGCAGGAAGACGCTGGAACCGTCCGGCGTGACTTCCAGGCAGGCGGTCTCGCCGAGCCGCGCCACTTCGTGGAACACGCCGTCCGCGCCCAGGCGCGAGACATAGGTGGTTTCCGGATCGCCGCCGGATAGCAGCATGCCGTTGAGGAAGTTGAAGAGGTGGGGTTCGGACTCTTTTTCCCTGGGCTGGGCGGCCGCCACCAGGTCCAGGTCGATGACGCCCTCGGGCAGAGCCTGCTCGTCGCGGCCGACCTCGCGCCGGCCTACCAGCCAGGTGCCGGCGGGCGTCGCCCGCACGCCGGTGCAGAATTGCTCCATGGCGCGCTGGTCGATGTTCTCGACCTTGCCGACGGTGCTCTCGCCGGGGCTGGCGCCGCCTATCTCGAACTTGGCGCTGGTGAGGATCCAGATGAAACCGAGGGGAATCGCGCCTGCGACCAGCAGGGCGGCGGCGAGCAGGGGCATGGGAGGGGAAGGGCGGGCCATCGGTGCGTCCGTGCAGGAATGACGAGGACGTCACCTTAACCGCTGCCGCGACGCCGGTAAACCCGGCTTCAGTGCGGCGCCTGGCGTGGGTTGACGTTGCGGTTGCCGCGCTCGCCGATGAGCATCTGCGGCGGTACCAGCTCGATGCCCTGGGCGCGCAGCTTCGGCAGCTCCCGCGCCAGCACGTCGAGGGTGGCCTTGTGCGGGTGGCCGATGAGCAACGCCGAACCCTGCTTGCGGGCCAGGGCGACGCCGGCCTGCAGTTGTGCGGAGACCGCTTCCGGTGTGGCTTCGTTGTCGAGGAACACATCGCGCGAGACGCTCGCCAGGCCGATCCGCTGCGCCTCGCTGGCGGCCACGGTGGCGGCGCTGGTGCGGCTGTCGACCAGGTACAGGCCGCGACGCTGGAGTTCCTCGGCGAGCCAGGCCATCGCCGGGCGCACCGCGGTCATGCGGCTGCCCTCGTGGTTGTTCAGGCCTTGCACGAACGGCACCTTGGCCAGCGCCGCGTCCAGCCGCCGCGCACGCTCTTCCTGGGTCAGCTCCGGCCGCCAGGCGTAGGGACCGCCGGCCGGGTCCATCGGCATGTGCAGGATCACCGTGCGCCCGCGCTGGTGCGCCTCGCGGGCCAGTTCGGCGGCATGCGGGGTTTCCGGGATGATCGCCAGGGTTACGCCGGGGGGCAGGTCGAGAACCCGGCGGTCGCGTGCCAGGTTCTGCCCGAGGTCATCGATGACCACGGTCAGCAGCGGCGGGCGCTGGTAGGGGACGGGGTCCTGGCGGGCCTGGGCCTGGTTGAACAGCAGGCACAGGCCCAGCAGGGCAACGCGGAACGCCGACATCAGTTGCCGCGGGTGACGCTCAGGCCTTTCAGCAGGCTAAGGGCCTGGCTGAGCTGGTAGTCGGAATCCTGCGGGCGCTCGCTCGGCGCGGCACGCTTGCCGGTGGGGCGGTCGGCGCCGCCGTTGCCGTTGGCCAGGTGGCCCTGCAGGTCGGCTTCCTTGAAGCCCTCGAAGCTGCTCCGCTCCTGGGTCACCTTGGCGCGTCCGACCTCGATGTCCGGAACGATGCCCTGGGCCTGGATGGAGCGCCCGTTGGGGGTGTAGTAGAGCGCGGTGGTGAGCTTCAGGGCGCGGTCGTTGTTCAGCGGCAGCACGGTCTGCACCGAGCCCTTGCCGAAGCTGTCGGTGCCCATCAGGATCGCGCGCTTCTGGTCCTGCAGGGCACCGGCGACGATTTCCGCCGCCGAGGCGCTGCCACCGTTGATCAGCACCACCAGCGGAACCTTGTCGCTGGGATCGGCCGGGTCGGCGCTGAAGCGCAGCTCGGAGTTGGCGATGCGGCCCTTGGTGTAGACGATCAGGCCCTTGGTGAGGAAGGCGTCGGCTACCTCGACGGCGGACTGCAGCACGCCGCCGGGGTTGTTGCGCAGGTCCAGGACCAGGCCCTTGAGACGGCCCTTGTTGTCCTTGCGCAGCTGGTTCAGCGCCTTGACCACTTCCTCGCCGGTGTTGACCTGGAACTGGGTGATGCGCAGGTAGGCGTAGCCGGGTTCGAGGACCTGGCTCTTGACACTCTTGACCTTGATGATGGCGCGCTTGAGTTCGACGTCGAACGGTCTGCCGCCATCGCGGACGATGGTCAGGGTGATCGGGGAGCCGGCCTTGCCGCGCATGCTGTCGACCGCTTCGGTCATCGACTGGCCCTTGGTCGGCTTGCCGTCGATCTGCACGATCAGGTCGCCGGGCTGGATGCCGGCGCGGGCCGCGGGGGTGTCGTCGATCGGCGAGACCACCTTGATGAAGCCGTCTTCGCTGCCGACCTCGATGCCCAGGCCGCCGAACTCGCCGCTGGTGCTTTCCTGCAGCTCGGCGAAGTCCTCCGGGCCGAGGTAGGCGGAGTGCGGGTCGAGGTTGCTGAGCATGCCCTTGATGGCGTTCTCCAGCAGGGTCTTGTCGTCCACTGGCTCGACATAGGCGGCCTTCACCCGGTCGAGAACCTCGGCGAAGGTACGCAGCTCGTCGAGGGGCAGCGGGGCACTGCTACCGTTGGCCAGTGGCGCGGCGTCGGCCGGGGCGTCGGCAGCCTGGGCCGCGCCCGCGCCGAGCAGCAGGGCCAGCGCCAGGGTGGTGGGACGGAAGCAATGCAGCATGTTCAGCTCCTAATCACGAGTTCGGCGCCTATCCCTGTGCGCGGCACCAGGTAGTAGGGTCCGCCGGGCGGCCCTGATGGCGAATGGCGAAGTACACGGCCGGGCTACTCTGGCCGCCGCTGGTTCCAACGGTGGCGATCGGGTCTCCGGCCTTCACGGTGTCGCCGGCGTCTTTCAGCAGGCTTTGATTATGGCCATAAAGGCTGAGGTAGCCGCCACCGTGGTCGAGGATGACCAACAGGCCGGCTCCGCGCAACCAGTCGGCGAATACCACGCGTCCGCCGTGCACCGCGCGGACGGTGCTGCCGGCGCTCGCCGAAATCAGTACGCCGTCCCATTTCGCCCGCGGATCGTCGCCGCGCTGGCTGCCGAAGCGCGCCACGACGCGGCCATTCACCGGCCACGGCAGCTTGCCGCGGGCCGAGCCGAACGCGCCGCCGTAGACCGCGCCAGTGCTTGAGACCAGCGGGCCCGGCGCAGGTTCGCGCGGCGGGCTGGTGACTCGTCCGGGGGCGGCCTGCTGCTGGCGCGCACGCTCGCGTTCGGCGGCCAGCGCGCGCTGGCGCTCGCGCTCCGCCGCGGCGGCGGCTTCGCGGGCCTGGCGGGCCAGGGTTTCCTCGATGGTCCGCAGTACCTTGGCCAGCTCGGCCTGGTCCTGTTGGCGGGACTTGAGCTTCTGGTCGCGTTCGCGGTAGTCGCTGTTCAGCTTGGCCAGGGCTTGCTGGCGCTCCTTGCGGGTCGCTGCCAGCGCCTCGCGGCGGCTGTCCAGCTCGCCTTGCTTGCTCAGTTGTTCGGCTTTCTGCGCAGAGATGTCCTGCTCGACGTTGGCCAGCTGGCGGAGGGTTTCGTTGAAGCTGGCGAGCTGTTCGAGACGGGCTTTGTTGATGTAGTCGTAGTAGGTGAGGGTGCGGCTGAATTTTTCCGGGTGTTCCTGGTTCAGCAGCAGCTTCAGGTATTCCTCGCGTCCACTCTGGTAGGCCGCGCGGGCCTGGATGGCGAGGAGGCGCTGCTGCTCAATGCGCGCGTCCTGGAGTTTTTTTTTCTCCCCATCCAGCCGTTTCAGCTCGGCTTCGCTCTTGTCCAGCTCGTCCTGCAGGGCCTTGATCTGTTTTTCCAGGTCGCCCATCTCGGTCTCGGTGGACTTCAGCTGCTTCTGCACGCCGCTCTTTTCCTGCTGGATGCCGTCCAGCAGCTTCTTCAGCTCGCCGATGTCCTTCTGCGTCTGTTCCAGCTGGCGTTGGGTGTCGGCGCGCTCGTCGGCGAAGGCCGGAGCGAGACAGGCGAGGGATAGCAGGAGAGGAAGGAGGCGGAGCATGGGGTGGCGGGCACCTGGGAATTGGACCGGCCTAGTATGCCCGTGGCCGCCGTTAAAAAAAACGCCCCGCACCGCGCGCTGTGGGGCGCTTCCACGTATTTCAGCCGGATGGCAGCGGCGGATGTCGTCGACGACGAAGGCCACGGGCATCAGGCGGGTCTGTAGAGCGGGTAGGTGAACAGCAGCAGATGCGTCAGGTTCAGCCCGAAGTGGAACAGCGTCGCCACCCACAGGCGGCCGCTCCACAGCCAGGCCAACCCGTAGATCAGCCCGGCGAGGCCGGCGAACAGCATCAGCAGCGGGCCGCCGGCGAAGTGCGCCAGGCCGAACAGCGCCGAGGCCAGCGCCAGGGCGGGCCAGGGGCCCAGCCATTGGCCCAGGCGTTGCTGCAGGTAGCCGCGGAACAGCGCTTCCTCGGCAAGGGAAACGAAGAACAGGTTGGCCAGGACGAACTGCCAGAGCCAGGCCGGCGCGTGGAGTTCCGGCCGCAGCAGGCCGACGCCGACAGCCAGTAGAAGCAGCGCCGGCACCGCCGCCACGAGCAGCAGCCAGTGCCAGGGGCGGCCGGGAGCTCGGGCTTCGTCGCGGAACAGGCTCGGCAGGCAGGCCAGTAGCAGGAACGGCACCAGTGCCTTGTCGAAGTTGAAGTACATGGTGAACGGCAGGCTCTGCGGGCCGACCACCGCCTTGTCCAGGACCCTGGGGTTGGCGAAGCCGGGTAGCAGGTGCAGGAACAGGCCCACCGCGCCGGCGACCAGCAGCAGCTCCAGGCCCAGGGCCCAGGCGCGGCGTGCCGCCAGGCGCCGGCGTAACAGGGCGAGGACGCCCAGTGCAGCCAGGGCGGCGACCGCAGGCGGAGCGAGAACCCCGTCGTAGAAGGCGAGGCAGCAGGTCGCGAGCAGCAAGACGAGGGCCAGCAGGCGCTGGAAGGACAGGGCGAGGAGCGAGGTGGCGAGGAGGAACCACATCGGCGGAAATCCTTGTAGGGCAGATGGAAAAGACAGCGCGGGCAAGGCTAGCACGGGCCTCGGCGACGTAGCGGGACGCAGGGGGGGAGACGCGGAAAATGAAAACCGCGGCACACGTCTCGACGCCGCGTGGCCAGGCCTGTCGGCCGATCGGCAGCGTTAAAGCGGGGAAGGTGGCGTCGTGGAAACAGGGCGCGGCGCCCGGCCCGCTACGGCGGATAACGTCGCAGGCGTTATCCGTCGATGGCATGCAGAAGCGGCGGATAACCGCGACGCGGTTATCCGCCCTGCGCGGGAGTTCGTCGTTCGCGGATCAGCCGAGGGTGACGATGCTGCGACCGGTCATTTCCGCCGGCTGCTCCAGCCCCATGAGGGTCAGCATGGTCGGCGCCACGTCGGCCAGCACGCCGCCTTCGCGGATGCTCAGCTTGCGCTTGCCGACGTAGACGAAGGGCACCGGTTCGCAGGTGTGCGCGGTGTGCGCCTGGCCGGTGGACTCGTCTTCCATCTGCTCGACATTGCCGTGGTCGGCGGTGATCAGGGCTTCGCCGCCGACCTTGTCCAGCGCCTCGACGATACGGCCCATGCAGGTGTCCAGGCACTCCACGGCCTTGACCGCGGCCTCGAACACCCCGGTGTGGCCGACCATGTCGCCGTTGGCGTAGTTGACCACGATCACGTCGTAGCGCTGTTGCTCGATGGCCTCGACGATACGGTCGGTGACTTCCGGCGCGCTCATCTCGGGTTGCAGGTCGTAGGTGGCGACCTTCGGCGAGGGGATCAGGATGCGCTCCTCGCCCTCGTAGGGTTCCTCGCGGCCGCCGGAGAAGAAGAAGGTCACATGGGCGTACTTCTCGGTCTCGGCGATGCGCAGCTGGGTCTTGCCATGCTTGGCCAGGTACTCGCCGAGGACGTTGGTCAGCGGCTCCGGCGGGAAGGCGCAGGGCGCCGGGATGCTCGCCGCGTACTGGGTCAGCATGACGAAACCTGCCAGCTGCGGGGCTCGTTCGCGGGGGAACTCATTGAATGCCGGCTCGACGAAGGCGCGGCTCAGCTCGCGGGCGCGGTCGGCGCGGAAGTTCATGAAGATCACCGCGTCGCCATCCTCGACCCGCACCGCTTCGGCGCCGGCCGGGACCACCGCGGTGGCCTTGACGAATTCGTCGCTCTCGCCGCGGGCGTAGGCGGCCTCGAGGGCTGCCACCGAGGAGTCGGCGGTGAACTCGGCCTTGCCGTCGACGATCAGTTCATAGGCGGCCTGGACGCGGTCCCAGCGGTTGTCGCGGTCCATCGCGAAATAGCGGCCGATGATCGAGGCGATGCGGCCCTTGCCGAGCCCGGCGAAGGTGGCGTCGAGACGCTCCAGCGACGGTTGCGCGCTTTTCGGCGGGGTATCGCGGCCATCCAGGAAGGCATGCAGGTAGATCTTGCCGGCGCCGCGCCTGGCGGCCATCTGCGCCATTGCCACCAGGTGGTCTTCATGGCTGTGTACGCCGCCCGGGGAGAGCAGGCCGAGGATGTGCACCGCCTTGTCGGCGGCGACGGCCTTGTCGACCGCCGCGGCGATCACCGGGTTTTCGAAGAATTCGCCGTCGCGGATGGCCTTGGTGACGCGGGTGAAGTCCTGGTACACCACGCGGCCTGCGCCGAGGTTCATGTGGCCGACCTCGGAATTGCCCATCTGGCCGTCGGGCAGGCCGACGTCCATGCCGGAGCCGGAGATCAGGCCGTGCGGCTGGGTTGCCAGGAGGCGATCCCAGACCGGCTTCTTCGCGGCGTAGATGGCGTTGTAGTCAGGGCTTTCGCTGTGGCCGAAGCCGTCCAGGATGATCAGGACCAGGGGTTTGGGCGTGGCAGTCATATGTCCGGCTCTATTTCCGCGGGGTTCAGAAACTGACCAAATTTAGTGGGAACATTGTCGTTCAAGACGTAGGAAGAGGCTGATTGATTAAACCGATGACGCCGATCCGCAACCGAATGCCGCTATCCTCGCTCCCTCTGTCCCGCCCGAACCGTGCCCGGGCCGGAACTGGCCAGCTTCACAGAAAAGGACCGGCATTCTAACCGTGAAGTTTCCCGCGACGCCATTTCCTGGAGCCGAGCGGGGCGCCGCCCGGCGGGTTCCCCCCTGGCCGGCGCGGTCTGTATACTGGCCGGCATTTTTACGCCCTGGATATCCGTCACCATGCAATTCGTTTCCCGTCTGATCGAGTTCGCCACCAACCACTACCTGCTGGTCGCGGCGCTGCTGGTCCTGCTGGTCCTGCTGTTGCTGCACGAGCTGCGCAAGGGCGGCAAGAGCCTGTCGACCCGCGAGCTGACCGCGCTGGTCAATGCCGACCAGGCGGTGGTCCTGGATATCCGTCCGGCCAAGGAGTTCGCCAGCGGGCACATCGTCGACGCGCTGAACATCCCGGCCGACAAGCTGAACAGCCGCATGACCGAACTGGAAAAGTACAAGGGCAAGACCATCATCCTGGTCGACGCCATGGGCCAGCACTCCGGTACCTGGGGCGGCGTCCTGAAGAAGGCCGGCTTCAACGCCGCCAAGCTGTCCGGCGGGATCGGCAGCTGGCGCGGCGACAACCTGCCGCTGGTGAAGTGACATGCCGCCCGTCGTGATCTACACCACCGCCTGGTGTCCGTACTGCATCCGCGCCAAGCAGTTGCTGCAACGCAAGGGCGTGGACTTCCAGGAGATCGCCTGCGACGGCAAGCCCGAACTGCGCGCCGAGCTGGCACGCAAGGCGGGATCGACCACCGTGCCGCAGATCTGGATCGGCGAGACCCATGTCGGCGGCTGCGACGACCTTCATGCACTGGAGCGCGCCGGCAAGCTGGACGCGCTGCTGTCTGCCTGAAACCATTCATGAATTGACCCAAGGGAAGGCCCGAAAATGACCGAGCAAGCTACCAACGGCGCTGCCGACGAGCAGCAACCCCAGTTCTCCCTGCAGCGCATCTACCTGCGCGACCTGTCGTTCGAGTCGCCGAAGTCACCGGAAATCTTCCGCCAGGAATGGAACCCGTCCATCAGCCTGGACCTGAACACTCGCCAGAAGCAGCTGGACGGCGACTTCTACGAAGTGGTCCTGACCGTATCGGTGACCGTGAAGAACGGCGAGGACACCACTGCCTTCATCGCCGAAGTGCAGCAGGCCGGCATCTTCCTGATCAAGAACCTCGATCCGTCGAGCATGAGCCATACCCTTGGCGCGTTCTGCCCGAACATCCTCTTCCCGTACGCTCGCGAAGCCCTGGACAACCTGGTGGTACGCGGTTCGTTCCCGGCGCTGATGCTGTCGCCGGTGAACTTCGACGCCCTCTACGCCCAGGAAATCGCCCGCATGCAGGCCTCCGGCGAGATCCCGACGCCGTCGGTCCAGTAAGCCCAGCGCTTGCGAAGAAGCCCGCCTTGCGCGGGCTTTTTCATGCCTGTCAGCCGGCTCAGTCCATGGCGAAGCCGAGCTGGCGCCAGGCTTCGTAGACGGTCACCGCCACCGTGTTGGACAGGTTCAGGCTACGGCAGCCTTCGCGCATCGGCAGGCGCAGGCGCCGATCGGTTGGCAGGGCGTTGCGCACGTTCTCCGGCAGTCCGCGGCTTTCCGGGCCGAAGAGGAAGGCATCGTCGCGCTGGTAGGCCACTTCGTGGAAGGCCCGCGACCCCTTGGTGGTGAAGGCGAACAGGCGTGGCTGGCCGAGGGCCTCGAGGCAGCTCTGCAGATCCGGGTAGCGGCGTACGCTGGCGTATTCGTGGTAGTCGAGGCCGGCACGGCGCAAGCGCTTGTCGTCCAGTTCGAAACCGAGCGGCTCGATCAGGTGCAGACTGCATCCGGCGTTGGCGCAGAGCCTGATAATGTTGCCGGTATTCGGAGGTATCTCCGGTTGAAACAGGATGACGTGGAACATGCAGGGCTCCGGAGCAGATAACGGGCGGCATTCTACCTCCGCCATCGACGATCTGCGGCGCCAGCGCTGGAAAGTCTGGGGTGCGCTGGTGCTTGCCGGGTTGTTGTTCGGGCTGATGCTCGGCAGGTTGTTCGGTCCCGCTTCGCTGCCGACGTCTGCGCCGCAACTGCTGGCGGTCGGGGAGAGCGAGCAGGGCCTGGTCCTGCGCTTCGATCGCCAGGCTGCGGTTACGGCGGCACGGGTGGAGGGTGCCCTGACGTTGCGCATCGTCGCCCGGGGCGCGGCGCAGCAGGGAGACGGGCGATGGCTGGGCCAGCCGTTGCGCTGGCGCCTCCGCGAGGAGGGAAAGGCGCTGCTGTTGAGCCTGGTCTCGACCCGCCCCTTGCAGGGGCGCTGGCAGTGGTCGGAGGATGGCGAGGGCTGGCGCCTCGTCGTCGAACTGCAGGAGCGCGACGGCCGGGAATAAAAGGGGGAATTCTCAGCCTGCCTGTACCGAGGTCCCCAAACGGGAGGGCGGAGGCGCGGATCGCTGCGCTACCGCCGGGCATAAAAGAGGGGAGTTCTCAGCCTGCCTGTACCGAGGTCCCCGAAACGGGTGTGGCGGTTGCGCGCGGATGCTGCGTCTGCCGCCGGGTGTAAAAGAGGGGATTCCCCAGCCTGCCTGTACCGAGGCCCCCGAAATCTTCGTTATCTGCTCCAATGCAGGGGCTGTGCCAATTCTCATGAGCGCGCTGGCGGCGCGCTCGCTTTCCTGAAGGATTGTGGATAAGTCTGTGGGCGAGCTGGTGATGAATGCCTCTGGAAGCCCGTGGATCAAGGGCTTGGCGGCATCCCAGGGGTTTGTGGGAAGTCGATTGCGGAAAAATGACGGAGCGGGCTTTTCCGCCAGCGATTGATGCCGATTTGTCGCCTGCTGGTGCACGCTGCCCAAAATCCGGGCAAGGGCCGCTGCCCTGCACAGCCGGCGGATAACCGCGATGCGGTTATTCGCCCTACGCCATGGTTTGACCGGTGGTGCCGGGCGGGCGCCCTGCCGAGGCTGGGGCTGTGCTGCGGACGGTAGGGCGAATAACGCCATAGGCATTATCCGCCGCGGCCCTGCACAATCGGCGGATAACCGCGATGCGGTTATTCGCCCTACGCTACGATTTGACCGGTGGTTCCGGGCGGGCGCCCTGCCGAGGCTGGGGCGGCGTCTCGCTTGGTACGGGCGCGCGACGGACCATGAAAAACGGGGCCCGAAGGCCCCGTTGGGTCGCTCATGGGAGCAGTGGCGCTTCAGTCGTCGCCTTCGTCGTCGGCTCCATCGACGTTCATCCCCAGCTCCTTGATCTTGCGGGTCAGGGTATTGCGGCCCCAGCCGAGCAGCACGGCGGCATCGCGGCGGCGGCCGGCGGTGTGCTTGAGGGCGGTTTCTATCATGATCCGTTCGAAGGCCGGCACGGCGCTGTCCAGCAGGTTCGACTGGCCGCGGCCCAGCGCCTGGTCGGCCCACTGGCGAAGGGCCTGTTCCCAGTTCGCCGCCGGCGCGCTGTCCTGCGGCTGGGTCAGCAGCTCCGGCGGCAGGTCGTCGATGTGCACCTCGCGGCCGGAGGCCATCACGGTGATCCAGCGACAGGTGTTCTCCAGTTGGCGGACGTTGCCCGGCCAGCCGAGGTTCTTCAGGTACTCCTCGGTTTCCGCCTTCAGCAGCTTGGGTTCCACCGCCAGCTCCTGGGCGGCGCGGCTGAGGAAGTGCCGGGCCAGCGCCGGGATGTCCTCGCGGCGGTCGGCCAGCCGCGGGATGTGGATGCGGATCACGTTCAGGCGATGGAACAGGTCCTCGCGGAACTTGCCGTCGCGCACCAGGCTTTCCAGGTTCTGGTGGGTGGCGGCGATGATCCGCACGTCGACCTTCACCGGCGTGTGCCCGCCGACCCGGTAGAACTCGCCGTCGGCCAGGACGCGCAGCAGGCGGGTCTGGGTGTCGGCCGGCATGTCGCCGATCTCGTCGAGGAACAGGGTGCCGCCATCGGCTTGCTCGAAGCGTCCGCGGCGCTGGGCGGCGGCCCCGGTGAAGGCGCCCTTCTCATGGCCGAACAGCTCGGATTCCATCAGGTCCTTGGGGATCGCCGCCATGTTCAGCGCGATGAATGGCGAGGCTGCGCGCGGGCTGTGGCGATGCAGGGCATGGGCGACCAGCTCCTTGCCGGTACCCGATTCGCCGTTGATCAGCACGGTGATGTTGGAATGGCTGAGGCGGCCGATGGCGCGGAATACCTCCTGCATCGCCGGCGCCTCGCCGATGATCTCCGGCGTGCGCGCCTGGTTCGCCGGCAGCTCCAGGCCCTGCTGCTCCTGGGCGTGTTGGTTGGCGCGCTTGACCAGGGAGACCGCCTCGTCGACGTCGAACGGCTTGGGCAGGTATTCGAAGGCGCCGCCCTGGTAGGAGGCCACCGCGCTGTCGAGGTCGGAATGCGCGGTCATGATGATCACCGGCAGGCGCGGATGCAGTTCGCGGATCTGCGCCAGCAGGTCGAGGCCGCTGGCGCCGGGCATGCGGATATCGGAGATGATCACGTCCGGCTGCTGCCGGCCGAGGCGGCCGATCACGCTGTCGGCGCTGTCGAAGCTCACCGTGGTCATGCCTTCCTGTTGCAGGGCTTTTTCCAGTACCCAGCGGATGGAGCGGTCGTCGTCGACGATCCAGACGGTCTCTGATCGGCTCATGGTCAATGCACTCCTTGTTCCAGGGGCAGGAACAGACTGAACACGGTATGGCCGGGGTGGCTCTCGCATTCAATCAGCCCCTGGTGCTGGCTGATGATGTTCTGGGCGATGGCCAGGCCGAGTCCGGTACCGTCCGGACGGCCGCTGACCATGGGGTAGAAGATGGTTTCCTGGAGCTCGGCCGGAATGCCCGGGCCGTTGTCGATGATCTCCACCTTGCACACCAGGCGGTGACGCGTGTGGCCGATGGTGAACTGGCGCAGGGTACGGCTGCGCAGGGTGATGCGACCGAGGCGCAGGTCGTTCTGCCCGGCGATCGCCTGCATGGCGTTGCGTACCATGTTGAGCACGGCCTGGATCATTTGCTCGCGGTCGAGCAGCAGGTCGGGGATGCTCGGGTCGTAGTCGCGGACCAGGGTGATGCTGCCCTGGCTCTCCGCTTCCACCAGGCTGCTGACCCGCTCCAGCACTTCATGGATGTTGGTCGGCGCCAGGTTCGGCAGTTTGTTCGAGCCGAGCATGCGGTCCACCAGGTTCCGCAACCGGTCGGCTTCTTCGATGATGACGTTGGTGTAGTCCTTCAGCGACTCTTCCGGCAGCTCGCGGGATAGCAGTTGCGCTGCGCCGCGGATGCCGCCGAGCGGGTTCTTGATCTCGTGGGCGAGCCCGCGCACCAGCAGCTTGGTGGTCTCCTGCTTGGACAACTGCGCTTCTTCGCGGGTGATCCGCATCAGCCGATCGCGCGGATGGACCTCGAGCAGCAGCAGCGTCTCGTTGCGGTTGAGGATGGGCGTCACCGCATAGTCGACCGTGATGCTGACGCCGGTGATCGAGGTCAGGGTCGCTTCGCGCTTGGTGAACGGATGTGCCTGTTCCACCGCCTGGCGCAGCGAGTTCAAGGCTTCCGGCGATTCGGTGAACAGCTCGCTGATGAATTGCCCGTGGCTGCGCTGGCCGCTCACGGCCAGGAGCATCTCCGCCGCCGGGTTCATGTACTCCAGGCGCAGTTCGCCGTCGAGCAGGATCACCGCGGTGGTCAGGTTGTCGAGCAACAGTCGGTGCAGGGTATCGGTCGGCATGGCGGGCAGCTGTTCCAAGGTTGGGCAGGAAAATGCAAAAAGCAAACCAGGCGCCGAAAAGGCGCGTTTTTTCTGCCGAGGCGCTGGCTAGAGGTGCGCCGGGAAGGTTTTCGGCGACGAGCGGTGACCCGAAATGGGGACAGTATAGAAAGTGGTGCGGGTAATCGCACCAATCTGGTGCGTTGGCGTGGCCGGCGGCGTTTTCGCCAGGAGATTCGGGAAAAAAACCGGAAAATCCCGCCCACGGCGGAGTGGGCAGGGGAAGTTCGGCTAGCGCTCGCTTGGCTCTATCGCGCTGACCAGCGGCGTATCGACCTCCGGCAGGGGTTGCCCGGCGATGCTCACTCGATGCAGGTGGAAGGGCTGGCTCGGGGTGCTTTCGACGGTCATGCCGTCGCCATCGATGATTTCCACTGCGACCTGGTGGGTGCCGCGATCGAGGTTCTTCAACGGGAACACCGGGCTGCGTCCCGGCACTCCGGCAGGCTTGCCGTCGAGCAGCAGGCGATAGCGATGGCCGGGCAGCAGCGCCGGCTCGCTGGTGACGGTGACGATGACGTCGCCGCTGTTGGCGCGCAGGGTTGCGTCCGGTTCGGGGAAGAGGATGCGCAGTAGCTGGTAGGCCGGCGGCTTCACCTCCAGCGGCGCGGCGGGCGGACGATAGCGTATGCCCGGCGGCGCCACGCTGTTGCCCGGCGCCAGTTCGACGCGTTGGGCCTTGCGCCCGCTGGGCGGCTGGTCGGTGTAGACGCGGTTGCCCTCGGCGTCGATGTAGGTGTAGACCCCCGCTTGCGCGGCGCAGGCCAGGCACAGCAGGAGGGCGCCGAGAATGCGCGGGATCATCGCTTCTTCCCGAGGTGCACGCGCTGCACGGTGAAGGTCACCGGCGGGCTGGATTGCAGCACCCGTTCGCCGTTGAGTACCTGTACCGCGAGGCTGTGGTCGCCGCGGTCGATCTCGTGCAGGGTGAAGCGGGTGCCGCTGCTGGGCGTGCCGTAGGGTTTGCCGTCCAGCACCAGTTGCAACTGGTGGCCGCTGTGCAGGGCCGGGCGGATGCTGACGCTGACGTTGAAGGTGCCGTTATTGGCGCGCAGCGCCTCTTCCGTGGGGAGGTCGCTGAGGGCAAGGATCTCGTAGGCGGCGGCCTCGCTATCGGCGGCCGGGGCATTGCCCGCGGAGGACTTTTCCGGCGTGTCGATTCCTACGGTATTGGTCGGCTGCAGTTCGACGGTCTGCGCCTGCACCCCGTCTGGCGGCTGGTTGGTGAATACCTTGTTGCCGTTGGCGTCGGTGTATTGGTAGATCTGCGCCATGGCCGGCAGGGCGGCGGCCAGGAGCAGGCAGCTGGTGATCAGGCGCATGGACGGTCTCCGGGTGAACCTGCCAAGCGTTGCACCGCATCGGCGCGCTGGCAAGCCGTGCATTGTGCGGCATGCGGGTATTCGAAGGTGTGCGCTGGGGCACGTTGGCGGTCGCTGTGCCCCGCCGCGCGGCTGCGTTCGTCTCAGCCGGCACTGGCGGGGCGAACCCTCGTTGCGCCAGAGTGTCTGTGCTTGCGCCGCCGGCCGGCGGCCCCGTTCGAAACGGCGGGTGTCCGGCTTGTATGATGCGGCTGTTTCGGTTTCTCACCTTGGGGACTGCCTTTCTCGTGCCGATCATCGCCCGCTTCACCCTTCGCTCCCGCGTCCTGGCGGCCCTGCTGCTGTGCCTCTGCGCCGCCCTGTTCTACTCGCCGCCGGGCGCCGCGGCGCTGCCGAACCCGTTGGCGGGGAGTTCCTCCGGTGGCGAGAAGGTCAGCGATGCGCAGTTGGAACAATCGCTGAACCAGGTCATCCAGACCCTGGAGAACGACAGGCAACGCGCCGACCTGCTGAAAAAGCTGAAACAGCTGCGGGACGTGACCAAGAAAGGCAAGGAAAGCGAGGGTGGGGTGCTGGGGCTGATCGGCGATACCCTGACCAGCCTGGAAAAGCAGTTCCAGGGCGCGAACAGCCCGGTCGCGTTATGGGGCAACCAGTTCCAGCTGGCGCGTGCCGAACTCGAGGAGCGCTTTCCCAGCTGGCGCGACCTGCCGGCGATGGTCTTCGATTTTTCGGTGGTGATCCTCCTCTGGGCCTGCCTGGCTAGCGCGCTGCTCTGGCTCAGCCGGCGCATGCGCGAGCGCTTCGGCCTGTCGGCGGAGTTGCCGCAGCATCCGAAGACCCGCGACCTGCTGCTGTTTTCCCTGCGCAAGCTGGGCCCCTGGCTGGTGGCCTTCCTCATCACCCTGTACCTGTCGGTGGTGCTGCCGGACTCCCTGAGCAAGACCCTGGCGATGGTCATGGCCTATGTGCTGGTCTGCGGCACGCTGTTCTCCGCGCTGTGCGTGATTTCCCTCTCGCTGCTCAGCGGCCCGCACCGCCAGCGCGCCCTGGATATCCTGCGGCGCCAGGCGTTCCGCCCGTTGTGGCTGATCGGCAGCCTCGCCGCGCTGGGCGAGGTCGCCCACGATCCGCGGCTGATCGCCGGCCTCGGCGAGCACACCTCGATCTGCCTGAGTACCCTGGCCAACGCCAGCGCCGCGCTGTTCACCGCGCTGTTCGTGATGCGTTTCCGCCGGCCGATCGCCCACCTGATCCGCAACCAGCCGCTGGAGCGCCGCCTCAAGCGCCGTAGCCTGCACGACCTGGTGCAACTGGTCGGCTCGCTGTGGTTCGTGCCGGTGCTGGTGCTGGTGGGGATTTCCCTATTCGCCACCTTCGTTTCCGCCGGCGACAGCAGTTCGGCGTTGCGCCGGGCGCTGGTCTGCGCGGTGCTGGCGGTGGTGGCGATGACCGTGATCGGGCTGATCCGCCGCCGTTCCAGTCGGGTCGGCGCCGGCCCGCGCCGCAGCGCGCCGTACATCGAGCAGTTGCAAAGCTTCGGCTACACCCTGCTGCACATCTTCGTGGTGCTGTTCTTCATCGAGGTCGCCTTGCGCGTCTGGGGCATGTCGCTGATTCGCTATGCGGAAGGCGAGGGCGAGCAGATCAGCATGAAGGTAGTCAGCTTCGGCACCACCCTGCTGGTCGCCTGGCTGATCTGGATCCTCACCGATACCGCGATCCAGCACAGCCTCGGCCTGGGCGGCAAGAGCCGGCCGAACACCCGCGCGCTGACCATGCTGCCGCTGATCCGCAACGTACTGTTCGCCACCATCGCGGTGATCGCCCTGATCGTCGCCCTGGCCAACATGGGCATGAACGTCACCCCGTTGCTGGCCGGTGCCGGCGTGATCGGCCTGGCCATCGGCTTCGGCGCGCAGTCGCTGGTGGCGGACCTGATCACCGGCCTGTTCATCATCATCGAGGACTCGCTGTCGATCGACGACTACGTCGACGTCGGCGGCCACCTTGGCACGGTCGAGGGCCTGACCATCCGTACCGTGCGCCTGCGCGACCTGGACGGCGTGGTGCATACCATCCCGTTCAGCGAGATCAAGAGCATCAAGAACTACTCGCGCCAGTTCGGCTACGCGATGTTCCGCTGGCCGGTGCCGGCGAGCATGCCGATCGACGACGCGGTGGCGCTGGTGCGCGAGGTCGCGATGGAGCTGCGCAGCGACCCGGCGGTCTACCGCAACCTGTGGTCGCCGATGGAATTGCAGGGCGTGGAGAGTTTCGACAACGGCCAGGCGATCCTGCGCTTCCGCTTCAAGACCGCGCCGATCAAGCAGTGGGAGGTCCAGCGGGCGTTCAACCTGCGCCTGCGTCGGCGCCTCGACCAGGCCGGCCTCGAACTGTCCATGCCGCGTCTCAACGTACAGTTGAGCCGGGCGCCCAAGGCGAAATCCGCGGAACCGGACGAGCCGGGCACGCCGGCGGACGGCGGCATCTAGCGCGACAGGATGACCCGGCAGATGCGGCGCATGTCGCGGTCGTCGATGCCGTCGCACTGCCACGGCGCACGCGATACCACGGCCCGGCACTGGCGGCGCATGTCGCGGCTGTCGATGTCGTCGCAGCGCTTGCGGTCGCCGCGGACGATGGCGCGGCACTGGCGGCGCGTGTCGCCGTCGCGGATGTCGTCGCAGTCGTAGCGCTGTCCCGGCGCCAGCAGCGCGCCGCAGTAACGCCGCAGGTCGCGGCTGTCGATGTCGCCGCAATCCCCGCTGTCGCCGCGTTCCAGTGCGTTGCACATGCGCCGCAGGTCGCGGTCGTGGATATCGCGGCATTCGGTGCCGGCCTGGGCGGGCAGGCTGAGGATGGCGGCGAGCAGGAGCCAGAGAGAGTGACGCATGGACGGTCCTTATCCTTGGGGCGGGGAGCGCGGCAAGTCTAACCGAACGGCGCGGCGAACTTTGCGTTTCTCCATGGTCCGGCCCATAAAAAAGGCCTCCCGAAGGAGGCCTCAAGAGGGTGACTCGTTGTTATAGGAAAGGGTGGATCAGACGCTGTAGTACAGGTCGTATTCCAGCGGGTGCACGAAGGTGCGCACCTTGATCTCTTCTTCGCTCTTCAGCTCGATGTAGGCATCGATGAACTCGTCGGTGAACACGCCGCCCTTGGTCAGGAACGCGCGGCCCTTGTCGAGTTCTTCCAGCGCCTCTTTCAGGCTGCCGCAAACCTGCGGGATTTCCTTCGCCTCTTCCGGCGGCAGGTCGTACAGGTTCTTGTCGGCGGCATCGCCGGGGTGGATCTTGTTCTGGATGCCGTCCAGGCCGGCCATCAGCAGCGCGGCGAAGGCCAGGTAGGGGTTGGCTGCCGGGTCCGGGAAGCGCGCTTCGATACGGCGGGCCTTCGGGCTGGATACGTAGGGGATACGGATCGAGGCGGAACGGTTGCGCGCCGAGTAGGCCAGCATCACCGGAGCTTCGAAGCCCGGGACCAGGCGCTTGTAGGAGTTGGTCGAGGGGTTGGTGAAGCCGTTCAGGGCCTTGCCGTGCTTGATGATGCCGCCGATGAAGTACAGGGCGGTCTCGGACAGGCCGGCATAGCCTTCGCCGGCGAAGGTGTTCTTGCCGTCCTTGGAGATCGACATGTGCACGTGCATGCCCGAACCGTTGTCGCCGTACAGCGGCTTCGGCATGAAGGTCACGGTCTTGCCGTAGGCGTCGGCGACGTTGTGCACGCAGTACTTCAGGGTCTGCACTTCGTCGGCCTTGGCGACCAGGGTGTTGAACTTCACGCCGATCTCGTTCTGGCCGGCGGTTGCCACTTCGTGGTGGTGGACTTCGACCACCAGGCCCATTTCTTCCAGGGCGTTGCACATGGCGGTGCGGATTTCATGGTCGTGGTCGACCGGCGGTACCGGGAAGTAGCCGCCCTTCACGCCCGGGCGATGGCCCTTGTTGCCGGACTCGATGTCGGCGTCGGTGTTCCAGGAAGCCTGCTCGGAGAAGATCTTGAACATCGAGCCGGAGATGTCGGACTTGAACTTCACTTCGTCGAAGATGAAGAACTCCGGCTCCGGGCCGACGAACACGGTGTCGCCGATGCCGGTGGACTTCAGGTACTCCTCGGCGCGCTTGGCGATGTTGCGCGGGTCGCGCTCGTAGCCTTGCATGGTGCTCGGCTCGATGATGTCGCAGACCAGGATCAGGGTCGGCTCTTCGGTGAACGGATCGAGGACGGCGGTGCTGTCGTCCGGCATCAGGATCATGTCGGAGGCTTCGATGCCTTTCCAGCCGGCGATGGAGGAGCCGTCGAACATCTTGCCGGCTTCGAAGAACTCATCGTCCAGCGCGTCGCGAGCCGGCATGGTGACGTGTTGCTGCTTGCCCTTGGTATCGGTGAAGCGCAGGTCTACCCACTTCACGTCATGGTCTTTGATCAGTTGGTGCGACTTGTACGACATGCTGTCCTCCAGGAGGGATTAGAGCTGGGAGCTTTTTCTGTGCCCCAGTATCGGGTGATGCCGGCCGGAATACTCCGCCAGGGCAACCTGCCTCACAAGTGAGCAAGTTGCGTGCCAGTGCCCGGAATCGGGCAGGGCCCCATGTTTGGCGGGGCCAGGTCTTCTTCAGGGTAGCTGGGCGGCCTTCGGGTGCACCGTTATGGTGCTCCATGTTGGTGCATCATTCCATTTTGGTGCAGCAAAAATAACTGTGCATATTTCTGCTCAATACGTGAGCAATTTCAGATATAATTCCGCCCCTTTTTTTCCGTCGCCCCGCGCGTTCGCGTCCCTCGCATGAAACTCATCGTCAAGACCTTCCAGGAAATCACCATCAAGAGCCGGCCGGTGCGCAAGCGCTTCATCCGGCAGTTGGCGAAGAACATCCGCGCGGTGCTGCGCGACCTGGACCCGGAGCTGAAGGTCGAGGGCGAGTGGGACAACCTGGAGGTAGAGACCGCCGTGGTCGACGCCAAGGCCAGGCGCGAGATGATCGAGCGCCTGACCTGCACCCCGGGCATCGGTCATTTCCTCGAGGTCCACGAGTATCCGCTGGGCGATTTCGACGACATCCTCGCCAAGTGCAAGGCGCATTTCGGCGACCAGTTGGCCGGCAAGACCTTCGCCGTGCGCTGCAAGCGCGCCGGCAAGCACGCGTTCACCTCGATGGAGGTGGAGCGTTACGTCGGCAGCGGCCTGCGCCGCGAATGCGGGGCTGCCGGGATCGACCTGAAGCAGCCGGAAGTCGAGGTGCGGATGGAAATCCGCCTCGACCGCCTGTTCGTCATCCATCGCCAGCATCCGGGCCTGGGCGGCTATCCGCTGGGCGCGCTGGAACAGGTGCTGGTGCTGATGTCCGGCGGCTTCGACTCGACCGTGGCGGCCTACCAGATGATGCGCCGCGGGATGATCAGCCACTTCGTGTTCTTCAACCTCGGCGGGCGCGCCCACGAACTGGGGGTGATGGAAGTCGCCCACTACCTGTGGGAGAAGTACGGCCGCTCGCAGCGCGTGCTGTTCGTCAGCGTGCCGTTCGAGGAAGTGGTCGGCGAGATCCTCACCAAGGTCGACGACAGCTATATGGGCGTGACCCTCAAGCGCATGATGCTGCGCGCCGCCAGCCGCGTGGCCGAGCGCCTGGAGCTGGACGCGCTGGTGACCGGCGAGGCGATCTCCCAGGTGTCCAGCCAGACCCTGCCGAACCTCTCGGTGATCGACCGGGTTACCGACACCCTGGTGCTGCGCCCGCTGATCGTCAGCCACAAGCAGGACATCATCGACACCGCCCGGCAGATCGGCACCGCCGAGTTCGCCCGGCACATGCCGGAATACTGCGGGGTGATCTCGGTGAACCCGACCACCCAGGCCAAGCCCTACCGCGTCGAGCACGAAGAGTCGAAATTCGACATGGCGGTGCTCGAGCGCGCCCTGGAGCGAGCCACCCAGCGCACCGTCGACCGGGTGATCGACGAACTCGGCCAGGACCTGCAGGTGGAAGAGGTCGGCGAGGTGCTGCCCGGTCAGATTGTCATCGATATCCGCCATCCTGATGCCCAGGAAGACGAACCCCTGGCCCTGGAAGGCGTCGAAGTCCAGGCGCTGCCGTTCTACGCGATCAACAGCCGCTTCAAGGAACTGGACGCCAACCGCCAGTACCTCCTGTATTGCGACAAAGGGGTGATGAGCCGCCTGCATGCCCATCACCTGCTCAACGAGGGGCACACCAATGTGCGTGTTTATCGTCCGGCTTAAGCAGCCGGGCTTGTTCGGCGGCAGCATCCGCCACCGTCCTCCCGACACGTCCGCCGCCTAGGCCGATGCCCGCCCTTCGGCGTGCCGGCCGGACCGGGGCAGCGTCCGCCTGCTGCCCGCCCCTTAATTGAAGAAGCCTGTCGTGTCGGGCGCCGCCCTGTCCGACCCCACCACCGCCGCGAAGCCGCGCTTCGGGCGTTAAACGAGACAAGACTTGTGATCGAAAATCTGCGCAACATCGCCATCATCGCCCACGTCGACCATGGCAAGACCACCCTGGTGGACAAGCTGCTGAAGCTGTCCGGCACCCTCGACCGCAAAGAAGCGGAAAGCGAGCGGGTGATGGACTCCAACGACCAGGAAAAAGAGCGTGGCATCACCATCCTGGCGAAGAACACCGCGATCAAGTGGAACGGCTACAACATCAACATCGTCGACACCCCCGGTCACGCCGACTTCGGCGGCGAGGTGGAGCGCGTGATGTCGATGGTCGACTCCGTGCTGCTGGTGGTCGACGCCCAGGACGGCCCCATGCCGCAGACCCGCTTCGTGACCCAGAAGGCCTTCAAGGCCGGCCTGCGTCCGATCGTGGTGGTGAACAAGATCGACCGCCCGGGCGCGCGTCCGGACTGGGTCATCGACCAGATCTTCGACCTGTTCGACAACCTCGGCGCCACCGACGAGCAACTCGACTTCCCGATCGTCTACGCCAGCGCCCTGAACGGCATCGCCGGTCTCGACCACGAGAAGATGGACGACAACATGGACGCGCTGTTCCAGGCGATCATCGACCACGTCCCGGCTCCGGTGGTGGACACCGAGGGTCCGTTCCAGATGCAGATCTCGCAGCTGGACTACAACAGCTTCCTCGGCGTGATCGGTATCGGCCGCATCACCCGCGGCAAGGTCAAGTCCAACACCCCGGTGGTGGCCATCAGCGACGACGGCAGCAAGCGCAACGGCCGCATCCTGAAGATCATGGGCCACCACGGCCTGCAGCGCGTCGAGGTGGCCGAGGCGGAAGCCGGCGACATCGTCTGCGTCAGCGGCATGGAGGAGCTGTTCATCTCCGATACCCTGTGCGACCCGCAGAACGTCGAGGCGCTGCCGCCGCTGACCGTCGACCAGCCGACCGTGAGCATGACCTTCCAGGTCAACGATTCGCCGTTCGCCGGCCGCGAAGGCAAGTTCGTCACCAGCCGCAACATCAAGGAGCGCCTGGAGAAGGAACTGCTGCATAACGTGGCGCTGCGCGTCGAGCCGGGCGACAGCCCGGAGAAGTTCAAGGTTTCCGGCCGTGGCGAACTGCACCTGTCGGTACTGATCGAGACCATGCGCCGCGAAGGCTTCGAGCTGGCCGTGGGCCGCCCGGAAGTGGTGATCATCGAGAAGGACGGCGAGAAGCAGGAGCCCTACGAGAACGTCACCATCGACATCGAGGAGCAGCACCAGGGCTCGGTGATGGAGCAGATGGGCCTGCGCAAGGGCGACCTGAGCAACATGATTCCCGACGGCAAGGGCCGCGTGCGCCTGGAGTACACCATTCCGGCGCGCGGCCTGATCGGCTTCCGCAACAACTTCCTGACCCTGACCTCGGGCACCGGCATCCTGACCTCGACCTTCAGCCACTACGGTCCGATCAAGGCCGGCGAAGTCAGCAACCGCCAGAACGGCGTACTGGTCTCCATGGCCACCGGCACCGCGCTGACCTACTCGCTGGAGACCCTGCAGAGCCGCGGCAAGCTGTTCCTCGGCCCGGGCGACGAAATCTACGAAGGCCAGTTGGCCGGCATCAACAGCCGTGACAACGACCTGGTGATCAACCCGACCAAGGGCAAGAAGCTCGACAACATGCGCGCTTCCGGCAAGGACGAAGTCATCGCCCTGGTTCCGCCGATCCGCTTCACCCTCGAGCAGGCGCTGGAGTTCATCGCCGACGACGAGCTGGTGGAAGTGACGCCGAAGTCGATCCGCCTGCGCAAGAAGATGCTCAACGAGAACGACCGCAAGCGCTACGAGCGCAGCAAGGTCTAAACCGTTGCCGTACCGGCGCGCCGCAACGGCGTGCCTCGCGGCCGGCAGGCAGGGCAGGGGTGCCCGGCCTGCCGGCCGTTTTGCTATGCGCCGGGCGCTTTCCGGCGTGGCTTGATGGCCCCCGCGGCAGCGGCCCGCAGCAGGCGGCGGAACGTCGGGCAGTCCATGTGTTCGCGCGCCGGACAGGCCGCGGCATGCCGCAGGCCGTCGCGCATGGCGGCGAGGCGGCGGATCGTCCGGTCCAGTTCGTCGGCCTTGGCCGCCAGCGCCGCGCGGTCGATCCGCAACGCGCCGTCGGCTGCGCCCATGCCGGCAATCTCGTCCAGCGACAACCCGGCGGCGCGGCCCAGCCCGATCAGCGCCAGCCGCTCCAGCACGCCTGCATCGAACAGCCGGCGCAGGCCGTGCCGGCCGCTGGAGGCGATCAGTCCCTTTTCCTCGTAGTAGCGCAGGGTCGAGGCCGGTACCCCGGATCGTCGCGCGACCTCGCCTATGTCCAGTTGCCGCATGCCCTTGACCTCAAGTCGACTTGAAGTGGAAGACTAGCGTTTCGGCACCTGGGCCGTGACGAAATACAGACGAGGTGAACCTCATGTGGGACGAACGCTATGCCGCCGAAGAGTATGTCTACGGAACCGAACCCAACGCTTTCCTGAAGGAACATGCGCAGCGGCTGGCCGGGCCGGTGCTGAGCGTCGCCGAGGGCGAGGGGCGCAACGCGGTGTTCCTCGCTTCGCTGGGGCTGGAGGTGCTTGGCGTGGACGGCTCCGCCGTCGGCCTGGCCAAGGCGCGCCGGCTGGCCGAGGCGAAAGGCGTGTCGATCGACACCCTGGTGGTCGACCTGGCGGACTACGAACCGCCGGCAGCGGCGTTCGGCGCGGTGGTGTCGATCTTCGCGCACCTGCCCAGTCGCGTGCGCGGCAGACTCAACTGCCTGCTGGAGCGTTCGCTGCGACCGGGCGGTCTCTTCCTGCTGGAGGCCTATCGGCCGGAACAGCTCGGCCGCGGCACCGGCGGCCCGGCGGACGTCGACATGCTGGTGAGCCGCGCGGCGCTGGAGGCGGAGCTGCCGGAGTGCGAGGTGCTGCTGGCGCGGGAAATCGAGCGCGAGGTGGTCGAGGGCCGTTTCCACACCGGCGCGGCCTGCGTGGTCCAGTTCATCGCCAGGAAGAGGTAGCTCGCCACGGGGCGGGCGTCGGAATGCGTCGAATCTCTGGAATGCGGGCTGTATACTCCCGGCGCGGGTTCCGCTCTGGCAGGATGGCCAGGGCAGGTATCAGTGGATCGTGGTACCTCTTGATCAAGGATTCGACGCATGCAATGGATTTTCATGCTGGTGGGCCTGATCCTCGGCGGCTTCGCCGGGGAATCGCTGGTCGGCGCCCTCCTCGGCGGCCTTTCCGGCCTGGCCCTGGGACAGGCCGTCTCGCTGCAGAACCTGGCGCAACAGAACGAGCGCCTGCGCAAGCAGATGAGCGAATTCGCCGAACGCTTCGAGCGCGGCACCGAGGTCATCCACCAGCGCTTGCTGCGCGTGGAGCGCCAGGCGCAGGACCTTCCCGAAAGCGTTCCCGAGCCGGCCGCCGGCATCGACCAGCCGCTCGCAGACACGCCTCCCGCTCCTCCCGCCGAGGTTGCCCCGCCGCTGGACTGGGACATCGAGCTACCGGCCGTCGAGGCTGCGCCGCCTCCGCCTCGTCCCCCCGAACCCGTCCAGCCCATCGAGCGTCAGCCGGCGTTCCAGCCTGACGCCCTGCCAGCGCCGCGCCGTGCCGCCCCTCCAGCGCCTCCACGCGAACCCTCGCTGGTCGAGCGTGGCTTCGCCGCGGCCAAGGGCTGGCTGTTCGGCGGCAACACGGTATTGCGCATCGGCGTGGTGCTGCTGTTCATCGGCCTGGCCTTCCTCCTGCGCTATGCCTCGGAACGGGTGGCGGTGCCGGTGGAGTACCGCTACGCCGGGGTGGCGCTGGCAGCGATGGCGCTGCTCGGCGTCGGCTGGTGGCTGCGCGAGCGGCGCGCCGCCTACGGCCTGATCCTGCAAGGCACCGGTATCGCGGTGCTGTACCTGACCATCTTCGCCGCCATGCGCCTGCATCCGCTGATCTCTCCCGGCGCGGCGCTGGCCCTGCTGGTGGTGGTGACGATCTGCTCGGCGATCCTCGCCGTGCTGCAGAACGCCATGGGCCTGGCGGTAGTGGCGGCGCTCGGCGGCTTCGCCGCGCCGATCCTGACCTCCACCGGCAGCGGCAACCATGTAGCGCTGTTCAGCTACTTCGCCCTGCTCAACGCCGGCATCTTCGCCATCGCCTGGTTCCGCGCCTGGCGGCCGCTCAACCTGGTCGGCTTCGTCGGCACCTTCGGCATCGGCTTCGCCTGGGGACTGCGCTCCTATACACCGGAGCTGTTCGCCAGCACCGAGCCGTTCCTGGCCCTGTTCTTCCTGATGTACGTCGGGATCGGCCTGCTCTTCGCCCGCCGTAAGCTGCTGGAGGCCGCGCAGGCGCCTGCCGAGCGCGGCGAACTGCTGCGCTGGTCGGCGCGACAGGCCGACTACATCGACGCCACCGTGCTGTTCGGCCCGCCACTGGTGGGGTTCGGCCTGCAATGCGCGGTGATCGGCCACATCGACTTCGGCATGGCCTTCAGCGCCCTGGCCCTGGGGCTCTTCTACATGGTCCTGGCGCGGGTGCTGCGCGGCCATGCTTCGGCCGGACGCACCAGCCTGCTGGTGGAAATCTGCCTGGCGCTGGGGGTGGTCTTCGGCACCTTGGCCATTCCGCTCGGCCTGGACGCGCGCTGGACCTCGGCCGCCTGGGCCGTCGAGGGCGCCGGCATCTACTGGCTCGGCCTGCACCAGCAACGCCGCCTGGCGCGGCTCTTCGCCCTGCTGTTGCAGGGCGGTGCGGCGTTGGCCTACCTGAATGGCGTGCGCCCGGGTGAGACGACGTTGCTGGAGGGTTCGCCGCTGGGCGCGCTGATGCTCGGTGCGGCGGCGCTGTTCAGCTTCTGGCAGCTGCGTCGCGCGCCGGCGAAAGCGCTGGCCGACTGGGAGCCCGCCTGCCGGCCGTTGCTGGCGGCCGCCGGCCTGGCCTTCCTCTACCTGGTCGCACCGCTCTGCCTGGCCGTCGACGGCACCGCCATCGCCTGGGCCGTGGCCGGCCTGGCGAGCTTGTTCGCCGGCTTGCGCCTGGGCTCGCGTACCTTCCTGTTCTGCGCCTTCGCCGTGCAACTGCTGGGCGGTGCGCTGTTCCTCCTGCATTTGCAGGGCGGCGATGGCCAGGGTGGGGTATTCGACTCGGGCTGGCGTGGCTTGATGACCGCCTCGCTGATTGGCCTGGCGCTGATCGGCGGCATGCTGCTGGCGGCGCGCGACCCGCTGGTGAAGGACGACAGTCGGCTGCTCATGGGCTTGAGCCTGGTGCTGCTGGCCGGTCTGGCGTTCGTCAACCTGGCAGTGCTGTTCGTCCTGCCTTGGCGCAGCGCCAGCGCGGTATGGGCCGGTAGCGGGCTGCTGATCATCTGGCTGAGCCTGGTGCTGCGCCAGCGCCTGAGCTTCTACTTCGGCCTCGCCTTGCAGGTAGTGGGCGGCCTGGCGTTCCTCCTCGCCGGGCCGTCGCTGTTCGGCTCGCTGAGCGGCGAAGGCCTGCGGCCCCTGGCCCATTCCGGGTTCTGGACGCCGGCAGTGCTGGCCCTGGCGGCGCTGGTCGGCGCCTGGCGGCTGCGCCGCGCCGGCGAGCGCGAGCGGGCGCTGGGTATCGGTACCCTCGGCCTGGCCGAGCTGTCGCACTTGCTGCTGCTCTGGGGAGCCGGCTGGTGGGCGCTGACCGCGCTGTACGAAACCGTCCGCTTCGTGCCTTATGGCCTGCGCGAGCATGCGTTGCTGCTGGTGGCCGCGGCGACAGTGGCGTCGTGGATGCTGCTGGCGCTGCGCGAGCGCTGGCGCGAACTGGCCCTGCTGTGCCTGGCGCTGGTCCCGGTGGCGCTGTTGGCCCTGGCCAGTGCCTGGCGTTTCGATTACCAGCCGTTCGGCGAATTCGGCTGGCTGGCCTGGCCGCTGCTGTTCGCCACGCACCTGCTGTCGCTGCGACGCCTTGCCCCGTTGCTGCCGGCGAAGGCCCTGAGCGTTGCCCATGTGCTCGGTTGCTGGCTGTTGCTAGGGGTGCTGGCGCTGGAGCTGCGCTACCTGTTCGCCCTGCTCGCCGAACAGTACAACGCCTGGCGTTGGCTGGGCTGGGCGTTGGTCCCGAGCGCCTACCTGCTGCTGGTGGCTGGCGGGCGGAGCCTGCCCTGGCCGCTGCGCGACTTCCCGCGGGAGTATCGGCTGCTCGCCGCTGCGCCGGTGGCGCTGTTGCTGCTCGGCTGGTTCTGGAGCGCCAACCTGCTCAGCGACGGCGCTGCCGAGCCGCTGCCTTACCTGCCGCTGGCCAACCCGCTGGAACTGGGGCTGCTGATCGTGCTGTTCGCCCTCTACCGTTGGAGCGACGCCAGCCTGGCCTCGCTCGTCGATGGCAATGCCAGCGCGCGCCTGGGGCGCCAGGCGTTGGCCGGCGCCTCGCTGTTCGCCCTGCTGACCCTGGCGGTGTGCCGCGCCGCGCACCACCTGGCCGGCGTACCGTTCCAGGCCGAGGCGCTGACCGCGTCGATGCTGGTGCAGGCGGGGCTTTCGCTGGTCTGGACGCTCTGTGCGCTGGGCCTGACCATCGCCGGTACCCGTCTCGGCCGGCGCGACCTGTGGATGGTCGGCGCGGCGCTGGTCGGCGTCGTGGTGGTCAAGCTGTTCTTCGTCGAGCTGGGCAACAGTGGCAGCCTGGAGCGAATCATCTCCTTCATCGGGGTCGGCGTCCTGTTGCTGGTCGTCGGCTACTTCTCACCCTTGCCTCCGCGTCGCGCCGAGGTCGCATCGGAGGCCGAGCAGCCATGACGCGCTCCTTTTCGTTCAGAACCGCCGGCCTGCTCCTGCTGGGCGCCTGCTTGTCCCTGCCGCTGTCGGCGAAGGAGTCTGCCGAAGGTTTCAGCCGCCAGGTGGCGCTGTCGCTGCAGGGCGAAGGTCCCTGGTATCGCCTGAGCATCCCGATGAGCGTGCAGTTGTCGGCTGCCCATGCCGACCTGCGCGACCTGCGGGTCTTCGATGCCGAAGGCGAGGCCTTGCCCTACGCCCTGGTGGCCGGCAGCGAGCGCCAGGCCAGCACGCCGCATGAGGCCGAGGTGCGGCTGTTCCCGTTGCGAGGCACGTCCGCCGCCGATGCGACGCAACCGAACCTGCGGGTGCAGCGCAACACCAGCGGCACCATAGTCGAGGTGCTGCCGGAAAACGCCGGGCCGGCTGCCGAGACTTTGCGCGGCTGGCTGATCGACGCGAGCGCGGTGACGTTTCCCCTGGAGCGCCTGCGGCTGGACTGGAGCAGCCCGGAGGAGGGCTTCCAGCGCTTCTCCGTGGAAGCCAGCGACGACCTCGAGCATTGGCAGGCCTGGGGTGACGGACAGATCGCCCGCTTGACCTTCAACGGCGAACGCATCGACGTCAGCGAGGTCAAGCTTCCCGGCCGCCAGGCCCGCTACCTGCGTCTGGCCTGGCCGGCCGGGGCAACCGCGGCAGACCTCCAAGGCGCCCGCCTGCAAGGCAGCACGCGGAGCACCGAGCCGGCGCCGATGATCTGGTCCGAGCCGCTGGCCGGGCGCCAGGCGGGGGACGGCGAGTACCGCTGGCAGTTGCCGCTGGCGTTGCCGTTGCAGCGGGTGCGGGTGTCCCTGGAGCAGGCGCTGACCCACACCATCGTCCCGGTGGAACTGTCCGGCCGTGATCGTACGGAGAACGCTTCGCCGCGCCGGGAGGCCGCCTGGAGCAGCCTGGCACGCGGGGTTCTCTACCGGCTGCCGATCGACGGCCGCAACGTACAGCAGAATGAGCTGGAACTGCCGGGCTGGGCGGTGCGCGAGCTGCGTCTGCAGGTGGACCAACGAGGTACCGGCCTGGGCCTGGAGGTCCCGTCCCTGAGTGTCGGCCTGCCGGCCAGCGAACTGGTGTTCCTGGTGCGCGGCAGCCCGCCGTACCGGCTGGCGTTCGGCAAGCCCGGCGCGCAGTCGGCGGCGCTGCCGCTCGGCGTACTGATTCCCGGCTATACCGAGAGCAAGCGCGCCACCCTGGGTAGCGCCAGCCTGGGCGAACCGCTGGAGGTGGCCATGGCGGTCGCGGCGCCGGCACCGGGTAGCGACTGGAAGAAGATCGGCCTGTGGGCGGTACTTCTGCTGGGGGTCGCTCTGTTGGTAATAATGGCAATGAGCCTGCTGCGTTCCTCGCCGAACAAGCCATGAGCCGGTTCCGCGCTATGCTGTTCGGCTGAGGAGGCTTTATGACGGGCCCCGGGGCGCATGCCGACGACGCGGCGGCCCGACAATAAAAACAAATCACGGAGTAAGAGAATGATCAGAATGGCGCTCAAGCCACTGGTAGCGGCCTGCCTGCTGGCTTCGCTGTCCACCGCCCCGCAGGCTGCTCCTTCGCCCTATTCGACGCTGGTGGTGTTCGGCGACAGCCTCAGCGATGCCGGGCAGTTCCCCGATCCTGCCGGCCCCGCCGGAAGCACCTCGCGTTTCACCAACCGGGTCGGCCCGACCTACCAGAACGGCAGCGGCGAGATCTTCGGACCGACCGCGCCCATGCTGCTCGGCAATCAGCTCGGCATCGCCCCGGGCGACCTGGCTGCCTCGACCTCGCCGGTCAACGCCCAGCAGGGCATCGCCGACGGCAACAACTGGGCGGTGGGCGGCTACCGGACCGACCAGATCTACGACTCGATCACCGCGGCCAACGGCTCGCTGATCGAGCGCGACAATACCCTCCTGCGCAGCCGAGATGGCTACCTGGTGGACCGTGCCCGCCAGGGCCTGGGTGCTGATCCGAACGCGTTGTACTACATCACCGGCGGCGGCAACGACTTCCTCCAGGGGCGCATCCTCAACGACGTCCAGGCACAACAGGCCGCCGGTCGCCTGGTGGATAGCGTGCAGGCCCTGCAGCAGGCCGGCGCGCGCTACATCGTGGTCTGGCTGTTGCCCGACCTGGGCCTGACCCCGGCTACCTTCGGTGGTCCCTTGCAGCCTTTCGCCAGCCAACTCAGCGGCACGTTCAACGCCGAGCTGACCGCCCAGTTGAGCCAGGCCGGCGCCAACGTCATTCCGTTGAACATCCCGCTGCTGCTCAAGGAAGGCATGGCCAACCCGGCTTCCTTCGGCCTGGCCGCCGACCAGAACCTGATCGGCACCTGTTTCAGCGGCAACGGCTGTACCATGAACCCGACCTACGGGATCAACGGCAGCACGCCCGATCCGAGCAAACTGCTGTTCAATGACAGCGTGCACCCGACCATCACCGGCCAGCGCCTGATCGCCGACTACACCTATTCGCTGCTGTCGGCGCCCTGGGAGTTGACCCTGCTGCCGGAAATGGCCCACGGCACCCTGCGTGCCTACCAGGACGAACTGCGCAGCCAGTGGCAGGCGGACTGGGAGAACTGGCAGAACGTCGGCCAGTGGCGCGGCTTCGTCGGCGGCGGTGGCCAGCGCCTGGACTTCGACTCCCAGGACAGCGCCGCCAGCGGCGACGGCAATGGCTACAACCTGACCCTTGGCGGCAGCTACCGCATCGACGAGGCCTGGCGCGCCGGGGTCGCCGCCGGTTTCTACCGGCAGAAGCTGGAAGCCGGCGCCAAGGATTCCGACTACCGGATGAACAGCTACATGGCCAGCGCCTTCGTGCAGTACCAGGAAAACCGCTGGTGGGCCGACGCGGCGTTGACCGGCGGCTACCTCGACTACGACGACCTGAAGCGCAAGTTCGCCCTGGGCGGCGGCGAGCGCAGCGAGAAAGGCGACACCAACGGCCACCTGTGGGCGTTCAGCGCGCGCCTGGGCTACGACATCGCCCAGCAGGCCGACAGTCCCTGGCACCTGTCGCCGTTCGTCAGCGCCGACTATGCACGGGTCGAGGTCGACGGCTATTCCGAGAAGGGCGCCAGCGCCAGCGCGCTCGACTACGACGACCAGAAGCGCAGCTCGAAGCGCCTGGGCGCCGGCCTGCAAGGCAAGTACGCGTTCGGCAGCGATACCCAGCTGTTCGCCGAGTACGCCCACGAACGCGAGTACGAGGACGACACCCAGGACCTGACCATGTCCCTCAACAGCCTGCCGGGCAATCGCTTCACCCTCGAAGGCTACACCCCGCAGGACCACCTCAACCGCGTCTCCCTCGGCTTCAGCCAGAAGCTGGCACCGGAGCTGTCGCTGCGCGGCGGCTACAACTGGCGCAAGGGCGAGGACGATACCCAGCAGAGCGTCAGCCTGGCGCTGAGCCTGGACTTCTGAGGTGGCGGCGACCGGCGCCCGGGCGGCGCCGGTCGCGTTTCTCGCCGACGGAACGAACGGCGCGCGCCGGCATCAAGAGAGTAGTACCCCGCTGTTACTCGCCGCCCGGTCGACCGCCATACACTGCCGATCCGTTTCGTTCGAGGGAATCGCCCGATGAGTTTCAACACCGAAGTACAGCCCGGCATCTGCATGGAGCCGGACGCCATCACCCAGGAATACGTGTTCAACCACACCATGTTGCGGGTCAAGGATCCGAAGCGCTCGCTCGACTTCTACTCGCGGGTGCTCGGCATGCGCCTGCTGCGTCGCCTGGATTTCGAGGAAGGCCGCTTCTCCCTGTATTTCCTCGCCATGACCCGTGGCGAAGAAGTGCCTGATGCGGTCGACGAGCGCCAGCGATATACCTTCGGGCGCCAGTCGGTCCTCGAGCTGACCCACAACTGGGGCAGCGAGAGCGACGACAGCCAGTACCACAACGGCAACCAGGACCCGCGCGGGTTCGGCCATATCTGTTTCTCGGTGCCCGACCTGGTGGCGGCTTGCGAGCGTTTCGAAACGCTCGGGGTGAACTTCGTCAAGCCGCTGGACCGAGGCATGAAGAACGTGGCCTTCATCAGCGATCCCGACGGCTACTGGGTGGAAATCGTCCAGGCCAGCCTGAACGGCGAGATGGGGCGCGGCTGACGACCGTCGATCGGTTGCGCGCCGCGGAAATGAACCGCGCCGCCGCCGCCGATCTCCAACCGGCGGTTGCGCGGAGTCAAGCGTGACCGCCAATTCCGCGTTAAACTGCGCGGGTTTTTTCCTCTCTCCGGAGCCATCCATGTCCCGCGTTACCCTGAGCCGCTATCTGATCGAGCAGACCCGCAGCCACAACACCCCGGCCGACCTGCGCTTCCTCATCGAGGTCGTGGCGCGTGCCTGCAAGGAAATCAGCCATGCGGTGTCCAAGGGCGCGCTGGGCGGCGTGCTCGGCAGCATGGGCACCGAGAACGTGCAGGGCGAGGTGCAGAAGAAGCTGGACGTGATGTCCAACGAGATCCTGCTGGAAGCCAACGAATGGGCCGGCAACCTGGCCGGCATGGCCTCCGAGGAGATGGACCACCCCTACCAGATTCCGGGGCGCTATCCGAAAGGCGCCTACCTGTTGGTCTTCGACCCGCTGGACGGCTCCAGCAACATCGACGTCAACGTCTCGGTCGGCACCATCTTCTCGGTGCTGCGCTGCCCCAACGAGTACCTGAACCAGAACGATACCCTGCGCGAGGAAGCCTTCCTCCAGCCGGGCACCACCCAGGTCGCCGCCGGCTACGCCATCTACGGCCCGCAGACCATGCTGATGCTGACCCTCGGCAATGGCGTCAAGGGCTTCACCCTGGATCGCGAGCTGGGCAGCTTCGTCCTCACCCACGACAACATCAGCGTGCCGGAAAGCACCGCCGAGTTCGCCATCAACATGTCCAACCAGCGCCACTGGGAAGCGCCGGTGAAACGCTACGTGGAAGAACTGCTGGCCGGCAAGGAAGGCCCGCTGGGCAAGAACTACAACATGCGCTGGATCGCCTCGATGGTCGCCGACGTCCACCGCATCCTGACCCGTGGCGGCGTCTTCATGTACCCGCGCGACGCCCGCGAGCCGGAGAAGCCCGGCAAGCTGCGCCTGATGTACGAAGCCAACCCGATGTCGTTCATCATCGAGCAGGCCGGCGGCGCCGCCACCAACGGCACCCAGCGCATCCTCGACATCAAGCCGGAGAACCTGCACCAGCGTGTCGCGGTGTTCCTCGGCTCGAAGCAGGAAGTCGAGCGCATCACCGGCTACCACGCGGAGTAGGCCGATGAGCGCGCCCTGGGAGACCTTGCTCGACTGGTGGTTCGGCACCTCCAGCGATGCCGCCGAGGTGGTTGCCCAGCGCAACGGCCTGTGGTTCGGCAAGAACGTCTGCCAGGACGCCGATGCCGGCGGCCGTTTCGGCGACCTGGTGAACCAGGCGCTGGACGGCGGCTTGCAGGAGTGGACGGCCGAGGCCGATGGCTGGCTGGCGCTGATCCTGTTGCTCGACCAGTTGCCGCGGATGATCTACCGCGACACGCCGCGCGCCTACGCCGGCGACGCCCGGGCGCAACGGGTGGTGCGCGAGGGCCTGGAAAAAGGCTTCGACCGCCAGTTGCCGCCGGTGCGCCGGGTGTTCGCCTACCTGGTCCTGGAGCACGCCGAGGACCTGCCCAGCCAGGAGCGGGCGGTAGCCTGCTTCCGCGACCTGCGCGATCAGGTCGGTGGCAGCGTGCGCAAGCCCTTCGACGATTTCTACGACTATGCCGAGCGGCATCATGCGGTAGTCGCCCGCTTCGGTCGCTTTCCCCATCGCAACGCCATTCTCGGCCGCCCCTCCAGCGAGGAGGAGACGGCGTTCCTCAGGGAACCCGGTTCGCGTTTCTGACTCCAAGGCTCCGGATTTCCCCCGCGTGTGCCAAGCTGTAGGGCAGCGCTTCCCCCGAACAAGGAGTTCCTCATGGCGTCGTTCCGTACCCTGGCCGTGGTCGCTTTCTGCGTCGTCCTGGCCGCCTGCAGCAAGATCAACCAGGAAAACTATTCCAAGCTCAAGGCCGGCATGAGCAAGGCCGAGGTCGAGGCGATCCTCGGCAAGCCCACCGAGTGCTCCGGCGCGCTGGGCATGTCCAGTTGCACCTGGGGCGACGAGAAGGCTTTCATCAGCGTGCAGTACGCGGCCGACAAGGCGCTGCTCTTCTCCGGCCAGGGGCTCAAGTGATCGGTCTGCCGATCCGGGTGCTCTGCACCCTGTGGCTGGGCTTGCTGCTGGTCGGTTGCGCGGGCTCGCCGAAGAATCCGCCGGCCACCGAGCAGGTCGACCTCCAGCGCTACCAGGGCACCTGGTACGAACTGGCGCGCTTGCCGATGTTCTTCCAGCGCAACTGCGCGCAATCGGAGGCGCATTACCGCTTGCAGGAAGACCAGAGCATCCAGGTGATCAATCGCTGCCTGACCCTGGATGGCGACTGGGAGCAGGTGGAGGGGCGGGCAGTCGCCCAGCAGCCGGGTCGCACCGACAAGTTGTGGGTGCGCTTCGACAACTGGTTCGCCAATCTCTTCCCCAACGTGGCGCGCGGCGACTATTGGGTGCTGGCGGTGGACGACGACTACCGTACCGCGCTGGTGGGCAATCCGAACCGTGAATACCTGTGGCTGCTGTCGCGTACCCCGCAGGTTTCGCAGCAGACCCGCGAGCGTCTGCTGGAAGAAGCGCGCAGCCGCGGTTACGCGGTGGACGAGCTGATCTGGCGGGTACCCGACGGCCAGTTGAAGCGGAGCCAGTGAAGGAACGCCCCGCCGGGGCGTTTTTTCTTTCCAGCGCCGTTCACGCCTGGCGGCTGGCGTGGGAAGTATCGGCGTTTAGCGCCCGACGGCTCGAACGAGTGGGGCGGATAAGCGCAACGCGGTTGTCCGCCGCTGTGCAGGGTCAGTCGAGCAGTTCCCCCAGCACCTGGACGAATGCCCGTGCGCTGCGCTCTTCCCCTGCATGCCGGCCGTCGCGCACCACCCATCTGCCGGCCACCATCACGTCGCGCACCTGGCGGTCGCCGCCGGCGAACAGCCAGCGGTTGAGCAGGGCGTCGCCCTCGGCGCTGGCCAGGTAGGGGTCGTTGCCGTCGAGCACCAGCAGGTCGGCGCGACGGCCCACGGCGAGACTACCGATCGGCTGCCCAAGGGCCTGGGCGCCGCCAGCCAGAGCAGCGTCGTAGAGCGTGCGGCCGATCATCGGCTGGTCGTCGCGGTACAGCCGGTTGCGTTTCCGGTCGCGCAGGCGCTGGCCGTATTCCAGCCAGCGGAGTTCCTCGACCACGCTGAGCGAGACGTGGCTGTCCGAGCCGATGCCCAGGCGCCCGCCCTGGGCGAGGAAGTCCGTCGCCGGGAAGATGCCGTCGCCGAGGTTGGCCTCGGTGCTCAGGCACAGGCCGGCCACCGCGCCGCTACGCGCCATCGCCGCCACCTCGGCGGGGTCGGCGTGGGTCGCATGGACCAGGCACCAGCGCTGGTCGACCGCGACGTTCTCGTACAGCCATTGCAACGGCCGGCGTCCGCTCCAGGCCTGGCAGTCGTCGACTTCCTTCTGCTGTTCGGCGATATGGATGTGGACCGGCAGGTCGTCGTGGCCGGCGGCGAGGACCGTGGCGATCTGCTGCGGAGTCACCGCGCGCAGGGAGTGGAAGCACAGGCCCAGGGAGTGGCCTGCCGCCTCCAGCGGCGCGCGCAGGCGCTGGAGCAGTTCCAGGTAGGCCTCGCTGCCATTGATGAAGCGCCGCTGGCCCTCGCTGGCCGGCTGGCCGCCGAAGCCTGCGTGACTGTAAAGCACGGGCAGCAGGGTCAGGCCGATACCTGCGGCGCTGGCGGCGCGGGAGATGCGCAGGGAAAGTTCGGCGGGGTCGGCGTAGGAGCGGCCGTCGAGGTCGTGATGGACGTAGTGGAATTCCGCCACCGCGGTGTAGCCGGCCTTGAGCATCTCGATGTAGAGCTGGCAGGCGATGACCTCGATCTGTTCCGGCGACAGTCGAGCGACCATCCGGTACATCAGCTCGCGCCAGGTCCAGAAACTGTCGTTGGGATTGCCGGCGACTTCGGCGAGCCCGGCCATGGCGCGCTGGAACGCGTGCGAATGGAGGTTGGGCATCCCCGGCAGCACGGCGCCGCCGAGGCGTTCGGCGCCGTCGGCGTTGGCGTCGGGACGAATCCCGGCGAGGACTCCGTCCGCGGAAATCTCGAAACGGACATTTCGCGCCCAGCCTTCCGGCAGCAACGCACGTTCAGCGAAAATTGCGGACATAATCAGCTCACACGCAGTCTGTTTTATTTGTATATACATATACAGACGATTAAGCGGTGCGTAAACTCACTTCATCGACGCCTCGACAAGGAGTCTCTCCGTGACGTCCTCTTCCTCCGATCGTTCCCCGCTGGCCTCGCAACTCGGCGAGGTACCGGCGCCGCTCTACGCGCGGGTCAAGCAGATGATCGTCAGCCAGATCCAGTCGGGCGCCTGGCCGCCGCACCACCGGGTGCCGTCCGAGAGCGAACTGGTCAGCCAGCTCGGCTTCAGTCGCATGACCATCAATCGCGCCCTGCGCGAACTGACCAGCGACGGCCTGCTGGTGCGCATGCAGGGGGTAGGAACCTTCGTCGCCGAGCCCAAGGGCCAGTCGGCGCTGTTCGAGGTGCACAACATCGCCGACGAGATCGCGGCCCGCGGGCATCGCCATCGTTGCCAGGTGATCACCCTCGGCGAGGAGGTCGCCGGCCCCGAGCGCGCCCTGGCACTGGACGTGCGCGAAGGCCAGCGGGTGTTCCACTCGCTGATCGTGCACTACGAGAACGATATCCCGGTGCAGATCGAGGACCGCTACGTGAACGCCGCGGTGGCGCCGGACTACCTCAAGCAGGATTTCACCCGGCAAACGCCCTATGCCTACCTGACCCAGGTGGCGCCGCTCACCGAGGGCGAGCATGTGGTCGAGGCGATCCTCGCCGAGCCGGCCGAGTGCAAGCTGTTGCAGATCGAACGCGGCGAGCCGTGCCTGCTGATCCGCCGCCGCACATGGTCCGGGCGTGTCGCGGTGACCGCCGCGCGGCTGCTGCACCCGGGTTCCCGCCACCGTCTGGAAGGACGTTTCAGCTCATGAGCGAACTCCGCATCCTGCGCGCCGTCGACTACCCGAGAATGCCGTGGAAGAACGGCGCCGGCTCCACCGAGGAGATCGCCCGCGACGGCGGCGACGGCCTGGACGGCTTCGGCTGGCGCCTGTCGATCGCCGATGTCGGCGAGTCCGGCGGCTTCTCCCGCTTCGCCGGTTACCAGCGGATCATCAGCGTGCTGGAGGGCGGCGGCATACGCCTGCGGGTGGATGGCGCGGAATCCGCGCCGCTACGCGCCCGGCAGGCCTTCGCTTTTTCCGGCGACAGCGAGGTGCACTGCACCCTGCTCGATGGAGCTATCCGCGACTTCAACCTGATCTATGCGCCCCAGCGCCATCGCGCGCGCCTGCAATGGCTGCGGGTCGAGGGCGAGCTGGACTGGCACGGCACGGCGAGCACGCTGCTGCTGTTCGCCCAGCAGGACGGGGTAGCGATTTCCTTGCAAGGGCAACCTCGCGGGCAACTGGCTGCCCACGACTGCCTGTGCGCCGAGGGGCTGCAGGGCTTGCAGCATTGGCGCCTGACGGCCCACGAGCCGGCGTGGGTCTGTGCGGTGGAACTCGATTCGCTGTGATTCGCCGGCGCCGCCAGGAAAAAGCGTCTACACCGAAAGGGTAGGCGCTTTTGTCTATCCAAAGAATCAAACGTTATTAATCCAATATTTTTAATGCCTATATAGTTCCGCATGCCGTCCGACTCCAACCGGGAGACCCGCATGCCCCCGCTTCGCCAGATCCTCGCCGTCCTCGCCCTGGGCGCCAGCCTCGCCAGCCAGACCGCCGTCGCGGCGGAATGCCCGTACCCGGGCAAAGTGGTGTTCGCCGGGCTGAACTGGGAAAGCGGCATGTTCACCACCGACCTGTTGCGCTACGTACTGGAAAAAGGCTACGGCTGCGAGACCGACGCGCTGCCGGGCAATACCGTGACCATGGAAAACGCCCTGCGCCAGAACGATATCCAGGTCACCGGGGAGCAATGGGCCGGGCGTAGCCCGGTGTGGCGCGCGGCGGAGGAGGCGGGCGAGGTGTTCTCCGTCGGCGAGACGGTGAAGGGCGCCACCGAGGGCTGGTGGGTGCCGGAGTACCTGGTCAAGGGCGACCCGCAACGAGGCATCGAGGCGAAGGCGCCGGAGTTGAGGTCGGTCGCCGACCTGCCGCGCTACAAGGCGCTGTTCCGCGATCCCGAGGAGCCCGCCAAGGGGCGTTTCTACAACTGCCCGACCGGCTGGACCTGCGAGATCGTCAACAGCCAGAAGCTCAAGGCCTACAGGTTGCAGGACAGCTACACGAACTTCCGCACCGGCACCGGCCCGGCGCTGGATGCGGCGATCAGTGCGGCCTTCCGGCGCGGCGAGCCGGTGCTTTTCTACTATTGGTCGCCGACTCCGTTGATGGGCCGTTTCAAGCTGGTGCAACTGGAAGAGCCGCCGTTCAGCGAGAAGGCCTGGGCCACCCTGTCCGATCCGAAGAACCCCGACCCCATCGGTTCCCGCTCGTTGCCGGCGAAGATCACCATTGGCGTTTCCCGCGATTTCCATGACAAGGCGCCGGCGTTGGTCGAGCTGTTCCGCAAGGTCGAGATCCCCTTGCCGCTGTTCAACGAGCTGCTCGCCGACATGGCGCAGAATCATCGCGAGGTCGGCGAGGTGCGTGCGCAGTTTCTTCGCCAGCATCGCGAAATCTGGAGCCACTGGGTGCCGGCCGAAGTCGCCGCGCGCCTCGATACCTCCCTGAAGTAAGCCTCGCCAGCCTTCATGGCGCACTACCTGAGCGGGCGTCAGCGCACCCTGGTGCGGCGGCTCCAGGATACCTTCCAGGCGCGCAGCGAATGGCCGACCTGGCTGCTGATCGCCTGCCTGTACGGCGGTTGGGCACTGCTCGCCAGCCAGTATGAGCGCTGGGGTTGGCCGGTACTGGCGGGACTGGTGCCGTTCGCCTCCCTCTACATGTCGTTGCAGCATGAGCTGATCCATGGCCACCCGACCCGCTGGCCGAGGTTCAACGCCATGCTCGGCTACCTGCCACTGGCCGTCTGGTATCCCTATCCGCTGTACCGTGACAGCCACTTGCGGCACCACCTCGACGAGCAACTGACCTACCCGGGGCTGGACCCCGAGAGTCGCTACGTCAGTCTGTCCGAGTGGCCGCGCCTGGGCTCCTGGCGGCGGCGCTGGCTCTGCCTGGACAAGACCCTGCTCGGTCGCGCCACCCTCGGCCCGCTGCTGGCCCTGGCGGCGATGGCGCGCCTGGAAGGTTCGCGGTTGCGCCGGGGAGAGGGTGCCGCCTGGCGCCTGTGGGGCCTGCATGCCGTGCTGCTGGGCGGGTTGCTGGCCGGGCTTTGGCGCTGGGCGGGCATCCCGCCCTGGCTGTACCTGCCGGCGGTGGCCTATCCGGCCCTCGGCCTGAGCATGCTGCGCTCTTTCTACGAGCACCGTCCGGCCCGCGAGCCGGCGCAGCGCAGCGTGCTGGTCGACGCGGGGTGGCCGTGGCGGCTGCTGTTCCTCAACAACAACTTGCATCTGGTCCACCACGATCTGCCGGGCCTGCCCTGGTACCTGCTGCCGCGCGTGTATAGCGCAAGCCGCCGTGCCTACCGGCGACGCAGTGGCGATTTCCACCTGCCCGGCTATGGTCGTCTATGGCGGCGCCACGGTTGGCGGCCAGTGGATGCGCCGGTGCATCCCGAGCATTGAAGGCAGGCGGACGAGAGCATGATCGATACCCCGGTGGTGGCGGCGCTGGACATGTATGTCGAGCCGGACTGCGTCAGGCAGGCCGGCGCAACCTTCATCGGCGAGGTCTGCCGGCGCCTGGGCGTGCGCCGTTACGCGTCGGCCGCCACCGATCTGGCGGTGCAGTGGCGACAGCCTAACCTGTTGTTCGCGCAGACCTGCGGCTATCCGCTGATGACCCAGTTGCGCGGCCAGGTGGCGGTGCTCGCGGTGCCCAGCTACGACTTGCCCGATTGTGCTCCCGGCGAGCATTGCAGCCTGTTCGTCGCCGCCGAAGGACAGGCGCGCCAGCGCCTCGGCGACTTCCGCAATACCCGCCTGGCGCTCAACGACCACGACTCCAACAGCGGCATGAACCTGCTGCGCCATGCGCTGGCGCCGCTGGGGCGAGACTCGGCGTTCTTCGCCGAGGTGCACATCAGCGGCGGCCACCTGCGCAGCCTGGCGATGGTGGCCGCGGGTGAGGTCGAGCTGACCTCGGTGGATGCAGTGACCTTCGGCTACCTGCAACGCCACGCACCGGAGCGCCTGGACGGCCTGCGCGTGCTCGGGCGCAGCGCGCCGAGCCCGGCCTTGCCGCTGATCACCTCGCTGCACTGGAGTGCGGCGCAACGCCGCGAGCTGTTCGAAGCGCTGAACCTGACGCTGATCGAGTGCCCGCACCTGGCCGCGACACTGGCGCTGAAAAGCTTCCTCCCGGCCGGCGAGGAGCATTACCGGATTCTCCTCGACTACGAGCGTCAGGCGCAGGGCTGGGGTTACCCGCAATTGCGCTGAACGGTGTTACCGAAGGCCCCAAACCGGTGCGCGCACGCTTCGACCACGTGCATCCAGGGCCGTTCCGGCAGGCTCCTTCTCCCGGGGGAGAGGCTACCTTCGCTAATTCTTAACTCCAGAAAAATCAACGTGTTGAATGAGATTCACGGGGGTGTGCAGATATCGCCGGAGGGCGTGACGGCAGAATTGGCCCTTCCTTTGCTTATACTTGTATGTACAAGCATAGATGTGTTCGGTAGACCCAGCCCGACCTCTGCTTCGTCCCCGAATTCAGGCGCACCCTCGCGGGGCGCCGCCCGTTGAACGCCACGCCCAGGAGCCTGCCGTGACCACCCCGAGCAAATTCCGCGATATTGAAATCCGCGCCCCGCGCGGCACTACGCTGACCGCCAAGAGCTGGCTGACCGAAGCGCCGTTGCGCATGCTGATGAACAACCTCGACCCGGAGGTCGCGGAGAACCCCAGGGAACTGGTGGTTTACGGCGGCATCGGCCGCGCCGCGCGCAACTGGGAGTGCTACGACAGGATCGTCGAGACCCTCAAGCAACTGAACGACGACGAGACCCTGCTGGTACAGTCCGGCAAGCCGGTCGGCGTGTTCAAGACCCACGCCAACGCGCCGCGGGTGCTGATCGCCAACTCCAACCTGGTGCCGCACTGGGCGACCTGGGAACACTTCAACGAACTGGACGCCAAGGGCCTGGCGATGTATGGCCAGATGACCGCCGGTTCGTGGATCTACATCGGCAGCCAGGGCATCGTCCAGGGCACCTACGAAACCTTCGTCGAGGCTGGCCGCCAGCATTACGACGGCAACCTCAAGGGCCGCTGGGTGCTTACCGCCGGCCTTGGCGGCATGGGCGGCGCCCAGCCGCTGGCGGCGACCCTGGCCGGCGCCTGTTCGCTGAACATCGAGTGCCAGCAGAGCCGCATCGACTTCCGCCTGCGCAGTCGCTACGTCGACGAGCAGGCCAAGGACCTGGACGACGCCCTGGCGCGGATCCAGCGCTACACCGCCGAAGGCAAGGCCATCTCCATCGCCCTGCTGGGCAATGCCGCCGAGATCCTTCCGGAACTGGTTCGCCGCGGCGTACGCCCGGACATGGTCACCGACCAGACCAGCGCCCACGATCCGCTCAACGGCTACCTGCCGGCCGGCTGGAGCTGGGAAGAGTACCGCGACCGCGCGCAGACCGACCCGGCCGCCGTGGTCAAGGCCGCCAAGCAGTCCATGGCGGTACACGTGCGGGCCATGCTGGCGCTCCAGCAGCAGGGCGTGCCGACCTTCGACTATGGCAACAACATCCGCCAGATGGCCAAGGAAGAGGGGGTGGCCAATGCCTTCGATTTCCCCGGCTTCGTCCCGGCCTACATCCGCCCGCTGTTCTGTCGCGGCATCGGTCCGTTCCGCTGGGCCGCGCTGTCGGGCGACCCGCAGGACATCTACAAGACCGACGCCAAGGTCAAGCAACTGATCCCCGACGATGCCCACCTGCACCGTTGGCTGGACATGGCCCGCGAGCGCATCAGCTTCCAGGGCCTGCCGGCGCGCATCTGCTGGGTTGGCCTGGGGCTGCGCGCCAAGCTCGGCCTGGCCTTCAACGAGATGGTGCGCAGCGGCGAGCTGTCCGCGCCGATCGTCATCGGCCGCGACCACCTCGACTCCGGCTCGGTGGCCAGCCCCAACCGCGAGACCGAGGCCATGCAGGACGGCTCCGACGCGGTGTCCGACTGGCCGCTGCTGAACGCCCTGCTGAATACCGCCAGCGGCGCCACCTGGGTCTCGCTGCACCACGGCGGCGGCGTGGGCATGGGCTTCTCCCAGCACTCCGGGATGGTGATCGTCTGCGACGGTAGCGACGAGGCCGCCGAACGCATCGCCCGCGTGCTGACCAACGACCCGGGGACCGGGGTGATGCGGCACGCCGACGCCGGCTACCAGGTCGCCATCGATTGCGCGAAGGAGCAGGGCCTGAACCTGCCGATGATCACCGCCCAGCGCTGACCTCGGAAACCGCCTCCACGCCGGCGGGGCGTGGGGGCGGCCGCCCACTGTCCCGACCAGGCCACAACAAGAATGGCGGCGCGCGAGCCGCAGCGGAGTACAGCAGCATGACCCAGGGCAGCGACAGCAAGCCACTGATCGAACGGCGCTCGATCGACTACATCCCGGCGAACGAGCGTCACGGTCGCCTCTACAGCCAGTTCACCCTCTGGCTGGGGGCTAATCTACAAATCACCGCCATCGTCACCGGCGCCCTCGCCGTGGTCCTCGGCGGCGACGTGTTCTGGTCGCTGGTCGGCCTGCTCATCGGCCAGCTCCTCGGCGGTGCGGTGATGGCCCTGCACGCCGCGCAGGGGCCGCGCCTGGGGCTGCCGCAGATGATTTCCAGCCGGGTGCAGTTCGGCGTCTACGGCGCCTGCATCCCGATCGCCCTGGTGTGCCTGATGTACCTGGGCTTCACCGCCACCGGCACGGTGCTTTCCGGCCAGGCCATCGGCCAGCTCACCGGGCTCAGCGACAGCGCCGGGATCTTCATCTTCGCCGCCTTCATCGTCCTGGTGACGGTGCTCGGCTATCGCGTCATCCACATCATCGGGCGGATCGCCAGCGTCCTCGGCATCATCGCCTTCGTCTACCTGTTCAGCCGCCTGATGCTGCTCAGCGACATCGGCGATCTGCTCGCCATCCGCCACTTCAGCTGGGCCTCGTTCCTCCTCGCGGTGTCGCTGGCGGCGTCCTGGCAGATCGCCTTCGGCCCCTACGTGGCCGACTATTCACGCTACCTGCCGGCGTCCACCTCGTCGTGGAAGACCTTCCTCGCCGTCGGCCTCGGCTCGGTGCTCGGCGCCCAGGCCTCGATGGTCCTCGGGGTGTTCTCCGCAGCCCTGGCCAACGGCCAGTTCGCCGGCCGCGAGGTGGCCTACATCGTCGGCCTGGGCAGCAGCGGGACCGTCGCCGCGCTGCTCTACTTCAGCATCGCCTTCGGCAAGGTGACCATTTCCACGCTGAACTCCTACGGCAGCTTCATGTGCATCGCGACCATCATCAGCAGCGTACGCGGCCAACTGGAGATCACCCGCGTGCAACGCCTGTTCTTCGTCCTCGCGATCGTCGGCGCCTCGACGCTCATCGCGCTGCTCGGCCAGCACTCGTTCCTCGCTGCGTTCAAGTCCTTCATCCTGTTCCTGCTGACCTTCTTCACCCCGTGGAGCGCGGTGAACCTGGTCGACTACTACTTCATCACCCGCGAGCGCTATGACGTGCCCGCGCTGGCCGACCCCGACGGCCGCTACGGTCGCTGGAACCTGCCGGGAATCGCCGTCTATACCCTCGGCGTGCTGGTGCAGATGCCGTTCCTGGCGACCACGCTGTACACCGGACCGATGGTCGAGCACCTCGGCGGCGTGGATATCTCCTGGATCATCGGCTTGCTGGTGCCGGCGGTCCTCTACTACCTGGTGGCGCGGCGCAAGGCCACGCGCCAGGCCCCGGCGCGAATGATCCTGCCGGCCGATCCCGGCGCCTTCGAACATCCCGCGCACGGGGCCTGAGACGAATTTCCAGGGCGGCGCGGCCGCCTTCAATCCCATGAAACGCCGCCGGCGGACGGCGCTGCCGAGCCCGCCGAACCGAACAAGGAGCCTTCGATGAGCCTGCATCTGAAACCCGGCCAGTTGACCCTGGCCGACCTGCGCCAAGCCTACCTGGCCCCCGTGCGCCTGAGCCTGGATCCCAGCGCCGACGCGCCGATCGCCGCCAGCGTCGCCTGTGTCGAGAACATCATCGCCGAGGGCCGCACCGCCTACGGCATCAACACCGGCTTCGGCCTGCTGGCCTCGACGCGGATTTCCCCGGCCGACCTGGAGAAGCTCCAGCGTTCCATCGTCCTGTCCCATGCCGCCGGCGTCGGCGAGGCGCTGGACGACGCCATGGTGCGGCTGGTCATGCTGCTCAAGGTGAACAGCCTGGCGCGCGGGTTCTCCGGCATCCGCCGCAAGGTGATCGACGCGCTGATCGCGCTGATCAACGCCGAGGTCTATCCGCACATCCCGCTGAAAGGCTCGGTGGGTGCGTCCGGCGACCTGGCGCCGCTGGCGCACATGTCGCTGGTGCTGATCGGCGAAAGCCGGGCGCGCCATCGCGGTGAGTGGCTGCCGGCCGCCGAAGCGCTGGCGGTGGCCGGGCTGGAGCCGCTGACCCTGGCGGCGAAGGAAGGCCTGGCCCTGCTCAATGGCACCCAGGTGTCCACCGCCTACGCGCTGCGCGGGTTGTTCGAGGCCGAGGATCTGTTCGCCGCCGCCACCGTCTGCGGCGGGCTCAGCGTCGAGGCCATGCTCGGTTCGCGGGCGCCGTTCGATGCGCGCATCCATGCCGCGCGCGGCCAGCGTGGGCAGATCGACGTGGCCGCGGCCTATCGCGACCTGCTCACCGCCAGCAGCGAGGTGGCGCGCTCCCATGAGAAGTGCGACAAGGTCCAGGACCCCTATTCGCTGCGTTGCCAGCCGCAGGTGATGGGCGCCTGCCTGACCCAGATGCGCCAGGCCGCCGAGGTGCTGGAGATCGAAGCCAACGCGGTGTCCGACAACCCGCTGGTATTCGCCGCCGAGGGCGACGTGATCTCCGGCGGCAACTTCCACGCCGAACCGGTGGCGATGGCCGCCGACAACCTGGCCCTGGCGTTGGCCGAGATCGGTTCGCTGTCGGAACGGCGCATCTCGCTGATGATGGACATGCACATGTCGCAGTTGCCGCCGTTCCTGGTGGCCAACGGCGGGGTCAACTCCGGCTTCATGATCGCCCAGGTCACCGCCGCCGCGCTGGCCAGCGACAACAAGGCCCTGGCCCATCCGGCCAGCGTCGACAGCCTGCCGACCTCGGCCAACCAGGAAGACCATGTGTCGATGGCGCCGAACGCCGGCAAACGGCTCTGGGCGATGGCCGAGAACGTCCGCGGGATTCTCGCCGTGGAGTGGCTGGGCGCCTGCCAGGGCCTGGACTTCCGCGAGGGCCTGAAGAGTTCGCCGAAGCTGGAGCAGGCTCGCCGCCTGCTGCGCGACAAGGTGCCGTACTACCAGGAGGATCGCTTCTTCGCCCCTGATATCGAGGCCGCCAGCCAGTTGCTCGCCAGCGGTTGCCTGAACGCGCTGCTGCCGGCCCGGCTGTTGCCGAGTCTTTGATACCCGCCCCCGGCCGCTCGGCCGGGGCGCTCCAGCAAGAACAACAAGAGGAGAGCCGAGGGATGACGCACGACACGGGGCTTCGGCGCGGACTGAACGCCCGTCATATTCGTTTCATGGCACTGGGGTCGGCGATCGGCACCGGCCTGTTCTACGGTTCCGCATCGGCCATCCAGATGGCCGGGCCGGCGGTGCTGCTGGCCTACCTGGTCGCCGGTGCGGCGGTGTACATGGTGATGCGCGCGCTCGGCGAGATGGCAGTGCACGAGCCGGTGTCCGGCTCGTTCGGCCATTACGCCAGCAGCTATCTCGGCCCCCTGGCCGGGTTCGTCACCGGCTGGACCTACGCTTTCGAGATGATCATCGTCTGCCTCGCCGATGTCACCGCGTTCGGCATCTACATGGGGTTCTGGTTTCCCGACGTGCCGCGCTGGATCTGGGTACTGTCCATCGTGCTGTTCATCGGCGGGCTGAACCTCTGTCATGTCAAGGTCTTCGGCGAGCTGGAGTTCTGGCTGTCGCTGGTCAAGGTCGGCGCCATCGTCGCGATGATTCTCGCCGGGCTCGGCATCATGTTCTTCGGCTTCAGCCTGGGCGGCGCGGCGACGTCCGCCACCGGCGTGCACAACCTGTGGCAGCACGGCGGCTTCCTGCCCAACGGCTGGGCCGGGCTGGTCGCCTCGCTGTCGGTGGTGGTATTCGCCTTCGGCGGCATCGAGATCATCGGCATCACCGCCGGCGAGGCGCAGGACCCGCAGCGGGTGATCCCGCGGGCGATCAATGCGGTGCCGCTGCGCATCCTGCTGTTCTACGTGCTGACCCTGTTCGTGCTGATGGCGATCTTCCCCTGGCAGCAGATCGGCAGCAACGGCAGTCCCTTCGTGCAGATCTTCGACGGCCTGGGGATCGAGTCGGCCGCGGCGATCCTCAATGTCGTGGTGATCACCGCGGCGATTTCGGCGATCAACAGCGACATCTTCGGCGCCGGTCGCATGCTCTACGGCATGGCCCGCCAGGGCCAGGCGCCGGTCGGCTTCTCGCGGGTGTCGCGGCACGGCGTGCCGTGGATGACCGTGCTGCTGATGGCGGTGGCCCTGCTGCTCGGCGTGGCGCTGAACTACCTGATCCCGCAGAGCGTATTCCTGTTGATCGCTTCCATCGCCACCTTCGCCACCGTGTGGGTCTGGCTGATGATCCTCCTGGCCCAGGTCGGCATGCGCCGGCGCATGGGGCCGCGCCAGGTCGCCGCGCTGAAGTTCCCGGTGCCGCTGTGGCCATTCGCGCCGGCGGCGGCGATCGTCTTCATGCTGTTCATCTTCGTGGTGCTCGGCTATTTCCCGGACACCCGCCCGGCCCTGTGGGTCGGGGCTATCTGGATCGCCTTGCTGGTGATCGCCTACCGGCGCTGGGTCAGGCCGAAGGGCGATGCCGCGCATGGCGTGCTTCAGGCCCAGGGAGGGCTGTGACGGAACCGACGGCGGCCTGAGCCGCCGGCCAATAACAATGATCGAGGCCGTTCCCCCGGGCGCGGCCCGCAGGTTTTCCAACTGCCTTTCCCAATCGTGCATCTGGAGCGTCGAACCATGCGATACAAGAAGACGATGTTGAGTGTTCTCTGTGCCCTCGGCCTGCTCGCCGCCGCGGCGGGCGCCCAGGCGGAAGGCTGGTGCGAGTCCGGCAAGGCGGTGAAATTCGCCGGGCTGAACTGGGAGAGCGGGACGCTGCTCACCGAACTGATGCAGTTCGTCCTGGCCAAGGGCTACGGCTGTACCACCGACAGCCTGCCGGGCAACTCGATCACCATGGAGCAGGCGCTGAGCACCAATGACATCCAGGTCTTCGCCGAGGAGTGGATCGGCCGCAGCGACGCCTGGAACAAGGCCGCCGCGGCCGGCAAGGTGGTCGGCGTCGGCGAACCCATCGTCGGCGCGGTGGAGGGCTGGTACGTGCCGCGCTACGTGATCGAGGGCGACCCGCAGCGCAAGCTCGAGGCGAAGGCGCCGAAGCTGCGCTCTATCGCCGACCTGGCGCAGTACGCCGAGGTCTTCCGCGACCCGGAAGAACCGGGCAAGGGGCGCTTCTACAATTGCCCGGCCGGCTGGACCTGCGAGCTGGAGAACAGCGAGATGCTGAAAAGCTACGGCCTGGAGGAGACGTTCACCAATTTCCGTCCGGGCACCGGCCCGGCACTGGACGCGGCGGTGCTGTCGAGCTATCGGCGCGGCGAGCCTATCCTGTTCTACTACTGGTCGCCGACGCCGCTGATGGGCCGCGCCGACCTGGTGCGCCTGGAGGAAAGGCCCGGCGTCGACAAGCGCATCAGGATCCAGGTCGGCCTGTCGCGGACCTTCCACGACCAGGCGCCGGAGCTGGTGGCGGTGCTGGAGAAGGTCAACCTGCCGGCGGAGCTGCTGAACAGCGACCTGGCGCGGATGGCCAAGGACCGGATCGATGCGGCGCGCCTGGCGCGCGAGTTCCTCAAGGAGCACCCCGAGGTCTGGCACGCCTGGGTCGACGAGGACGCGGCGAAGAAGATCGAAGCGGCACTCTGAACCCACGACCGACGAGAGCAGACCATGTTTCCCGAACGCCTGACATTTTCCATCGCCGACTGGGTCAACGCTTGGGTCGACGCCCTGGTGACCAACTACGGCGACCTGTTCCGCAAGATCTCCGACACCCTGCTGTGGGCCATCGTCAACCTCGAAGGGCTGCTCCGCGCCACGCCCTGGTGGCTATTGCTGGCGATCGTCGCGGCGATCGCCTGGCACGCCACCCGGCGCCTGCTGCCGACCCTGGTGATCACCGGCCTGCTGTTCCTGGTCGGCGCCGTCGGCCTCTGGGACAAGCTGATGCAGACCCTCGCGCTGATGCTGGTGGCGACCTTCATCTCGGTGCTGATCGGCATCCCCCTGGGCATCCTCGCCGCGCGCAGCAACCGCCTGCGCGCGGTGCTGATGCCACTGCTGGACATCATGCAGACCATGCCCAGCTTCGTGTACCTGATCCCGGTGCTGATGTTGTTCGGCCTGGGCAAGGTGCCGGCGATCTTCGCCACCGTGATCTATGCCGCGCCGCCGTTGATCCGCCTCACCGACCTGGGCATCCGCCAGGTCGACAGCGAGGTGATGGAGGCGGTCAACGCCTTCGGCGCCAACCGCTGGCAGCAACTGTTCGGCGTGCAGTTGCCGCTGGCCCTGCCGAGCATCATGGCGGGGATCAACCAGACCACCATGATGGCCCTGTCGATGGTGGTGATCGCTTCGATGATCGGCGCCCGCGGCCTCGGCGAAGACGTACTGGTGGGCATCCAGACGCTGAACGTGGGCAAGGGCCTGGAAGCCGGCCTGGCGATCGTCATCCTCGCGGTGGTGATCGACCGCATCACCCAGGCCTATGGCCGTTCCCGGCACGAGACGAGCAAATGAGCGGTGCGCAGATGAACAAGATCGAAGTGAAGAACGTGTTCAAGATCTTCGGCCCGCGCGCCGATGCCGCGCTGGCGCTGATCCGCCAGGGACGCAGCAAGGCCGAAGTGCTGGCGCAGACCGGCTGCGTGGTCGGCGTCAACGACCTGTCGCTGTCCATCGGCGCTGGCGAGATCTTCGTGATCATGGGCCTGTCGGGTTCCGGCAAGTCGACCCTGGTGCGCCACTTCAACCGCCTGATCGACCCCACCAGCGGCGAGATCCTGGTGGATGGCGAGGACATCCTGCGCTACGACATGGAAGCCCTCCGGCAATTCCGCCGGCGCAAGATCAGCATGGTGTTCCAGAGTTTCGGCCTGCTGCCGCACAAGAGCGTGCTCGACAATGTCGCCTACGGCCTGAAGGTTCGCGGCGAAAGCCGGGCGCAGTGCCAAGAGCGGGCCCTGCACTGGATCGCCACGGTGGGCCTGAAGGGCTACGAGAAGTCCTATCCGCACCAGCTTTCCGGCGGCATGCGCCAGCGTGTCGGCCTGGCCCGCGCGCTGGCCGCCGACACCGAGATCATTCTCATGGACGAGGCCTTCAGCGCCCTCGACCCGTTGATCCGCGCGGACATGCAGGACCAGTTGCTGGAACTGCAGAAAACCCTGCACAAGACCATCGTCTTCATCACCCATGACCTCGACGAGGCGGTACGCATCGGCAACCGCATCGCGATCCTCAAGGACGGCCAACTGATCCAGGTCGGCACACCACGGGAAATCCTCCACCAGCCGGCCGACGACTACGTCGACCGCTTCGTCCAGCGGCGGGTGGCGAACCTATGAGCGACCTACCGAGCGTCGTGTTCGGCGACGGTCCGCTGCGTTGGCAGGAACTGGTCGCGGTGGCCCGGCACGGTGCGCGCCTGGAACTGTCGGCGGCGGCCTGGGCACGGATCGACAACGCCCGCGCCATCGTCTGCCGTATCGTCGCCAACGGCGAGCGTGCCTACGGCATCAGTACCGGCCTCGGCGCGCTGTGCGACGTCCTGCTGGAAGGCGAGCAGCTCGCCGAGCTGTCGCGCAACACCTTGCTCAGCCATGCCTGCGGGGTCGGCGAGCCGCTGCGCGACGAACAGACCCGGGCGATCATCTGTGCCGCCGTCGCCAACTACAGCCAGGGCAAGTCCGGGCTCGACCGTTCGCTGGTGGAAGGGCTGCTGGCGCTGCTCAACCACGGCATTACCCCGCAGGTGCCGGCCCAGGGCTCGGTGGGCTACCTGACCCACATGGCGCACGTCGGCATCGCCCTGCTCGGCATCGGCGAGGTCAGCTACCGCGGCAGCGTCGTGCCGGCCGCCGCCGCGTTGGCGGCGGAAGGCCTGGCGACGGTGCGCCTGGGAGCCAAGGACGGGCTCTGCCTGGTCAACGGCACGCCGTGCATGACCGGCCTCGCCTGCCTGGCCCTGGACGACGCGCAGCGCCTGGCGCAGTGGGCCGACGTGATCGGGGCGATGAGCTTCGAGGCCCTGCGCGGCCAACTGGCGGCGTTCGACGCCGAGATCGTTGCGCTCAAGCCGCATCCCGGGATGCAGCGGGTCGCCGCCAATCTGCGAGCCTTGCTGGCTGGCAGCCAGGTACTGGAGAACGCCCGCGGCATCCGCACCCAGGATGCCCTGAGCATCCGCTCGATACCGCAGATCCATGGCGCCTGCCGTGACCAGTTGGCCCACGCGGCGCGGCAGATAGAGACCGAACTCAACTCGGCCACCGACAACCCGCTGCTGCTGGGTACGCCGGAAGCCTATCGGGTGGTATCCCAGGCCAATCCCCACGGCGAATCGGTGGCGATGGCCGCCGACCTGCTGGCGATCGCCGTGGCCGAGCTGGGCGGGGTCGCCGAGCGGCGCCTGGATCGCCTGGTCAACCCGCTGGTCAGCGGCCTGCCGGCGTTCCTGGTGGGCAAGCCGGGAGTCAACTCGGGGATGATGATCACCCAGTACGTCGCCGCCTCCCTGGCTGGCGAGAACCGCCAGCTGGCGCAGCCGGCGGTGGTCGACAACTTCGTCACCTCGGCGCTCCAGGAGGACCACCTGAGCCTCGGCACCAGTGCCGCGCTCAAGCTTGGCAGGGCCCTGGAGAACCTCCGGCGGATCCTCGCCATCGAGTACCTGCTGGCCGCCCAGGCCTTCGAATTCCTCGCCCCGCAACGCTTCGGCCAGGGCACCGCGGCGGCCTGGGGCATCCTGCGCGAGCGCGTGCCCGCGTACGACACCGACCGCTGGCTGGCTCCCGACATCGCCAGCGCGGCGGCCATCCTAGGCGAGCGGAAGAGTCTCGCCCGGCTGGCCGCGAGCATAGGAGACCTGCAATGAAACGACTCTGGCAGCATTGCCATGCCGCCACCCTCAAGGGCGGCAAGTACTCGATCGTCGAGGACGCCGCCCTGGTCACCGACGGTCCGCTGATCCACTGGATCGGCCCGCGCGCCGAACTGCCGCCCGGCGACTACGCCGAACGCATCGACCTCGGTGGCGCCTGGCTGACCCCGGGGTTGATCGACTGCCACACCCACGCGGTGTTCGGCGGCAACCGCAGCGGCGAATTCGAGCAGCGCCTGGAGGGCGTCAGCTACGCCGAGATCGCCGCCGCCGGCGGCGGTATCGCCAGCACCGTACGCGCCACCCGCGAGGCCAGCGAGGAAGAATTGCTGGCCAGCGCGCGCAAGCGCCTGGAGCCCTTGCTGCGCGACGGCGTGACGGCGCTGGAGATCAAGTCCGGCTACGGTCTCGACCTGGCCAGCGAACGCAAGATGCTGCGGGTCATCCGCCGCCTCGGCGAACGCCTGCCGGCGACCGTGCGCAGCACCTGCCTGGCTGCCCATGCGCTACCGCCGGAATACGCCGGGCGCGCCGACGACTACATCGAGCATATCTGCTCGACGATGCTCCCCGCGCTGGCCGGGGAGGGACTGGTGGACGCGGTGGACGCCTTCTGCGAGCACCTGGCGTTTTCCCCGGCGCAGGTCGAGCGGGTATTCATCGCCGCCCGCGAGCTGGGCCTGCCGGTGAAGCTGCACGCCGAGCAGCTATCCTCGCTGCACGGTTCCAGCCTGGCGGCGCGCTACCGGGCTTTGTCGGCCGACCACCTGGAGTACATGACCGAGGACGACGCCCGCGCCATGGGCGAGGCGGGTACCGTCGCGGTGCTGCTGCCGGGCGCCTTCTACCTGCTGCGCGAGACCCAGCTGCCGCCGATCGATGCCCTGCGCCGGCACGGCGTGGCCATGGCCATTGCCAGCGATCTCAATCCCGGCACCTCGCCGGCGCTGTCGTTGCGCCTGATGCTGAACATGGCCTGTACCCTGTTCCGCCTGACCCCGGAGGAGACGCTGGCCGGTGTCACCCTGCACGCCGCCCGGGCGCTGGGGCTGGAAGCCAGCCACGGCAGCCTGGAGGTCGGCAAGCTGGCCGACTTCGTCGCCTGGGACATCGAGCGTCCGGCGGAGCTGGCCTACTGGCTGGGCGGCGATCTGCCGAAACGCGTCATTCGCCACGCCGAGGAGGTATACCGTGGATGAAGTCCTGAGTTTCAAGCGCGGCCGCGTGCCGCTACTGATCAGCATGCCGCACCCCGGCACGCGCCTGACCCCGGCGGTGGACGCCGGCCTGGTGGAGGAGGCGCGGGCGCTGACCGATACCGACTGGCACATTCCCCGGCTCTACGATTTCGCCGAGGAACTGGGCGCCAGCACCCTGGCTGCCCACTATTCGCGCTATGTAGTCGATCTCAACCGCCCTTCCGACGACAAGCCGCTGTACAGCACCGCCACTACCGGCCTGTATCCGGACACCCTGTTCGACGGCCGGCCGCTCTACCGCGAAGGCATGGCGCCGTCCGCCGAGGAACGCATGCGCTACCTGGCCGAAGTGTGGACGCCTTACCACCGGACCATCGCCGAGGAACTGGCGCGGCTGAAGGCCGAGTTCGGCTACGCGCTGCTCTGGGACGCCCACTCGATCCGTTCCCACGTGCCGCACCTGTTCGACGGCCGACTGCCCGACTTCAATCTCGGCACCAACGCCGGCGCCAGTTGCGATCCAGCGCTGGCGGCCCGCCTGGAGGCGGTCTGCGCTGCCGCCGAAGGCTACAGCCATGTGCTCAACGGGCGCTTCAAGGGCGGCCACATCACCCGCCACTACGGCCAGCCGGAGCAGCACGTCCATGCCGTCCAGCTGGAGCTGGCGCAGTGCACCTACATGGACGAGCAGGCCCCGTTCGCTTACCGCGCGGACCTCGCCGAAGCGACCCGCGCAGTCATCCGCGAACTGCTGGAAAGCCTCCTCGCCTGGGGTCGCGAGCGCTACGCCTGAGGTGCTCGGAGGCGGCGGACGCCTGGCCCGTCCTGGCGGACGTGAATGCCGCGGATGGGGTGGGGCGTCCGTGTCGGCATTCTGGAAATTTTCTGTTACAAATTTATTGAGGTCAGCGTTGATGCGGCCGGGAGGCCGAGTGCGCAAAGAGTTGCACAGCTGTTCTCCTCTATCCTCTCGGCCAGCATTTCCATCGCGCGGGCGCACGCGCGTCGCGCCCGGAACCGAATACGCCAGGAACGCACGGCTGCGTTTCCAAGAGGACAGTGAATGTTCGCCCCCGCCAACCAGACGCACTTCAGCCTTCGCATCGAAAACCTCCGGCACGACTTCCAGGTACTCGCCTTCCGCGGTCGCGAAGCCATCAGCCAGCCCTTTCGCTTCGACCTGGAACTGGTCAGCGAGCGATCCGACCTGGACCTCGACGCGCTGCTGCACCAGCCGGCCTTCCTGATCCTCTCGCCGAGCGGGCAAGGGGTCCACGGACAGCTCACCAGCATCGCCCAGGGGGACTCCGGCAAGCGCCTGACCGGCTATCGCGCGACCCTGGAGCCGCGCCTGGCCTACCTGGGGCTGTGCAGCGACCAACGCATCTTCCAGCGCCTCAGCGTGCCGGAAATCATCGGTCGGGTGCTGGAGGGCCACGGCATTCTCGCCGACGCCTACCGCTTCCAGCTGGGTCCGACGCCGTACCCGGCCCGCGAATACTGCACGCAGTACGACGAAACCGACCTGGCGTTCCTCAGCAGGCTCTGCGAGGAGGAGGGCATCCATTACCACCATGAGTTTTCTGCCCAGGGCCATGTGCTGGTCTTCGGCGACGACCAGACCTCCTTTCCGCGGCTGCAACGCCCCGTCGCCTACGTGCAGGACGCCGGGCTGGTCGCCGACCAGCCGGTGGTCAAGCGCTTCGGCGTGCGCTTCGACACCCGTGCCAGCCGGGTTACCCGGCGCGACTACGACTTCGAGCAACCCGCGTTGCAGATGCAGGCCGCCCATGGCCCGCAGCCCGGGGCGCAGCAACCGGACCTGGAGGACTACGACTATCCCGGCCGCTTCACCCACCGCGAGCGCGGCAAGCACCTGAGCCGTCGCGCGCTGGAACGGCATCGCGCCGACTACCTACAGGCCAGGGGCGAAAGCGACGAACCGGCGCTGCTCAGCGGACACTTCCTGACGCTGTCCGCGCATCCCCGCGGCGAATGGAACGATCTCTGGCTGCTTACCGAGGTTCTCCACGAAGGGCGGCAGCCGCAGGTACTGGAAGAGTCGATCGACAGCGACGTCGCGCAGGGCCAGGGCGATTTCCGCCAGGGCTATCGCAACCATTTCGTCGCCACTCCCTGGAGCGCGCATTTCCGCCCCCCGCTGGAGCATCCCAGGCCACGCGTGCTGGGCTGCCAGACAGCGGTCGTGACCGGCCCCGCCGGCGAGACCATCCACTGCGACCAATACGGCCGGGTCAAGGTGCAGTTCTTCTGGGATCGCCTCGGCCAGGCCGACGACAACACCAGTTGCTGGTTGCGCGTCGCCTCCAACTGGGCGGGCAAGCGCTATGGCGGCGTCGCCATCCCGCGGGTGGGCATGGAAGTCCTGGTGGGTTTCCTGGAGGGCGATCCGGATCAGCCGCTGGTCACCGGCTGCCTCTACCACAGCGAAAACCGGGTGCCCTACGAGCTGCCGCAGAACAAGACCCGCAGCGTTTTCAAGACCGACAGCTACCCCGGCGGCGGCGGTTTCAACGAACTGCGCATCGAGGACCGCAAGGGCCAGGAACAGATCTTCGTCCACGCCCAGCGCGACTGGGACGAGAACATCGAGCACGACCAGAGGATCCGCGTCGGCCACGAGCGCCACGACACGGTCGAGGGTGATAGCTACAGCGAGTTCAGGGCCGAGGAACAGCGCACGGTCCATGCCGACCGCAAGGTCGAACTGAAGGCGGCCGACCACCTCAGCGTCGCCGACGCGTTGCACCTGAGGATCGGCACCGGCCAGTTCGTCGAGGCGGGCGACGAGATCCATTTCAAGGCCGGCGACAAGGTAGTGATCGAGGCAGGCATGGAGCTGACCCTAAAGGGCGGTGGCAGCTTCGCCAGGCTCGACCCGGGCGGTGTCACCCTCGACGGCGCCCAGGTGATGATCAACAGCGGCGGCAGCCCCGGCATCGGTAGCGGCGTTCGTGCGCTGTCGCCGCTGCAACCGCTCGCGGCCGACGCCGCGGCGGCGGGAGGCGCCTTGTTGGGAGCCATCGCCCAGAAGATCGGCGAAGCGCCGCAGAAACTCCTACGTTTCGAACTCAGTCCGTTGCCCGGCGTGGCATCGGCGGCCAGGCAACCGTATCGGCTCTACGCCAACGGTGCCCTCAAGGAGGAGGGCATCGCCGACGAAGGCGGCGCAATCAGCTTCGAACCGCTTCCGGGCGAACGCACCTATCGTATCGAGACGGCCAATGGCCACGCCTACGAAGTGGAGATGGTCGACCGGCCGGACGCACTGCAGGTCGACGATCGGCTCGCCCAACAGGGGTTCCGCGACTACCGGGCGGAAATGCCCCAGCACAAGCCGCGTTCCGCCCCGGACGCCTACCGGCGCGACGCCTCGCGGCCCGGCGCCGCCGACAAGGATGAGCCCACGCCATGAGCGACCTGTACAAACCGCAGACCCTCAAGCTGTACGCGCAACAGGCCGGCAGCGTCCGGCTGACCCTCGACTGGTTCGCCAACAAGGCCTTCTACCCACCGCGCGCGGGTGTGCACATCAAGCCGCTGATCAATGGCCAGGCGGCCTTCGACGCGGTGCATGCGGCGATGGAAGCGGCCCGGCACAGCATCGACATCATCACCTGGGGCTTCGACCCGGCCATGCGCTTCAAGCGCCCCGACGGACCGCGAATCGGCGAATTGCTGCAGACGAAGGGCCGCGAAGGAGTGCAGGCGCGGGTGCTGGTCTGGAGCAACCAGCTCGCCAGGCTCAAGGAAAACACCATCCCCGGGGCCGGCGTCGGCGGTTCCGGCGGCACCTGGGTGGGCTCGGGCGTCGCCAGCGGCAGTGCGGTGGACAACGAGGTGCTGCGGCTGGAGCAGCGGCGCCAGCATAACCTCAACCTCATCGCGCGGCAGCAGGAAGCCCTGGAACGCTCGGAACGGCTGCACCGCGAAGGCAGGCTGCCGAGCTTCGACCCGCGGGGCGCCGCCCACGCGCGGGCGCGCATCGCCGAGCTGGAGGCGGAGAACGCCGAGATCCAGCGCACTCTCGACAGCAGCGAGGCCCAGGGCTACGGCGGCAAGCGCGGTTCCGGCGGCACCCGCCAGGATCCCTGGGGGCAGATATTCACCCGCGACTGGTTCAAGGCGGTACGCGGCGGTGGGTTGCAGAACGTCGAGTTCCGTACCCGCGACTTCGAGCAGACGGCCAGGCCGGTGATGAACGGCGAGCAGGTACGCCTCGTCAACGGGCGGCTGCAAAGCCTGATCCACCTGTTGCGCGCCGATGGCATCGACGACCTGGGCATCGGCCAGTTGCTGGTACTCACCCAGTTCGCCAGCCATCACCAGAAGATGGTCCTGGTCGACTATGGTAGCCCGCAGGCCATCGGCTTCGTCATGGGTCACAACATGCACCGCAACTACTGGGACACCAGTGCCCACCTGTTCGACGACCGCGCCGCCGGTCGCGATCCCGGGTTCGGGCCCTGGCAGGATATCTCCATGCAGGTCCAGGGACCGGTGCTGGCCGACCTCAGCCGCAACTTCAGCGAGGCCTGGGACCTCGAGACGCCGTGGTACAAGCGCTGGTTCTCGACGCCATCGCTGACCGCCGAGCGCGACGCCTTGCCGCTGCCGAAGATCGCCACGCCCGCCAGCAACAGCGTTGCGCAGATTTGCCGGACCCAGCCACAGGACGGCGAGCGCTCGATCCTGGAGCACTATCTCAAGGCCCTGGGCAATGCCACCGACTACGTCTACATGGAAAACCAGTACTTCCGTTATGCCGGCTTCGCCGAGCGCCTGCGGAAGACCGCGCAGGCCCGCAAGGCCCGGGGCGTGCCCGGCGACCTGTACCTGTTCGTCGTGACCAACACCCCCGACTCCAGCGACGCCTCGAAGACCACCTACGACATGATGAAAGGCGTGGGCCAGGAGCAGCTGATGCCGCAAGTGCAGCGCGACCTGGCGCATGACCTGCGGGAAAAGCGCGAGCAGTTGAAGCAGCTCAGGGAAAACCCGCACCCCGATCCCTATGTCCGGCGCGGCCAGGAAAACAACATCGAACGGCTGCAACGCAAGATCGAGGCGCTCGAAGAGAAAGGCGTGACGCCGGAAGTCGAGCAACGCCTCGGCGGTCTCGGCGCGCAGGACATTCCCGAACTGGCGAAGAACACCGGCGAGGACGACAAGCCCTACCAGCTCGCCGACGTGCCCGGCCTCAAGGTGGTCATCGCCACCCTGGCCACCAGCGACCCCGCCCCCGGCAGCCCGCCGCCAGTACGCATGTCCGCCGAAGCCGAGGCCGCCCTCGGGGCGCCGCCGCTGAAGGCGCGCTACAAGCACATCTACGTGCACTCCAAGCTGCTGCTGGTGGACGACCTCTATACCCTGCTCAGCTCGGCCAATATCAATGTCCGCAGCATGCATAGCGACAGCGAATTGGGGGTTGCCCAACCCAATCCGGATTTGGCGAGGGCGATGCGGGAGGAGTTGTGGGGGGCACATGCTTATAAGTTGGCCGAAACGACCGAAGAAAACTTCAAGCTGTGGAATCAGAAGATGGATAAGAACTGGAAGCAGCAGCGAAATGGTGAATCTCTAACGACCCATTTATTGCGGTTCTGGGATGTCACCACACCCTATAGTCCCAATTTTACGGTGGACTGAGCGATGCGTATCTCTATTTGTCTGTTCACTTTCCTGCTGAGTTTCGGAGTTTCCGTTATGGCCGACAGCAAATCATTCGTCTGCGTTAATGAAAAAGACCATCTTCCTCCGTTGGATTCGCAAGCCGATGCTTGGTACCGCGAAGCAGCCGCCTTGGCCAAGCCCGATACTCTGCGGCCCTGGGGCCGTATCGTCGAGCTTTACAGCAAGGCAGTGGAGCGTGGCCACTGGAAGGCCATGCATAACTTGGCGAACCTCTATCGTACCGGTTGGCCGGGAGGTGTGGAGAAGGACACTCAGAAAGCTCTAGACCTTTACCAGAAAATGATCGATCTGAAGATTCCTCAAGGTTTCTATAATATGGGGGCAATGATCGGTAATCGTGCCGGGGTCAATAATCCTGCAACTGATGGTCTTACTTTTCTTGATAAGGCTGCTAGCCTAGGAAATCCGCCGGCGCTAACCGAACTGGGTAAGCTTTATATTTATGTGGCCAAAAACAGAGAGTTGGGTTTGGCATATACCCAATGTGCTGCGAGTCAGGGTTATGCTCCGGCAAACTATGAGTTGGGGAGTTACTACGAACTCGTTGAACACAACTTTCCAAAAGCAGCAAGATATTATCTTCTTGCTGCCAGTCAAGGAAATGATGATGCTGCCCTCTTCATGTCCGGAGTTTTTGATAAGACCAGTCCCGATGTTGACAGAATGTGGTACTCCCCCGATGAAAAACTACACAAGGAATATTATTCAATCTATAAAAAGCTTGAAGCTGATCCTGATTTACGTTTTCCCAACCTGATGAAGGAGCATCCGTTACCACCTCATCCCACTCAGGGCTACGACGCAGATCGGCCTGACTGGAAACCGGAGCAGTGATGCGGCTGATGGCTATTGGACTTTGGGCCGTGCTGTGTCTTGCAGCCGTCCCCGTGATGGCCAACAGCAAATCGTTTGTCTGCGTTAATGAAAAAGGCCATCTGCCGCCGTTGGATTCGCAAGCCGATGTCTGGTACCGCGAAGCAGCCGCCTTGGCCAAGCCCGATACTCTGCGGCCCTGGGGCCGTATCGTCGAGCTTTACAGCAAGGCAGTGGAGCGTGGCCACTGGAAGGCCATGCATAACTTGGCGAACCTCTATCGTACCGGTTGGCCGGGAGGTGTGGAGAAGGACACTCAGAAAGCTCTAGACCTTTACCAGAAAATGATCGATCTGAAGATTCCTCAAGGTTTCTATAATATGGGGGCAATGATCGGTAATCGTGCCGGGGTCAAGAATCCTGCAACTGACGGACTTACTTTTCTTGATAAGGCTGCTAGCCTAGGAAATCCGCCGGCGCTAACCGAACTAGGTAAGCTTTATATATATGTGGCCAAAAAAAAGGATTTGGGGTTGGCGTATACTCACTGTGCTGCTAGCCAGGGCTATGCGCCGGCTAATTATGAGTTGGGAGCGTATTACAAGATAGTGGAGCACAATTTCCCAAAGGCACTGGTTTATTATCAGGCGTCAGTCTCTCAGGGGGGCAAGAGCGCGGCTTTTTTCCTATCACGAGTCTTCGGAAGTGAGACTCCTCCTGCAAGTGCAATGTGGTACGCCCCCGACGAAAAGTTGCAAGAAGCGTATTATTCAATCTACAAAAAGCTTGAGGCCGACCCTGACTTACGTTTCCCCCATCTGATAGAAGACCATCCTCTGCCTCCTCACCCCACCCAGGGCTACGACGCGGACCACCCAGACTGGAAGCCGGAGCGGTAAGTACGCGAGGCGTGGGCCAGAACGACGTCCAAGGTTTCCAGCGGCAGGCCAGGCGGCAAATGCTACATCTGCACGGCCCGCAAACGCTCCTCGGCCTGGCGGGCGAGCATCCGCAGCAGCGGAGCGAGGGTGTGCGGCGGGGTTTCGTCGGCGCGGGTGATGGCGTAGAGGGTGACCGGGAAGGCCGGGCTCAATGGGCGGATCGCGGTGCTGTGCGGGTCGGCGCCGAGGGCGGTGAAGGGATCGACCAGCGCCAGGCCCGCCCCAGCCTCCACCAGGGCGCGGGCGAGGGCGTAGGTCTGCACGGCGATCTTCACCTGCGGCGGTGGCTCCACGGCGCTGAGGTAATCCTCCAGGCGGGCGAACAGCGGGTCGGCGGTGGACAGCCCGATCAGCGCTTCGCCGGCCAGCCCGGCCAGGCTCAGCGGCTGCCGGCGTTCCGCTTCGGGCCAGTGTTCGCGCGGCGCCAGGGCCACCAATACGCCGCTGGCGATGGCTTCGCCGCGCAGGCCGGGGTGTTCCGGCTGCTTCAGGCTCAGGGCCAGGTCCAGTTCGCGCATCAGCAGGCCCTGCACCAGCTCGCGCGAATGCAAGGTGGCCAGTTCGCAGCCGCTCTGCGGATAGCGCGCGCTCCATTCGCCGATCGCCCGCGGCAGCAGCGACAGCGCCAGGGCCGGGGTGGCGCCGATGCGCAGGCTGTGGCCCGGCTGGCGCCGCAGGTTCTGCGCCAGGCGCCGCACCGCCTGCAGGCTATCGCTGAGCTTGGCCACTTCGCGCTCCAGTTCCAGCGCTTCCGGAGTCGCCAGCAGCTTGCCGCGCACTCGCAAGAACAGCGGGAAGCCCAGTTGCTGCTCGGCGTGCTGCAGGACCTTGCTCACCGCCGGTTGGGACACATGCAGCAACTGTGCGGCGCCGCTGACCGAGCCAGCCTGGCGGATCGCCTGGAACACTTCGATATGGCGGAGCTTCATCGGCGCGATCCCATAACCTGGATTTATACCCTGGCCATCTTTATTCATTGTCCTACCGCTGTCATCCGCGCCTATCGTCGAAGCCCTGGAAAACACCTGGATAACGATTGTCATGGCTCAGCGGGTTTGCATCATCGGCGCCGGCGTGGTCGGCCTGGCCACGGCCTACGCCCTGGTTCGCGAAGGATTCGACGTGACCCTGGTGGAAGCGCGCGAGCGGGGCGGGCTGGAAACCAGCTACGCCAATGGCGGGCAGTTGTCCTATCGCTACGTGGCGCCATTGGCCGACAGCGGCGTGCCGGCCCAGGCGCTCGGCTGGCTGCTGCGCAACGATGCGCCGTTGCGCCTGCGGCCGCGTCTTGATCCGGCGCAGTGGCGCTGGCTGCTGGGCTTCCTCGCGGCCTGCCGCGGCTCGCTGAACCGCCGCAATGCCGCGCACCTGCTGCGCCTGGCATTGCTCAGCCAGCGCACCCTGCAGGACTGGCGCGAGGAGGATGGCCTCGATGGCTTCGACTGGCGGCGCAACGGCAAGCTGGTGGCGTTTCGCCAACCGGCCAGCTTTGCGCGGGCCCGCCAGGGCCTGGCCGATCCCTCGGCGCAATTCGTCCTGTCCGCCGCCGAGTGCCGCGAGTTGGAGCCGGCCCTGTCCGACGCGCCCTTCGTCGGCGGCATCCACACGCCGGACGAGGAGGTCGCCGACTGCCATGCCTTCTGCGTGCAACTTGCCGAGCGCTTGCAGGCTTCCGGACATTGCCGGCAACTGCATGGCCGCAGGGTGACGAAGATCGTCGAGGGCGGCGCGGCGGTGCGTGGCGTCGAGGTCGGCGGCGATCTCATCGAGGCCGATCATGTGGTGCTGGCCGCCGGCTACCGCAGCGCCGAATTGATGCTGCCGGGCCTGCGCCTGCCGCTATACCCGCTCAAGGGCTATAGCCTGACCCTGCCGGTCGGCGCGCAGCACCGCGCGCCGGATACCAGCATCACCGATTACGACCGCAAGATCGTCTACGCGCGAATCGGCGAGCGGCTGCGGATCGCCGCGATGGTCGACATCGTCGGCTTCGACCCCGGCCTCGAGCCCGCGCGCCTGGCACTGCTGCGCCAGCAGGCGCGAGACACGTTCCCGCAGGGCGGCGATTTCGACGCCGCCGTCGAATGGGCCGGCATGCGCCCGGCCACGCCCACCGGGGTACCGCTGGTGGGCAACGGCGGCTACCGCAACCTCTGGCTCAACCTCGGCCACGGCGCGCTCGGCTTCACCCTGGCCTGCGGCAGCGGGCGCCTGCTGGCCGAGCAGATCGGCCGCCGCCCGCCGAGCATCGATACCTCTGGCCTGCTTCCGCGCGGCGCGCTGGCTGGCTGAATTCCCCTCGACCTGGAGCACTCCCATGGAACCGACCCGTATCGCCACCAACGACCGCCTGTCCGCCGCGGTCTGCTTCGACGCCCTGGTATTTCTTTCCGGCCAGGTGCCGGGCCAGGCCGAGGATATCCATGGCCAGACCCGCGAGGTGCTGGCGAAGATCGACGCGCTGCTGGCCGAGGCCGGGTCGCGCAAGGAGCGTATCCTCAGCGCGACCATCTACCTGAAGGACATCGCCCGCGATTTCGCCGCCCTGAACGAGGTCTGGACCCAGTGGTTGCCGACCGGCCAGGCGCCCAGCCGGACCACCGTCCAGGCGGAGCTGGCGCGTCCGTCGGTGCTGGTGGAGATCACCGTGGTGGCGGCCAGGGGCTGACTTACTTTCCATAGCCATAAGAAAAAAGAGGCAGAACCTCCGATGAAAATCCTTGTATCCAGCACTCTCGCACTCTCCCTGTCGCTCGCCATCGGCGCCGCGCAGGCCGAGGAACTCAGCGGCACCCTGAAGAAGGTTGCCGACAACGGCACGATAACCCTGGGTTATCGCGATGCCTCGGTGCCTTTCTCCTACCTTGGCGATAACAGCGGCCAGCCCATGGGCTATTCGGTGGAACTGGCCGACAAGGTGGTGGAGCGGCTCAAAAGCACCCTCGGCAAGCCGGAACTCAAGGTGAAGTACAACCTGGTCACTTCGCAGACCCGTATCCCTCTGGTGCAGAATGGCACCGTCGACCTGGAGTGCGGCTCCACCGGGGTCACCGCCGAGCGGCAGAAACAGGTGGCGTTCTCCTACGGCTTCATCTACGTCAAGGGCCAGTTGCTGACCCGCAAGGACAGCGGCATCGCCCACTTCGACGACCTCAAGGGCAAGAACGTGGTGACCACCGCCGGCACCACCAACGAGCGCTACCTGAAGAACTACAACGCCGAACACAAGCTGGGGATGAACGTGGTCAGCGCCAAGGACCACGGCGAAGCCTTCCAGATGCTGCAATCGGGTCGCGCGGTGGCCTTCTACATGGACGATGCGCTGCTCTACGGCGAACGCGCCAAGGCGCGCCAGCCGCACGACTGGGTGGTGGTCGGCGAGCCGCAATCGCGGGAGATCTACAGCTGCATGGTGCGCAAGGACGACCCGCAGTTCCTTGCCCTGGTCAACGAGACCCTGGCCGGGCTGTATCGCTCGGGCGAGATACAGGGCATCTACCAGCGCTGGTTCCAGCAGCCGATCCCGCCCAAGGGGTTGAACCTGGAGTTTCCCATGACCGCGGAGCTGAAGGCGATCCTCGAGAACCCCACCAGCGATCCGGTGCAGTGAGCGTCTAGCGCTGCAGGCCGAGGTGGCGGATCGACGGCGTCGGCGCGTCCAGGCGCGACCAGACGTCGTCGGCCAGTTCGGCCGGATAGAACGACGGCAGGCCAGGCAGTTCGTCGCGGGCGATCCAGCCGACCTCGCGGATATCGAACTCGTCGCCGCCCAGGCCCTTCAGGTTGGCCAGGGTCGGCTCGCCACGCCAGGCGTCGATGCGGTAGAACAGCTCCATGTGGAAGCGCCCGGCGGCGGGTTCGGCGAATTCGCGCACGTAGACCAGCGGGCCGACGTCCACCCGCAGGCCGGTCTCCTCGAAAAACTCGCGCCGGACGGTATCCTTCGTCGATTCGTCGCATTCCGACTCGAAGCCGCCGCCGGGCGGAATCCAGTAGATGTCGCCGCCGACCTCGTGGCGGACCAGCAGGATGCGTTGCTCCACCACCAGCAGGCCGGCGGCGCGGATACGGTGTCGCAAGGCCTCGGCCATGCTCGTTCTCCCGGCGCCAGGCGCCGTTGCTTGGATTGATGGTTTCCCCTCTACCGGGGCGGACATGAAAGCCGCTCGGTTTTTTTCCCGGCGCCGAAGTATCATGCGCGGCAGAGCAAAGGACGGGCCCCGCTGTCGACGTTTGCGCCGGGGGCCGAACACATCGCCTCGGGAGCGCATCATGCTAGTTCTGTATCCGGAAATTAAACCCTACGCTCGCCACGAGCTGGCCGTCGACGAACCGCATGTGCTGTATGCCGACGAAAGCGGTTCGCCGGACGGACTGCCGGTCGTCTTCGTCCACGGCGGCCCCGGCTCCGGTTGCGATGCCCTGTCGCGTCGCTTCTTCGATCCCAACCTCTACCGTATCGTCACCTTCGACCAGCGCGGTTGCGGCCGTTCCACGCCCCACGCCAGCCTGGAGAAGAACAGCACCTGGGAGCTGGTGGCGGACATGGAGCGCCTGCGCGAGCACCTGGGTATCGAGAAGTGGGTGCTGTTCGGCGGTTCCTGGGGCTCGACCCTGTCGCTGGCCTACGCGCAGACCCATCCCGAGCGGGTCCATGCGCTGATCCTGCGCGGCATCTTCCTCTGCCGTCCGCAGGACATCCACTGGTTCTACCAGGAAGGCGCCAGCCGCCTGTTCCCCGACTATTGGGAAGACTATGTCGCGCCGATCCCGCCGGAAGAGCGCGGCGACCTGCTGGCGGCCTTCCACAAGCGCCTGACCGGTAGCGACCAGATCGCCCAGATGCACGCTGCCAAGGCCTGGTCGACCTGGGAGGGCCGCACCGCCACGCTGCGCCCCAACCCCATGGTGGTGGACCGCTTCACCGAGCCGGGCAGGGCGCTGTCGATCTCGCGCATCGAGAACCACTTCTTCGTCAACCAGGGCTTCCTCAGGCCCAACCAGTTGCTCGAGGACATGCACCGCATCGCCCATCTGCCTGGCGTGATCGTGCATGGCCGCTACGACGCCATCTGTCCCCTGGACAATGCCTGGGCCTTGCACCAGGCCTGGCCGAACAGCGAACTGCAGATCATCCGCGACGCCGGGCATACCGCCAGCGAGCCGGGGATAGTCGATGCGCTGGTGCGCGCCACCAACGAGATCGGCCGGCGACTGCTCGACCTGCCGCCGGAGGCCGAATGAAGGCATTGCTGCAGCGCGTCGGCGCGGCGCGGGTGGAGGTTGGCGGCGAAATCGTCGGCTCCATCGATCGCGGCCTGCTGGTGCTGGTCGGGGTCGAGCCCGAGGATGGCGAGCGTTGCGCGGCGAAGATGCTGCACAAGCTGCTCAACTACAGGGTGTTCGGCGACGACGAGGGCAAGATGAACCGGTCCTTGCTGGACGTGCAGGGCGGCTTGCTGCTGGTCTCGCAATTCACCCTGGCGGCGAACACCCGCAGCGGACTGCGTCCGAGCTTCTCCAGCGCGGCGCCGCCGGCGCAAGGAGAGGCGGTGTTCGAGCACCTGGTGAAACTGGCGCGGGAGGCCTATCCGCAGGTGGCGACCGGGCGTTTCGGCGCCGACATGCAGGTGCACCTGGTCAACGACGGGCCGGTGACCTTCCTGCTGGAGAGTTGATCGGCGTCGAGGGGATTTTCCCCAAGGTGCTTCAGGGAGGGATGGCGGGGCCGGAACGGTGAATTTTTGTGACAGATACATGGCCTTTTGTCACAACCTCGGTGCATCATCCGCACGCCGATTTCATGCTGTACAGGACAGGCCGGCCGGCATCCCGATGCCGGGCGGGGCGTCCTGCAACCCAATGGACGGGAATCATTCCGCCCGGGCAGGGTCGGAACCTCTGGGGTCGCTAGCCGACGAGCGGCATGCCCCCTGGTCTTCCAGGCCCGGTGCACGTAACGCGAATGACTGGAAACAGGCATTCTTTTTGTCAGATCGCGCCAAATCTGGCTATCTATCGGGTTTGGCAGCGAATGTGGCGAAACCATGTTCGACCGGCACTCCGGTGCCGTCGGAGACCCCTGAACGGTCAGGGCGTCTTCAGTAATTCATGTTCACGGACGAGGGGGCCTCGTGATTTTCCGTTCCGTTTCAAACACCGATTTCCGCGCCCGCGTGCGCACCCTGCTGCTTGCCGGCTCGACCGCGCTGGCATTCGTCGCCGCCCCGGTATGGGCGTTCAGCATCGACGACGTGGCGAGCAAGGCCAAGGACCTGGCCGGCGACAAGTATTCCGCGCCGACCAGCAACCTGCCATCGGAATTCAGCGAAATGAAATTCGCCGATTACCAGCAGATCCGTTTCATCAACGAGCGCGCCTACTGGGGCAAGCTGAAGACGCCGTTCAAGCTGAGCTTCTATCACCAGGGCATGCACTTCGACACGCCGGTGAAGATCAACGAGGTGACCGCTACCACGGTCAAGCCGATCAAGTACGATCGCACCAAGTTCGATTTCGGATCCCTGAAGTTCGACGAGAATGCCACCAAGGATCTCGGCTATGCCGGTTTCCGCGTGCTCTATCCGATCAACAAGGCCGACAAGCAGGACGAGATCGCCACCTTCCTTGGCGCGAGCTACTTCCGCGTGGTCGGCAAGGGCCAGGTCTACGGTCTGTCGGCGCGCGGCCTGGCGATCGATACCGCGCTGCCTTCGGGCGAAGAGTTCCCGCGCTTCCGCGAATTCTGGATCGAGCGGCCGAAGGCGCAGGACAAGCAACTGGTGATCTACGCCCTGCTCGACTCGCCGCGGGCCACCGGCGCCTACCGCTTCGTGCTGCGTCCGGGCAAGGATGCGGTGATGGATGTCCAGGCCCGCGTGTTCCTCCGCGACAAGGTCAGCAAGCTGGGCCTGGCGCCGCTGACCAGCATGTACCTGTTCGGCTCCAACCAGCCGTCCGAGCAGCACAACTTCCGGCCCGAGCTGCATGACTCCAGCGGCCTGCAGATCCATGCCGGCAACGGCGAGTGGCTGTGGCGTCCGCTGAACAATCCGAAGCACCTGTCGGTGAGCACCTTCAGCGTGGAGAACCCGAAAGGCTTCGGCCTGCTCCAGCGCGGCCGCGAGTTCTCCCGCTACGAAGACCTGGATGACCGCTACGACCTGCGTCCGAGTGCCTGGATCGAGCCGAAGGGCGACTGGGGCAAGGGCACCGTGGAACTGGTGGAAATCCCGACCCCGGACGAAACCAACGACAATATCGTCGCGTTCTGGAACCCCGAGACCCAGCCTGAGGTCGGAAAGCCGCTGGACTTCGCCTACCGCCTGCACTGGACCATGGATGAAGACGAGCTGCACGACCCGAAATCCTCCTGGGTCAAGCAGACCATGCGCTCGGTCGGCGACGTGAAGCAGAAGAACCTGATCCGCCAGCAGGACGGCAGCACCGCCCTGGTCGTCGACTTCGAAGGGCCGGCCCTGAAGGACCTGGCGCCGGACGCGCCGGTGACCACCCAGGTCAGCACCGACAGCAACGCCGAGGTGGTGGAGAACAGCCTGCGTTACAACCCGGTCCTGAAAGGCTGGCGCCTGACGCTGCGGATCAAGGTCAAGGATCCGAAGAAGCCGGTGGAAATGCGCGCGGCGCTGGTCGACGAGGCGCAGAAGCCACTGAGCGAAACCTGGAGCTATCAGCTGCCTGCCGATGAATAACCCATCCACTACGAAAGCACCGCTGGCCGACTACCTCGCTCATCTTCCCCTGGCGGAAGAGGAGCGGGAGCGGCTTGGCGAGTCCGCTTCCTTCTCCGAGCTGCACGCTCGCCTGGCGGGAGCGGAAGGCGCCGCTGCCGATGCCGGGGGCGATCCCGCCCTGGCCTCGGTACGCGCCCGCCTGCAGCTGGGCACCCCTGAGCTGGACGACGCCGAGATGTTCGGCGTCGACGCCCAGGGTCGCACCTTCCTCAAGATTTCCCCGCCGATCCGCCGTACCAAGGTGATTCCCGAGCCCTGGCGCACCAACATCCTGGTGCGCGGCTGGCGTCGGCTGACCGGACGCAGCAACCCGCCCAAGCCCAAGCGTGCCCTGCCGCGGGCCCGCTGGCAGCGGGTCGGCTCGCTGCGCCGGTTCATCCTGCTGTTGTTGATGCTGGCGCAGACCTCGGTCGCCACCTACTACATGAAAGGCATCCTGCCCTACCAGGGCTGGGCCTTCGTCGACCTGGAGGAGCTGGCCCAGCAGAGCCTGCTGGATACCGTCCAGCAGGTGCTGCCCTATGTCATCCAGTTCGGCATCCTGACGCTCTTCGCGATCCTCTTCTGCTGGGTCTCGGCCGGCTTCTGGACCGCGCTGATGGGCTTCTGGGAGCTGCTCACCGGGCGTGACCGCTACCGGATCTCCGGCAGCAGCGCCGGCAGCGAGCCGATCGCCGCCGACGCCCGCACGGCGATCGTCATGCCGATCTGCAACGAAGACGTGCCGCGGGTATTCGCCGGCCTGCGGGCGACCGTCGAGTCGATGGCCGCCACCGGCGAGATGGAGCGCTTCGACTTCTTCGTCCTCAGCGACACCAACGACCCGGATATCGCCGTCGCCGAGCAGCAGGCCTGGCTCGAGCTGTGCCGCGAGACCAAAGGCTTCGGCAAGATCTTCTACCGTCGCCGCCGGCGTCGGGTGAAGCGCAAGAGCGGCAACATCGACGACTTCTGCCGGCGCTGGGGCGGCGACTACCGCTACATGGTGGTGATGGACGCCGACAGCGTGATGAGCGGCGACTGCCTGGCCAAGCTGGTACGCCTGATGGAGGCCAATCCTGAGGCGGGGATCATCCAGACCGCGCCGAAGGCGTCCGGCATGGACACCCTGTATGCGCGCATGCAGCAGTTCGCCACCCGCGTCTACGGCCCGCTGTTCACCGCCGGCCTGCACTTCTGGCAACTCGGCGAGTCGCACTACTGGGGCCACAACGCGATCATCCGCATGCAGCCCTTCATCGACCACTGCGCCCTGGCGCCGTTGCCGGGCAAGGGCTCGTTCGCCGGCGCGATCCTGTCCCACGACTTCGTCGAGGCTGCGTTGATGCGCCGTGCCGGCTGGGGCGTGTGGATCGCCTACGACCTCGACGGCAGCTACGAAGAACTGCCGCCGAACCTGCTCGACGAACTCAAGCGCGACCGCCGCTGGTGCCATGGCAACCTGATGAACTTCCGCCTGTTCCTGGTCAAGGGCATGCACCCGGTGCACCGCGCGGTGTTCCTCACCGGGGTCATGTCCTACCTGTCGGCGCCGTTGTGGTTCTTCTTCCTGGTGCTTTCCACCGCGCTGCTGGCGGTGCACCAACTGATGGAGCCGCAGTACTTCCTGGAACCGCGGCAGCTGTTCCCGATCTGGCCGCAGTGGCATCCGGAGAAGGCCATCGCGTTGTTCTCCACCACCCTGACCCTGTTGTTCCTGCCCAAGCTGCTCAGCGTAATGCTGATCTGGGCCAAGGGCGCCAAGGGTTTCGGCGGGGTGATCCGGGTGACCCTGAGCATGCTCCTGGAGATGTTCTTCTCGGTGCTGCTGGCGCCGGTGCGCATGCTCTTCCACACCCGCTTCGTGCTTGCCGCCTTCCTCGGCTGGTCGGTGCAGTGGAACTCGCCGCAGCGCGACGACGACGCCACGCCCTGGAGCGAGGCGATCCGCCGGCACGGCATGCAGACTCTACTGGGTATCGCCTGGACCCTGCTGGTGGCCTGGCTCAACCCGCGCTTCCTGTGGTGGCTGTCGCCGATCGTCGGTTCGCTGATCCTGTCGATCCCGGTATCGGTGATCTCCAGCCGGGTGAAGCTGGGCCTGCGCGCCCGCGACGAAAAGCTGTTCCTGATCCCGGAGGAGTACGACACGCCGCGCGAGCTGCGCGCCACCGACGAGTACACCTACGAGAACCGCTGGCATGCGCTCAAGGATGGCTTCCTCAAGGCCGCCGTCGATCCGTTGCTCAACGCCCTGGCCTGCGCCATGGGCACGGCTCGCCACAACCGTGCGCAAGCCATCGAGACGGTGCGCGGCGAGCGTATCGGCAAGGCCATCGATAAGGGCCCGGAACAGCTCGACGGCGCCACGCGCCTGGCTCTGTTGAGTGACCCGGTAGCACTTTCGCGCCTGCATACGCGGGTCTGGGAAGAGGACCGCGACGACTGGCTCGGCCGCTGGCGCAAGGCCGAGGCGGACGACCCCCACGCCGCCAGCGTACCGCTGGCCCAGGTAGTGCCCGGCGACGCCGGCTTGCTGCCCGCCGCCCAGTCCTGATCCCATGCCCCCGGCGGAACGCCGCCGGGGGCATGGTCTGTTTCTTGCCTGTTTTCCCCGTGCGGCGCTGCTGTTACCCTGCGCCGGCAATCCAGAAAGTCTCGTATCGTTCGCCAGCTGAGGTACTATCGGCCGCCTTTTGCGCAGCCGGTCATGGCCTGCTGCCCGCCCGGGACGGCGACACGACGAGAGCATCCGTTCGACGACTGTGTTTCTAAGACTGCTGGGGATTGGGGAATGAAAAAGTATCTTGCTTCATTGGTTCTGGGCGTCTGCGCCCTGGTGGGCGTGGCTTCGGTCCAGGCGGCCGGCGCGGTGGAGGACGCGGTCAAGCGCGGCACCCTGCGGGTCGGCATGGACCCGACCTACATGCCGTTCGAGATGACCAACAAGCGTGGCCAGATCATTGGCTTCGAAGTCGACCTGCTCAAGGCCATGGCCAAGTCCATGGGCGTCAAGCTGGAGCTGGTCTCCACCAGCTACGACGGCATCATCCCGGCGCTGCTGACCGACAAGTTCGACATGATCGGCTCGGGCATGACCCTGACCCAGGAGCGCAACCTGCGCCTGAACTTCTCCGAGCCCTTCATCGTGGTCGGCCAGACCCTGCTGGTGCGCAAGGAACTGGAAGGCAAGATCAAGTCCTACAAGGACCTGAACGATCCGCAGTACAGCATCACCTCGAAGATCGGCACCACCGGTGAGATCGTTGCCCGCAAGCTGATCAGCAAGGCCAAGTACCACGGCTTCGACAACGAGCCGGAAGCGGTGATGGACGTGGTCAACGGCAAGGCTGACGCCTTCATCTACGACTCGCCCTACAACGTGGTGGCGGTGAGCAAGTTCGGCGCCGGCAAGCTGGTCTACCTCGACCAGCCGTTCACCTACGAGCCGCTGGCGTTCGGCCTGAAGAAAGGCGACTACGACAGCATCAATTTCATCAACAACTTCCTCCATCAGATCCGCGAAGACGGCACCTATCAGCGCATCCACGACAAGTGGTTCAAGAACACCGAGTGGCTGAAGGAAATGGAATGAACCGCTGACGGCCCCCGCGAAGGGGGCCGTCGTACCTGCGCATTCCATCGTTCGAGAGAGTTTCCGTGACCAAGAAGAAACGTTCCGTCTGGCCCTGGCACCTGCTGACCGGGCTGATCCTGCTGGTCCTGGCCTGGGCGCTGTGGTTCTCCACCTCGCTGATTTCCTATGAATGGCGCTGGAACCGCGTTCCGCAGTACTTCGCCTACCAGGCCGAGGAGCCTTTACGGGCCAACGAGATCGGCCGGGTCGAGGCTATCGAGGAACAGGGCAGGGACGCGCGCGTCACGCTGCTTGGCGAGAGCGGCGAGAAGCAGGTCGTGACCGTCGCCCAGGACAGCCTGCAATTCTCCGAAGGCGACGACGTGGCCGAGGGCGACGCGGTCGGGGTGACCCGCCACTGGGCCGCCGGCCCACTGCTCTGGGGTCTGTGGACCACCCTCTGGCTATCGCTGGTGTCCGGTGCCATCGGTCTGGCTATCGGCCTGGTCGCCGGCCTCTGCCGGCTGTCGAAGAACCCGACCCTGCACGACCTGTCGACGATCTACGTCGAACTGGTGCGCGGCACGCCGTTGCTGGTGCAGATCTTCATCTTCTACTTCTTCATCGGCACCGTGCTCAACCTGTCCCGCGAGTTCGCCGGGGTTGCGGCGCTGGCGCTGTTCACCGGCGCCTACGTGGCCGAGATCATCCGGGCCGGCGTGCAGTCCATCGCCCGCGGACAGAACGAGGCCGCCCGCTCCCTGGGCTTGAACGCCGGCCAGTCGATGCGCTACGTGATCCTGCCGCAGGCCTTCAAGCGCGTGCTGCCGCCGCTGGCCGGGCAGTTCATCAGCCTGGTCAAGGACACCTCGCTGGTCTCGGTGATCGCCATCACCGAACTGACCAAGAGCGGCCGCGAGGCGATCACCACCTCGTTCTCCACCTTCGAGATCTGGTTCTGCGTCGCCGCGTTGTACCTGCTGTTGAACCTGCCCCTTTCGCACATGGCATCCCGACTGGAGCGGAGGCTCGGACAAAGTGATTGAAGTACGCAACCTGCTGAAGGTCTTCGATACCCGCGGCCAGGTAGTGCGCGCGGTGGACGACGTGAGTACCCGCGTGGCCAGGGGCGAGGTACTGGTGGTGATCGGTCCGTCCGGTTCCGGCAAGTCGACCTTCCTGCGCTGCCTGAACGGCCTGGAGGAGTTCGACGAAGGCTCGGTGAGCATCGACGGCGTCGACCTGGCCGACCCGAGGACCGACATCAATGCCTACCGCCGCGAAGTCGGCATGGTGTTCCAGCATTTCAACCTGTTCCCGCACATGACCGTGCTCGAGAACCTCTGCCTGGCCCAACGCGTGGTGCGCAAGCGCGGCAAGGCCGAGCGCGAGGCCAAGGCGCGGGCGCTGCTGGCCAAGGTCGGCATCGGGCAGAAGGCCGACGAATATCCCTCGCGCCTGTCCGGCGGCCAGCAGCAGCGCGTGGCGATCGCTCGCGCGTTGTGCATGGACCCCAAGGTGATGCTGTTCGACGAACCGACCTCGGCGCTCGATCCGGAGATGGTCGGCGAAGTCCTCGACGTCATGAAGACCCTGGCCGTGGAAGGCATGACCATGGTCTGCGTGACCCACGAGATGGGCTTTGCCCGCGAAGTGGCCGACCGCGTGCTGTTCTTCGACCACGGCAAGCTGCTGGAGGACGCGCCGCCGGCGCAGTTCTTCGACAATCCGCAGGACCCGCGGGCCCAGGCCTTCCTCCGCCAGGTCCTCTAGTACCGCGCTAGGCGAACGGCTTGCCCGGCGGCGGCAGGAGCGACGTCGGACTCTGCCGCGCGGCCGGCTGGATATCGTTGTCCTCCAGCCAGTCCAGCGCCCATTCGCGCAGGCGCTCGTTCTGGTAGCGGTACCAGTCCTGCAACAGTTCCGGGTACTCCATCAGAGAGTGCTTGAAGGCCTTGAACGGCTTGCGGCTCTGCAGCGCGTTGGCGAGCGTCGCATAGGCGTGCGGCTCTTCCACCTCGCGGAGGAAATCCTGCATCAGTCCCAGCGACTGGGTGGTGCTCAGCGGGTCGATCAGCAGCAGGCGTTCCGGCTCGTTTTCCAGCAATGCGTCCAGTTCGGGATCGGGCGCCTCGGCGGAGATCAGCAGCACCTTGCCGCTGTACAGGTCGAGGTAGTGGTCGATTCCCGGGGTATCCAGGGCGAAGGCCAGTTCGTCGATATCGATGGTCATCGGGCGCATGGCGTCATCTCCCAAAAGGCGAAAGCCTGATCCTACGCAAAGGTGCCCCTCCTGTCCGCTTTCGATGGACGGGAGGGGCTGCCGATGCAAGGAGGATCCTCTCGGGATGTTACAGGCGGAAGCGTCCCACCTGTGCCTGCAACTGCGTGCCCAGGCGCGCCAGCTCGCCGCTGGAGGCGGCGGTCTGCTCGCTGGCGGCGGCCGACTGCTCGGCGACGTCGCGTACGCTGAGGACGCTGCGGTTGATCTCCTCGGCCACCGTGCTCTGTTGCTCCGCGGCAGTGGCGATCTGCAGGTTCATGTTCTGGATGTCGGAGACGGTGCGGGTGATGCTGTCCAGCGCGGCGCCCGCGCGGCGCGCCAGTTCCACCGTGCTGGCGGTCAGCGAGCGGCTGTTCTCCAGGCGTTCGGCGGCTTCGCCGGCGCCCTGCTGGAGACGCTGGATCAGGCCCTCGATCTCGGCGGTGGACTGCTGGGTGCGCTGGGCCAGGCCGCGGACCTCGTCGGCGACCACCGCGAAGCCGCGTCCGGCGTCGCCGGCGCGTGCCGCTTCGATGGCTGCGTTGAGCGCCAGCAGGTTGGTTTGCTCGGCCACCGACTTGATCACGTCGAGGACGCTGCCGATCTGCTCGCTCTCGTTCTTCAGGCGCGCCATGGCTTCGCTGGAAACGTCCATTTCGCTAGCCAGGCGCTCGATGCGGGTCACCGCCTGGTCGACCACCGCGTCGCCCTGGCGCGCCTCTTCGTCGGCCTGGCGAGCGGCCTGGGAAGCCAGTTCGGCGTTGCGCGCGACGTCCTGCACGGTGGCGGCCATCTCGTGCATGGCGGTGGCGACCTGGTCGGTCTCCACTTTCTGGCTGTTGACCCCGGCGCGGGTCTGCTCGGTGACCGCCGAGAGTTCCTCGGCGGAGCTGGCCAACTGGCTGACGCCGTCGCCGATCCGCCCGACCAGCTCGCGCAGGCTGTCGCCCATGCGCTGCATGACTCGCTGCAACTGGCCCAGTTCGTCGCGGCGCTGGAGGGTCAGGGGATTCTGCGGACGCTTGCCGAGGTCGCCGGCGGCGATGGCCTCGGCCTGCGCGAGGGCTTCGTCCAGCGGCCGGACGATCTGCCGGTTGATCGCCCAGCCGGCGACGCAGCCGAAGGCCAGGGCCAGCGCGGCGATCAGCCAGAGGCTGGCGCGGTCGCGGCTGGCGGTGCTCTCGCGCAATTGGCGACCGGCTTCGGTGAGGGTCCGGCCGGCCCGGGCCATATCCTGGGTGCTGCTTTGCATCGCTTGCTGCGCCTGGCGCGTGCGGATGACGCCGGCACGGAACTGCTCGATCCCGCCACGATAGCCCTGGAGGCTACCCATGGCCTGTTCCAGCGCCGCATCGGCCTCGCCGGGCAACTGGCCACGCAGCGCCGTGGCGGCCTGGCGGAGGGCGTCGAACGCGGCGAACGCGGCCTGCTCGGCCTTGTCGCTGCGTTCGAAGACGTAGCCGCGCACCTGGTAACGCACCATGAGCAACTGTTGGTGCAGGTCGGCCACCGCACGGCTACGTTGCAACGCCTGCGGGTCGCCGGCCTGCTGCGCGAGGCTGGCGTCCATCAGTTCCTCGAGGCGGGCGAAGCTGTCCAGCGCCTGCTGTGCAGTGCCCACCAGCACACCACGGGCGGCGCTGCGTTGCTGATCGGCTGCGGCGAGGTCGTCGAAAGCCTTGCGGTAGGCTTCGATGGCTTCGGTCTGGTGGGCCAGGGCGGCCGGGTCGAGCTCGCTGTCGCGCAGCGCCTGCAGGCGCTGGAGCATCCCGGCCAGGGTCTGGCGGACCTGCTCGGCCTGGCGCGGGTCGCTGCCGGCTTCGAATGCCAGGCGGCCTTGTTCGGCTTGCTGGGTCTGTTCCATCAGGCTGGCGACTTCGGCGAGCTGCTCGCTGAGGGCGGTCTGGTGCGTGAGGGTGCGGTTGCTGCTGATCACCACCAGCAGAAGCAGCGCGAGGAGGACACCGAAACCGACCATCAGCTTGCGGCTGACGCTCAGCTTGGCCAGTTGGAGAACCCACCAATCGTACATCGTCATTACTCCAGGCAGTGCGACACCCTGGGTTGGCAGCCCCATGGCGTGGCGGAACAGGTAATGGCTCAGCGTCGTCGCGTCCGGCGTGCGGGCGCGGAGGGCCGGTACGTGGCCGGCGGGCGAGGTCTTATGGTTGTCGTGCGGAGCCCTGCGCGACAGAGGATGTCGGCCGGGCGGGGAAAACCTTCAGTCTTTTACCGGAGTTTTTTCAGAACAACCGCGCAAGCAGGGCGCTGACCGCGGTTTCCACGCGCAGGATGCGTTCGCCGAGCTGCACCGGATGCAGTCCGGCTTCGCGCAGCTTGTCGACCTCGTAGGGAATCCAGCCGCCTTCCGGGCCGATCGCCAGGGTCACCGGCTTCTCCACCGCGCGCGGACAGGCCGGCCAGGGACCGGGATGGCCGACCAGGCCGAGGCTGCCGGCGGCCAGGGCCGGCAGGCGGTCTTCGACGAAGGGTTTGAAGCGCTTCTCGACGATGATTTCCGGCAGCACCGTATCGCGGGCCTGCTCTAGGCCGAGGACCAGGTTCTCGCGGATCGCCGCCGGGTCGAGGAACGGGGTCTGCCAGAAGCTCTTTTCCACGCGGTAGCTGTTCAGCAGCACCAGCTTCGGTACGCCCATCGCGGCGATGGTCTGCAACACCCGGCGGAGCATCTTCGGTCGCGGCAAGGCCAGCAGCAGGGTGATCGGCAGCTTGGCCGGCGGCGGCTGGTCGAAGCGCACTTCCAGGGTCGCCTCGCTGGCGTCGAGCTTCAGCAGGCGACCTTCGCCCATCCAGCCGCCGAGGCGGCCGACCCGCAGGGTGTCGCCGTTCTCGGCGCGGTGCACTTCGTGCAGGTGCTTGAGGCGGCGATCGTGCAGGACCGCACGATCCGCCGACACGAAGTCGGCGTCGTCGAGGAGCAGCAGGTTCACTGGCGGGTGGCCGGAGGCTGGTCGCCGTCGCTGGCCGATTGGTCGTCCGGATGCTCGCCGCGCTTGCGTACCAGGCGGCCGAACAGCAGGCCGATCTCGAACAGCAGCCACATCGGCACCGCGAGCATGGTCTGGGAGAAGATGTCCGGCGGGGTCAGGACCATGCCGACCACGAAACAGCCGATGATCACGTACGGGCGGATCTTCTTCAGGTACTCGACGTCGACCACTCCGATCCAGATCAGCAGCACCGTGGCCACCGGGATCTCGAAGGCGACGCCGAAGGCGAAGAACAGAGTCAGGACGAAGTCCAGGTAGCTGTTGATGTCCGTCATCATCGCCACGCCCTCGGGCGTCACGCTGGCGAAGAAGTGGAAGATCATCGGGAACACCAGGAAGTAGGCGAAGGCCATCCCGGCGTAGAACAGGATGATGCTGGACACCAGCAGCGGCAGCGCCACGCGTTTCTCGTGCTTGTACAGGCCGGGCGCGATGAAGCCCCAGACCTGCGCGAGGATCACCGGCATGGCGAGGAACAGCGCCACCACCATGGTCAGCTTGAACGGCGCGAGGAACGGCGAGGCGACGTCGGTGGCGATCATGCTGGTGCCTTCCGGAAGGAAGCGGCGCAACGGCTCGGAGACCAGGGTGTAGATCTTCTGCGAGAAGTAGAACAGGCCGGCGAAGATCAGGAAGATCGCCGCCACGCTGCGCAGCAGGCGCGTACGCAGTTCGGTCAGGTGCGAGACCAGGGGCATTTCCTGGTCGTGCTCGGGCTGCTCGGGTTTATCGGCGCTCATGGATTACGCGGCGTCTCGGACGGTGGCGAAGGGGGAGTGGAGGCAGCGACTGCCGGCGGTGCCGCGGCGTCCGCGGGCGGAACCGCAGGCGTGCTGGTCGGCGGCGGCGTGGGTACGCTCGGCGCCGGGCTCTCGGCCGCCGGCGGCGGGGTTTCCTGCGGGGGATTCTGACCGGTCAGCGGGGCCAGCAGCTTCTGCGCTTCGCGCTCCATCGAGAGGATGTGCTCGTTGTGCAGTTGCCGGCGGATCTCGTCCGCGCCGATTTCCCGTTCCACTTCCTGCTTGATGGTATTGAAACTGCGCTTCAGGCGGCCGATCCACAGGCCGGCGGTACGTGCGGCGCCCGGCAGGCGCTCGGGGCCGAGCACCAGCAGGGCGACCAACCCGACCAGCAACAGTTCGCTGAAGCTGATTCCGAACATCGATGGCTACCCGTCAGTCCTTGCGCGCCGGCTCTTCGACCTTCTGCGCCTGGGCGTCGATGGTGTGCGGCTGGTTCAGCGGTTGGGCCGGCTGGGCGGCGGGCTGGTCCTTCTTGTCGTCTTCCTCGGTGTTCACCGCCTTGCGGAAGCCCTTGATCGCTTCGCCGACGTCGGAACCGAGGTTCTTCAGGCGCTTGGTGCCGAACACCAGTACCACGACGATCAGGATGACGATCCAGTGTTTCCAGTCAAAAATGCCCATGTCGTATTCCTCGCAATGTGTAGGTTCAGGCCGATGGTTGGCGGGCGGCTTTCTCGGCGTGGCCGGAAAGGCCGAAGCGGCGCTCCAGTTCGTCCAGCACGGCTTGCGGATGCTGGCCGAGGGCCGAGAGCATCACCAGCGAGTGGAACCAGAGGTCGGCGGTTTCGTAGATCAGGTCCTGGCAGTCGCCGCTGGCCGCGGCATCCTTGGCGGCGATGATGGTTTCCACCGACTCCTCGCCGACCTTCTCCAGGATCTTGTTCAGGCCCTTGTGGTACAGACTGGCCACATAGGAGCTGTCGGGCGCGGCGTTCTTGCGCTCCTCGAGCACCGCCGCCAGGCGGGTCAGGGTGTCACTCATGGTGGTGTCCTGCGTGTTCGTAGATAGCGTCCGGGTCCTTCAGCACCGGATCGACGGTCTTCCAGGCGCCGTTCTCGAAGACGCGGTAGAAACAGCTTTCCCGGCCGGTATGGCAGGCGATCCCGCCGACCTGCTCGACCATCAGGATGACCACGTCGGCGTCGCAGTCCAGACGCAGTTCGTGCAGCTTCTGCACGTGCCCGGACTCCTCGCCCTTGCGCCACAGCTTGCCACGCGAACGCGACCAATAGATTGCACGGTTCTCGCTGGCGGTCAGGGCCAGCGCCTCGCGGTTCATCCAGGCCATCATCAGCACGCGCCCGGTCTCGTGATCCTGGGCGATCGCCGGGACCAGGCCGTCGGCGTTCCAGTGAATCTCATCCAGCCAGTCTTTCATGGTCTTTCCACGTTCGTTGCCGGTACGTTGCGCGCGTTTCCGGCGGAAATGGGAGTAGTGTGCCAGCCGGGAGCGCGACTGGCTATCGGCGCGGGCCTAGTGGCCGTGCGCGGCGCTAGCGGCGCAGGATCAGGAACACCCCGCCGGCCAGCATCACCCACGCCGGCCAGGCTTCCAGCTGCTGGCCCAGGCCGACCTCGGCGGCGCCGACCAGCAGCACCGCGCCCACCAGGCGCCCGAGCCAGTCGTGGCGGGAACCTTTCCACTCCGGCGGCGGCGCATTGTGGGCGTGCGGTTGTGACAGGCGTTCGAGGGTGTCGCGGGCCATTTGCGATAGGTGCGGCACCTGCTCGACCTGTTGCTGGAAATTGCGCAGCAACTGCTTCGGGCTGACCCGTTCGCGCATCCAGCGCTCCAGGAACGGCTGGGCGGTGGCCCACAGGTCGAGTTCCGGGTAGAGCTGGCGGCCGAGGCCTTCGATGTTCAGCAGGGTCTTCTGCAGCAGCACCAGTTGCGGCTGGATCTCCATGTTGAAACGACGCGCGGTCTGGAACAGGCGCAGCAGGACCTGGCCGAAGGAGATGTCCTTCAGCGGCTTCTCGAAGATCGGTTCGCAGACGGTGCGGATCGCCGCCTCGAAGTCGTTGACCTTGGTTTCCGCCGGTACCCAGCCGGAGTCGATATGCAGTTGGGCGACCTTGCGGTAGTCGCGCTTGAAGAAGGCGATCAGGTTGCGCGCCAGGTAGTCCTGGTCCTCGTCGGTCAGGCTGCCGACGATGCCGCAGTCCACCGCGATGTATTGCGGGCTCCAGGGCGCGCGGGTGCTGACGAAGATGTTGCCGGGGTGCATGTCGGCATGGAAAAAGCTGTCGCGGAACACCTGGGTGAAGAAGATCTCCACGCCGCGCTCGGCCAGTGCCTTGAAGTCGGTGCGCTGGTCGCGCAGGGTTTCCAGGTCGGTCACCGGGATGCCGTAGATGCGCTCCATCACCAGCACCTTGGGCCGGCACCAGTCCCAGTAGACCTGTGGCACGTAGAGCAGCGGCGAGCCTTCGAAGTTGCGTCGCAGCTGCGAGGCGTTGGCCGCCTCGCGGAGCAGGTCGAGTTCGTCGACGATGGTCTTCTCGTAGTCGCTGACCACTTCCACCGGGTGCAGGCGCCGCGCCTCGCTGGAGACCCGCTCGGCGAGGCGGGCGAGGATGAACAGCCAGGCGATGTCGGAGCGGATCACCGGTTCCAGGTTCGGCCGGATCACCTTCACCACCACTTCCTCGCCGCTCTTCAGGCGCGCGGCGTGGACCTGGGCCACCGAGGCGGAGGCCAGCGGTTCGCGTTCGAAGCGGGCGAAGACCTGTTCGATCTTCGCGCCCAGCTGTTCCTCGATGCGCTTGACCGCCAGCTCCGGCGGGAAGGGCGGCACCTTGTCCTGCAGCCAGGCCAGTTCGTTGGCGATGTCGTCGGGCAGCAGGTCGCGGCGGGTGGAGAGAATCTGGCCGAACTTGATGAAGATCGGTCCGAGGTCCTGCAGTGCCAGGCGCAGGCGCGCGCCGCGGGTCAGTTCCAGCTTGCGCCGCGGCAGCCAGCGCCAGGGCAGGGTGGCACCGAGCAGGCGCAGCCACCAGGGCAGCATCGGCAGTTCGAGGATCAGGTCGTCCAGGCGGTAGCGGATGACGACGCGCTGGATGCGCAGGAGGCGGCGGACAGCGAGGAGCTTCATGCGTCGGGCTTGGTCTTTTGGCTGAGGCGTCCGACGCGCGCGTCGAGACGATCGAGGGCCAGCTTCAGCTGGTCCAGTTCGGCGAAGCGTGCTTCGGCTTCGTGCTGGCCGACCAGCGTACGGCTTTCCTCGGCAAGGTAGTCGGCCAGGTTCAGGCGCAGGCTGTGCAGGCTCTGCGCGCTCCAGCGCGAAGCGTCGCGCAGGCCGCTGCCGAGCACCTGGGTGGCGAGCGGGCCGAGCCAGCGCGACAGTTCGTACTCCCAGTCCAGCTCCAGGCTCTGCAGGATGCCGGCCAGTTCCAGCAGGGCCGCGCTGTCGCCGTCCATGCTGACTTCCGGGCTGTGCAGGACGCGGGTCTTGTCGCGCGCCAGGGCCAGGTGCAGGAGGTTGCCGGCCGGCGCACGCAGGGTGCAGTCGACCTCCGCCTCATGCTGCGCGGCGAAGTGCAGGCCGTCGCCGGCGGGCAGGATGAAGATCCGCAGCGGCGGGCTCAGGCAGTCGACCTCGATGACCTTGGCGGAAAGCCTGCGCAGGCGCGGCAGCGCTGTCCCGTCGAGGCGCAGGACGCGATTGATGCCGGTTTCGGCGGCGGCCAGCACGGCCTGGATCAGCAGCGAGCTCATCGGCGCGCCCTCGGTTAAGGCTTGATACCGCGGTGCAGGGCGACGATGCCGCCGGTCATGTTGTGGTAGGTCACGCGGTCGAAGCCGGCTTCCACCATCATCGCCTTCAGGGTTTCCTGGTCGGGGTGCATGCGGATCGACTCGGCCAGGTAGCGATAGCTCTCGGAGTCGTTGGTGACCAGCTTGCCCATCAGCGGCAGCAGGCTGAACGAATAGGCGTCGTAGGCCTTGGACAGCAGGTTGCTGCTCGGCTTGGAGAACTCCAGCACCAGCAGGCGGCCACCGGGCTTGAGCACGCGCAGCATGGAGCGGATCGCTTCGTCCTTGTGGGTGACGTTGCGCAGGCCGAAGGCGATGGTCACGCAGTCGAAGTGGTTGTCCGGGAAGGGCAGCTTCTCGGCGTCCGCCTGGACGAAGCTGACGTTGCCGGAGACGCCCTTGTCGAGCAGCTTGTCGCGGCCGACCTTGAGCATCGAGGCGTTGATGTCGGCCAGCACCACCTCGCCGGTCGGGCCGACCAGGCGCGAGAACTGCCGGGTCAGGTCGCCGGTGCCGCCGGCGATGTCGAGCACGCGGTTCCCGCTGCGCACGCCGGACAGCTCGATGGTGAAGCGCTTCCACAGGCGATGGATGCCACCGGACATCAGGTCGTTCATCAGGTCGTACTTGGCTGCCACCGAGTGAAATACCTCGGCGACCTTCTTCGCCTTCTGGCTTTCCGGAACGTTCTGGTAGCCGAAGTGGGTGGTGGGTTCGGCGTCGGCGCCTTTGCGGGGATCGTTCATGACGTTCTCACCTGGAAAGAATGCCGGGCATTCTAACAGGATGTGGGGAAAGTGCTGTGCCGCCGTCCGACGGCGCGGGTGCGGTGTTTTGTCTGGCCGCGTATAGTTTTCCGATCTGCAATCAGGAGTCGATCCATGTCGCGTATCCACATCGAACGTCCGCACAGCCTGGGGCTGGACGCCGCACGGGCCAAGGCGGAGAAACTGGCCGAACGTCTGGCGAAGGAGCACGGCGTGCAGTGCGAATGGCAGGGCGACGAGCTGACCTTCAAACGCAGTGGCGTCGACGGCAGGATCGCGGTGGGGGCGGACAAGGTCGCGGTGGACGTCAAGCTCGGCCTGATGCTGTCGGCCATGAGCGGCCTGCTCAAGGGCGAGATCGAGAAGGCGCTGGACAAGGCGCTGGCCTGATCCCGCCGGGCGTTCGCCGTCCTGGCGGCGCCCATCTTCCGCTTAGTATGCGGTTTCTAATTTTCCCCGATACCTTGCTCTCACGCTGCCAGCGTTCCGGCGGCGCCTGCGGTTTCTTCAACCCAACGAGCGTGAGGTGCCCCATGGCCAAGATTGCCCTGAAGAAAAAGACCGTTTCCGAATCCACTTCCCTGGTCTCCGAGATCCGCCACTATGCCCGCCAGATCTGGCTTGCCGGCCTGGGTGCGTATTCCCGCCTGGGCACCGAAGGCAGCGACTACTTCAAGGAATTGGTGAAAGCTGGCGAAGCCCTGGAGAAAAAAGGCAAATCGCTGGTCACAAGTCAGGTCGATTCGGCCAATGACAGTGTCAAGACCGGCCTCTCTTCGGTGAAGGGAAAAGTCGAAGACCAGCTCGACAGGATCGAGCAGGCATTCGACAGCCGTGTCGCTAGCACGTTGAACCGGATAGGCATACCTTCCCGGAACGATGTCGAAGCACTCTCTGCTAAGCTGGATGAGCTGAGCGCAGTGCTCGAGCGTGTCGCGAGAACCCAATAAGGAGAGCAGGATGGCTGGCAAGAAGAAGAGCGAAAAAGAGTCCAGTTGGATCGGCGAGATCGAGAAATACTCGCGGCAGATCTGGCTGGCTGGTCTGGGGGCCTACTCGAAGGTCAGCAAGGACGGCAGCAAGCTGTTCGAGACCTTGGTGAAAGACGGCGAGAAGGCTGAAAAAGAAGCGAAGTCCGATGTGGACGCGCAGGTCGGTGCGGCGAAGGCTTCCGCCCGCTCTGCGAAGAGCAAGGTCGACGAGGTTCGGGACCGTGCGCTCGGCAAGTGGAGCGAGCTCGAGGAAGCTTTCGACAAGCGCCTGAACAGCGCCATCTCGCGTCTCGGCGTGCCGAGCCGCAACGAGGTGAAGGAGCTGCACAGCAAGGTCGATACGCTGACCAAGCAGATCGAGAAACTCACCGGCGTCAGCGTCAAGCCGGCGGCGAAGGCAGCGGCCAAGCCTGCGGCGAAACCGGCTGCCAAGCCCGCGGCGAAAACCGCAGCGGCCAAGCCGGCAGCTAAACCGGCAGCCAAGGCCGCCGCCAAGCCTGCGGCGAAACCCGCGGCGAAAAAAACCGCGGCGAAAACCGCGGCCGCCAAGCCGGCAGCCAAGCCCGCCGCCAAACCGACTGCGAAGGCCGCAGCGAAACCGGCGACCAAGCCGGCAGCCAAGGCCGCGGCGAAGCCTGCTGCGAAACCTGCCGCAGCCAAGCCTGCCGCGAAGCCGGCAGCCAAGCCGGCCGCTGCGACCGCCGCCAAGCCCGCGGCGAAACCTGCCGCCAAGCCGGCTGCGAAAAAGCCTGCGGCGAAGAAGCCGGCAGCCAAGCCCGCCGCGGCGAAACCGGCCGCTCCCGCCGCGTCTTCGAGCGCGCCCGCTGCCCCCGCCGCCACACCGGCTGCCAGCGCTCCGGCAGCGAACGCTCCGGCGACGCCGAGCAGCCAGGGCTGAGTCCTGGCGGCAAGGCACACGCCCGGCACTCGCCGGGCGTTTTTCATTCCGGTCCCAGGTAGCGCTGCGCCAGGCTTTCCGCCGAGCGTTGGGCCTCGCTGCGCAGATGCGGGGCGACCAGCATCATGATCTGGTAGACCACCGTGCGCACCTCGCCCTTGCTGCCCAGTACCCGCTGGTAATCCAGGGAGAACAGCAGGGTCAGGGTGATCTGTTCGACCAGTTGCCCGAGTGCCGGCGCGTCGCTGCGCAACTGCCGGTCGGCCTTGAGGCGGGCCAGCAGGGTGGCCAGGGTCCGCTTCAGCGCGCCGAGCCAGGTACGGATGCCGCGAGCCAGCCGTGGCAGGCGCCCGGTCAGGTTGGACAGGTCCTGGAACAGGAAGCGGTAGTGGGCGAGGCGCTCGACGATCAGGTGCAGGAACAGCCAGTAGTCCTCCGCGCCCAGGCGCACCTCCTCGGGCGGATCGAGCAGCGGCGCCAACTCGGCCTGGAACCGCTCGAACAGCGCCATCACCAGCGGTTCCTTGCCATGGAAGTGGTAGTAGAGATTGCCCGGGCTGATGCCCAGTTCGTTGGCGATCTCCAGTGTCGAGACGTTGGGCTCGCCCTGTTCGTTGAACAGCAACAGCGAGCATTCGAGGATTCGGTCGCGTGTCTTCATCCGGACTTCTTCTGGGGATGGAGGTGCCCGGCTCCAGGCGCCCGGGCCGGATCTTTCAGCGTATATGCACGTAGGTGCCCGGGGCCGCTTCGAGGGGCGGATGCGCGGCGCTGCCAAGGTTGAAGTCAGGGTTGCCCAGCTCGCCCGAGCGCTCCTGCAGCCAGCCCAGCCAGACCGGCCACCAGCTGCCCTCTTCGCGCTTGGCGTCGTAGTACCAGGCGCGTGGATCGCTGCTCAGCTTGTCGTTCTCGAAGTAGCAGGCCTTGGGGTTTCCGGGAGGGTTGAGGATGCTCTGGATGTGCCCGCTGTTGGACAGGATGAAGCGGCGCTGGCCGCCCAGCAGGAGGGCCGAGCGATAGACCGCGTCCCAGGGCGTGATGTGGTCGGTGATGCCGGCGACGTGGAAGCTGTCGATCGCCACCTTGCCCAGGTCCACCGCGGTCCCGCTGACCTCCAGCGCGCCCGGGCGGGTCAGCGGGTTGTGCTTGAACAGGTCGAGCAGTTCGCCGTGGAACGCCGCGGGCAGCCGCGTGTTGTCGTTGTTCCAGTAGAGGATGTCGAACGCCGGCGGCTGCCTGCCGAGCAGGTAGTTGTTGACCCAGTAGTTCCAGATCAGGTCGTTGGGGCGCATCCAGGCGAACACCTTGGCCATGTCGCGCCCGTCCAGCACGCCATGCTGGTAGGAGCGGCGCTTGCTGCTCTCCAGGGTCTGCTCGTCGGCGAAGAGCATCGCCGGGCTTTCCATCTGGCTGTCGAGCAGGCTGACCAGGTAGGTGACGCTACTGACCTTGCGCAGTTGCCGGCGCACCTGCAGGTGGCCGAGCAAGGCGGCCACGGTGAGCCCGCCGGCGCAGGCGCCGGCCAGGTTCACGCTGCGGCTGCCGGTGATCTCGCGGCTGACCTCGATGGCCTGGTCGAGGGCCTCGACATAGGTGCTCAGGCCCCATTCGCGGTGCTGGGCGTCGGGGTTGCGCCAACTGATGACGAAGACCTGCAGGTTGTTCTTCAGGGCGTACTGGACGAAGCTCTTTTCCGGCGACAGGTCGAAGATGTAGTACTTGTTGATCTGCGGCGGCACGATCAGCAGGGGCTTGGCGTACTGGCGCTCGCCCAGCGGCTTGTACTGGATCAGCTCCAGCACCTCGTTGCGGAACACCACCGCGCCTTGCGTGGTGGCGAGGTTGCGACCGATCTCGAAGGCGGTCTTGTTCACCTGGCTGGGCATGCCGCCGTTGTGCACCAGGTCTTCGAGCAGGTGGCGGACGCCATTGAGCAGGCTGATCCCGCCGGTATTGAACAGTTCCTTTACCGCCAGTGGATTGATCAGGCTGTTGCTGGGTGCCACGGCGTCGGAGAGCAAGGCGACGAGGAAGCGGGCGCGGGCGCGATCGTCGCAGTCCAGGTTGCTTTCGTCGATCCAGGCGAGCAGTTGCTTCTGCCACGCCAGGTAGGCCTGCAGGGTGCGCCGGTAGAAGGGATTGAGGCGCCAGGATGGATCCTGGAAGCGGGCGTCCTGTGGGTTCGGCTGGTGCAGGGTGTCGCCCAGCAGCACCTTGCCCAACTGGCCTCCGAAGGCGACCAGGTGCCGCGCACTGTGCAGCGGCTGGCGCAGGCCGTGGACAGCCAGGCTGCGGACCGTCGTCAGCAGGTCCTTGCCGCGCAGGCCGACGATGGCGCTCTGTGCACTCATGAACTCGGCGGGCACCGGCACGCTACCCGATTCCTGCTTTTCTCGCATGGACCACACTCCGTCGTAGGACCACAGTCTGGATGCCACGGGCGATCGTCCCCTGGCTCGGAATACTCAGTTATAGCCTGTGAATTCCGTTTCACCCGGGGCAGAACCGCACACCTGCCTGAACAGGGAGGATGCCGCCCGACAGTGGGGCAGCAAGCGCTGTACCACAACGCCGGGAGGGGCGTCGCAGAGCTTGCGCTGTCGCGGCGAAGCCAGGCGCCATGCGCCGTTGCGGAACATTGACTATGCACCTGCACCATGACGAAGCAGTGTCTGCTGCCCTGGTGTTGCCCGTGCAGCAGTTCAGCCGGTCTTGGGCAGGAACGGACGAGGGTGCATGATGGCGCGACGGCGCTCCTCGGCGAGGAACTTCATGATGATCGGCGCCACCGATTCGGCGCGGGTCACCAGGAACAGGTGGCCGTCGTCGATCACGTGCAGTTCGGCGTTGGGAATGCGCCAGGCCAGCACACGCATGTTGATCAGCGGGATGATCGGGTCGTCGTCGCCGGCCAGCACCAGGGTCGGCTGGCGGATCCTATGCAGCCAGTGGATGCTGGTCCAGCCGAGCCCGGCGAACAGTTGCCAGTAGTAGCCCAGCTTGCCCGACGAACGCACCTTGCTGGCATGCGCCATGGCCAGCTTGGGGTCGCGGCGGAAGGCCCCGCCGTAGATGTCCGGGGCGATGTGTACGCCATAGGAGGGCTGGATGTAGCGCCGCGGGCTGGCCATGCGCATCAGTACCTTCGGCTTGCCTGGCACCATCACCGCGCCAGCCGAAGTGGCGGCGAGGATCAGCTTCTTGCAGCGTTCCGGATAGTCGTGGGCGAACTGCTGGGCCAGCGCGCCGCCCCAGGACACGCCGATCGCGTTGACCTGGCCGTAGTCCAGGTAGTCGAGCATCCGCGCCGCCAGCTTGGCCAGGCCGGGAAAGCGGTAGGGCACGCTGGGCGTCGAGGAACCGCCGACGCCGGGAACGTCGAAGGCGATCACCTCCAGTTCCGGGTCGAGCGCCTGGACGAAGGGGAACACCAGTTCCAGGTTGGCGCCTATGCCGTTGAAGATCAGCAGCGGAGTGCTTCCTTCCTTGCCCGGCCGCACTGCGGTGCGGATGGTCTGGCCGTCGAGGTCGATGGTCCGGAAGACGAAGGGCTGGGGCATGCTCGGGGTCCTCGGCGGCGCGGCCGCGGGCTCGGCGATACGGGGCCTGGCCGGCTTCCGCGCGGCACGGGGCCGCGCCGGAGGCGCTGGCGGGGTTTCGTCGGCGGAGGCCGCGGATCGCTCCTGCGGCTGTTCTTCAGGCTGGTCGCTTTTCATCGTTCATGCACGTAGGTTCCGGGCGCGGCTTCGCCGGCCGGATAGGTCTTGTTGCCCAGGTTGGCGGGCGCCTTGCGGGTCTTGCCGGAGCGTTCGGCCAGCCATTGCTGCCAGTGCAACCACCACGAGTCGGCGTGCTTGCCGGCCTGTTCCAGCCAGGCCTTGGGCTCGGCGGGCAGTTCCGGATTGGTCATGAAGCGTGCCTTGGGGTTACCCGGTGGGTTGAGGATGCTCTGGATGTGACCGCTGTTGGAGAGGATGAACTCGCACTTGCCACCCAGCAGCCTGGCCGACTTGTAGCACGACTCCCAGGGGGTGATGTGGTCGTTCAGACCGGCGACACAGTAGAAGTCGCAAGTCACCTGCTTCAGGTCGATGGGCGTGCCGGAGACCTCCAGGGCGCCGGGGCGGTTCAGCGGGTTGCTCTTGAACAGTTCGACGAACTCGCCGTGCAGCGCGGCGGGCAGGCGCGTGGTGTCGTTGTTCCAGTAGAGGATGTCGAACGCCGGCGGCTGGTTGCCGAGCAGGTAGTTGTTGACCCAGTAGTTCCAGATCAGGTCGTTGGGGCGCATCCAGGCGAACACCTTGGCCATGTCCTTGCCCTCCAGCACGCCGGACTGGTAGGAACGACGCTTGGCGGCCTCCAGAGTCTTCTCGTCGGCGAACAGCGCGACCTGGGTATTCAGTTCGAAGTCGAGCACGCTGACCAGTTGGGTGAAGGCGTTGACCTTCTTCTCGCCGCTGGCCACGTAGTGGCCGACCAGGGTCGCGGTGGTGATCCCGCCGGAGCAGGCGCCGAGGAGGTTGAGGTCCTTGCTGCCGGTGATCGACAGGACTACCTCGATGGCCTCCTTGAGCGCCTCGATATAGGTGGTCAGGCCCCATTCGCGCTGCGACTTGGTCGGGTTGCGCCAGCTGACGATGAAGGTCTGCACGCCGTTGCGCAGGCAGAAGCGCGCCAGGCTCTTGTCCGGCGACAGGTCGAAGACGTAGAACTTGTTGATCTGCGGCGGCACCACCAGCAGCGGGCGTTCGTGCACCGACTCGGTGATCGGCCGGTACTGGATCAGTTCCAGCACGTCGTTGCGGAACACCACGGCGCCCTCGGTGGTGGCCAGGTTCTTGCCCACCTCGAAGGCGTCCATGTCCACCTGGCTCGGCATCCCGCCGTTGTTCACCAGGTCCTTGGCCAGGTGGCCGAGGCCGTCCAGCAGGCTCTTGCCGCCGGTCTCGAAGAAGCGCTTGACCGCCGCCGGGTTGCTCAGGCTGTTGGTCGGCGACATCGCCTCGGTCAGCAGGTTGATGACGAACTGGCCACGACTGATGTCCTGCGGCGACAGGTCGCTGTGGCTGATCCAGCTGTGCAGCTCCTTGCGCCAGGCCAGGTAGGTCTGCATGTAGCGCTTGTACAGTGGATTCTGGCTCCAGGCCGGATCGGAAAAGCGTCGGTCGTCATCGCCTGGGCGTAGCTCCGACTGGCCGAGCAGGACGTTCTTCAGCTCCAGGCTGAAATGCGCCACGTGCCTGGCGCTGTGCAGCGGCTGGCGCACCGCCTGGAGCAGGACCATGCGCGCGGAGGTGAGCAGGTCCTTGCCCCGGATGCCGATCACCGGATTCAGGTTCAGCGTGTTTTCCGCGGCTTGCTTGGGAAGCTCGTTATTGTTCTTCTGACTCATCGGCAACGCTCCATTGTTCGAGGCGAAACAGGGGACCGCAACGAAACCGGGGACCAGGTGTCCGGCCGGCTACTGCTCGACTACCAGCCCACCCGCACGTTTCAGGGCGGGGCGGACGCACGTCAGGGAAGGGAACCCGGACAAGGGGCTGCACCGTCTTGGTTACGCGAGTTTCCGCTGGCGTGCAAGCTGGCAGAAGCATCGGTGGCCGGCGTGGCTGGCCCGGCGAGCGGCCGACCTGCGGACTAGAGCGTTGCTGCCGTGCAGGGTAGGACATTCGCCGTGGCGACCGCGCCGACCGGATGTCTGGTCTGGCAGTCTGCGGGGCGAATGTTGCAAATGACGTGCCCTCGTTCGGGGCAGCGGGGAAAAATCGCCTGGATGCCGTGTGCCGCGAAGGGGCACTCGGCCCGGCGCTTCAGAGCATCAGCTTGACGACCGACTCGTCGGGGTCGCGCGACTTGCCGGCGCTGGCCAGCTCCGCCAGGTAGTCGGCCCATAGCTGGTCCTTGCGGGTCGCCAGCTCGTACAGGTAGTCCCAGGTGAACAGGCCGCTGTCGTGGCCGTCGTCGAAGCTCAGCTTAAGTGCGTACTGGCCGGCGGGTTCGACGCCGACCAGGCCGACGTTCAGCTTGCCGTACTGCAATACCGGGTTGCCGTGGCCCTGGACCTCGGCCGAGGGCGAATGCACGCGGAGGAACTCGGCAGGCAGGTCGTAGCTATCCTCGCCGTAGCGCAGGGTCAGGGTCTTCGAGGCTTTGTGCAGCTGGATGGCGGAAGGGATACGCATCGCATCGGACTCGCGGAAGGGCGGAGTACAAGGATACCCCGGTTCGGGACCGCGCGGCCCGCCGCCACGGTGTTGGCCGTGGCGGCGGCGGTGGTCAAAGGATGTAGCGGGACAGGTCCTCGTCCTCGGCCAGCTCGCCGAGGTGGCTGTTGACGTAGCCGGCATCGATCAGGATCGGCTTGTCGCTATGCTCGCTGGCCAGGTCGGCGGCGCTGAACGAGACCTCTTCCAGCAGCCGCTCGAGCAGCGTATGCAGGCGGCGGGCACCGATGTTCTCGGTCTTCTCGTTGACCTGCCAGGCGATCTCGGCAAGGCGCTTGATGCCGTCCTCGGCGAACTCGATGGCCAGCCCCTCGGTCTTCAGCAGCTCGCGGTACTGCTCGGTGAGCGAGGCATGCGGCTCGGTGAGGATGCGCTCGAAATCGTTCGGACTGAGGGCCTTGAGCTCCACGCGGATCGGCAGGCGGCCCTGCAGCTCGGGAACCAGGTCGCTCGGCTTGCTCAGGTGGAAGGCGCCGGAGGCGATGAACAGGATGTGGTCGGTCTTGACCATGCCCAGCTTGGTGTTCACCGTGCAGCCCTCGATCAGCGGCAGCAGGTCGCGCTGTACGCCCTCGCGGGAGACGTCGGCGCCGCCGGCGTTGGCGCGCTTGGCGATCTTGTCGATCTCGTCGATGAAGACGATGCCGTGCTGCTCGACCGCCTCCAGGGCGCGTGCCTTGAGCTCTTCCTCGTTGACCAGGCGCACCGCCTCTTCGTCGCGGATCAGCTTCAGGGCCTCGGCGACCTTCAGCTTGCGGGTCTTCTTCTTGCCCTTGCTCATGCCGGAGAACAGGTTCTGCAACTGGTTGGTCATCTCCTCCATGCCGGGCGGGGCCATGATCTCCACGCCGGCCGGGTTGTCGGCCACCTCGATGTCGATTTCCTTGTCGTCCAGCTGGCCTTCGCGCAGGCGCTTGCGGAACAGCTGGCGGGTGTTGCTGTCCTCGCGTGCCGGCTCGTCGCCGAAGCCCATGGCGGGACGCGCGGCCGGCAGCAGGGCATCGAGGATGCGCTCTTCGGCGGCGTCCTCGGCGCGATACTTGACCTTCTGGATCTCCTGTTCGCGGAGCATCTTCACCGCGGCGTCGGCGAGATCGCGGATGATCGATTCGACGTCGCGTCCGACATAGCCGACCTCGGTGAACTTGGTCGCCTCGACCTTGATGAACGGCGCGTTCGCCAGGCGCGCCAGGCGGCGGGCGATCTCGGTCTTGCCGACGCCGGTGGGGCCGATCATGAGGATGTTCTTCGGTGTTACCTCGGCGCGCAGCTCGGCCGGCAGTTGCATGCGTCGCCAGCGGTTGCGCAGGGCGATGGCGACGGCGCGCTTGGCGTCGTCCTGGCCGATGATGTGGCGGTTGAGTTCGTGGACGATCTCGCGGGGCGTCATGGACATTCGTTTACTCCAGCGGGGGACGAGCGCTTCAGACGGCGCTGTCCAGCTCCTCGATGGTCAGGTTCTGGTTGGTGAAGACGCAGATCGAGCCGGCGATGTTCAGCGCGGTCTCGGCGACTTCCCGAGCGCTCAGCTCGGCGTTGTGCTGCAGTAGGGCCAGGGCCGCGGCCTGGGCGAAGCCGCCGCCGGAGCCCATGGCGATCAGGCCGTGTTCGGGTTCGACCACGTCGCCGTTGCCGGTGATGATCAGCGAGGCATCCTTGTTGGCGACCGCGAGCATGGCTTCGAGGCGGCTCAGGGAGCGGTCGGTGCGCCAGTCCTTGGCCAGTTCGACGGCGGCGCGGACCAGGTGCCCCTGGTGTTTCTCCAGTTGCTGCTCGAAGCGCTCGAACAGGGTGAAGGCATCGGCGGTGGCGCCGGCGAAACCGGCCAGTACCTGACCGTGATACAGGCGCCGGACCTTCTTGGCGTTGCCTTTCATCACGGTGTTGCCCAGGGAAACCTGGCCGTCGCCGCCCATGACGACTTTGCCGTTGCGGCGGACAGATACGATGGTGGTCAAGGGGGAAATCTCCACACTGCGGGGCCGAATGCCCGGAATGCTGGGAGATATAGGGGCGATCCGCGGCTTTTCAACCGCACGCACCGCCGTGCGTCGGAACGCACGGCGTGGCCCGCGTTCAGCGGGCCTTGCGTTGCTGTAACAGCAGGTTGCTGAAGCCGTTGGAGGACAGTGTCTTCTGCGCCTGGGACAACTGGTCGCGGCTGTTGAACGGGCCGACCATCACCCGGTACCAGGTCTCGTCGCGGACGTTGCCGGCCTCGACGTTCACCGACTGCCCGAGCAGGATGATCTGCGCGCGCACGCGGTCGGCGTCGGACTGCTTGCGGAACGAGCCGGCCTGCAGGAAGAACTGCGTGCTGGCGGCGACCACCGCTTTCGGCAGCGGCGGTGGCACCTGCCCGGCGAGTGCGGCCTTGGCCCGCGCTTCGTCGGCCTTGGCCAGTTCGGCGGGGGTGGGCGGCGGCGGGGCCTTCTCCGGTACCGCTTCCGGCGGCACCACGACCTCGGACTCCGGCAGCAGGGTGTAGAACTCGTACTTCGGCTTGGCCTGGGCCGGCGTCTGCGTTTGCGCGGGCTGCTGGGCCTGGCCGTTCTGCTGCGGCTGCTTGCCCTGCACGGCGGCCGGGCGCTGGGCGTCCGGGCGTTCGCGCTGGACGTCCTTGCGCCCGGGTTCGAGCTTCATCAGGAACATGATGAAGCCGCCGATGGCCAGGCCGGCGACCAGCCAGACCCAGCCGGGAACGCCGTTCTTCGCGGCGGGCGCCTGGTAGCGGCTGGCGCCGCGCTTGGGGGCGGGTTTCTTCTTTGCCATGGGGGTTCCCGGACTCCTGTTCGGGCGGGTTCGATTACATGCGTTCCAGAGTCTTCAGACCGAGCAGCTCCAGGCCCTGTTCCAGGGTACGGCCGGTCAGCGCGGCGAGACGCAGGCGGCTGTCCTTCTGCGCCGGGTCCTCGGCGGTGAGGATCGGGCAATGCTCGTAGAAGCTGGAGAACAGCCCGGCCAACTCGTACAGGTAGGCGCAGAGCAGGTGCGGCACGCCCTTGAGCGCGACGTTGTTGATCAGGTCGCCGAACTGCGCCAGCTGTGCGGCCAGGGCCAGCTCCTGGGGCTGCTCGAGGACGATCTTCCCGCCCAGTTGCTCGCGGCCCTGGCCGAGCTTGCGGAAGACGCTGGCCACGCGGGTGCAGGCGTAGAGCAGGTAGGGTGCGGTGTTGCCTTCGAAGCTCAGCATCAGTTCGAAGTTGAAGCTGTAGTCGCTGGTGCGGTGCTTGGACAGGTCGGCGTACTTCACCGAGTCGATCCCCACCACCCGGCCGATCTCGCGCAGCTGGACCTCGTCGAACGGCTCCTCGCCACGCTCGGCGCGCTGCTCGTTGCGTTCCTTGACCAGCGCATAGGCGCGGCTCTCGGCCTCTTCCAGCAGGTCGATCAGCTTCACCGTACCGCCGTCGCGGGTCTTGAACGGACGGCCGTCGGCGCCGTTCATGGTGCCGAAGCCCATATGCTCCAGCTCCATGCCGGCCGGAACGAAACCGGCGCGCCGCGCCACTTCGAAGACCTGCTGGAAGTGCAGGGCCTGGCGCTGGTCGACGAAGTACAGCACGCGGTCGGCGTGCAGCACGTTGTGCCGATAACGCATGGCGGCGAGGTCGGTGGTGGCGTAGAGGTAGCCGCCGCCGGCCTTCTGCACGATCACCGGGAGCGGATTGCCCTCGGCGTTCCTGAACTCTTCGAGGAAGACGCACAACGCGCCGTTGTCTTCGGTGAGCAGGCCCTTGGCGGTCAGGTCGGCGACCACCTGGGCGAGGTCGTCGTTGTAGGCGCTCTCGCCCATGACGTCGGCCATGCTCAGCTTCACGCCGAGACGGTCGTAGACCTTCTGGCAGTGCGACAGGGAAATCTCGTTGAAGCGGGTCCACAGGCGCAGGCAGTCGGGGTCGCCGGCCTGCAGCTTGACTACCAGTTCGCGGGCGCGGTCGGCGAATTCGGGAGACTCGTCGAAGCGTTTCTTCGCCGCGCGGTAGAAGACCTCCAGGTCGTGCAGCTCGGCCTCGGCGTCGACCGGTTGCTCTTCCAGGTAGGCGAGCAGCATGCCGAACTGGGTGCCCCAGTCGCCGACATGGTTCTGCCGGATCACCGTGTCGCCGAGGAACTCGAGGACGCGCGCGACGGCGTCGCCGATGATGGTCGAACGCAGGTGGCCGACGTGCATCTCCTTGGCCAGGTTCGGCGAGGACAGGTCGATCACCACGCGCTGCGCCGGGCCTGCCTTGCGCACGCCGAGACGTTCGTCGGCGAGTGCGCGGTCGAGGCTGGCGGCGAGCCAGACGTGATCCTGGAAGAAGTTGAGGAAGCCGGGGCCGGCGATCTCCACCTTGGCCAGTTGCTCGTGGGCGGGGATTGCCTCGACCAGCCTGGCGGCCAGGTCGCGCGGCTTCATCCCGGCCGGCTTGGCCAGCATCATGGCGATGTTGCTGGCGAAATCGCCGTGGCTACGGTCCTTGGTGTTCTCCACCTGGATGTCCGGGGTCAGGCCGGCGGGCAGGGTGCCGTCCGCGGTCAGTTGGTCGAGGGCTTGCTGGATCAGCTGGCGAATCGTGTCTTTCATCGTTTTTCTCCGTGCTCGCGGGCAGAGGGGCGGCGCGCGACGGTCGGGCAGGGGAAGGGCCGGCGGATGCGGCGCTCCGAAGTTCACTCCCCGCGATGTGCGCGGGGTGGCCGGTCGAGGCTCAGAACCGCGCATTATCCGTGGGCGGACAGGCGTTGCCAACCGTTGCGGCGATTAGCCGACAGTTTGCGCCGGACATCGCGGATTCCGGCTGACCCCAGTCAAGCGGGGCGTCTTCCTGGAAGGCGCTCAGAACAGGTCGATCGGATCGATATCGAGCGACCAGCGCACCTGGCGCCCGCCGGGCAACTGTTCGAGGCTCTGCAGCCAGGGCGTCAGCAGGCGATGCAGCGGCGCCCGGCTCATGCACTGCAGCAGCAGTTGCGCGCGGTGCTTGCCGGCACGCCGCTCCATGGGCGCGGGCACCGGCCCGAGCAGTTCCACCTCCGGTCCGCCCATCTGCTCGAGCAATTGCTCGGCGGCACTGCAGGCGCTGTCGAGGAAGGCTTCCGCCTGGCCCGGCTTGTGCGCTTCGGCGCGCAGCAGGGCGAGGTGGGCGAAGGGCGGCAGGCCGGCGGCGCGGCGTTCGCTGAGGGCCTGTTCGGCAAAGGCGAAGTAGCCGTCCTCGGTGAGCTGGACCAGCAGCGGGTGATCGGCCAGGTGGGTCTGGATCAGTACCCGTCCGGGCTCCTCGGCGCGTCCTGCGCGGCCGGCGACCTGGACGATCTGCTGGGCCATGCGTTCGCTGGCGCGGAAGTCGGCGGAAAACAGGCCGCCATCGGCATCGAGGATCGCCACCAGGGTGACCCGTGGGAAGTGGTGCCCCTTGGCGAGCATCTGGGTGCCGACCAGGATGCATGGCTCACCGCTGTTGATGGTGGCGAAGAGGTCGCGCATGGCGTGCTTGCGCGAGGTGCTGTCGCGGTCGATGCGCAGCACCGGATGGTTCGGGAAGAGAATCCGCAGGCGTTCCTCGGCGCGCTCGGTGCCGGCGCCTACCGGACGCAGGTCGAGCTTGCCGCACTGCGGGCAGTTCATCGGCGGCCGCTGGCGGTGGTCGCAGTGGTGGCAGCGCAACTCGCCGCTGCCCTGGTGCACGGTCATCCGCGCGTCGCAGCGCGGGCATTGGCTGATCCAGCCGCAGTCGTGGCAAAGCAGGGTCGGAGCGAAGCCGCGGCGGTTGAGGAACACCAGGACCTGCTGGCCGGCCGCCAGGGTATCGCCGATGGCCTGTTGCAGCGGGCGGGAAAGGCCGGCGTCGAGCGGCATGCTCTTCACGTCGAGGCGGATGAACTTCGGCGGGTGCGCGCCACCGGCGCGCTGGGTCAGGCGCAGCAGGCCGTAGCGGCCGGCCTGGGCGTTGTGCAGGCTTTCCAGGGCGGGCGTGGCCGAACCGAGCAGGATCGGCACGTTCTCCAGGCGTGCGCGTACCAGTGCCAGGTCGCGGGCGTGGTAGCGCAGTCCGTCCTGCTGTTTATAGGAGGCGTCGTGTTCCTCGTCGACGATGATCAGTCCCGGCCGCTTCAGCGGCGTGAACAGTGCCGAGCGGGTGCCGATGACGATGTCGGCCTCGCCATCCCGGGCGGCGAGCCAGGCGTCGAGGCGCTCGCGGTCGGTCAGGGCCGAATGCAGCAGGGCGATGCGCGCGTTGAAGCGGCGTTCGAAACGCGCCAGGGTCTGCGGCCCCAGGTTGATCTCGGGAATCAGCACCAGGGCCTGGCGGCCTGCGGCCAGGGTTTCGCGGATCAGTTGCAGGTAGACCTCGGTCTTGCCGCTGCCGGTGACCCCGGCCAGCAGGAAGCAATGGAAACCGCCGTGGCTGGCGCGAACCGCCTCGAAGGCGGCGCGCTGCTCGGGGTTCAGCGGCAACTCCGCCTGGGCCAGCCAGCCGCCTTCGCGCGGCGGGGTGCTGTGGCGCCGCACCTCCAGTTCGACCAAGCCTTTTTCCTTGAGCAGGTCGAGGCTGTCCTTGTTTATCTGCAACTGGTTCAGCAACTCATGGGACACCCCGTGCGGATGCTGCTTGAGAATCGCCAGGGCCTGGCGCTGGCGCGGCGCCCGGGCCAGGCGCGGATCGTCGAGGCTGGATTGCGCGGTGGCATGCCAGAAGCGCTGCTGGCGCGCCTCGGCCGGCTCGCCCTGGCGCAACAGGTTGGGCAGCGCCCAGGACAGGGTGTCGCCGAGGCTGTGCTGGTAGTACTGGGCGGTCCAGCGACAGAGTTCGAGCAGGTGCGCCGGCATCGGCGGCTTGGCGTCGAGTACCCTGAGGGCAGGCTTGAGCTTGTCTTCGGGTACTTCGGAACGGTCCGTCACCTCTATCAGAACGCCAACCAGCTCCCGGCGCCCGAACGGCAGCAGCAGGCGAATCCCCGGCTGTAGGGCGCTGCGCGGAATGCCGCGGGGCGCGCGGTAGTCGAACAGGCGGCGGAGTGGCGAAGGCAGGGCTAGGCGTAGGATCAGGTCTGACACTCAGCGGCTTCCGGGGATGAAGGAAACGAGGACTGGGCCGGCGATGTTAGCAGACGACCGGCGGGCGGGGTCGCTTGCATAGATGAATCGGTCTGGTATGATCCACGCCCTTAATTACGTGCGGTGCCTGGTAAACGCGCTGGGTGGCGGCACACAACGCCTCGAGGATTGAATCATGAAAGCGGACATCCATCCGACTTACGAAGCTATCGAAGCTACCTGCAGCTGCGGTAACGTCATCAAGACCCGTTCCACCCTGTGCAAGCCGATCCACCTGGACGTGTGCTCCGAATGCCACCCGTTCTACACCGGCAAGCAGAAGGTGCTGGACACCGGCGGCCGTATCGACCGCTTCAAGCAGCGTTTCGGCGTATTCGGCGCCACCAAGTAAGCCGCTTGCCGCGAACGCGCGCAATGCTACTTGTCGCTGTACCGAGAAAGGCGTCCCTGGTGGGCGCCTTTTTCATGTCCGTGGTTTCCGCCTTCGCCGGTGCGGCGGAGGCCTGCCGGCCTACCGGCGCCTTGCAGAACGTCGAGGTGGCGCGGGTGGTGGACGGCGATACCGTGCGCCTGCGCGATGGCCGCAGCGTGCGGCTGATCGGTATCAACGCGCCTGAGCTGGCGCACAACGGTCGCACCACCGAGCCCTTCGCCGAAGCCGCGAAGCAGCGACTGCAGGCGCTGGTATCGGCCAGCGACGGGCGTCTCGCCCTGCAGCCGGGCCGCCAGGCCCGCGATCACTACGGGCGGACCCTGGCGCACCTGTTCGATGCCAGCGGCGCCAACCTCGAGGCGCGCCTGCTCGGCGAGGGCCTGGGCTACCTGGTGGCGGTCGCGCCGAACACCGAGCTGACGGCCTGTCAGCAAGCGGCGGAACGTGCAGCGCGTTCGGCTAATCTGGGTGTATGGAAGCGTTCGCCGGTGCTTTCGCTCGATCGACTGGCGCAGAGCGGCTTCGCCGTGGTCCGCGGGCGGGTGCTCGAGGTCGAACGCAACCGGGGCGGTATCTGGCTGGAGATGGACGGTCCGCTGGTCCTGCGGATCGAGCCGAAGGTGCTCAAGGCGTTCGATGCGAAACGGGTGATGCAGATGGCGGGACGTTCGCTGGAAGTGCGTGGCTGGGTGGTCGATCGTTCCCGCCGTGGCGCTGTGCCGGCCGGCAAGGCGCGCTGGCAGATGTCGGTGACCGATCCGGCGATGCTGGAATGGTTGCCATGAAGACCGCCTGGCTCCTGCTGCTGTTGCTGGGAGTCGGCGCGCTGGGCGGCTGCGCGGTGAACCCGGCCACCGGCAAGAGCGATTTCGTGATGATGAGCGAGCAGCAGGAACTAGGCATGGGCGCTCGCTACAACCAGGAAATCCTCAAGCAGTTCCCCCGCTACAACGATGAAAAGCTCCAGGCCTACGTGCAACGGGTAGGCGAGCGGGTCGCCCGCAGCAGCCACCGCAGCAATCTGCAATATCATTTCACCGTCATCGATTCGCCGGACATCAACGCCTTCGCCCTGCCGGGCGGCTACATCTATATCCATCGCGGACTGATCGCCTACCTTGGCTCCGAGGCCGAACTGGCCGCGGTGCTCGGTCATGAGGTCGGCCACGTCACGGCGCGCCACAGCGTGCGCCAGCAGAGCCAGGCCAGCGCCTGGAACATCCTTGGCCAGGCGGTGGCGATCGGCACCGGGGTCGGTGCCGCCGGCGACCTGGCCAACGTGCTCGGCACGGCCTTCGTCCGCGGCTACGGGCGTGACATGGAACTGGAAGCCGATGGTCTCGGCGCTCAGTACCTGGCCCGCGCCGGCTACGATCCGACGGCGATGATCCAGGTGGTGCGGGTGCTGAAGAACCAGGAGGACTTCGCTCGCGAAGAGGCTGCGCGCAATGGCCAGGCGGTACAGGCCGGCGGCTACCACGGGTTGTTCGATACCCATCCGGACAACGACCGGCGTCTGCAGGAAGTGGTCGGCCCGGCCCGGCAACTGGCCAACGGACAGCAGGAAGTGGGGCGCGAGGTCTTTCTTCGCCATCTGGAAGGCATGCCGTTCGGCGACTCGGCATCGGCCGGGGTGCGTCGCGGGCAGAACTTCTACCATGCCGAGCTGGACTTCACCCTGAGCTATCCGGCGGGCTGGAAGATCCTCAACCAGCCCAGTGCCCTGCTTGGCTATCCGGCGGACGAGCAGTCGTTCATCGGCATGAAGCTGGTGCCCCATGATTCCCGCCTGACGCCCGCGGAGTTCCTGCGCAAGAACGCCGGGCAACGGCTGGCCCAGGAAGAGTCGCTGAAGCAGGCCGGGCTGAACGGCTACACGGCGGTGGTGCCAGGCAACCCGGCGCGACGGGTTGCTGTGATCTACCAGGGCGACCGCGCCTACCTGTTCGTCGGCGTGGTCAAGGTCGGTTCCCTGGAGACCCAGGACGACCGCTTCCTCAGCGTGATCCGCAGCTTCCGTCCGCTGCGCGACAAGGAGCGGGCCCTGGCGCAGCCGCGACGCCTGCATCTGGTGCAGGTCAAGGCGGGGCAGACGCTGGAGCAATTGGCGGCTGGCGGCGAGGGGTCATTGAGTGACTCCGTGGCTCGTCTGCGTCTGCTGAATGACCTTTATCCGAGCGGTGAACCCCGTCCGGGCGATTGGCTTAAAGTCGTACGCTAGAGGTCTTGACAGCCGGGTCCTGACGATCTTGTGGGGCGTCGTCTTCTTGCGTATGCTCGGTCGCCCCGTCTGTCCAACAAGCAATAAAGCGGAAGTGCCCAAATGTCCGATCTTAAAACCGCTGCCCTCGAATATCACGCACAACCCCGTCCGGGAAAACTGAGTGTCGAGCTGACCAAACCCACCGCTACCGCCCGGGACCTGTCCCTGGCCTACAGCCCGGGTGTCGCCGAGCCGGTGCGTGAAATCGCCCGCGATGCCGAACTGGCCTATCAGTACACCGGCAAGGGCAACCTGGTGGCAGTGATTTCCGACGGCACCGCGATTCTCGGCCTGGGTAACCTCGGCCCGCTGGCCTCCAAGCCGGTGATGGAAGGCAAGGGTGTGCTGTTCAAGCGCTTCGCCGGCATCGACGTGTTCGACATCGAGGTCGACGCCGAGAGCCCGCAGGCTTTCATCGATACCGTCAAGCGTATTTCCATCACCTTCGGCGGTATCAACCTCGAGGACATCAAGGCTCCCGAGTGTTTCGAGATCGAGCGCGCGCTGATCGAACAGTGCGACATCCCGGTGTTCCACGATGACCAGCACGGCACCGCCATCGTTACCGCGGCGGGCATGCTCAACGCGCTGGAACTGGCCGGGAAGAAGCTGGAAGAAGCGAAGATCGTCTGCCTCGGCGCCGGCGCTGCCGCCATCTCCTGCATGAAGCTGCTGGTGAGCATGGGCGCCAAGGTCGAGAACATCTACATGATCGACCGCAAGGGCGTGATCCACGCCGGTCGCGACGATCTGAACCAGTACAAGTCGGTGTTCGCCACCGAGACCGACAAGCGTACCCTGGCCGACGCCCTGGAGGGCGCCGACGTGTTCGTCGGCCTGTCCGGCGCCAACCTGCTGGAGCCGGAAGACCTCAAGCGCATGGCGCCGAACCCGATCGTGTTCGCCTGCTCGAACCCGGACCCGGAGATCAAGCCGGAACTGGCCCATGCCACCCGCAACGACGTGATCATGGCTACCGGACGTTCCGACTATCCGAACCAGGTCAACAACGTGCTCGGTTTCCCCTTCATCTTCCGCGGTGCCCTGGACGTACGTGCCACGCGCATCAACGAAGAGATGAAGATCGCCGCCGCCCTGGCCCTGCGCGACCTGGCCAAGCAGCCGGTCCCGGAGGACGTCTGCGCCGCCTATGGCGTGGACAAGCTGGAATTCGGCCGCGAGTACATCATTCCGAAGCCGATGGACAAGCGCCTGATCACCGTGGTCTCCGATGCCGTGGCCAAGGCTGCCATCGAGACCGGCGTGGCTACCCTGCCGTATCCGAAGAACTATCCGCTGAAATCGGTGGACGACGTCTTCAACGGCTGATCGATCGATCCGCCGGATAAAAAGAAACCCCGCCTTGGCGGGGTTTCTTTTTGCCTGCGCCTCGCACTCCCGTCGTCGCCAACGAAGCGCAGGCGCCGGCCGGTTCAGAACAGGTCGATCGGCGCGCCTTCGTCATCCGGCAGCGGGCTGCCAGGGAAGCTGCCTGGCGGCAGTTCATTGACCGAGGGCGGGGTATCCTCGTTCTTGAACATCTCGAAATAGGCGCCGGGAGTGCCCGGCGCGGCCGAACGGCCGGTCACCGGGTCGATGCGCAGGCTGACGATGCCTGGCGGCTCGGCCATGGTGTGCATCGGCTTGTCCTTGAGGGCGAAGCCCATGTACCTGATCCAGATCGGCAGCGCGACGGTACCGCCGTACTCGCGGCGACCCAGGGTCTCCGGCTGGTCGAAGCCGACCCAGACGCTGGTCACGTAGTCGGAGTTGTAGCCGGAGAACCAGCCATCCTTGGAATCGTTGGTGGTGCCGGTCTTGCCGGCCAGGTCGGTGCGCTTCAGCGCCAGGGCGCGACGCCCGGTACCGCGCTTGATCACGTCCTGCAGCATGCTGGTCATGATATAGGCGGTACGGGCATCGATGATCCGCTCGGCCGGGGTCGGCTCGAAGGTGGTCTGGGCCTTGGCGGCGACTTGCTGGGCTTCGATCGAACCTTCGCCTTCGGCGCTCTCCGGATGCTCGGGGTCACCAGGATTCCCGGCGTCTTCCGCATCCGGCGCAGCGACCTGTTCTTCCACCGGCACGCGGGGCGGATTGGCCTGGTACAGCACCTGTCCGTCGCGGCTCTCGATGCGTTCGATGACGTACGGATTGACCTTGTAGCCGCCGTTGGCGAATACGCTCCAGGCGCCGGCGATTTCCATCGGTGTGACTGTCGCGGTACCCAGGGCCAGGGAGAAGTTGCGCGGCAGTTCGTCGCGCTGGAAGCCGAACTTGGTGATGTAGCTGATCGCCCGCTCGATGCCCAGGCCCTGCAGGACGCGGATCGAGACCATGTTGCGGGACTTGTACAGGGCTTCGCGCAGCGGGATCGGGCCGAGGAAGGTATTGGTGTCGTTCTTCGGTCGCCAGACCTTGTCCAGGTACTCGTCGACGAACACGATCGGCGCATCGTTGACCAGGCTGGCGGCGGTGAAGCCGTTGTCCAGGGCCGCGCTGTAGATGAACGGCTTGAAACTGGAGCCCGGCTGGCGCTTGGCCTGGATCGCGCGGTTGTAGTTGCTCTGCTCGAAGGAGAAGCCGCCGACCAGCGAGCGGATCGCCCCGTCCTTCGGGTCGAGGGAGATCAGCGCGCTCTGTGCGGCGGGAATCTGTACGAAGCGCAGGGTGCCGTCTTCCTGGCGCTGCACGCGGATCTGGTCGCCGGCCTGGGCCACGTCGGCGGGCTGGCGCGGCATCGGGCCCATGCTGTTGTTGCTGAGGAAGGGGCGTGCCCATTTCATGCTGTCCCAGGTCACGGCTTCTTCCTTGCCGTCGCGGGTCATCACCATGATCCCGCTCTTTTCCACCTGGGTGACGATCGCCGGCTCCAGGCCGCCGATGCTGCGCTGCTGGCCCAGGTGCTTGAGCCAGGCGTCGCGGGTCTGGCCCGGCAGGCGGGTCTCCGGGCCGCGGTAGCCGTGGCGCTGGTCATAGTCGATGAGGCCGTCGCGGACCGATTGGCTGGCGGCGTTCTGCAGGTCGCTGCGGACCGTGGTGATGACCTTGTAGCCCTCGGTATAGGCCTCGCTGCCGTAGCGGCCGACCATCTCGGCACGGGCCATCTCGGCGATGTAGGGCGCATTCAGTTCGGGGGTCTGCACGTGGTAGGAGGCGTTGATCGGCTCCTCGACGGCGGCCTGGTAGCGTTGCTGGTCGATGAAGCCGAGCTTGAGCATGCGCTCGAGGATCCAGTTGCGCCGCTCCGTACTGCGGGTCGGGTTGACCAGCGGGTTGTAGCGCGAGGGCGCTTTCGGCAGGCCGGCGATCATCGCCATCTCGGCCAGGCTCAAGTCTTTGATCGGCTTGCCGTAATAGACCTGTGCGGCAGCCTCGATGCCATAGGCACGGTTGCCCAGGTAGATCTTGTTGACGTAGAGCTCGAGGATCTCGTCCTTGGTCAGCTGTCGCTCGATCTGCAGGGCCAGGAGGATTTCATTGATCTTTCGCGAGAAGCTTCTTTCATTGGTAAGGAAGTAGTTCTTCGCTACCTGCATGGTGATGGTGCTGCCGCCAGTCTGGATGTGACCGCTTTTCAATAATTGCGCGGCGGCGCGCATTAGGCTTTTCACATCGACGCCATAATGGTTGGCGAAATTGTCGTCCTCGGCGGACAGCAGGGCATGGATGAAGTCCTGCGGGATGTCGGCGAAGCGGATCGGCGTCCGGCGCATCTCGCCGAACTCGGAGATCAGCTTGCCGTCCTCGCTGTAGACCTTGAGGGGGATCTGCAGCTGGACGTTACGCAGAGCTTCCACCGAGGGCAGGCTGGGACTCAGATAGAGATAGGCGCCGCTGAAACTGAGCAGCACTCCACAAATCAGGGTGACGCAAGTCCACCACAGGAACTTCAGCAGGCGCATGGGTAGATTCGGATTTCCAGGAAAAAGAAAGAGTTAAGCGAATAGGACAGGAAAAAGGCAAAAGCTGTTCACATTATAAGCAATTTTTCTGTGACCTAGCCATTTGCCTGGCCTTCGGCTCTGGTATCTAATGTGAAAAAAGAAGAATCGTTCGTAAGTATTGAACGCTAATAGGGAATTGGTCGTGCTAGGGCTCATAAAGAAGAAAGCGAACACCTTGCTGGGGATCGACATCAGCTCGACCTCGGTAAAGCTCCTTGAGTTGAGCCGCTCCGGAGGCCGCTACAAAGTGGAGGCCTATGCCGTCGAGCCGCTTCCGCCGAATGCAGTCGTGGAAAAGAACATCGTCGAGCTGGAAGGGGTCGGCCAGGCGTTGTCACGGGTGCTGGTCAAGGCGAAAACCAACCTGAAGTCGGCCGTGGTCGCCGTCGCCGGTTCGGCGGTGATCACCAAGACCATCGAGATGGAGGCCGGGCTTTCCGAGGATGAACTGGAAAACCAGCTGAAGATCGAGGCCGACCAGTACATCCCCTATCCGCTGGAGGAAGTCGCCATCGACTTCGAGGTCCAGGGGCTCTCCGCGCGCAATCCCGAGCGCGTGGACGTACTCCTGGCCGCCTGTCGGAAAGAAAACGTCGAGGTTCGCGAAGCGGCCCTGGCGCTGGCCGGCCTGACCGCCAAGGTGGTCGACGTCGAGGCCTACGCGCTGGAGCGCTCCTATGCGCTGCTGAGCAGCCAGCTGGGTGCCGACACCGACCAGTTGACCGTGGCGGTAGTGGACATCGGCGCGACCATGACCACCCTGAGCGTCCTGCACAACGGACGCACCATCTATACCCGCGAACAGCTGTTCGGCGGTCGCCAGCTCACCGAGGAGATCCAGCGGCGTTACGGACTCTCGGTGGAGGAAGCCGGTCTCGCCAAGAAGCAGGGCGGTCTTCCGGATGACTACGACAGCGAAGTTCTGCGTCCGTTCAAGGACGCCGTGGTGCAGCAGGTTTCCCGCTCGCTGCAGTTCTTCTTCGCCGCCGGACAGTTCAACGACGTCGACTACATCGTCCTGGCGGGCGGTACGGCGTCTATCCAGGATCTCGATCGGTTGATCCAGCAGAAGATCGGCACCCCGACCCTGGTCGCCAACCCGTTCGCCGACATGGCGCTGAACGGCAAGGTGAATGCCGGCGCCCTGGCCAGCGACGCTCCGGCGTTGATGATCGCCTGCGGCCTGGCGTTGAGGAGTTTCGACTGATGGCACGGATCAACCTTCTACCCTGGCGCGAAGAGCTGCGCGAGCAGCGCAAGCAGCAGTTCCTGGTGATTCTTGGCGGCGTCCTGGTGGCATCGGCTGCGCTGGTATTCCTTGGCGACCAGTACTTCACCGCGGCCATCGAGAACCAGAACGCCCGCAACGACTTCCTGCGCAAGGAAATCGTCGTACTCGACGCCCGGATCAAGGAAATCAGCGAACTGAAGTCGCGGCGCCAGCAATTGCTCGAGCGGATGAAGATCATCCAGGACCTGCAGGGCAACCGTCCCATCATCGGACGGGTGTTCGACCAGCTCGTGCGGACCTTGCCCGACGGCGTGTATTTCACCGACCTGAAGATGACCGGCAAGAACATCGCCATCGCCGGCGCGGCCGAGTCCAACAACCGCGTTTCCAATCTCATGCGCAACATGGACGCGTCCGAGTGGCTGACCGCCCCGACCCTGAACGAGGTCAAGGCGGTGACCCAGGGCGCGGTGGACCAGGCCAACGTGTTCCAACTGACCGTGCAGCAGACGCAGCCCGGCGAAGAAGACGCCAAGGCGAAGCATGGGGTTGCGCAAGGAGCCAAGAAATGAGTCTGGCCAGTTCCCTGGAAAGTCTGCGCAAGATCGATATCAACGATCTCGACCTGAACAACATCGGTTCCTGGCCGGCGGCGGTCAAGGTCATCGTCTGCGTGCTGCTGACCGCGGCGGTCCTGGCGCTGGGCTACAACTTCCATCTGAGTGACATGCAGGCTCAGCTCGAACAGCAGGCCGCGGAAGAGGAGACGCTCAAGCAGCAGTTCTCCACCAAGGCCTTCCAGGCCGCGAACCTGGAAGCCTACAAGGCACAGATGAAGGAGATGGAAGAGTCCTTTGGCGCCTTGCTGCGGCAGTTGCCCAGCGACACCGAGGTACCCGGGCTGCTCGAGGACATCACTCGTACCGGCCTGGGCAGCGGCCTGGAGTTCGAGGAAATCAAGCTGCTTCCCGAGGTTGCCCAGCAGTTCTACATCGAGCTGCCGATCCAGATCAGCGTGGTCGGCGGCTACCACGACCTGGCGACCTTCGTCAGCGGCGTGTCCAGCCTGCCGCGGATCGTCACCCTGCATGACTTCGAGATCAAGCCGGTCGCGCCCGGCAGCACGTCCAAGCTGCGCATGAGCATCCTGGCCAAGACCTATCGCTACAACGACAAGGGGCTGAAGAAATGAGAGCCCGCCTGATTCTGAGCAGCCTGCTGCTCGCCAGCCTGGCCGGATGCGGCGGCGGTTCCGATTTCGCCGATCTGCAGTCCTACATGGACGAGGTTCGGGCCCGACCCAAGGGCACCATCGAGCCGTTGCCGAAGTTCCAGCCGTACGAGGCCTTCACCTATAGCGCCGCGTCGCTACGCAGCCCGTTCCAGCCGCCGGTGAAGATCGACCTGACCGTGCGGCAGAAGGGCAACAAGGTGATCAAGCCCGACGAGACGCGGGTCAAGCAGTTCCTGGAAGGCTTCAACATCGAGACCTTCGAGATGGTCGGCACCCTGTCCAACGCCCAGGGCACCTTCGCCCTGGTGAAGGGCGCGGGTGGCGTGCACCGGGTGAGGGTCGGGGACTACCTGGGGCGCAACGACGGCAAGGTCGTCGGCATCAGCGAAGGAAAAATAGACGTGATCGAAATCGTTCCTGACGGAGAGGGGAACTGGCTGGAGCGTCCGCGCAGCCTGACTCTCAAGGAACGCTCCTGAGGGCGGGGAAAAACATGCATAACCAACAGCAGTCTGTACAACGGAGTCGGACGATGAACAGTGGCCTCTCGCGCCTCGGGATCGCTTTGCTGGCCGCCATGTTCGCGCCGGCATTGCTCGCCGCGGACCTGGAGAAACTCGACGTGGCGGCATTGCCTGGCGACCGGGTCGAGCTAAAGCTGCAGTTCGACGAGCCCGTCGCCGCGCCGCGTGGCTATACCATCGAGCAGCCGGCGCGAATCGCCCTCGATCTGCCGGGGGTACAGAACAAGCTCGGCACCAAGAACCGCGAGCTGAGCGTGGGCAATACGCGCAGCGTCACGGTGGTCGAGGCGAAGGATCGCACACGGTTGATCATCAACCTGACCACGTTGTCGTCCTACACCACCCGGGTGGAAGGCAACAACCTCTTCGTGGTGGTCGGCAATTCGCCGGCCGGCGCCAGCGTCGCTTCCACCGCTCCGGTCAAGGCTAGCCCGGCTCCGGCCAGCTATGCCCAGCCGATCAAGCCCAAGCCGTACGTGCCGGCGGGTCGTGCCATTCGCAACATCGATTTCCAGCGTGGCGAAAAGGGCGAGGGCAACGTGGTCATCGACCTGTCCGACCCGACCTTGAGCCCGGATATCCAGGAGCAGGGTGGCAAGATCCGCCTGGACTTCGCCAAGACCCAACTGCCGGATGCGCTGCGGGTTCGCCTGGACGTCAAGGACTTCGCCACGCCGGTGCAGTTCGTCAACGCCAGCGCGCAATCCGACCGTACCAGCATCACCATCGAGCCGAGCGGGCTCTACGACTACCTGGTCTACCAGACCGACAATCGCCTGACCGTCAGCATCAAGCCGATGACCACGGAAGACGCCGAGCGGCGCAAGAAGGACAATTTCGCCTATACCGGTGAGAAACTGTCGCTGAACTTCCAGGACATCGACGTGCGTTCGGTACTGCAGCTGATCGCCGACTTCACCGACCTGAACCTGGTGGCCTCGGATACCGTGCAGGGCAATATCACCCTGCGCCTGCAGAACGTGCCGTGGGACCAGGCGCTGGACCTGGTGCTGAAGACCAAGGGCCTGGACAAGCGCAAGCTCGGCAACGTGCTCCTGGTGGCCCCGGCCGACGAGATCGCCGCCCGTGAGCGCCAGGAGCTGGAAGCGCAGAAGCAGATCGCCGAGTTGGCGCCACTGCGTCGGGAACTGATCCAGGTGAACTACGCCAAGGCCGCGGACATCGCCAAGCTGTTCCAGTCGGTGACCAGCGATGGTGGCCAGGAAGGCAAGGAAGGCGGGCGCGGCTCGATCACCGTCGACGACCGCACCAACAGCATCATCGCCTATCAGCCCCAGGAGCGACTGGACGAACTGCGGCGGATCGTTTCGCAGCTGGATATTCCGGTGCGCCAGGTGATGATCGAGGCACGCATCGTCGAGGCCAACGTCGGTTACGACAAGAGCCTCGGTGTGCGCTGGGGCGGCGCTTATCACAAGGGTAACTGGAACGGCTACGGCAAGGACGGCAATATCGGGATCAAGGACGAGGACGGCATGAACTGCGGCCCGATCGCCGGCAACTGTACTTTCCCCACCACGGGAACCAGCAAGTCGCCGTCGCCGTTCGTCGACATCGGTGCCAAGGATGCCACCTCCGGGATCGGCATCGGCTTCATCACCGACAACATCATCCTCGACCTGCAACTGTCGGCGATGGAAAAGACCGGCAACGGCGAGATCGTCTCCCAGCCCAAGGTCGTGACCTCGGACAAGGAAACCGCGAAGATCCTCAAGGGCCAGGAAGTACCCTACCAGGAGGCCAGCTCCAGTGGCGCTACCAGCACCTCGTTCAAGGAAGCCGCGCTGTCCCTCGAGGTGACCCCGCAGATCACCCCGGACAACCGGATCATCGTCGAAGTGAAGGTGACCAAGGATGCGCCGGACTTCGATCGCGCACTGAACGGCGTACCGCCGATCAACAAGAACGAGGTCAACGCCAAGATCCTGGTCAACGACGGCGAGACCATCGTCATCGGCGGCGTGTTCAGCAACACCCAGAGCAAGTCGGTGGACAAGGTGCCGTTCCTCGGCGACCTGCCTTACCTGGGGCGGCTGTTCCGGCGCGATACGGTCTCGGACGTGAAAAACGAACTTCTGGTTTTCCTGACACCGCGGATCATGAATAATCAGGCCATCGCAATCGGTCGCTGATATCGAACAACGTGGTCAACCTGATCCTCGTCGGCCCGATGGGTGCTGGAAAGAGCACCATCGGGCGCCTGCTCGCCAAGGAGCTGCATCTCGCGTTCAAGGACTCCGACAAGGAGATCGAACAGCGGTGCGGCGCGAATATCCCATGGATCTTCGATGTCGAGGGCGAGGTCGGTTTCCGCGAGCGCGAGCAGGCCATGCTCACCGAACTCTGCGCCGCCGACGGCATGGTGATCGCCACCGGCGGCGGGGCGGTGATGCGCGACGGTAACCGCCAGGTGCTGCGCGCCGGTGGCCGGGTTGTGTACCTGCATGCCTCGGTCGAGCACCAGATCGCGCGCACGGCGCGGGACCGCAACCGCCCCTTGTTGCAGAAGCCCAACCCGGGACAGATCCTCCGCGACCTGATGGCGCTGCGCGATCCGCTCTACCGCGAAATCGCCGATGTGGTGGTGGAGACCGACGAAAGGCCGCCGCGCCTGGTCGTCCAGGAAATTCTCGAACGCCTGCGCAAGTTGCCGCCCCGCTGAGGCGCGGCGAATTGCGTTATCCTATTGCCCTTTCCTGTCTGGGGGCCTCATGCGCACACTTCACGTCGATCTAGGCGAGCGTAGCTATCCCATTTACATCGGTGAAAACCTGCTGGGCGACGCCCGCTGGTTCGCGCCGCATATCGTCGGTCGCCGGGTCGCGGTGATCAGCAACGAAACGGTCGCTCCTCTCTATCTGGAAACCCTGCTCAAGGCACTGCAAGGCCATGAGGTCACCCCTGTGGTGCTGCCCGACGGCGAGGCCTACAAGCAGTGGGAAACCCTGCAACTGATCTTCGATGCCCTGCTGAAGGAGCGGCATGACCGCAAGACTACCCTGATCGCCCTGGGCGGCGGCGTCATCGGTGACATGGCCGGTTTCGCCGCGGCCTGCTACCAGCGTGGGGTCAACTTCATCCAGGTGCCGACCACCCTGTTGTCCCAGGTCGACTCCTCGGTGGGCGGCAAGACCGGGATCAACCATCCGTTGGGCAAGAATATGATCGGTGCGTTCTACCAGCCCCAGGCGGTGGTCATCGACACCGCGTCGCTGAAGACGCTGCCGTCCCGCGAGCTGTCCGCCGGGCTGGCGGAGGTGATCAAGTACGGTTTCATTTGCGACGAACCGTTCATCACCTGGCTGGAAGAGCACATGGATGCCTTGCTGGCACTGGAGCCGACCGTTGTCACCGAGGCCATCGAGCGCTCTTGCGCGGCGAAGGCCCGCGTGGTGGGCGCCGACGAGCGCGAGTCGGGCGTGCGCGCCACGCTGAACCTCGGCCATACCTTCGGTCACGCGATCGAGACCCAGCAGGGTTACGGCGTCTGGTTGCACGGCGAAGCGGTAGGGGCGGGAACCGTGATGGCACTCGAGATGTCGCATCGGTTGGGTTGGCTGAGCGCCGCCGAGCGCGATCGCGGTATCCGCCTGCTGCGCCGGGCTGGCCTGCCCGTGGTACCGCCGGCCGAGATGACGGCGGAAGATTTTATGGAACACATGGCCGTCGACAAGAAAGTGCTCGATGGCCGCCTGCGTCTGGTTTTGCTGCAAGGACTGGGGAATGCCGTGGTCACCGGCGATTTTCCCCGTGAGATCTTGGACGCGACCCTGCGCACCGACTATCGGGCCTTGGCCGACCAGCTTGGAGATGAATGAGGTCCCATGACCAGCTTGCATGCCGATGAGGCCTTCCTGGGCCACTACCAATTCAGTCACGACCCGTTCGCGCCGCGCGTTCCGGGTTTCAAGTTCTTCCCGGCGCAGCGCAAGCCGGTGCTCGGCCAGTTGCACCATCTGGCCCGCTACAGCCAGCTCCTGCTGCTGGTCACCGGGCCCCTGGGCAGCGGCAAGACCCTGCTGCGCCAGGCGCTGGTGGCCAGCACCAACAAGGATGCGGTCCTCAGCGTGGTGATCTCGGCGCGCACCGCCGCCGACGAGACTTCGTTGCTGCGCCAGGTGGCGCAGGGCCTGAGCATCAACCAGGCGAGCCTGGAGGCGATCCTGACCAAGGTGGCGCAGCTGGCGATCACCGGGCAGGACGTCTACCTGATGGTGGACGATGCCGAACAGCTCCAGGACAGCGCGCTGGAAGTGCTGTTGCTGCTGGCTTCCGGCACCAACGAGGGACGCCTGCATGTATTCCTGTTCGGTGAGCCGTCGTTGCTGCCGCGCCTGGAGGTGTTTTCCGAGGGTGAGGAGCGCTTCCATGCCATCGAATTGCAGCCATACAGCGAAGAGGAAACCCGCGACTACCTGGCCCAGCGTCTCGAGGGCGCCGGGCAGGGCATCGAGCTGATTTCCAACGACCTGCTGGTGGACATCCACGAGCAGTCGGAAGGCTGGCCGGGAGCGATCAACCAGGTCGCCCGCGATGCCCTGATCGAAGCGATGCTGGCCAATCGTGGCGCAGCGCGCAAGGCAACCGGAGGGTCTTTCAACTTGCCCAAGAAGCATCTGGTGATTCTTGCGGTCGTGGCCATCGGCGTGATCGCCGCCTGGTTCATGCAAGGCAAGAGCAAGCCGGAGGCGCCGCAGACCGCCTCTACCGAATTGTCCATGAATGGTGGTACGCCGGCCCAGGCCCAGCAGCCGGGCAGCGGCCCGGCCGTGGAGTTCAACGGCTCCAGCCAGCCGTTGCCGCTACCGTTGGTCGGCGAGTCGCAGCCGGTCATTCGCGAGCCGCTGGCCCAGGCCGCCGGGCAAGGTGGCGACGACGAAGGCGGCCTGCCGTCCGCCGCGGTGCCGCCTACCGTTTCCAGCTCGGCTCCTCCGGTGACGCCGCTGGCCAACAACGGCGTCACGCCGATGCATCCGGTGCCGCCGGCGCCGACCGAACCGACCGCGCCTGCGGCGACCCCGACTCCGGCGCAGACCCCGGCACCGGCCGCGCCGGTCGCCAGCGCCCCGGCCAGCAAGCCGGCCCCGGCTCCGGCCGCCAAGCCGGCCAGCGGTGGCGGTGCGGGAAGTCAGTGGTATCGCAACCAGTCTGGTGGTAACTTCGCCCTGCAGATCCTCGGTACCGGCTCCGAAGCCAATGCCCAGGCGTTCATTCGCCAGCAGGGCGGCGGCGATTTCCGCTACTTCAAGAAAACCCTGCAAGGCAAGCCGTTCTACGTCGTCACCTATGGCAGCTTCCCGAACCGTGCCGCCGCCCTGGCCGCAGTGAAAAAACTGCCGTCCAAGGTGCAGGCCGGCAAGCCGTGGCCGCGTACCTTCGCCAGCATCCAGCAGGAGATCGGCCAGGCGCATTGATCCGACCTGCCGTCGCCTCTTGACGAAACTCGCTAGTCGTTAGCATGACCGGCGGGTTTCGTCTTTCATTTTGGCGACATTGAATTTCATTTTCTCGCCGCAAAATTTGTGAGGCCTTGTGCACCTATGTACAATGGCCTCCCTTTGCCTGTCGAAAACTCGCCGCATGAGCGGGTGACAGGCGAAGTAGATGACTAAAAAAGTTTTGCCGGTGAGAGTTCCTTATGAAAGCAGGTCTGTACCATCCTGAAACGTTCAAGGATAACTGCGGATTTGGCCTGATCGCCCATATGCAGGGCGAGCCGAGCCATCAACTTCTGCAAACCGCAATCGAAGCACTGACCTGCATGACCCACCGCGGTGGGATCAATGCCGATGGCAAGACCGGGGACGGCTGCGGGCTGCTGATCCAGAAGCCCGACCTGTTCCTGCGTGCCGTCGCCAGGGAAGCCTTTTCTGTCGACCTGCCCGAGCAATACGCGGTGGGCATGGTGTTCTTCAACCAGGACCCGGTGAAAGCCGAGGCGGCACGCGAGAACATGAATCGCGAGATCGTCGCCGCCGGACTGGAGCTGGTCGGCTGGCGCAAGGTGCCGATCGATACCAGCGTTCTCGGCCGCCTGGCGCTGGAGCGCCTGCCGCAGATCGAACAGGTGTTCATCGGCGGCGCCGGCCTGAGCGACCAGGACTTCGCCATCAAGCTGTTCAGCGCACGGCGCCGCTCGTCGGTGGCCAACGCCGCCGACAGCGACCACTACATCTGCAGCTTTTCGCACAAGACCATCATCTACAAGGGCCTGATGATGCCGGCCGACCTGGCCGCCTTCTATCCGGACCTTGGCGACGAGCGCCTGCAGACCGCGATCTGCGTATTCCACCAGCGCTTCTCCACCAACACCCTGCCGAAATGGCCGCTGGCGCAGCCGTTCCGCTTCCTCGCCCACAACGGCGAGATCAACACCATCACCGGCAACCGCAACTGGGCCCAGGCGCGGCGGACCAAGTTCACCAACGAACTGATCCCCGACCTGGAAGAGCTCGGCCCGCTGGTGAACCGCGTCGGCTCCGACTCGTCGAGCATGGACAACATGCTCGAACTGATGGTCACCGGCGGCATGGACCTGTTCCGCGGCCTGCGCATGATCATCCCGCCGGCCTGGCAGAACGTCGAAACCATGGACGCCGACCTGCGCGCGTTCTACGAGTACAACTCGCTGCACATGGAGCCCTGGGATGGCCCCGCCGGCGTCGTGCTGACCGACGGTCGCTATGCCGTCTGCCTGCTCGACCGCAATGGCCTGCGCCCGTCGCGCTGGGTCACCACGAAGAACGGCTACATCACCCTGGCTTCGGAAATCGGCGTCTGGGACTACAAGCCCGAGGACGTCATCGCCAAGGGTCGCGTCGGCCCGGGGCAGATCCTCGCGGTGGACACCGAGACCGGCCAGGTCCTGCACAGCGACGACATCGACAACCGCCTGAAGTCGCGCCATCCCTACAAGCAGTGGCTGCGGCAGAATGCCCTGCGCATCCAGGCGACCCTGGACGACGACCATGGCGTGGCCAGCTACGACGCCGACCAGCTCAAGCAATTCATGAAGATGTTCCAGGTCACCTTCGAGGAGCGTGACCAGGTGCTGCGTCCGCTCGGCGAGCAGGGCCAGGAAGCGGTGGGCTCCATGGGCGACGATACGCCGATGGCGATCCTCTCCCGGCGCATCCGCTCTCCGTACGATTACTTCCGCCAGCAATTCGCCCAGGTCACCAACCCGCCGATCGACCCGCTGCGCGAAGCCATCGTGATGTCCCTGGAAACCTGCCTGGGCGTCGAGCAGAACATCTTCGAGGAAGCCCCGCACCATGCCAACCAGGCGATCCTCACCACTCCGGTGATCTCGCCGGCGAAGTGGCGGACCATCATGACCCTGGACCGCCCGGGCTTCGACCGCCACTTCATCGACCTCAACTACGACGAGTCGATGGGCCTGGAGGCCGCGGTGCGCAACATCGCCGACCAGGCCGAGGAAGCCGTGCGCGGCGGCAAGGTGCTGCTGATCCTCAGCGACCGCCATATCGCTCCCGGCAAACTGCCGGTGCATGCTGCCCTGGCCGTCGGTGCGGTGCATCACCGCCTGGTGCAGACCGGGCTGCGCTGCGACTCCAACATCCTGGTGGAGACCGCCACCGCCCGCGATCCGCACCATTTCGCGGTGCTGATCGGCTTCGGCGCCTCGGCGGTCTATCCGTTCCTCGCCTACGAGGTGCTGGCCGACCTGATCCGCACCGGTGAAGTGCTGGGCGACCTCTACGAGGTGTTCAAGTACTACCGCAAGGGGATCTCCAAGGGCCTGATGAAGATTCTCTCGAAGATGGGCATCTCCACCGTCGCGTCCTACCGTGGCGCGCAGCTGTTCGAGGCGGTGGGCCTGTCCGACGAGGTCACCGACCTGTGCTTCACCGGAGTCGCCAGCCGCATCCAGGGCGCGCGCTTCGTCGATATCGAGAACGAGCAGAAGCTCCTGGCCGCCGAGGCCTGGAGCAACCGCAAGCCGATCCAGCAGGGCGGCTTGCTGAAGTTCGTCTATGGCGGCGAATACCACGCCTACAACCCGGATGTGGTGAATACCCTGCAGGCTGCCGTGCAGCAGGGCGACTACGAGAAGTTCAAGGAATACACCGCGCTGGTGGACCAGCGCCCAGTGTCGATGATCCGCGACCTGTTGCAGGTGAAGACCGCCGCGCAGCCGCTGGCGCTCGACGAGGTGGAGCCGCTGGAAGCCATCTTCAAGCGCTTCGATGCCGCCGGGATTTCCCTCGGCGCGCTGTCGCCGGAGGCCCACGAGGCGCTGGCCGAGGCGATGAACACCCTGGGCGGTCGCTCCAACTCCGGCGAGGGCGGCGAGGACCCGGCGCGCTACGGCACGCTGAAGAGTTCGAAGATCAAGCAGGTGGCTACCGGCCGCTTCGGCGTGACCCCGGAATACCTGGTCAACGCCGAGGTCCTGCAGATCAAGGTGGCCCAGGGCGCCAAGCCCGGCGAGGGCGGCCAGTTGCCGGGCGGCAAGGTCAACGGCCTGATCGCCCGCCTGCGCTATGCGGTGCCCGGCGTGACCCTGATCTCGCCGCCGCCGCACCACGACATCTACTCCATCGAAGACCTGGCGCAGCTGATCTTCGACCTCAAGCAGGTCAACCCGCAGGCGCTGGTATCGGTGAAGCTGGTATCCGAGCCGGGCGTCGGCACCATCGCCGCCGGCGTGGCCAAGGCCTATGCGGACCTGATCACCATCTCCGGCTACGACGGCGGTACCGGTGCCTCGCCGATCACCTCGATCAAGTACGCCGGCTCGCCCTGGGAACTGGGCCTGGCGGAAACCCACCAGACCCTGCGCGGCAACGACCTGCGCGGCAAGGTCCGGGTGCAGACCGATGGCGGCCTGAAGACCGGCCTGGACGTGATCAAGGCGGCCATTCTCGGCGCCGAGAGCTTCGGCTTCGGCACCGCGCCGATGATCGCCCTGGGCTGCAAGTACCTGCGCATCTGCCACCTGAACAACTGCGCCACCGGCGTGGCGACGCAGAACGACAAGTTGCGCAAGGACCACTTCATCGGCACCACCGCGATGGTGATCAACTTCTTCACCTTCATCGCCACGGAAACCCGCGAGTGGCTGGCGCGCCTCGGCGTGCGCAGCCTGGGCGAGCTGATCGGCCGCACCGACCTGCTGGAGATCCTCCCCGGCGAGACCGCCAAGCAGCAGAATCTGGATCTCGCTCCGTTGCTGGGCAGTGAGCTGATCCCGGCCGACAAGCCGCAGTTCTGCGAGGTGGAGAAAAACCCGCCGTTCGACCAGGGCCTGCTGGCCGAGAAGATGGTCGAGCTGTCGAAGGCCGCCATCGAAGGCCTGAGCGGCGGCGAGTACGAGCTGGACATCTGCAACTGCGACCGATCCATCGGCGCGCGGGTATCCGGCGAGATCGCCCGCCTGCACGGCAACCAGGGCATGGCCAAGGCACCGGTGGTGTTCCGTTTCAAGGGCACCGCGGGACAGAGCTTCGGCGTGTGGAACGCCGGTGGCCTGCACCTGTACCTGGAAGGCGACGCCAACGACTACGTAGGCAAGGGCATGACCGGCGGCAAGCTGGTGATCACCCCGCCCAAGGGCAGTCCGTTCAAGACCCAGGAATCTGCCATCGTCGGCAACACCTGCCTGTACGGCGCCACCGGCGGCAAGCTGTTCGCCGCCGGAACCGCCGGCGAGCGCTTCGCCGTGCGCAACTCCGGTTCCCATGCGGTGGTGGAAGGTACCGGCGACCACTGCTGCGAATACATGACCGGCGGTTTCGTCTGCGTGCTGGGCAAGACCGGCTACAACTTCGGCTCCGGCATGACCGGGGGCTTCGCCTACGTCCTCGACATGGACAACACTTTCGTCGACCGCGTGAACCACGAGCTGGTGGAAATCCAGCGGATCAGCGGCGAGGCGATGGAGGCCTATCGCAGCCACCTGCGCAAGGTCCTGGTCGAGTACGTGAACGAAACGGCAAGCGAGTGGGGCGCGAACATCCTGGAAAACCTGGATGACTACCTGCGTCGGTTCTGGCTGGTGAAACCGAAGGCGGCCAGCCTCGGTTCGCTGCTGACCAGCACCCGTGCCAACCCGCAATAAGCGCCCGAAGTTGTGATGAGGTTTCGATATGTCTGAACGTCTGAATTCCGACCGCCTGAACAACGACTTCCAGTTCATCGAAGTCGGGCGCAAGGACCCGAAGAAGAAGCTGCTGCGCCAGCGCAAGCGCGAGTTCGTGGAGATCCACGACCTGTTCAAGCCGCAGCAGGCCGCCGACCAGGCCCACCGCTGCCTGGGCTGCGGCAACCCGTACTGCGAGTGGAAATGCCCGGTGCACAACTTCATCCCTAACTGGCTGAAGCTGGTTTCCGAAGGCAACATCCTGGCCGCCGCCGAACTGTCGCACCAGACCAACACCCTGCCGGAAGTCTGCGGCCGGGTCTGCCCGCAGGATCGCCTCTGCGAGGGCGCCTGCACCCTCAACGACGGTTTTGGCGCGGTGACCATCGGCTCGGTGGAGAAGTACATCACCGATACGGCCTTCGCCATGGGCTGGCGTCCGGACCTGTCCAAGGTCAAGCCGACCGGTAGGCGCGTCGCGGTGATCGGCGCCGGCCCGGCCGGCCTCGGCTGCGCCGACGTGCTGGTGCGCAACGGCGTGACCCCGGTGGTGTTCGACCGCAACCCGGAGATCGGCGGCCTGCTGACCTTCGGCATTCCCGAGTTCAAGCTGGAGAAGCACGTCCTCAGCCGTCGCCGCGAGGTGTTCACCGGCATGGGCATCGAGTTCCGCCTGAACACCGAGATCGGCAAGGACGTGACCATGGAGCAGTTGCTCGATGAGTACGATGCCGTGTTCATGGGGATGGGCACCTACACCTACATGAAGGGCGGTTTCCCCGGCGAGGACCTGCCGGGCGTACACGACGCCCTGGACTTCCTGATCGCCAACGTGAACCGCAACCTCGGCTTCGAGAAGTCGGCCGAGGACTTCGTCGACATGAAGGGCAAGCGCGTGGTGGTCCTGGGCGGCGGCGACACCGCGATGGACTGCAACCGCACTTCGATCCGCCAGGGCGCCAAGTCGGTGACCTGTGCCTATCGCCGTGACGAAGAAAACATGCCGGGCTCGCGCAAGGAAGTGAAGAACGCCAAGGAAGAGGGCGTGAAGTTCCTCTTCAACCGCCAGCCCATCGCCATCGTCGGCGAGGACCGGGTGGAAGGCGTGAAGGTGGTCGAGACCCGTCTCGGCGAGCCGGACGCCCGCGGCCGCCGCAGCCCCGAACCGATCCCCGGTTCCGAGGAGATCATCCCGGCGGAAGCCGTGCTGATCGCCTTCGGCTTCCGGCCGAGTCCGGCGCCGTGGTTCGAGCGCTTCGAGATCGCCACCGACAGCCAGGGCCGCGTGGTGGCTCCGGCGCAGGCGCAGTTCAAGCACCAGACCAGCAACCCGAAGATCTTCGCCGGTGGCGACATGGTCCGTGGTTCCGACCTGGTGGTGACGGCGATCTTCGAAGGACGTACCGCGGCCGAAGGCATCCTCGACTACCTTGGCGTCTGACCCGCGGCGCCACCGGCGCTGCGACAAATCACCGCGATAGACAAAAGGCACGGCCCCCGCCGTGCCTTTTGTTTTGTGCTTTGCGACAATAGCGGCCCTTTTCGCCCGCCGGCCTGTGGATAACCCCCTTCCGCACGCGCCCGCGTGAAGCCAGCAGCCTTTGATCGGATGCCGTTATGACTGCCCTGAAGAACGACCGCTTCCTCCGCGCCCTGCTCAAGCAGCCCGTCGATGTCACCCCCGTCTGGATGATGCGCCAGGCCGGTCGTTACCTGCCGGAATACCGTGCCACCCGTGCCAAGGCCGGCGATTTCATGAGCCTGTGCATGAACCCGGAGCTGGCCTGCGAAGTGACCCTGCAGCCGCTGGACCGTTACCCGCAGCTGGACGCCGCGATCCTCTTCTCCGATATCCTGACCATTCCCGATGCCATGGGCCAGGGCCTGTACTTCGAGACCGGCGAAGGCCCGCGCTTCCGCAAGGTGGTCTCGTCGCTGGCCGACATCGAGGCGCTGCCGGTTCCCGATCCGGAACAGGACCTGGGCTATGTGATGGACGCCGTGCGCACCATCCGCCGCGAGCTGAACGGCCGCGTACCGCTGATCGGCTTCTCCGGCAGCCCCTGGACCCTCGCCACCTACATGGTCGAGGGCGGCTCGAGCAAGGACTTCCGCAAGTCCAAGGCGATGCTCTACGACAACCCTCAGGCCATGCACGCTCTGCTGGACAAGCTGGCGCAATCGGTGACCAGCTACCTCAACGGGCAGATCCACGCCGGCGCCCAGGCGGTGCAGATCTTCGACTCATGGGGCGGCAGCCTGTCGGCGGCGGCCTACCAGGAGTTCTCCCTGACCTACATGCGCAAGATCGTCGATGGATTGATCCGCGAGCACGACGGACGCCGGGTGCCGGTGATCCTCTTCACCAAGGGAGGCGGCCTGTGGCTGGAGTCGATGGCCGAGGTCGGCGCCGAGGCGCTGGGCCTGGACTGGACCTGCGACATCGGCAGCGCCCGGGCCCGTGTCGGTGAGCGCGTAGCCCTGCAAGGCAACATGGATCCCTCGGTGCTCTACGCCAATCCGGCGGCGATCCGCGCCGAAGTCGCGCGGATCCTGGCGGCCTACGGCAAGGGTACGGGGCATGTGTTCAATCTTGGCCACGGCATCACCCCGGAAGTCGACCCGGCCCATGCCGGCGCCTTCTTCGAGGCGGTGCACGAGCTGTCGGCGCAGTACCACGGCTGAGCCGGAACGAAAGAAGGGGAGCCGAGGCTCCCCTTTTTCATGCGCGGGCCGACGGCCCTCCGGCGCGTTGGCTGGCGGGGACGCGCCGGTGGCGTACCCGCCCTACGCAACCCGCCCGGCTCAACTGCTTACCTTGCCGGTGCGGTCGTTGATCACGAACAGCTTGCCGTTGGCGTCGCGCACGAGGATTTCCGCGCCCGGCTGGCCATCCATATCGGCCACCGAATCGATGCTGTAGTTGACGTCGCCGATGCGGTAGTCGCTGCTGGCGCCGCTGGCGTGGTGGATGACCCGCACCTTGCCCTGCATCACCACGATCAGCTCGTTGCCCGGCTTGCCGTCGGTGTCCGCGGTGCCGCCATAGAGTGCCCAGGCGCTGGCGCCGATGTTGTATTCCTTGCGGGAACTGGCGTTGCTGATCACGTAGATGCCGGTGCTGGTGCGGCCGATGATCTCCGCGCCGGGCTGGCCGTCGAGGTCGGCGATCTGTGCGAGCGCGTGGTAGCCGCTGAAGGTGAAGTCCTTGGCGCCACTGGTGCGCGGGTCGATGACCTTGACGCCGTTGCCCATGTTCAGCACCAGTTCCTTGCCCGGCGCGCCGTCCACGTCGGCGACGTCGAACAGGCCCCAGGTGCCGTTGTAGCTGAAGGTGGCGTCGCGTTGCGTACGGGTGCGATCGAATACGGTGCGCACGCCGTTGCCGATGCTGAGGATGACTTCGTCGCCGGCGACGTTGTCGACGTCGGTGGCGCGCATGATCGCCCAGGAGACGTTGCCTACCGGGTACTTGCGCTGGGTGGTGCTGGCGTGGGAAACGATCACCAGGTCGGGACCGGCCTTGACCAGGATTTCCGCGCCGGGCTGGCCGTCGGTATCGGTGGCGCCGAAGACCGACCAGACCACGTTGCCGAAGCTGTAGTTGCGGGTGCTGCCGCCTTCCACCACCTGCAGGTTGGCGCCGTCGCGGTAGACCGCGGCGAGCTGGCCGTTGCCCCGCAGGTCCCAGGTTCCTACCAGAACGCCGGCCGCCTGGGCTGCGCTGGCGCAGAGGGAGAACAGTGCCGTGCCGAGCAGGCAGGCGCGCTTGATCGCTGGTTTCATAAAGTCCCTTTCATATCGCTGTCGAGGCCGGCCGGATGCCGGCCGCAGCAGCATAGAACAGCGCTTGCTGCGCTCAAGGGAAACGCGAGGGATTTGTCGAGCGCTTGGCATTTGTTCGTGAAACTGGTTGCCCGCCCAGCAGGCGGGCGCGGGTGTCGCTCGGCGGCTCGCCGGTCCAGCGCTTGAAGGCGCGGGTGAAGTTGGTTGGATCGCTGTAACCCAGGTACAGGGCGATACGCTGCAACGACACCTCGGGACGCCGCAGCAATCGCAAGGCCTGGCGCTGGCGAGCCTGACCGAGCAACTGGCGAAAGCTGGTGCCGGCGTCATGCAGATGCCGCTTGAGGCTGCGGCTGGACAGGTGCAGGCGCGCGGCTACTTCCTCCAGGTTGGGGAAGCGCTGTTCCTGGCGTTCCAGCTCCAGCCGCACGCGGGCGCAGATGTCCCGGCGGCCGGCATCGAGCAGCGCCAGTTCGCGCTCGCAGTGTTCGCGGGCGCGGCGCAACGCAGCCGGATCGGCCATCGGTAGCGAGCGGGCGAGCAGGATGGCGGGGAACACCAGCTGGACGTGGGCCTGGTCGTAGCGGCACTGCGGCAGCGGCACAGGCACGGCAGGTTCGGGGTAGTCGAAGTCGAGCCTGCCGACCAGGGCCGGTTCGCCGAGCAGCCAGGCGCCGGAGCGATACAGGCCGATCAGCAGGGCTTCGCTGAAGTACCGGTGCAGCGCCGGCGGGAGCGCAGGGCCTGGCAGCAGGCGCAGGATCACCTGCTCGTCCTCGCGCAGCAGGCTGATTTCGACGTTGCCCTGCAGCAGCGGCATGTAGCGCAGCGCCAGGCACAAGGCATCGCCGAGCGTCGCCGAGGCCATCATCGCGTAGCCCAGGCTGCCATGGGCGGTGGGAGGCGTGCGCAAGGCGAGCTGTGCGCCGAGGCCGGGGTCGCCGCTCAGCGCGAGCGCCGTGGCGGCGATCGCCTGGTACTGCTGCGATGTGACGCGTGCTTCCGGCTCTTCCAGTCGCAGCGTCGACAGACCGATTTCCCGCAGCAGCGCGCGTCCGTCCAGGCCGCGTTCCTCCAGCAGGCCGAGCAGCAGGCGCGGATAGGCAGCGGTGATGGTCGGTGCGTCGGAGTCCGTGCGGCGGCTCATGCTGGCGTGTCCTGGCCCGAAATGATCGGCAGTCTGGCGCGAGCGCGTCTGCCGCTGCATTGGCTGGTGCCGCGATACTGCCCGGCAACGCAGTCAAGCGGAGAACGAGCGATGCATCCCTGGGCACGACGCAACATTCCACAACTGGCCGGGCGCCTGGCGCTGGTCACCGGCGCCAACAGCGGCCTGGGTTGGCAGGCGGCGCGCACGCTGGCCGGCAAAGGGGCGACCGTGGTGATGGCCTGCCGCAATCGCGAACAGGCGGAGCGGGCGCGGCGGGCGATCCTCGACGAGTATCCCCAGGCACGCCTGGAGCTGGCCGATCTCGACCTGGCCGACCTCGCCTCGATCCGCGCCTGCGCCGCCGGTTTCCGTCAGCGCCACGAACGCCTCGATCTCTTGTTCAACAACGCCGGAGTGATGTTCCTGCCCCTGCGGCGTACCCGCGACGGTTTCGAGATGCAGATGGGCACCAATCACCTCGGCCACTTCGCCCTTACGGGACTGCTGCTGGACTCGTTGCTGGCCGCTCCACGGCCCAGGGTGGTGGGCATGACCAGCGGTTTCAACCAGTTCGGCCGGCTGCCGCTCGACGACCTCAACGCCGAGCGCGGCTACAACCGCTATCTTGCCTATTGCCACAGCAAGCAGGCCAATCTGCTGTTCAGCCTGGAGTTGCAGCGCCGCGCCGGCCAGCGGGGCGTGCTTCTGCAGAGCCTGGCGGCGCATCCGGGCTACGCGGCGACCAACCTGCAGTACGCGGCACCGGCGATGTCCGGTTCGCGCCTGGGACGCTGGGCGATGAAGGTGGCCAACGGAGCGTTCGCGCAATCGCCGGAGATGGGGGCGTTGCCGGCACTTTCCGCGCTGACCGAACAGCGCTGGTATGGCGGCGCCTATGTCGGCCCGGATCGCTGGCTGGAAACCCGCGGTTATCCGGCGGCGGCGCGGATTCCGCGGAATGCGCGCGACCTGGGGCTGGCCGCGCGGCTGTGGGCGCTATCGGAAGAACTGACCGGAGTACGCTTCTGGTCGGAGTGAAGGCGCCGGGAGACCGGCGCCTCGAACTCAGTGGGCGGCCTGCGCCAGGGTGTTGCCAGGCAGGGCCGGCAGGCGCGCCAGGTGCAGCGAGACCAATACCGCGACCACCAGCAGCGAGCCGATGAACAGTCCGATGCCATTCCAGCCGTAGTAATGCCAGAACACCCCGCCGAGGGTGCCGGCCAGGCTTGAGCCGACGTAGTAGCTGAACAGGTAGAGCGACGAGGCCTGGCCCTTGGCGCGCAGGGCGCGGCGCCCGATCCAGCTGCTCGCCACCGAGTGCGCGCCGAAGAAGCCGAAGGTGAATAGCAGCAGGCCGGCGAGCATCAGCGGGATCGGCTCGAACAGGGTCAGCAGCAGGCCGCCGAGCATCAGCAGGATGACCGCCCAGAGCACCTTGCGTCGCCCCAGCTTGTCGGCCAGCGAACCGACCCAGGCCGAGCTGTAGATGCCCGAGAGGTAAACCACCGAGAGCACTCCGACCACCGCCTGGCTCATGTGGTAGGGCTCGGCCAGCAGGCGGTAGCCGATGTAGTTGAACAGGGTGACGAAGCTGCCCATCAGCAGGAAGCCGATCAGGAACAGCCAGGGCAGTCCGGCGTCGCGGAAGTGCAGGCGGTAGCCGTTGAGCAGGGTCGCCGGCTTCAGCGGTGCCGGCCGGAAGTGTTTCGATTCGGGCAGCACGCGCCAGAACACCAGCGCGGCGACCAGGGCCAGGCCGCCGAGGACCGCCAGTGCGGCATGCCAGGAGATGAAATCGACCAGGACGCCGCTGATCAGGCGTCCGCTCATCCCGCCGATGGCGTTGCCGCCGATGTACAGGCCCATCGACAGGCCGATGTGCTGCGGATGGATCTCTTCGCTGAGATAGGTCATCGCCACCGCGGCCAGGCCGCTCAAGGACAGCCCGACCAGCGCGCGCATCAGCAGCACGCCATGCCAGGTGGGCATCACCGCGCTGCCGAGGGTGAACAGCGCGGCGGCCAGCAGCGAGACGACCATCACCGGCTTGCGACCGATCGCGTCGGAGATCGGGCCGGTGACCAGCAGGCCAAGGGCGAGCATGGCGGTGGCGACGGACAATGCCAGGCTGCTTTCCGCGGCGCTGATGGAAAACGCCTTGGACAGCACCGGCATCATCGGCTGGATGCAGTAGAGCAGGGCAAAGGTGGCGAAACCGCCGGAGAACAGCGCTAGGGAGGTGCGCATGAACTGCGGGGTGCCTTTCTCGATATAGCGTTCGACTTCGGTGGCGGCTTCCAGCACCTCGTTGGCTGCTTCGCGGGCCGCCTCGATTAACGCGGGTTCTTCTTCGGCCTGTGGCCGGACTTGCGGATTGCTCACGGGGCACCTCTGGGGACGGTGGCGAGCAGGCACAACGAGGCCGCGCCACCTGGATTTCAGGGACAAGGGGTCGTTGTTGGAGGTTATGTGGCAAAGGATATAGATAGGTTTATATGATTTCCAATATATTGATCGACACGATTGATATGTAAAAAGACCTAATAGGAGGGGCCGCTTGGAACTCAGGCACCTGCGCTATTTCATCGCCGTCGCCGAGGAGCTGCACTTCGGCCGCGCCGCCGAGCGTCTGGGGATCTCCCAGCCGCCGTTGAGCCAGCAGATCCAGGCGCTGGAGGAGGAAATCGGTGCGCGCCTGTTCGAGCGCACCAACCGCCGCGTCGAACTCACCGACGCCGGCCGGCTGTTCCTCGACGAGTCCCGCCAGGTGCTGGCCCAGGTAGACAAGGCGGTGCTGCTGGCGCGTCGGGCCCACCTGGGGGAACTGGGCGAGCTGAAGATCGGTTTCACTTCCTCGGCACCCTTCACCTCGACCATACCCAGCAGCATCCATGCCTTCCGCAAGGCCTATCCGGACGTACACCTCGACCTGCAGGAAATGAGCAGCCGCCAGGTACTCAAGGCGCTGCTCGAGGAAAGCCTGCAGGTGGGCGTGATCCGCCCGCTGGCGCTGCCGGATGCGGTGCATTGGGTGGAGTTGTTCCGCGAACCGCTGGTGGCGGTGCTGCGGGCCGACCATCCGCTGGCGGCCGGCAGCGAGGATGGCCTGGCCATCGCCGCCCTGGCCGAGGAGCCCTTCGTGTTCTTCCCGCGCAGCTACGGCACCGGGCTCTACGACCAGGTCATCGCCCTGACCCGACAGGCCGGCTTCAGCCCGCGCATCGCCCAGGAGGCCAGCGAGGCGATGACCATCATCGGCCTGGTCTCGGCTGGACTGGGGGTGTCGATCCTGCCGGCGTCGTTCCGCCGCACCCGGGTCGACGGCGTGGTCTACCGCACCCTGAGCGATCCCGAGGCGACGACTGCGGTATGGCTGGTCCGTCGGCAGAACGAGGGCTCGCCGCTGGCGCTGTCCTTCATCGACCTGGTGACCCGTGAGGCGGCCAGCCTGCGCCGACGCTGAACCGCTCTACGTCAGGACCGAGACGGCGCTCGCGCTTGCCCGCGGCTTTGCCTATCATCCGGGATCAGGCTCGGCTCACGGAGATTTCCCATGCGGCGCGTGGTGTTCAATCAGAAAGGCGGGGTAGGCAAGTCCAGCATCGCCTGCAACCTGGCGGCGGTCAGCGCGGCGGAGGGCTATCGCACCCTGCTGGTGGACCTGGACGCCCAGGCCAACTCCACGCACTACCTGACCGGACTGACCGGCGAGGACCTGCCGGTGGGGATCGCCGACTTCTTCAAGCAGACCTTGTCTTCCGGGCCCTTCAGCAAGAAGGGCAGGGTCGAGATCTACGAGACGCCGTTCGACAACCTGCACATCGTCACCTCCAGCCCCGAACTGGCCGACCTGCAGCCGAAGCTGGAGTCGAAGCACAAGATCAACAAGCTGCGCAAACTGCTGGACGAACTGGACGAAGACTACGACCGGATCTACCTGGATACCCCGCCGGCACTGAATTTCTACACGGTATCTGCGCTGATCGCTGCCGATCGCTGCCTGATTCCCTTCGATTGCGACAGCTTCTCCCGCCAGGCGCTGTATGGCCTTCTCCAGGAGATCGAGGAACTGCGTGACGACCACAACGAAGACCTGCAGGTCGAGGGCATCGTGGTCAACCAGTTCCAGCCGCGCGCCAGCCTGCCGCAGCAACTGCTCGACGAGCTGGTGGCGGAGGAACTGCCGGTGCTGCCGGTGTACCTGATGAGTTCGGTGAAGATGCGCGAGTCGCACCAGGCTTGTACCCCGCTGATCTTCCTCGAACCGCGGCACAAGTTGACCCAGCAGTTCGTCGAGTTGCACGGGCTGCTCGAAAGCTGAGCAGCCTCTGCGGCAGCGCTTCTACGAGGTAACCAGGACGTCGCAGCTCGGCTGGCGCAGGTAACGTTGCGCCAGGTTGCCGAGCAGCGCCTGCATCAGCGCGTTGCGGCTGTGCCGGCCGAGGGCGAGCAGCTCCGGCTGGCGCTGCTTCAACGCGGCGTCCAGGCTGTACGGCAGCACGCCGGGAACCACTTCGTGGCTCAGCTGCGGCCCGACGCCCGGCAGGCGCTCCTGCTCGTCGCTCAGCAATTGTTCGATCAGCCCGGCCTGGGTGGCCAGGTGCGCGGCATTCTGCCTGGGCAGGCCGAGCACGCCGTCGTCGGGGGACTCGAACACGTGCAGGGCGTGCAGGTCGGCTTCCACCGGCAGCAGGCGGTAGGCCTGGCGCAGCGCGGTACAGGCGCACTGGGAAAAGTCCAGGGCGCTGAGCGCCTGGCGGTAGGGTTCGTCCGCCTCGCGCACGGCGAGCAGCACCGGCACCCGGCTGCGCCGCACCACCTGGTCGAGGGTGGTGTTGCCGAAGCGTTCGAAGGTCTTCTGGTGGTGTGCGCCCATCAGCAGCAGGTCCGGTTCGAGCGCCCGGGTCTGCTGCAGGATGCCGTCGATCGGCTGGCCCCTGAACAGGTGGATGGCGCTGTCCTCGTCGAGGCCGGCCTCCTTGCGCTTGAGCTGCAGCATGGCGCTGACGGTCTTCACCGCCGACGCCGATAGCCCCGGGTCGTACACGTGCAGCAGGCTGACCCGCGCATCGTGCTGGCGGGCCAGTTGGGCGGCGCGGGCGAGGGCGACGTCGGCTTCCGGGGTGAGGTCGTGGGCGACCAGGAGGTGGCGGATCATGGCGGACTCCGTGGGATGGCTACGCTGGCTTCTCCACTGTCGCGCCGCAGCTCGCTACGGACCTTGATCCATGGCAGAAAAAACCTTCGCCGTGCCCTGCGAAATCTGCCAGTCAGGGCCGCGCGTGGCTGCGTAGCTGGTACAACGCGGTGCTTTCCGCCACCACCTCCCCCTGCTCGTCGGTGAGTTGCAGTTCGAGGCTGTATTCGGCCTTGCCGCGCTCTCCAGCCTCGGTTTCCAGTTGGCGGATGCGCTCGGCATCCAGGCGTGCCTCGACGCGTATGTCGCCCTTGGCCGGGCGGCGGAAGCGCAAGGTCATCTCCTTGACGATGGGATAGAAGCGGGCGCTGTCGAAGCTGGTCAGGAACAGCGCGCCACCGGGAATTTCGGCGAGGGTGAAGAGCGCCCCGGCGTACATGCTGCCGATGTGGTTCTCGTTGCCGGCGCCCGGCATGCGCAGGCGCACGTAGCCGGGTTCGAGGACTTCCGCCCTGAGTCCGCTGCGCTGGACGAAGGCGATCTTTTCTTCGGTCAGGTGCCTGGCGAGTTCGGTGGGCAGTGGCATGGCGCTCTCCATGTCGGGGATCCCAGCCAGACTAGCCGGCCGGCCAGGCCGGGCAAGGACCGAAACGCTCGCCCGGACTGACCGATCCGCTCAGCGTGCGGCGGCGGCCAGGGCCTGGTCGAGGTCGGCGAGGATGTCGTCGATGTGCTCGATGCCGATCGACAGCCGCACCATGTCGTCGGAGACTCCGGCGCGGGCCAGTTCCTCCGCGTTCAACTGGCGGTGGGTGGTGCTCGCCGGGTGGCAGGCCAGGGACTTGGCGTCGCCGATGTTGACCAGCCGCACCACCAGCTTCAAGGCGTCGATGAAGCGCGCGCCGGCGGCGCTGCCGCCCTGGATGCCGAAGGACAGGATCGCCGCCGGGCGGCCCCCCAGGTAGCGCCGGGCCAGGGCGTGCTCGGGGTTGTCGGCGAGGCCGGCGTATTTCACCCAGGCCACCTGCGGATGTTGTTGCAGGTAGCGGGCTACGGCGAGGGCGTTGTCGCAGTGGCGCTCCATGCGCAGCGCCAGGGTCTCCAGGCCTTGGAGGATGAGGAAGGCGTTGAACGGCGAGAGCGCCGCGCCCATGTTGCGCAGCGGTACTACCCGGCAGCGGCCGATGAAGGCGGCGGGTCCGAAGGCCTCGGTGTAGGTGACGCCGTGGTAGGACGGATCGGGCGTGTTCAGCAGCGGGAAGCGCGACTTGTTCGCCGCCCAGTCGAATCTGCCGGAGTCGACCACGATCCCGCCGATGCTGGTGCCGTGGCCGCCCATGTACTTGGTCAGCGAGTGCACGACGATGTCGGCGCCGTGCTCGAACGGCCGGCAGAGCACCGGGGTGGCTACCGTGTTGTCGACGATCAGCGGCACGCCGTGGCGGTGAGCGGCGTCGGCCAGTGCCTGCAGGTCGATGATGTTGCCCGCCGGGTTGCCGATGGTTTCGCAGAACACGGCCTTGGTCCGCTTGTCGATCAGCGCTTCCAGGGCGGCGATGTCGTCGTGGGCGGCGAAGCGCGCCTGGATGCCGATGCGTGGCAGGGTGTGGGCCAGCAGGTTGTAGGTGCCGCCGTAGAGCTTGGCCACCGAGACGATGTTGTCGCCGGCCTCGGCGACGGTCTGGATCGCGTAGGTGATGGCCGCCATCCCCGAGGCCACCGCCAGCGCCCCGACCCCGCCTTCCAGCGCCGCGACGCGCTGTTCCAGTACGTCGTTGGTGGGGTTCATGATCCGTGTGTAGATGTTGCCCGGTACCTTCAGGTCGAACAGGTCGGCGCCATGCTGGGTGTCGTCGAAAGCGTAGGAGGTGGTCTGGTAGATCGGCACCGCCACCGCGCGGGTGGTCGGGTCAGGGCTGTAGCCGGCGTGGACGGCCAGGGTTTCCAGTTTCATGCAGCGTTCCTTCGGGCAGATTGGAAGGACGCAGCATGGGAAAGCGCGCCGGGCGGGTCAATGCGCCCGGGCAAGGAAAAGCGTGCCTGGTTAGACTGTTGTGTTCGCCGCTTATGCCTGTCAGCGCAGGCCGATGTAGATGTTGTAGGCGCTGATCAGGGTGATCAGGGTGCCGACGATGACCAGCAGGGTGCGCGGCGAAAGCTTCTTGCACAGCAGGGCGGCGAACGGTGCGGCGAACAGGCCGCCGAAGACCAGCCCGGCGACCATCTTCCAGGTGTCCGGCTGGCCAGCGAGGAGGATGAAGGAGGTGGCGCTGGCGATGGTCAGGAAGAACTCGGCGAAGTTCACCGAGCCGATGGTGGTGCGCGGGTCGCTACCCGAGCCGATCAGGCTGCTGGTGACCACCGGGCCCCAGCCGCCGCCGCCGGCAGCATCGACGAAGCCGCCGAAGAGTGCCAGCTTGGCCACGTGGCGCGGTGCCCGGCGCTTGATCACGTGGCGGTAGGCCTTGCTCAGGATGTACAGGCCCATCAGCAGCAGGTAGGCGGAGATGAAGGGCTTGAGCTGGTGGCCGTCGAAGCGGGTGATCAGCACGGCGCCGAGCACCGCGCCGATCATTCCCGGCAGCAGCAGGCGGAGGAAGAGTGACTTGTTGACGTTGCCGAGCTTGACGTGGGAAATCCCGGAAAAGCCGGTGGTGAACACTTCGGCGATGTGCACGCTGGCGCTGGCAGCGGCCGGCGTGGCACCAGCGCTGAGCAGGAAGGTAGTCGCGGTGATGCCATAGGCCATGCCCAGCGCACCGTCGATCACCTGGGCGAAGAAGCCCACCGCCACCGCGCTCCAGAAACCCCGGCTGGTCAGGGCCTGCTCGATGATCTCGAAGCCGTTGCTGCCGCCGTTGTCGAAGAACAGGCGCCAGGCCAGGAAGGCGAGCAGGCCGACCAGGATCAGCACCGCCGCCCACATGGCGGCGCGCAGTACCGGGTGGTCGTCCGGATGGGTGACGAAATCTTCGACAGGAGGCAGACCTAGCGCCTGGTGTTCGGTGTTGATCGAACTCTGGCTGAGATCGAGGTCGCGTATCTTCATGCGGCAAGGCGCCTGACAGGAGGTGGTAGAACAGGCTGGAATAAGTGTGGCGGCGAAGATAATCGGCTTTTCTTAGTGCGTCTAAGAAGTTTTCCGAAGGTATTTATTCCATTTCGGCATTATCGGCCGCCGTTCTGTCAGGGCATCCCGTCAGGAGGAGCAACTGATTTCCAGGTGCCGCCCCCAGTCCGGCGGGCGCCGGGTGAAGCGCTCCATGCCCGGCTGTTCCTCGAACGGGCGACTCAGCACCTGGTGCAGCAAGCGGACTTCCGTGTAGTCGCCCTGCTCGGCCGCTTCGATGGCCTGCTGTGCCAGGTAGTTGCGCAGCACATAGAGCGGATTGACCGCGTGCATGCGCCGGCGCCGCGACTCCTGGTCTCCGCCTTCTTCCTCGACGCGCCGGCGGTAGGCCTCGGCCCAGCGGTCGAAGGCCTCGCGGTCGACGAAGTCGTCGCGCAGGCTGGCCAGCGCCCGCTCCGGAGTTTCTTCGCCGAGTCGGCGGAAGAACAGCGAGTAATCCACCGCGCTGCCCTGCATGCGCTGCAACAGTTCCTGGACCAGGGCCTGGTCGTTCTCCGCGGCGACGCCCAGGCCCAGGCGCCGGCGCATCAGGTCGAGGTAGTGGGCCTGGTAGAGGGGCAGGAACAGGTCGAGGCTGGCGCGCAGTTCGTCCACTTCCACCAGTGGCGTCAGCGCCTGGGCCAGGGCGGCCAGGTTCCAATGGGCGATCGGTACCTGGTTGCTGAAGGAGTAGCGGCCGGCGTCGTCGGAGTGGTTGCAGATGTGATTGGCGTCGAAATCGTCGAGGAAGGCGTAGGGCCCGTAGTCGAAGGTAATGCCGAGGATCGACATGTTGTCGGTGTTCATCACCCCGTGGCAGAAGCCATAGGCCTGCCAGCGGGCGATGAGTTCGGCGTTGCGCTCGACGACCTGGCGGAACATCGCCGCGTATGGCCGCTCGGCTGCGTTGCAGTCGGCGAAGTGGTGTTCCAGAACGAACGCCGCCAACTGTTTCAACTGGTCGTGCTGGCGGGTGTAGTAGAAGTATTCGAAGTGACCGAAGCGCACGTGGCTGGGCGCCAGGCGCAGCAGCGTCGCCGCGCTTTCCTTCTTCTCGCGCCAGACCGGCGTGCTCGAACCGATCACGCAGAGCGCCCGGCTGCTGGGAATGCCCAGTGCCGGAAGGGCTTCGGAGGCGAGGAACTCGCGGATCGACGAGCGCAGCACGGCGCGCCCGTCGCCCATCCGCGAGTAGGGGGTCTGGCCGGCGCCCTTGAGGTGCAGGTCCCAGTGCTCGCCGGCCTGGTTGATCACCTCGCCGAGCAGCAGGCCGCGGCCGTCGCCCAGGCGCGGGTTATAGGAGCCGAATTGGTGGCCGGAATACACCATCGCCCGCGGCTCGGCTTCCGACCACAGCTTGTGCCCGCCGAACAGTTCGGCGAACAGCGCTTCGTCGCTGGTTTCCGCTGGCAGGTCGAGCAGCGCCAGGGCGGCGGGGCTGGCTACCACCAGGCGCGGCTCGGCGATGGGGTCGGGCAGGACTTCGGTGGAGAAGGCGTCGCCCAGGCGGGCGAAGCGGTTGTCGAAGTCGAGGTCGTCGAGTGATTTCAAGAGAGGCCTCCGGCAATTCCCGAGCATTGTGCTGGGAATTGCCGGAGGGCGTCCAGGCCCGGAGGTTCAGCGGGTCGGTTCGGCGGGACCGTCCTGGCCCTTGAGCGCGGGCGGATTGCCGACGCCGCTGTGCTGCGGCTCGCCGACGAACAGCTGGACCTGCTGGCCCTGGAGGTTCTTGACGAACACATCGACCTGGTTGAAAGCCATGTCGATCTTGTGTTCGCGGAAGCTGGTGGCGATCTTCGTCAGGATCTCGTCGGTAGAGGGATTGCGGTCGCCCAGTTCGCGGACGTGGAAGCGCAGCTCGTAGTCGAAGGTACTGGCGCTGATGGTCAGGAAGTACAGCAGCGGCTCCGGGTCGCGCAGTACCCGCGGGTTTTCCTTGACCGCCTGCATCATCAGCTTGCGCGCCAGCGGCAGGTCGGTCTCGTAGGCCAGGCCGATCTTGATGGTGACCCGGGTCACGGTATCGCTCAGCGACCAGTTCACCAGTTGCCCGGTGATGAAGGTCTGGTTCGGGACGATGATCTCCTTGCGGTCGAAATCGGTGATGGTGGTGGCGCGGATGCGGATCCGGCTGACCGTGCCGGACAGGTTGCCGATGGTCACCACGTCGCCGATTCGTACCGGACGCTCGAAGAGGATGATCAGGCCGGAGACGAAGTTGGAGAAGATCGCCTGCAGGCCGAAACCGAGGCCTACCGAGAGCGCCGCCACCAGCCATTGCAGCTTGTCCCAGCTGACCCCGAGGGTAGACAGGGCGCTGACGATGCCGATGCCGCTGATGGCGTAGGAAAGCAGGGTGGTGGTGGCGTAGGCGCTGCCCTGGGCCAGGGTCAGGCGCTGCAGTACCAGGACTTCCAGCAGGCCGGGCAGGTTGCGCGCCAAGGCCACGGTGACCACCGCGATGGCCAGCGCCGCGAGGAAGTCGCGCAGGCTGATCGGCACGCTGGTGGCCGCTTCGCCGGTGCCGGCGGTGTACTGGTACAGGGTGACGTTGTCGAGGTAGGAGATCACGCTGATCAGGTCGGCCCAGACCCAGTACAGGCAGACGATGAAGCCGATCAGCAGGGCCAGGCGGATCAGCCGCAGCGATTGCTGGTTGATCTGCTCGATGCCGAGGGTCGGCTCCTCGACGTTGGTCTCGCCGTCGACGCCTTCCTTCGCCGCGTTCTGCCGTTTCGCCAGGGCCCGGGCGTAGGCCAGGCGCCGGGCCGCCACGCCCAGGCCGCGGACGAAGGCGGCTTCGATGACGAACCAGAGCAGCAGCAGGTAAAGGGTATCGATGAGACGGTCGGTGAGCTTCAGCGAGGTGTAGTAGTAGCCGAAGCAGACCGCGACGAAGAGCACCAGCGGCAGCGCGGTGAAGAGGATGCCGACGATCATCTTGATCAGCGACGGACGTTCGTCGCCGGGGCTGCTGAACAGCAGGCGGCTGAGCAGCCAGGCCATGGCCGCGTAGCCGAGCAGGACCACGGCGATGCCGATCACGTCGTCGGCCAGACTCGCCGGCTGGTGCTCGGCCACCGTCACCACGCCGACCAGCGCCAGGACCACAACGCCGAGGCGGACCAGGTGCCGGTCGAGGAAGCCGACCTGTTCGCGGCTCCAGTGGAAATGCCGCTCGGCGATGCCGCCCGGGGTGAGGATGCGATGGGCGGTGTAGAACAGCAGCCAGACCTGGGCCATTTCCAGCAGGGCGCTGCCAAGGGTGGCGTTCTGGCCGCGGGCGTCCAGCAGCAGGGCCAGCCCGGCGACGGCGAAGGTCAGGGTGCCGGGCAGGGCGAGGAGGATGGTGATCAGGATCGCCAGCGGGGTATGCAGCTGGCTGTCGCGCTTGAAGTGGCCGATGTCGTCGTTCAGCTCCGCCAGCTTGTCGTACAGGTAGCGGCGTTTCCACAGCAGCGCGGCGATCAGCAGGAACAGCGGCAGGAACAGCAGCGGCCGATCGACCAGGCCTTCGCCCAGTTCACGCACCCCGGAGCCCCAGGGGATCTCGGTGAGCTGGTTCTTCAGCAGGGTCGGGGTCATCTTGAACCAGGACAGGTCGAGCGGCTGGTTGCTGGGAATCCAGAACATCTGCTCGTCGAGGGTGGTGCGCAGGCTCTCGCTGGTGGAAAGCAACTGTTTCTGGTTCAACTGCAAGGTGATCGCTTCGTTGAGCAGCGCGTTGAGTTCGTGGTTGAGCCGTTCGAGCAACTCGGAACGGGTTGCCAACAGGGTGTCGAGATCCTTGCGCAGTTCCGGCGTGACCTGCTCGCTGGGCTGCTGGGCGAGCAGGTCGTCCAGGTATTGCTGCGGGGTCGCCAGCTTGTCGCGTTCCTGGTTCAGTTCGAACTGGCCGAGGCGCAGGTCGGCGATCTCGTCGGCCAGGCTCTGGTCGGCCTTGATCTTGGGCAGCGCCTGTTTCTGCTTGTAGAGGATGCGCGACAGCAGCAGGCTGCCGCGCAGGACGTTGATCTGTTCCTCGAGGGCCTGGTTGGACTGGGTCAGGTTGTCCAGTTGCTGCTTGGTCTCGAGGTTGCGCCGGGTGAGCACGTTGAGGCGGTCGGTGGCACGCAGGAGGTAGTCGGAGAGACGCAGGTTCTTGGCGTTCTCCTGGCTCAGCAGGCTGTCGGTGCCGGCCCCCTGGGCGCCTTCCTTGGACAGCTCGGCGACGGTCTTTTCCGACTGCTCGCGGCGCTTCTCGCTGATCAGCGCCTGCAGGTCGAGGGTTTCCTTTTCCAGGCGCGAGATCTTCTCGGTGAGCAGATCGTGCTGGCTCTTGCCGAGGTCCTGCAGCAGGTTGTTGCCGGCCAGCTCCTGGCGCAACAGCTGGCTCTGCACGGTCAATGCGGCCTGCTCGGCGAGCAGCTCACCGCGACGGTCGGCGTTGATCGTCTTGCTGCTTTCCTTGCCGGCCTTGAGCAGCGAGCCGATTTCCAGGATCCGTGCCTGCATGCTGCTGATGCCGGCCTGGGCTCGTTCCGGACGGGTCTCGGCGGTGATCGACAGGCTGTTGGCCTCGCCCAGGGCCTTCTGCCACTCGGCCTGCTGGGTGGTGCGGTCGTTGAGCAGCATTTCCAGGCGGGCCGCGCTCTCGCCGCTGTAGCGTTCGCTGACCGGACGTTCTTTGGTCTTCTTCAGGCGCTCCAGTTCGCGCTGGTTTTCCTCGATCTGCCGGGGCGCGTCGCTCAGGCGCTTTTTCAGGTCCTCCAGGCTCTGCAGCGCTTCGTCGCGCGCGGCGAGGAACTTGAGGGTCTGTTCGAGGCTGGCCTTGGCGACCTTCTGGTCGGCTTCGGCGAGCTTGCGCTCGGCCAGCTTGTCGAGGCTTTGCTGGACGGTCTCGGCCGAGGGCGGCTCGGACTGGGCGAGGAGCGGCGGACTGGCAAGGCAGAGGCCGAGGAAAAGAATAGCGATCAGGGAGCGGAGGGCAGGCATGGTCGAGAAGAGACTCGAAGAAGGGTGAATGCAGGTTAGTGGTGGCTCCGAGGCGCCGCAAGGCGCCTCGGAACGGGAATTCGACAGGAAATCAGAGGAAAAGTCCGGGCCCTGGGCGGCCTTCCGGAAACTTCACGCCGACCTTGCGGATACGGTTGCCTTCCAGGGCGGCCACGGTCCAGGTCAGGCCGTTCCACTCCACCTGGTCGCCGATCACCGCTTCGCCGCCGATCTCGTGGGCGATGAAGCGGCCCAGCGCTTGCTCGCCGTCGATGCCGTCGAGCTTCAGGCCGTAGAGCGAGGCCACCGCCGACAGCTGGGCATCGCCTTCCAGCACGAAGTCGCCGAAGAAGCGCGCGCCGAGGCCCCGGTCGGGCGCCTGGCTGAACAGCTTGCCGAGGGCCGGCAGGTCGTGTTCGTGGCCGATCACGCAGAGAATGTCGTCGGCCTCGAGGATGGTGCTGCCCGACGGGTGGAGCAGTTCGGTGCCGCGGAACAGCGCGGCGATCCGGGTCCCGCCGGGCATCTTCAGCTCGCGCAGGGCGGCGCCGATGCACCACTTTTCCTTGTTCAGGTGGTAGACGAACAGCTCCCACTCGCTGGTCGGGTGGATCTCCAGGCCGGCGCGGGATATCGGTGCCGGGTCCGGCGGCACCACCACCCGCAGCAGCCTGGCCGCCCAGGGCAGGCTGGTGCCCTGCACCAGCAGTGAGACCAGGACGATGAAGAAGGCCACGTTGAAGAACAGCTGGGCGTTCGGCAGGCCGGCCATCAGCGGGAACACCGCGAGGATGATCGGCACCGCGCCGCGCAGGCCGACCCAGGCGATGAAGGCTTTCTCGCGGTCGTGGAAGGCGCGGAACGGGATCAGTCCGATCAGTACCGACAGCGGTCGTGCCACCAGGATCATCCACAGCGCCAGGGCCAGTGCCGGCAGGGCGATCGGCCACAGGTCGTGGGGTGTGACCAGCAGGCCGAGGACCAGGAACATGCCGATCTGCGCCAGCCAGGCCATGCCGTCGAGCATGTGCAGGATGCCGTGGCGGCTGCGGATCGGGCGGTTGCCGAGGAGCAGGCCGCACAGGTAGATGGCGAGGATGCCGCTGCCGCCGACGGCGTTGGCCAGGGCGAACACCAGCAGGCCACCGCTGATCACCAGCAACGGGTAGAGGCCGCCGGCCAGGTGCATGCGGTTGATCAGTTGCAGCAGCAACCAGCCGCCGCCAAGACCGAGCAGGGCGCCGAGACCGAACTGCTGCACCAGGTGCAGGGCGAAGCCCCAGCTGAGGCCGGTCTGGCCGCTGGCGAGCATCTCGATCAGGGTCACGGTGAGGAACACCGCCATTGGGTCGTTGCTGCCCGATTCGATTTCCAGGGTCGCGGTGACCCGCTCGTTGAGACCTTTGCCGCCGAGCAGGGAGAACACCGCGGCGGCATCGGTGGAGCCGACGATGGCGCCGATCAGCAGGCCTTCCATCCAGTGCAGGTCGAACAGCCAGGCTGCCGCGATGCCGGTCAGGCCGGTGGTCACCAGCACGCCCAGGGTGGCCAGCGACAATGCCGGCCAGAGCGCCACGCGGAAGCTGGAGACGCGGGTGCGCAGGCCGCCGTCGAGGAGGATCACGGCGAGCGCCAGGTTGCCCACCAGGTAGGCCATCGGATAGTTGTCGAAGACGATGCCGCCGACCCCGTCGTTGCCGGCGATCATGCCGACGGCGAGGAAGATCACCAGGATCGGGATGCCCAGGCGGGAGGACAGCGAGCTGACGAGGATGCTCATGCCGACCAGCACCGCCCCGATCAGGAAGAAATTATTGACGGTGACGGCGTCCAAGGTCGGCCTCCTCGCGGCGGGACAGGGGGAAGGCGACGCTACGGGTCGGTTTTACGTAGGGGAATTACGTAGACAGGATGCAGGCCGCATGCCAAGTGATTCTAACCTGCGGATTTGGCGGACTGTAAAGGGGCGGCTGCGGTTTTTTTCGAAGGAATTCCAAGGCTTTCGCGTTGTCCGGGCGAGTGCGCGCGGACTCGCCGGCGTGGCCGCCAGGCAACGGCAACCCGGCGTCCATGCCCGGACATAAAAAAGCCCCGGACGTGACCGGGGCGGGAAAGGGCAGGCAGGATCAGAACCATTCTTCCTGCATGCTCGAACACACGTCGTCGCGGGCCTCCAGCAGCGCCAGTTCGTGGTGGCAGCCAGGCACTTCCCAGGTCAGGAAGTAGCGTGCGGCCTGCAACTTGCCGCGATAGAAGTCGGCGTCGGCGCAGTCGCCGCGAGCCAGCCCTTCCTCGGCGCGGATCGCCTGCTCCAGCCAGCGCCAGCCGATCACCGCATGGCCGAACACTTTCAGGTACAGCGCCGAGTTGGCCAGGCCCTGGTTGACCTGGCCCTGCATCAGGTCGCCGAGCAGTGCCAGGGTCACCTCGGACAGCCGCGCCACCAGCCGTTCCAGCGGCTGGCGCAGGGCGACCAGGGATGGGTGGGCTTCGGCGCGCCGGCAGGCGTCCTGGATCAGGCGGGTCAGCTGGCGCAGGCCGGCGCCATTGTTCTGCCCGACCTTGCGTCCCAGCAGGTCGAGGGACTGGATGCCGTGGGTGCCTTCGTGGATCGGGTTCAGGCGATTGTCGCGGTAGTACTGTTCCACCGGGTATTCGCGGGTGTAGCCGTGGCCGCCGAGGATCTGGATCGCCAGCTCGTTGGCCTTCAGGCAGAACTCCGAGGGCCAGGACTTGACGATCGGGGTCAGCAGGTCGAGCAGGTCGTGGGCCTGGCGGCGCTGTTCGTCGTCTTCCAGGGTCTGGCTGTCGTCGAACAGGCGCGCGGCGTACAGGCCCAGGTCGAAGGCGCCTTCGACATAGGCCTTCTGGGTCAGCAGCATGCGCCGCACGTCGGCGTGGCGGATGATCGCCACCTGTGGCGCGCTCGGGTCCTTGCCGTCCGGCAGGCGGCCCTGCGGGCGTTCGCGGGCGTACTCCAGCGAATAGAGGTAACCGGCATAGCCAAGCATCACCGCGCCCATGCCGACGCCGATGCGCGCCTCGTTCATCATCTGGAACATGTAGGCCAGGCCGTGGTGCGGCTTGCCCACCAGGTAGCCGACGCAGGCGCCGTTGTCGCCGAAGTTCAGCGCGGTGGAGGTGGTGCCGCGATAACCCATCTTGTGGAACAGGCCGGCGAGGATCACGTCGTTGCGCGGCCCGAGGCTGCCGTCGGCGTTGACCAGGAACTTCGGCACGATGAACAGCGAGATGCCTTTCACCCCCGGCGGTGCATCCGGCAGCTTGGCCAGGACCATATGCACGATGTTCTCGGAGAGCGGGTGGTCGCCGCCGGAGATGAAGATCTTGTTGCCCTTGATCCGATAGCTGCCGTCGGCGGCCGGTTCGGCGCGGGTGCGGATGTCGGAGAGGGAGGAGCCGGCGTGCGGTTCGGTGAGGGCCATGGTGCCGAAGAAGCGGCCCTCGATCATCGGTTGCAGGAAGCGCTGCTTCTGCTCCTCGCTGCCGAAGCTCTCGATCAGGTTGGCGGCACCCATGGTCAGGAACGGATAGGCCGAGCTACCGACGTTGGCCGCCTGGAAGTGGGCGAAGCAGGCCTGCGACAGCAGGGTCGGCAACTGCATGCCGCCTTGCTCGAAGCTGCGGGTGGCGTTGAGGAAGCCGGCGTCGAGGAAGGCATCCACTGCCGGCTTCACTTCCGGAATCAGCGTGGCTGAGCCATTCTCATAGAGCGGCTCGTGTTCGTCGCCCTTGCGGTTGTGCGGGGCGAACAGCTTTTCCGCCAGGCTCCGCGCGGTGCCGAGGGCGGCATCGAAGGTTTCGCGGCTATGTTCGGCGAAGCGCGGGCGCTGGGTCAGGGCTTCGGCATCGAGGACTTCGTACAGCTCGAACGCCAGGTTGCGGGAACTGAGCAGGGTTTCGGACATGACGACCTCGGCGAAAGGGGATCGTGGGGCGGCGCGGCGAAGGCATCGACCGTCGCAGGCGGTGCCAGGGTGCCAGCGAGTCTAGGCTGGTGAATGAAGGTCGCCAACCAACATCGATATGCGTGATACAAGGGCCAAACCTGCGACGGCGAGACCGCTGCCGAAGCCTCGGGAGGCTGGTAGAATCCGCGCCCCTCGCCCATGGGCGAGGGCCTGTGCCGACGCGGGGTCGGCGCGAATCCGCCGGGGCCGGGCGGTCCGGCTAGCAGCGCTGCCTGGCGCTGTCCAAGGAGCAGTCATCATGAACTATCGTCACGCTTACCACGCCGGCAACCATGCCGATGTCTTCAAGCACCTGGTGCTGGCGCGGATCTTCGCCCTGCTGGGGCGCAAGGACACGCCGTACGCCTACCTGGACAGCCATTCCGGGGTCGGCCTCTACGACCTGCAGGGTGACGAGGCCAGCCGCACCGGCGAGTGGGAGCAGGGCATCGCCCGCCTGTGGGAGCGCGAAGGCCTGCCCGAGCAACTGGACGATTACCTGGACGTGATCCGTCACCTGAATCCGGACGGCTCCCTGCGCTACTACCCGGGCTCGCCGGAACTGGCGCGGCGCCTGACCCGCGCCCAGGACCGCGTGCTGCTCAACGAATTGCATCCCGAGGACGGCCGCCTGCTCAAGGCCAACATGGCTGGCGAACGGCGGGTCGCCGTGCACCAGGGCGACGGTTGGCTGCTGCCGCGGGCGTTCCTGCCGGCGCCGGAAAAGCGCGCGGTGCTGCTGATCGATCCCCCGTTCGAGCAGGCCGACGAATTGCAGCGTTGTGTCGCTGCGCTCGACGAGGCGATCGGGCGGATGCGCCAGACGGTGGTGGTGATCTGGTATCCGATCAAGGACGAGCGCCAGCTCAAGCGTTTCTACCAGGCCCTGGAACGTAGCGTCGCGCCGAAGCTGCTGCGTGCCGAGCTGCACGTGCATCCGATCGACGACGCCGAGCGTTTCAACGGCTCCGGGCTGGCCATCGTCAATCCGCCGTGGCCGCTGGAAGACGAACTGCGCGACCTGCTGCCCTGGCTGGCCGAGGTCATGGCCCAGAGCCAGGGCGGCTGGCGTCTCGACTGGCTGGTGGCGGAATAGTCGTCAGGCCGGCAGGCACACCCCGGTGCCGCCCAGGCCGCAGTAGCCGTTGGGGTTCTTCGCCAGGTACTGCTGGTGGTAGGCCTCGGCGTAGTAGAAGGGCGGGACGTCGGCGATCTCGGTGGTGATGCGGTCGTAGCCGGCTTTCGCCAGTTCGGCCTGGAAGTTCTCCCGGCTGGCCAAGGCCGCGGCCTTCTGGGCCGCGTCGAAGGTGTAGATCACCGAGCGGTACTGGGTGCCGATGTCGCCGCCCTGGCGCATGCCCTGGGTCGGGTCGTGGGCTTCCCAGAATACCTTGAGCAGCTGTTCGAAGCTGGTCTCCTGCGGGTTGTAGACCACCAGCACGACCTCGCTGTGGCCGGTCAGGCCGGAGCAGACTTCGTCGTAGGTCGGGTTCGGCGTGTAGCCGCCGGCATAACCCACCGCGGTCACCCAGACACCCGGTTGCTGCCAGAGGCGACGCTCGGCGCCCCAGAAGCAGCCCATGCCGAACAGCACCTGTTGCAGGCCGGCGGGGAACGGCGCGGTCAGCGGGCGGCCGTTGACGAAGTGCGCTTCGGGCACCGGCATGGCGCTTTCGCGACCCGGCAGGGCCTGGTCCGGCGTGGGCAGCTCGCTTTTCTTGGTGAGGATTTCAGAACGCAGAACCATGGCTCTCGTCTCCTGCTCAGGGGGTAGGCGAATGACTCGCGGATGAGCACAGAGAGTACAGCCTTTCCGCGCCGGCGGGGGAGGCCTGGGCGATCAGTGCAGGGTGCGGCAGGGATAGCGCAGCAGACTGGTATTGAGCAGGTCGCTGGGGATCGGCCGGTCGAACAGGTAGCCCTGGCCGATGTCGCAGCGGTTGCGCCGGAGGAAGGCCAGTTGCTCGGCGCTCTCCACGCCTTCGGCGACTACCTTGAGCTTGAGGTTGTGGGCCATGGCGATCACCGCCGAGGTGATTTCCATGTCGTCCTGGCTGTCCGGAATGTCCTTGATGAAGCTGCGGTCGATCTTGATCACGTCGATGGGGAATTTCTTCAGGTAGCTCAGTGACGAGTAGCCGGTGCCGAAGTCGTCCATCGCCAGGGTCAGGCCGAGGCTCTTCAGGCGTTCGAGTTGCTGGCGGGTATCGTCGGTGGCGTCCAGCAGCAGGCTTTCGGTGAGCTCCAGTTCCAGTTGGCTGGCCGGAATGTTCTCTTCGTGGAGGATCGCCGCGATCGAGCCGACCAGGTCCGGGTCGGTGAACTGCTTGGGCGACAGGTTGATGGCGATCTGCAGCTCGCCCAGCCCGGCCTCGGCCAGCTCGCGGGCCTGGCGACAGGCTTCGCGGATCACCCACTTGCCGATCGGCACGATCAGCCCGGTTTCCTCGGCCACGCTGATGAAGCGGTCCGGGCGGATCATGCCTTTTTCCGGATGCTGCCAGCGCAGCAGGGCTTCCAGGCCGAGCAACTGGCCGCTGCGCAGGCACAGCTTGGGCTGGTAGTGCACCGCCAGTTCGTTCTGCGCCAGGGCGCGGCGCAGGTTGCTCTCGACGAACAGCTTGTAGCTGGCCTCGGCGGTCAGCGCCTCGGTGAACACCTGGACCTGGTGCTTGCCGTTGGCCTTGGCCTTGTGCAGCGCCAGGCCGGCGTACTTCATCAGGGTCTGCGGGTCGCAGCCGTGCTGCGGGGCGCTGGCCAGGCCGATGGAGCCGGTGATGTTGATCAACTGGTTGTCGACGAACAGCGGCTTGTCGAGCATGTGCAGGACCTGCGCGGCAATGCTTTCGCCCTTTTCCACCGCGGTGTCGTCGAGCAGCACGGCGAACTCGTTGCTGGCGAAGCGCGCCAGGGTGGCGCCGTCGCCGAGGCAACTGCGCAAGCGCCGGGCCAGGCTGACCAGCAGCTTGTCGCCGGTCTGGTGGCCGAGGCTGTCATTGATCCGCTTGAAGTTGTCGATGTCCACCAGCAGCAGGCTGAGCGGGCGGTCGCCGCTGCTTTCCAGGCGTTCCTCGAGGGCGCCGATGAAATAGTGCCGGTTGGCCAGGCCGGTGAGGTTGTCGCGGTAGGCGAGTTTCTCGATGTGCTGCTGGGCCAGCTTGTTCTGCGTGATGTCTTCGTAGATGCCGATGTAGTGGGTCAGCTCGCCGAGATCGTCGTAGACCTTCGACAGCGACAACTGGCCCCAGTAAGGCTCGTGGTTCTTGCGGCGGCTGCGGAACTCGCCCTGCCAGCTGTTCTGCTGGGTCAGCGCGGAACGCGCGTCGAACAGCAGCTCGCTGAGGTTCTCCAGCGCCGGTAGCTCGGACAGGCGTCGGTTACGCACTTCGTCGGCGCTGTACTGGGTGATCGAGGTGAAGCTCGGATTGACGTATTCCACCACGCCGTCGCGGTCGATCAGCAGGAAGGCGCTGGCGCTCTGTTCCACCGCGCGCTGGAACAGGTGCAGGGCGCTGGAGACATTGCGTCGCTCGTGGTTCATCAGGACCTGCGCGTACTGGTCGGCGAGTTCCCCGGCGAAGGCGATCTCGTCGCTCTGCCACATGCGGTTCTCGCCGGCGTGTTCCAGGCACAGCACGCCGACCACCTCGCCGCCGATGCGGATGGTGGCGTCGAGCAGGGCGTTGACGCCCAGCGGCTTCAGGTAGTCCTTGTAGAGTTCCTGGGTGCGTGGGTCGCGCTGGGCGTTGTGGGCGTCGATGGCGCGCCCGCTGTGTACCGCCTCGAGGTAGGCGGGGTAGCGGCTGGCGTCGATGCTCTGGGGCTTCTCGTACTGGTCGAGGTCGCGGCGGTAGACGGTCACCGCTTCCAGGCGCTGGTCGTCGAGCAGCCGCCAGATGCCGGCTCGCGCGGTGCCGTAGGCTTCGCAGGCGGCCTGGGTGATCAGTTGCGCAGCCTCCAGCAGCGGGTCGCTGGACAGGTAGCGATGGCGGGCCAGGCGGACGATCAGGTTCTGCTGGGTGCGCGAGCGCAGCAGGTGTTGCAGGTGGTCGTCCTGGGAGCGCTGGTAGAGGTCCAGGGACGCCTTCAGGCGCAGGTTCTGCGATTCCAGGTCGAGCAACTGTTCGCTGCGCTCGGCGCTCTCCGCTCGCTCCTCGACCATCAGGTAGCCGTGCAGCAACTGGCGGCCATGCTGCTGGAAGGCTTCGCCGAACTCCAGCATGGTCAGCACGCCGTTGGGTGTGTGCAGCTTGTAGCTCACCTGGTAGTGCGGGCGCTTCACCAGTTGCTGCTGGATCTGCTCGTGCAGGCGGTGGCGGGCCTCGGGTTCCATCAGGCTGGCGTAAGGCGCATCGAGCAGTGCGCAGAGGGTAGTCGCCGGCAGCCCGAGCTGGCGCTCGCAGGCAGGATCGAGGAACAGCAGTGCCCAGCTCGGCTCGTTCAGCCGCTCGAAACGCAGCAGCCCGAGCCGCGACGGCACGGGTAGCTGCGTGACAACCTCGGCCGCCGAACGGCTGGCGGCATCGGGATGACTTTTCATGCGAGGCTGATTCCAGGTACTGAGCGAGGGGGAGGCCTCGACCCGTTTCGATGGGGTGCAGGCAAAGGGTGCATTATGCCGATTGGTCTGACAAGTAACTCTGTATCGGCCCGGCAGGGCCCAAGTTAAGCGTATCCGGGAAAAAACCGCTGGACGGTCGGAGGTCTGCGGTGCCGCTGGAAAAGCCCTGTTTTTCGTAGGGTTGGCTTCGCCGGGAGGGTTGGCGTCGAGCGCCTGTCATCGTGCGCGCCGAACTCGCGCCTGCGGGTCCTGTGGCATTCGCTGGCGGTACGACGGGACGCAGTTTCGCCGAGCCGTCAGGCGGGCAAAAAAAGCCCCACCATCCGGTGGGGCCGAGAGACGAGCGTGGCATGCTCGCGAGAGGGGCTGGCCGCTCCGTGGGGAGCGGCGCAGGTATTACAGGAGCAGGGTGCGGATGTCCGCCAGCAGCTCGCCCAGGCGCTTGGTGAAGCGCGCCGCGGCGGCACCGTTGATCACGCGATGGTCGTAGGACAGCGACAGCGGCAGCATCAGGCGCGGCTGGAAGGCCTTGCCGTCCCATACCGGCTGCATGGTCGCCTTGGACACACCGAGGATCGCCACTTCCGGCGCGTTGACGATCGGCGTGAAGCCGGTGCCGCCGATGTGGCCGAGACTGGAGATGGTGAAGCAGGCGCCCTGCATGGCATCGGCCGAGAGCTTCTTGTTGCGGGCCTTGTCGGCCAGGTCGGCGGCCTCGGCGGCCAGTTGCAGGAGGCTCTTCCGGTCGACATCGCGGATCACCGGGACCAGCAGGCCGTCCGGAGTGTCCACGGCGAAGCCGATGTGTACGTACTTCTTGCGGATCAGCGCCTTGCCGCTGGGGGCCAGCGAACTGTTGAAGTCCGGCAGTTCCTTGAGCAGGTGGGCGCAGGCCTTGAGCAGGATCGGCAGTACGGTCAGCTTGACCCCGGCCTTCTCCGCCGCGGCCTTCTGGGCAACGCGGAAGGCTTCCATGTCGGTGATGTCCGACTGGTCGAACTGGGTCACGTGCGGCACGTTCAGCCAGCTGCGATGCAGGTTGGCGGCGCCGACCTGCATCAGGCGGGTCATCGCCACTTCTTCCACTTCGCCGAACTTGCTGAAGTCGACTTCCGGGATCGGCGGGATGCCGGCTCCGCCGGTGGCGCCGGCACCGCCGGACTTGGCGCGCTGCAGTTGCTCCTTGACGAAGACCTGGACGTCTTCCTTGAGGATGCGACCCTTGGGACCGCTGGCTTTCACTTCGCTCAGCTCGACGCCGAACTCGCGCGCCAGCATGCGCACCGCCGGGCCGGCGTGGACCTTGGCGCCGTCGCGGCTGGGTGCGCCGACCGGAGCCGGGGTATCGGCCTTGGCTGGCGCAGGGGCCGCCGCGGCGGGCTTCTGCTCGGCGGCGGGCGCCGCGGCCTGGGCCGGAGCGGCTGCCGGTTGCTCTTCGGCTGCCGGAGCGGCGCCTTCCACCTTCAGCTTGAGGATCAGGTCGCCGGTGCCGACTTCGTCACCGACCTTGATCGAGACGCTTTCCACCACCCCGGAGGCCGGCGAGGGAATCTCCATGCTGGCCTTGTCGGATTCCAGGGTGATCAGCGACTGGTCGGCCTCGACCGTGTCGCCGGCCTTGACCATCACTTCGATGACGTTGGCCTTGCCGGCCGAGCCGATGTCCGGGACCTTGATGTCCTGGACGCTGGCCGCGGCGGGGGCGGCCGGCTTGCTCTCGCTCGGGGCGGGAGCAGGCGCTTCGGCTTTCGGCGCTTCCGGTTGGGCGGGCGCTGCCTCGGCCTTGGCTTCGGCAGGCTGTTCGCCGCCTTCCACTTCCAGCTCGAGGATTTCGTCACCTTCTTTCAAGGTGTCGCCGACCTTCGCCTTGATGCTTTTCACTACCCCGGCCTTGGGACTGGGGATTTCCATGCTGGCCTTGTCGGATTCCAGGGTCAGCAGGCTCTGATCGGCCTCGACCTTGTCGCCGGGCTTGACCAGCAGCTCGATGACTTCACCCTCACCGTTGCCGATGTCGGGTACGCGAATGAGTTCGCTCACATTCCTCTCCTTTTACGTGCCACCACCGCTGTGCGGCGCGCAAAACAAAGACTTTTGGTCCTTGGTTCGTTGTGAGCCGGCGCCGCCCGTTGGCGGCGCCGGCGTGCTCGAAACCCCTCGCTGCCGAGGGGAGTATGGAGCGAATTAGCAATCCAGCGGGTTGCGCTTCTCCGGATCGATACCGTACTTGGCGATGGCCTCGGCCACCACTTTCGGCTCGATATCGCCGCGATCGGCCAGCGCTTCGAGCGCGGCCAGCACCACCCAGTGACGATCCACTTCGAAGAAGTTGCGCAGCTTCTTGCGGCTGTCGCTGCGGCCGAAGCCGTCGGTGCCGAGCACCTTGTACTCCTTGGAGGGAACCCACTGGCGGATCTGCTCGGCGTAGAGCTTCATGTAGTCGGTGGAGGCGATCACCGGGCCGCGACGGCCGCCCAGGCACTCCTCGACGTAGCTCTGCTTCGGCTTCTGGCCCGGATGCAGGCGGTTCCAGCGCTCGACGGCAAGGCCGTCGCGACGCAGCTCGTTGAAGCTCGGCACGCTCCAGACGTCGGCGCCGATGCCGAAGTCGTTGCGCAGCAGCTTGGCCGCTTCCTCGACTTCGCGCAGGATGGTGCCGGAGCCCAGCAGTTGCACGTGGTGAGCGGCTTCCTTCTTGTCCTCCTCGAGGAGGTACATGCCCTTGATGATGCCTTCCTCTGCGCCCTTCGGCATGGCCGGCTGGACGTAGTTCTCGTTCATCACGGTGATGTAGTAGAAGATGTCCTGCTGCTCTTCGATCATCTGCCGCGAGCCTTCGCGGATGATCACCGCCAGTTCGTAGGCGTAGGTCGGATCGTAGGTGCGGCAGTTCGGGATGGTCGAGGCCAGCAGGTGGCTGTGGCCGTCCTCGTGCTGCAGGCCTTCGCCGTTCAGCGTGGTGCGACCGGCGGTGCCGCCGATCAGGAAGCCGTGCGCGCGGCTGTCGCCGGCGGCCCAGGCCAGGTCGCCGATGCGCTGGAAGCCGAACATCGAATAGAAGATGTAGAACGGCAGCATCGGCTGGTTGTGGGTGCTGTAGGAGGTACCGGCGGCAATCCAGCTGGACATGGCGCCGGCCTCGTTGATGCCTTCCTCGAGGATCTGGCCCTTCTTGTCCTCGCGGTAGAACATCACCTGGTCCTTGTCCACCGGCTCGTAGAGCTGGCCGACCGAGGAGTAGATGCCGAGCTGGCGGAACATGCCTTCCATGCCGAAGGTACGGGCCTCGTCCGGGACGATCGGGACGATGCGCGGGCCGAGTTCCTTGTCCTTGACCAGCTGCGAGATGATCCGCACGAAGGCCATGGTGGTGGAGATCTCGCGATCGCCGGAGCCGTCGAGCATGGCCTTCAGGGTTTCCAGCGGCGGAACCGGCACGCTCATGCTCTTCTGCCGGCGCACCGGCATGAAGCCGCCCAGCGCGGCGCGGCGCTCGGCCAGGTACTTGGCCTCGGCGCTGCCTTCTTCAGGCTTGTAGAACGGCAGCTTCTCCAGGTCGGCGTCCTTGACCGGGATGTCGAACTTGTCGCGGAACGCGCGCAGGCTGTCGACGTCGACCTTCTTCACGTTGTGCGCGATGTTCTTCGCTTCGCCGCTGCCGGTGCCGTAGCCCTTGATGGTCTTGGCCAGGATGACGGTCGGCTGGCCCTTGTGGTTGACCGCCTGGTGGTAGGCCGCATAGACCTTGTAGGGGTCGTGGCCGCCGCGGTTGAGCTTCCAGATTTCCTCGTCGGAAAGGTCCTTGACCATTTCCAGCAGTTCCGGACGCGCGCCGAAGAAGTGCTCGCGCACGTAGGCGCCGTCTTTCGCCTTGTAGTTCTGGTATTCGCCGTCGATGACCTCGTCCATGCGCTGCTGCAGCAGGCCGGCGGTGTCCTTGGCGAACAGCGGGTCCCAGAAGCGACCCCAGATGACCTTGTTGACGTTCCACTCGGCGCCGCGGAACACGCCTTCCAGTTCCTGGATGATCTTGGCGTTGCCGCGGACCGGGCCGTCGAGGCGCTGCAGGTTGCAGTTGATGACGAAGATCAGGTTGTCGAGTTTCTCGCGGCCGGCCAGGGAGATCGCGCCGAGGGATTCCGGCTCGTCGCACTCGCCGTCGCCCATGAAGCACCAGACCTTCTGCTTGCCGGCGGGGATGAAGCCGCGGCTTTCCAGGTACTTCATGAAGCGTGCCTGGTAGATCGCCTGGATCGGGCCAAGGCCCATGGATACGGTGGGGAACTGCCAGAAGTCTGGCATCAGCCAGGGGTGCGGATAGGAGGACAGGCCGTTGCCGTCCACTTCCTGGCGGAAGTTCTCCAGTTGTTCCTCGCTGATGCGGCCTTCGAGGAAGGCCCGGGCGTAGACGCCGGGGGACGCGTGGCCCTGGAAGAACACCAGGTCGCCGCCGTGTTCGTCGGTGGGAGCCTGGAAGAAATAGTTGAAGCCGATGTCGTAGAGGGTCGCCGAGGAGGCGAAGGTGGAGATGTGGCCGCCCAGGTCCGGGTCGTGCTTGTTCGCCCGCATCACCATCGCCAGGGCGTTCCAGCGCACCAGGGAGCGGATCCGGCGCTCCATGAACAGGTCGCCGGGCATGCGTGCTTCGTGGGTTACCGGAATGGTGTTGCGATAGGGCGTGGTGATCGCGTAGGGCAGTTGGGTGCCGCTACGGCTGGCCAGCTCGCCCATGCGGGTCATCAGGTAATGAGCGCGGTCTTCACCTTCGCGGTCGAGTACGGACTCCAGGGCGTCCAGCCATTCCTGGGTTTCGACGGGATCGAGGTCTTGCATGGCTTGCTCCAGGGCGGAAAGGCTTCCAGAATCGGATGCCATAGGTGAGCGGCCGGCCTCGTGGGCGACCGCAGCTAATTCTTGGATGTTCTCCGGGGGTGTACCCGGCGACTTGTAGTTTTACTACAGATCAGTCTGAGAAACAGCCCTCTGGATACAATTTTTAGTAGTAAAACTACATTTCGATTGTCGCTGTCAGGCTATAAGGCCCGATGTAGAGCCTTTTCGACGTTGTGCGTCGAGCCTGTCTTCGGTCGGAAGCCCAAACAGGATAGACCATGAGCCTGCCTTCGCTGGCGAATCTGCCGGCCACCCTGCTGCCCGCCGCCGAACGCGCCGGGACTGCCCTCCGCTCCGCTGTCGCCGCCCTCGATGCCGCCGCCCTGGCCCGCCTGGAGGCCTGGCCCGAGGAGCGCCTGGAGGATTTCCGACGGGTCGCCGCGGCCAGCGATTTCGTCGCCGAGCAGGCAGTGCGCGACCCGGCGATGCTGCTGGAACTGGCCGAACGCGGCGAGCTGGAGAACCCCCAGGCGCCCGGCGAACTGCGCAGTCAGTTGCAGGCGCGGCTGGAGGATTGCGCCGACGAGGACGAACTCGGTCGGCGCCTGCGACGTTTCCGCACACGCCAGCAACTGCGCATCATCTGGCGCGACCTGACCCGCCGCGCCGCGCTGGCGGAAACCTGTCGCGACCTGTCGGCCCTGGCCGACGCCTGCATCGACCTGGCTTGCGAGTGGCTCCATCGGCGCCAGTGCGAGCAGTTCGGCACGCCGATCGGCCGGCGCTCCGGCGAACCGCAGCGGATGGTGGTCCTCGGCATGGGCAAGCTGGGCGCGGTGGAACTCAACCTGTCGTCGGACATCGACCTGATCTTCGGTTACCCGGAGGGCGGCGAGACCGAGGGGGCGAAGCGTTCGCTGGACAACCAGGAGTTCTTCACCCGCCTGGGGCAGAAGCTGATCAAGGCGCTGGATGCGATCACCGTCGACGGCTTCGTCTTCCGCGTCGACATGCGCCTGCGTCCCTACGGCTCCAGCGGACCGCTGGTCTACAGCTTCGCCGCGCTGGAGCAGTACTACCAGGACCAGGGGCGCGACTGGGAGCGCTACGCGATGATCAAGGCGCGGGTGGTCGGCGGCGACCAGCAGGCAGGCGAGCAACTGCTCGGCATGCTGCGGCCGTTCGTCTATCGGCGCTACCTGGACTTTTCCGCCATCGAGGCGCTGCGCACCATGAAGCAGCTGATCCAGCAGGAGGTCCGGCGCAAGGGGATGTCGGAAAACATCAAGCTGGGCGAAGGCGGTATCCGCGAGGTGGAGTTCATCGCCCAGGCCTTCCAGTTGATCCATGGCGGGCGCGACCTGAGCTTGCAGCAACGGCCGCTGCTGAAGGTGCTGGCGACCCTGGAGGGGCAGGGCTACCTGCCGCCGGCGGTGGTCGAGGAGCTGCGCGGCGGCTACGAGTTCCTGCGCTACGCCGAGCATGCCATCCAGGCGCTGGCCGACCGGCAGACGCAAATGCTGCCCAGCGACGAATACGACCGCATCCGCGTGGCCTTCATCATGGGTTTCGCCAGTTGGGCCGCATTCCACGAGCGCCTGAGCCACTGGCGGGCGCGCATCGACTGGCACTTCCGCCAGGTGATCGCCGACCCGGACGAGGACGAAAGCGGCGAGGCGGCCTGCGGCAGCGTCGGCGCCGAGTGGATCCCGCTGTGGGAGGAGGCGCTGGACGAGGAGTCGGCCAGCCGGCAACTGGCCGACGCTGGTTTCGTCGATGCCGAGGCGGCCTGGAAGCATCTCAGCGATCTGCGCCACGGCCCCCAGGTACGAGCGATGCAGCGTCTCGGCCGGGAGCGCCTGGATGCCTTCGTTCCGCGCCTGCTGGCGATGACCGTGGAAAACCCCCAACCGGACCTGGTGCTGGAGCGGGTCCTGCCGCTGGTGGAAGCGGTGGCGCGGCGTTCCGCCTACCTGGTGTTGCTGACCGAGAACCCCGGCGCGCTGGAGCGCCTGCTGACCCTCTGCGCGGCCAGCCCGATGGTTGCCGAGCAGATCGCGCGGTTCCCGATCCTGCTCGACGAGCTGCTCAACGAGGGGCGCCTGTTCCGTCCTCCACAGGCCGCCGAGCTGGCCGCCGAGCTGCGCGAACGGCTGATGCGGATTCCCGAGGACGACCTCGAGCAGCAAATGGAGACCCTTCGTCACTTCAAGCTGGCCCACGGGCTGCGGGTGGCGGCCTCGGAGATCGCCGGCACGCTGCCGTTGATGAAGGTCAGCGACTACCTGACCTGGCTGGCCGAGGCGATCCTCGTCGAGGTCCTCGAACTGGCCTGGCGGCAGTTGGTGCAGCGTCATGGCCGGCCGTTGCGCGCCGACGGCACGCCGTGCGATCCGGACTTCGTCATCGTCGGCTACGGCAAGGTCGGCGGGCTGGAGTTCGGCCATGGCTCGGACCTCGACCTGGTGTTCATCCATGACGGCGACCCCCAGTGCGAGACCGATGGCGGCAAATCCATCGATGGCGCGCAGTTCTTTACCCGCCTGGGGCAGAAGATCATCCATTTCCTCACCGCGCAGACGCCATCCGGCACCCTCTACGAGGTCGACATGCGCCTGCGTCCGAGCGGCGCGGCCGGCCTGCTGGTGAGTTCGCTGGGCGCCTTCCAGCGCTACCAGGAGCAGGAGGCCTGGACCTGGGAGCACCAGGCGTTGGTCCGCGCCCGGGTGCTGGCCGGTTGCCGGCGGGTGCAGGCGAGCTTCGAGGCGGTACGTGCCGAGGTGCTGGCGAGGCCGCGCGATCTCGACGCGTTGCGCACCGAAGTCAGCGAAATGCGCGCCAAGATGCGCGACAACCTGGGAACCCGCGCGACCGCCGCCGGTACCGCCTCGAATGCCTTCGAGGCCACGGCAGCCTTCGATCTCAAGCACGATGCCGGTGGTATCGTCGATATCGAATTTATGGTGCAATATGCGGTTCTAGCTTGGTCCGGAGAACACCCGGCGCTGCTCGAATTCACCGATAACATCCGCATTCTGGAAGGACTGGAACGGGCTGGCCTGATCGCCAGCGAGGACGTCCGTCTCCTGCAGGAGGCCTACAAGGCCTATCGCGCAGCCGCACACCGCCTGGCACTACAGAAGGAGGCCGGGGTCGTGAGCGGCGAGCACTTCCAGACGGAGCGGCGAGAAGTGATCAGGATCTGGCGCGAGCTGCGGCTCGGCTGATCCACTCAGGCACGTAACGCAAGTACGTAACGAATATCTGAAGGAGCTGGCAACTATGTCGATGGCCGATCGTGATGGCGTGATCTGGTATGACGGTGAACTGGTGCAGTGGCGCGACGCGACCACGCACGTGCTGACCCATACCCTGCACTATGGAATGGGCGTGTTCGAGGGCGTGCGCGCCTACGACACCCCGCAGGGCACGGCGATCTTCCGCCTGCAGGCGCATACCGACCGGCTGTTCGACTCCGCGCACATCATGAACATGCAGATCCCGTACAGCCGCGACGAGATCAACGAGGCGACCCGCGCCGCCGTGCGCGAGAACAACCTGGAAAGCGCCTATATCCGCCCGATGGTGTTCTACGGAAGCGAAGGCATGGGCCTGCGCGCCAGCGGCCTGAAGGTCCATGTGATCATCGCCGCCTGGAGCTGGGGCGCCTACATGGGCGAGGAAGCCCTGCAGCAAGGCATCAAGGTGCGCACCAGTTCCTTCACCCGCCACCACGTCAACATCTCGATGACCCGCGCCAAGTCCAACGGCGCCTACATCAACTCGATGCTGGCCCTCCAGGAAGCGATCTCCGGCGGCGCCGACGAGGCCATGATGCTCGATCCGGAAGGCTACGTGGCCGAAGGCTCCGGCGAGAACATCTTCATCATCAAGGATGGCGTGATCTACACCCCGGAAGTCACCGCCTGCCTGAACGGCATCACTCGTAACACTATCCTGACCCTGGCCGCCGAACACGGTTTTAAACTGGTCGAGAAGCGCATCACCCGCGACGAGGTGTACATCGCCGACGAGGCCTTCTTCACTGGCACTGCCGCGGAAGTCACGCCGATCCGCGAAGTGGACGGTCGCAAGATCGGCGCCGGCCGCCGTGGCCCGGTCACCGAAAAGCTGCAGAAAGCCTATTTCGACCTGGTCAGCGGCAAGACCGAGGCCCACGCCGAGTGGCGTACCCTGGTCAAGTAAGCACCGAAGAAGGGTGTGACAGGGAGGCGAAAGCCTCCCTGATCATTTCCGGAGCCTGAATGAGAATTCTGATCGTAGGTCCCTCCTGGGTGGGGGACATGGTGATGGCGCAGACCCTGTTCCAGTGTCTGCGCCAGCGGCATCCCGAGTGCGTGATCGACGTGCTGGCGCCCGAGTGGAGCCGACCGATCCTCGAGCGCATGCCCGAGGTGCGCCAGGCCCTGAGCTTCCCGCTCGGCCACGGGGTGATGGACGTCGCCACACGGCGCCGGATCGGACGCGGCCTGCGCGGTCAGTACGAGCAGGCGATCCTGCTGCCCAACTCGCTGAAGTCGGCGCTGGTGCCCTGGTTCGCCGGAATACCGAAGCGCACCGGCTGGCGCGGCGAGATGCGCTACGGGCTGCTCAATGACATCCGCAAGCTCGACAAGCAGCGCTATCCGCTGATGATCGAACGCTTCATGGCCCTGGCCTTCGAGCCGGGCGTGGAGTTGCCGAAGCCCTATCCGCAGCCGCGCCTGCGGATCGACGACGGCAGCCGCCAGGCGGCGCTCGACAAGTTCGCCCTGAGCCTGGACCGCCCGGTGCTGGCGCTCTGTCCCGGCGCCGAGTTCGGCGAGGCCAAGCGCTGGCCGGCGGAACACTACGCCGCGGTCGCCGAGGCGAAGATCCGTGCCGGCTGGCAGGTCTGGCTGTTCGGCTCGAAGAACGACCATCCCGGTGGAGAGGAGATTCGCCAGCGCCTGATTCCGGGGTTGCGCGAGGAGTCCTTCAATCTTGCCGGGGAGACTTCGCTGGCCGAGGCCATCGACCTGATGTCCTGCGCTGGCGCGGTGGTGTCCAACGATTCCGGCCTGATGCACGTGGCGGCCGCGCTGGATCGCCCGCTGGTGGGCGTCTATGGCTCCACCTCGCCGCAGTTCACCCCGCCGCTGGCGGACCGGGTGGAGATCGTCCGCCTCGGTCTCGAGTGCAGCCCGTGCTTCGAGCGCACCTGTCGCTTCGGCCACTACAATTGCCTCCGCGAGCTGCCGCCTGGCCTGGTATTGCAAGCCCTGGAGCGGCTGGTCGGCGACCCTGCCGAGGTCGCCGGATGAGGGTACTGCTGGTCAAGACCTCGTCCCTCGGCGACGTGATCCACACCCTGCCGGCGCTTACCGACGCCGCCCGGGCGATTCCCGGCATCCAGTTCGACTGGGTGGTGGAGGAAGGTTTCGCCGAGATTCCCGCCTGGCATCCGGCGGTGGCGCGGGTGATCCCGGTGGCGATCCGGCGCTGGCGCAAGAACCTCTGGCAGACCCTGCGCAACGGCGAATGGCGGCGCTTCAAGCAGCGCCTGAAGGAAGTCGACTATGACCTGGTGATCGACGCCCAGGGGCTGCTGAAGAGTGCCTGGCTGACCCGCTACGTGGGCAAGACGCCGGTCGCCGGTCTCGATCGCGACTCGGCGCGCGAGCCGCTCGCCAGCCGCTTCTATCGCCGTGCCTATCCGGTCGCCTGGGGACAGCATGCGGTGGAGCGCACGCGCCAGTTGTTCGCCCAGGCGCTGGACTACCCGTTGCCCGAGTCGGTCGGTGACTATGGCCTGGACCGCGAGCAGTTGGCCGACGCCGACCCTGGCGCGCCGTATCTGGTGTTCCTGCACGGTACTACCTGGGACACCAAGCATTGGCCGGAAGCCTACTGGCGCGAACTGGCCGAGCGCATGTGCGAGCGCGGCTGGTCGGTGCGCCTGCCCTGGGGCAGCGCCGCCGAGCGGGAGCGGGCCGGGCGCCTGGCGGCGGGGTTGGAAAATGCCGCGGTACTCCCCAGATTATCCCTGGCCGGCATGGCCAAGGTGCTTGCCGGCGCGCGCGCCTGCGTGGCGGTGGATACCGGCCTCGGTCACCTGGCGGCGGCGCTGGACGTGCCGACGCTGTCGCTGTTCGGCCCGACCAATCCTGGCTTCACCGGCGCCTACGGGCGTTCCCAGGTCCACCTGGGCAGCGACTTCCCCTGTGCGCCGTGCCTGAAGAAGACCTGTACCTACCAGCCGACCGAAGAGGATCGCAAACTGTTCGATCTCAAGCGTGAGCAGCCGCTGTGCTTCACCCGGCTGAATCCCCAGCGCGTGGCCACCCAGCTGGAGGCCATGCTGCTGGCCCCGGAGACCCTCCGATGACCCTGGCGTTCATCCTCTACAAATACTTCCCCTTCGGCGGCCTGCAGCGTGACTTCATGCGCATCGCCCTGGAATGCCAGCGGCGCGGGCACGACATCCGCGTCTATACGCTGATCTGGGAGGGCGACGTGCCGGACGGCTTCGAAGTGCTGGTGGCCCCGGTGCGCTCGATCTTCAACCACCGGCGCAACGAGAAGTTCACCGCGTGGGTCCGCGCCGACCTGGACAGGCGCCCGGTGCAGCGGGTGATCGGCTTCAACAAGATGCCCGGACTGGATGTCTACTACGCCGCCGACGCCTGTTTCGAGGAAAAGGCCCAGACCTTGCGCAACCCGCTGTACCGCCAGTGGGGCCGCTACCGCCACTTCGCCGGCTACGAACGGGCAGTGTTCGACCCGGCCTCGAAGACCGAGATCCTGATGATCTCCGAGGTGCAGCAGCCGCTCTTCGTCAAGCACTACGGCACCCAGGCCGAGCGTTTCCATCTGCTGCCGCCGGGGATCAGCCAGGATCGCCGGGCGCCGGCCAACGCCGCGGACGTGCGTGCGGAATTCCGCCGCGAGTTCGGCCTGGAGGAGGACGACCTGCTGCTGGTGCAGATCGGTTCCGGCTTCAAGACCAAGGGCCTGGATCGCAGCCTGAAGGCGCTGGCCGCGCTGCCCAAGGCGTTGCGCAGGCGTACCCGGCTGATCGCCATCGGCCAGGACGATCCCAAGCCGTTCCTGCTACAGATCGCCGCCCTCGGTCTCAACGACCAGGTACAGATCCTCAAGGGGCGCAGCGATATCCCGCGCTTCCTGCTCGGCGCCGACCTGCTGATCCACCCGGCCTACAACGAGAACACCGGTACGGTGCTGCTGGAGGCGCTGGTCTCCGGCCTGCCGGTGTTGGTGACCGATGTCTGCGGCTATGCCCACTACATCGCCGAGGCCGACGCCGGGCGGGTGCTGCCGAGTCCCTTCGAGCAGGACAGTCTCAACCGCCTGCTCGCGGAAATGCTGGAGGACGCTCCGGCGCGCGCCGCCTGGTCGCGCAATGGCCTGGCCTACGCCGATCACGCCGACCTCTACAGCATGCCGCAGCGCGCCGCCGACCTGATCCTCGGGGAGGCCTCATGAGGCTGGTGCTGGAAGAGCCGTTCAAGCGCCTGTGGAACGGGCGCGACCCGTTCGAGGCGGTGGAGGCGCTGCAAGGCAAGGTCTACCGCGAACTGGAAGGGCGCCGCACCCTGCGCACCGAGGTCGACGGGCGTGGCTACTTCGTCAAGATCCACCGTGGCATCGGCTGGGGCGAGATCGCCAAGAACCTGCTCACCGCCAAGCTCCCGGTGCTCGGCGCGCGCCAGGAGTGGCAGGCCATCCGGCGCCTGCACGAGGCCGGCGTAGCGACCATGACCGCGGTCGCCTACGGCGAGCGCGGCAGCGATCCGGCGCGGCAGCATTCCTTCATCGTCACCGAGGAACTGGCGCCGACCGTGGACCTCGAGGTGTTCTCCCAGGACTGGCGCGAACGTCCTCCACCGCCGCGGCTCAAGCGCGCGCTGGTCGAGGCGGTGGCGCGGATGGTCGGCGACATGCACCGTGCCGGAGTCAACCATCGCGACTGCTACATCTGTCATTTCCTGTTGCACACCGACAAGCCGGTGAGCGCGGACGATTTCCGCCTCTCGGTGATCGATCTGCACCGTGCCCAGACCCGCGACGCCACGCCGAAACGCTGGCGTAACAAGGATCTGGCGGCATTGTATTTCTCTGCGCTGGACATCGGACTGACGCGTCGCGACAAGCTACGCTTCCTGCGCACCTATTTCCGCCGGCCGTTGCGCGAGATACTGCGCGACGAGGCCGGCCTGCTGGCCTGGATGGAACGCAAGGCGGAAAAACTCTACGAACGCAAGCAGCGTTACGGAGACCTGCTCTGATGGCGGGGTGGACCCTCGAACCCGATTACCGTCACCTGGCCGCCGACTTCGGTAGCCTCGATAGCGTGTTCGCCCTGGAGGGCGAGCGCCTGACCCGCGACCCGTTGTCCGAAGTCATCCGCATCGAGCGCGACGGCGTGCGTTACTACGTCAAGCGCTACCGCAGCGCCGGCAAGGGCCTGCGCCGCTACCTGGCGCGACCGCGGATCAAGGCCGAGTGGCAGAACCTCAAGCGCTTCGAGAAGTGGGGCATTCCCACCGCCGAAGTGGTCGCCTGGGGGCTGGAGCGCAAGGCCGGCGCCTTCCAGCGCGGCGCCATGATCACCCGCGAGCTGCCGGGCACCGAGGACTTGTCGGTGCTCGCCTGCAACCGGGATCCGCGCCTGAAGGACCCGCGCTGGGTGGACGGCGTCAGCCGGCAGATCGCCAAGGCTACGCGCCTGATGCATGACCAGCATTTCACCCATAACGACCTGAAGTGGCGCAACCTGCTGGTGGACGACCAGCCGCTGGTGTATTTCATCGACTGCCCGAACGGCGCGTTCTGGTGGAGCTTCATGCTGCGCTATCGGATCACCAAGGACCTGGCCTGCCTGGACAAGGTGGCCAAGTACCACCTGTCGCGCACCCAGCGCCTGCGCTTCTACCTGCAATATCGCCGTCGCCGGCACCTGAACGAATCCGACAAGAAGCGTATTCGCCAGGTGGTGGCTTTCTTCGAGGGGCGCGAATGAGCGTTTTCATCGCCGCGCAGGACCACGACCTGCTCCAGCGCAACCGTCTGGACAGCTTCGACGCCCTGTGGGCCTTGCAGCTGGACGCCGTGGACGAACCGAATACCGAGCGGGGTGGCTGGAGCAGCGTCTATCGCCTCGACCTGGGCGACTCCGCCTACTACCTGAAGCGCCAGAGCAACCACCTGACCCGCAGCCTGCGCCATCCGCTGGGCGAGCCGACCTTCGCCCGCGAGTTCCGCAACATCGAGCGCTACCGGGCGCTGGGCATTCCCGCCCTGCAGGCGGCGTTCTTCGCCCAGCAGGCGGTCGGCGGAGAGCGCCAGGCAATCCTCCTGACCCGTGCCCTGGACGGTTGGCAGGACCTGGACACCTGGCTGGCGTCCTGGCACGACCTGGCCGAAGAGCGGCGCCGGGCGATTCTCCGGGCGGTTGGCAGGCTGGCGCGCCAGCTGCACGCGGCCGGACAGATGCATGGTTGCTTCTATCCCAAGCATGTATTCCTCCGCGAGGGGGCCGATGGTGTCTTCGAGGCCTGCCTGATCGACCTGGAGAAGACCCGCCCGATCTGGTTCGGCCGCCGCGACCAGGTCAAGGACCTGGAGCCGATGCTGCGCCGTGCCCCGGACTGGAGCGAAGCGGACGTGCACGAATTCATCTCCGCCTATGTCGACGAACCCCTCGACTCGGCCGAGGTCGAGCAGTGGTATCGCCTTCTCGACCAGCGCCGCCGGCGCAAGGAGTCGCGCCGATGAGACTGGCCGAACTGCAAGCCGCCGGGCGCCACCCGCAACTGCCATTGCGGGTGACTCTGGCGGATGGCGCTGGCGCTGCCGAACTGCGCCTGGACAGTCTGCTGCGGGTGCTGCCCGGGCAGCGCTACGTCGGTGCCGGCGAATGGCGTGGGCGCAAGGTGCTGGCCAAGCTGCTGGTGGGCGGCAAGGCCGCACGGCATTTCCAGCGCGAACTGGAAGGGGCGCGTCTGCTCGCGGCCCAGGGGCTGACCACCCCGGCGCTGCTGGCCGACGGGCTGCAGCAGGGCGAGGGCGGCTGGTTGCTGTTCGACTACCTCGACGCGGCGCAGAGCCTCGGTGACGCCTGGCGTGCGGTGGAGGCACAGGCGCCGCTGGGCGATGCCCAGCAAGCGGTGCTCGGCGAAGCCCTGGCAGCCATTGGCGAGCTGCATGCAAAGGGCCTCTGGCAGGACGACCTGCACCTGGACAACCTGTTGCGCCACGCCGGCCGCCTGTATCTCATCGACGGTGGCGGCGTGCGTGCGGAAACTCCCGGCCAGCCGCTGTCGCGACAGAAAGTGCTGGAAAACCTCGGGGTGTTCTTCGCCCAGTTGCCGGCGCTCCTCGATCCTTTCCTGGAGGAGTTGCTGGTGCATTACCTGCTGGCCAACGGCGAGCATGCGCTGCCGCTCGAAGCCTTGCAGAAGGAAATCGCCAAGGTTCGCCGCTGGCGGGTGCGCGACCTGCTGAGGAAGGTCGGTCGCGACTGTAGCCTGTTCAGCGTCGTGCGCGGTCCGTTCCGCCTGTTCGCCGCCCGCCGCAGCGAGGCCGAGACGATGGCGCCCCTGCTGGCGGACGCGGACCGCCTGATCGCCGCCGGCCACGTCTACAAGGACGGCGGCGCGGCCACCGTCGCCCGGGTCGAAGCGAACGGCCGCACGCTGATCATCAAGCGCTACAACATCAAGGGCTGGGTCCATTGGCTGAAGCGCTTCTGGCGGCCGAGCCGGGCCTGGGCCTCCTGGCGCGAAGGCAACCGCCTGGAATTCCTCGGCATCGCCACCGCCCGTCCGCTGGCGATGCTGGAGCGGCGCTGGTGCTGGCTGCGCGGGCGCGCCTACCTGATTACCGATTATCTCGGCGGTCAGGATATAATCGCTCGTTTTAAGCCTTGCCTGGACATGCCCGATGGCGCCGTTTCGCCACCGGAAGCCGAGTTGGCGGCACTGGATCGGCTGTTTTCGACGCTGATCCGCGAACGCATCAGCCACGGCGACCTGAAGGGACACAACCTGTTCTGGCAGGCCCATGAACAAGGCGGCGAATGGGCGCTGATCGACCTGGACGCGATGCGCAAGCATCACAGCCAGGTGTCCTTTGCCCGCGCCTACGCCCGCGACCGCGCGCGCTTCCTGCGCAACTGGCCGCAGGACAGCGGCCTCTACCGGCTGCTGGAGCAACGGATTCCCCGCCTCGGCGACGCCGCCGGGGCTTGAACGACAAGCGACGACCACCGCCTGCGGCGGTCGACGAGTTAAACGAAAGCCGCGGTTGTCGGTCCCACTCCGCAACCGCGAGCTGCTTTGAAGAGGTTCTACCGTGGCATTGACCGTCCTAGGCCTGTCTGGCGCCGTAAGCCATGACCCGTCCGCCGCCCTGTACATCGACGGCAAGCTGGTCGCGGCCGTCGAGGAAGAGCGCTTCGTGCGCGACAAGCACGCGAAGAACCGCATGCCCTACGAATCGGCGAAGTTCTGCCTGGAGCAGGCAGGGATCGAGCCGGCCGATGTCGACGTGGTGGCGATTCCCTTCGCTCCCATCAGCATCATGGAAAAGGCCCGCTGGCACTACGCCAAGCGCTACGCCTACGCGCCGGATCGCGCGCTGGATGCGATCCTGCTCGGCAACCGCCGCTACAAGCGTTACTACAAGCGCATCGAGTGGTGCCTGCAGCAACTCGGCTTCGACCTGAAGAAAATCAAGATCCAGCCGGTCGAGCACCACCTTGCCCACGCCTCCAGCGCCTACCATTGCTCGGGGTTCAAGGAAAAGACCGCGATCCTCGGCATCGACGGCAAGGGTGAGTACGCCACCACTTTCTTCGGCTGGGGCGAGAACGGTCGGATCCACAAGATCAAGGAGTTCTACGATCCGGATTCGCTGGGCGGCCTGTACGGCGCGATCACCGAGTACCTCGGCTTCGACATGCTCGACGGCGAGTTCAAGGTCATGGGCATGGCGCCCTACGGTGACGCCAGCAAGTACGATTTCTCCCGTCTCGCCAAGTTCGAGAACGGCGAACTGGTGATCAACACCGACTATGCCAACGTCATCGGCTTCCGCCGCTACAAGGAGAAAGGCAAGGGCTACTACTTCTCGCCCAAGCTGATCGAGTGGCTGGGGCCCAAGCGCGAAGGCGACATCGCCGACGATCCCTACATCCATTACGCCGCGAGCATCCAGGCGTTGTTCGAGAAGCTCGCGCTGGAGATGATGGACTACTACCTCGGCGATATCATCCGCGAGACCGGCAAGGTCGCTTTCGCCGGCGGCTGCGCGCTGAACGTCAAGCTCAACCAGAAGATCATCTCGCGCCCCGAAGTGAAGGAGCTGTTCGTCCAGCCGGCGGCCAGCGACGCCGGCACCGCGGTCGGCGCGGCGGCCTACGTGTCGCACCAGCGCGGCGTGCCGGTGGAGAAGATGGAGCACGTCTACCTCGGCCCGGAGTATTCCAACGAGGACGTCATCGCCGCCTGCGCCCGTCACGAGGCCAGGCCGCAGTGGCAGAAGATCGACAACCGCAGCCGGCGTATCGGCAGGATCCTTGCCGACGGCAACCCGGTGGCCTGGTTCCAGGGACGCATGGAGTTCGGTCCGCGTGCCCTCGGTGGCCGCTCCATTCTCGGCTGCCCGAGCGTGCCGGGCGTGGCCGACCGGATCAATGCGCAGATCAAGTTCCGCGAGCGCTGGCGGCCCTTCTGCCCGTCGATGCTGGATACCGTCGGCCCGCAGATGTTCAAGATCGACCACCCGGCCCCGTTCATGACCTTCACCTTCGAAGTCAACGAAGAGTGGAAGGAGCGAGTGCCGGAAGTGGTGCACGAAGACGGCACCTCCCGCGCCCAGGTGCTGAAGCGCGAGTACAACCCGCGCTACTACGACCTGATGAAGGAACTGGAGAACCTCACCGGCAACGGCGTGGCCCTGAACACTTCGCTCAATCGCCGTGGCGAACCGATGATCTGCTCGCCGACCGACGCCCTGAACATGTTCTTCGGCTCCGATCTGCAGTACCTGATCATGGAGGACATCCTGGTCGTGAAGGAGGGCGTGGACTGGTATGACTCGGTCGGCTGAACCTCGCGTCCTGCAGTTCTGTCACGGCTACGACGGGCCTTTCCTCGACTGTGCCCGTCAGTACGCCAGCCTGTTCGCCGGAACCCCGTACAAGGTCACCACGGTGTTCCTCACCGGGCGTTCCGATCCTGAGGTGGCGGCGCGTTGCGCCTCCGACGAGGTACTGTTCCTCGAGTACGGCTCCAGGGACATCCGTGGCCTCAAGCTGAAGGCGATCCGCGACTTGCGCGAGATCGCCCGTTCGCGCGACTTCCGCTTCTGCATCGCGCACCGCTTCAAGCCGATCTGGATCGCCAGCCTGGCCACTCGTCTGCCGATCGTTGGCGTGCACCACGCCTTCGGCGATTACCAGCGGTTGTCGCGCAAGGTCTTCGCCGGCCTGATGAGCAAGCGCCTGAGCCTGCTGGCGGTGTCCGACGCGGTGCGCGACGATATCCGCCGTTGCCTGCCGAAGTGGCCGGCGGAGCGGATCGAGACGCTCTACAACCGCATCGACGTCGCTGCGCTGCAGGCCGAGCAGGTCGAGCGCCTGAGTGCGCGCCGGCAACTGCGCCTGCCCGACGAGGCCTGGGTGGTCGGCAACGTCGGCCGCCTGCATCCGGACAAGGACCAGGCTACCCTGCTGCGCGGCTTTGCCGCCGCGCTGCCGCGCCTGCCGCAGAACAGCCTGCTGGCGATCCTCGGCAGCGGCCGCCTGGAAGAGCAGCTCAAGGACCTGGCCTGCGAACTGGGTATCGGCGAGCGCGTGCTGTTCCTCGGCCAGGTCGAAGAGGCACGGCGCTACTTCAAGGCGTTCGACGCCTTCGCCCTGAGTTCCGACCACGAGCCGTTCGGCATGGTCCTGCTGGAGGCCATGGTCGCCGGTGTACCTCTGATCGCCACCGCCTGTGGCGGCGCCCGCGAAGTGGTGGAAGGGGTCGGCATCCTCTTCCCGCTGGGCGACGAGGCGGCCCTGGCCGAGGGCCTGACCCACCTGGCGGCGCTTGACCGCCGCCAGCGCGAGGCCTGTGCGCGGCTCATGCTCGAGCGCCTGGAGACACGCTTCTCCGACGCTGCGGTGCGCCGCGAATTCTGGCGCCTGCCGACGATTGCCGGCTTCGCTTCGGAGTCTGCATGCTGAACAGGTTGCGCGCCTTCCGCGAACGCGGTTGGCGCGAAGTGGACGCGCCGACCTACGCCCAGGCCTGGCAGCGTTTCGGCGGCAGCGTCGCGACCCACCCGCTGGTGGTCGAGCAACTCGCCGAAATGGCTGGAATCCCGGTGCGTTACCTGGGTTGGGAGAGCGCTGGCGAACTGGTTGCGGCGATCCCGACCTGGGGCCGCCACCTGGCGTTGTCCAAGGACGTGCTCAAGCGGCGCGGCAAGAAGGGCCTGTACGACCTGGGCAACGCCGAACTGATCCTGCCGGTGGCCGACGATGCCCGCATCGCCCTCCGCCATGCGGGACGCTACCTGTCGGCGCTGCATGAGCGGAACATCGTCACGCTGCGCCCTCAGACCGAGCAACTGGCTTTCGCTCGTGCTCCCGAGGATTTCTCCAAGAAGTTCCGCTATAACCAGCGGCGCGAAGTGCGCCTGGTGGAGGAGGCTGGTGGCCAGGTGCGCCAGGCAGACAGCTTCGCCCCGGCCGAGTTCGCTGCCATCTATCTTGAACTGTTCCAGCGTCGCTGGGGTTTCCCGGCCACCGGCGCGGAGCGCATGGCCGAGGTCTTCGAACGGCTGCGCGAATTGCTGCGCGGCTCGGTCCTGCTGCTCAACGACCAGCCCATCGCGGTCCAGGTACTGTATCGCGCCGAAGCGCCGGGCTGGCTCAGCGTCGAGTACATCAACGGCGGCGTCGATCCGCAGACCCGCGAGTTCAGCCCTGGCAGCGTGCTCAGTTACCTGAACACCCAGGCCGCCTGGGAGGATGCGCGAGCGCTGGGCAAACCCCTGCGCTATTCGTTCGGTCGCGCCGACCGCGAATACAAGGATCGCTGGTGCCATCCTTCTCCGGTCTTCCAGGTCTGAAGCATGAGCGCACGCAAGCAGCAGTTGCTCAAGCGTCATCGACGCAACAAGCGGATCGGCCTACTGGTTGCGCTGCTGGCATTGCTGGCCGTCGGTCTGCTGGTCAGCCCCTGGTTGTTGCCGATCCTCCTCGTGGCCCTGTGGGTCGCCCACGAAGCCTGGTTCGCTGATCACCTGTTCTATTCGCCGGGCGAGGACTACCGCTACCGTTTCGCGGAAGGGGTCGAGTCGCTGCCGGTACGCCTGGCGGATGGCCGTCTGCGAGTCGACGGTGAGCTGCGCGAAGGCGATACGCTGGTGCTTGGCATCGGCGTGCGCGCTGGCTGGCTGGGGCGCTTCCTCGAACCCTCGGTGCTGCTGGAAGGTGGCGCGGAGGCCGATGCCCAGGCTTTCGAACGTGGGGTGAACGGCTTGCGCTACCTGAACCTGACGGGACTGGCCGGGCCGCTGGGCGAGGGCCGGATTCGCCTGCGCGGCCGGCATTGCCGGCTGGTCGGCGAACCGACCCTGTGGCGTGCGCGCCATCCCGACTACCGTGATCGGCGGGTGATGGTCATCGCTCCGCATGCCGACGACGCCGAGCTGGCCGCCTTCGGCCTCTACAGCCAGGCTCGCGAGGCCTGGATCGTGACCCTGACCGCCGGCGAGATCGAAACCGAGCATTACCGCCGCATGGGCCTCGACGGAATAGCTGCGGCGCGCCTGAAGGGCCGCCTGCGCGCCTGGGATAGCCAGGCCGTGCCGACGTGGGGTGGGGTGCCGGCCGAGCGCTGCGTGCAACTGGGTTATTTCTGCCTGCAATTGCCTGCCATGCAGGCGAACCCGGGCGAGGTGGTGCCGTCCCGTGAGGCCGATCTCGCCGATATCCGTCCGTTCCGCCAGTTCAACCGCCTGCGCCTGGCCAGCGATGCCGACGGCCTGTCGACCTGGAACAATCTGCTGTCCGATCTCCGCGAGCTGATCCTGCTGGCACGTCCCGAGGTCATCGTCCTGCCTCATCCGCATTTCGATCCGCACCCGGACCATGTCCGCGCCCAGGAGGCTGTGCGCGAGGCGCTCCAGGGCCTGGACTGGCAGCCGCAGGCATTGTTGCACTATGCCAATCACCTGCACGACAACGATCGCTGGCCGATGGGCGATGCGCACATGGGGGTCAGCCTGCCACCGCTGACCGAAGAATGCTCGCCGCTGCTGCCATGGACGCTGGCGCTGGAGCGCACGCGCCAGGTGGACAAGGCCATGGCCTTGGGCATGATGCACGACCTGCAACCCAGGCCGCCGTTCAAGCGCCGTCTGCGCCGCCGTCTGCAGGGCTGGCTCGCCGGGCGTCGCTGGCCGGCATACGGCGAGGACGAGTTCATGCGCAAGGCGGTGCGTCGGCACGAGTTGTTCTGGGTGGAGTCGCTGGATGGGGAGGCGTGATGCTTGGGTCGAGCGTTCGGCAAGGTTCGAGCCGCCATGCTGCTTCGGAGAAGCCGCGAGGATGAAGGTCTGATGAAAGTTCTGTTTCTGGTCCAGAAAGAGCAGCGCGCGATCCTGGATCGCCTGTACGACGGCATCGCCGCCCATTGCGAGTGCGATACCCGCTGGCTGAGCAGCGAGGAGCAGGCCGACCTGCGCGGCTACTTCCGCAAGCACGTGGATGTCTCGCGCTACGACCGCATCCTGTTCTTCCTCCGTTTCAAGAAGGAAATGCGCCAGGTCCGCTTCATCCGCAGCGTGCCCAACCTGGTGATCCTCGAGCACGATGCCTACCAGAACTACATTCCCTGCAAGTACACCGGCAAGTTCAGCGCCCATTACCGGCGCCTGCCCTGGGCACGGGTGATCAGTTCGGGCCATACGGTCAGCGAACGCCTGCGCCAGGAGGGATTCGACGCGGTATTCGTGCCCAAGGGCTACGACCAGACCCTGTTGCATGACCTGGGCCTGGCGCGCGATATCGAGCTGGGCTTCGTCGGCAGTACCGGCAGCGTGGCCTACAGTGGACGCAAGGCGTTGCTCGACGAGTTGGGCGGAGTGGAGAACCTGCTGGTGACCAAGACCAAGTCCGGCGAGGAGTACCTGCGCACGCTCAACCGCATCCGTTTCTTCGTCAGCGCGGATGTCGGCATGGGCGAATACATGATCAAGAATTTCGAGGCGATGGCCTGCGGTTGCGTGCTGCTGGCCTACGACCAGGGCGAGCGGGAAAACGAGGCCTTGGGTTTCCGGGACATGGAGAATATCGTGCTGTATCGCTCGGTGGCGGACATCCAGGAAAAGCTCGCGATCCTGCGCCTCGATACGGCTCTCGCCGAGCGGATCGCGCGAAGCGGCCAGGCGCTGGCCATCGAACGATTCAGCTTCGCCGCTGTCGGTCAGAGTATCGTCGAGGCCATGCGGCCCGCGTTGCGCGAGCCGGAGCGTCCCGGATGGCTGGAGAAGACCTGGCGACGTATTTTTACCTGAGAGTAGCAGCCGAAAAGAGCTGGGGCTTCAGGCGTGTTTGCTATTGTTCAGCTTGTTTTTCCGGGCTGGGGGGAGGTGTAGGACCGATGAAGATCGCAGGATCGCTCATGCATGTCTGGCGCTTTGAATGGGGACGTGAAGGACAGGTAAGGTTGTAGTTATGGCGCTCGTCGATGATGGTTCGCAGCCATTGGTTTCCGTGATCATCGCTTCCTATAACCACGAAAAGTACATAGAAGCGAGCATCGCCAGCGTGGCTGCGCAGACATACCGCAACGTGGAACTGCTGGTGGTGGACGATGGTTCCAGCGATGGCAGCGTCGAGCTTTTGCGCGGGCTCCAGGCGAAGTACGGCTTCGACCTCAGGGTCCAGCAGAACCAGGGACTGTCGAAAACGCTCAACGAGGCGATCGCCAGGGCCCGGGGAAATCTCATCGTGCCTTTCGGTTCGGACGACATCATGTTGCCGCAACGCCTGGAGAAACAGGTGGCACACATGTGGGACAAGCCCGAGGTAGGTATCTGCGCGGGCAATATCGAGATCATCGACTCCAATGGCCGGGTCATGCCGGGAAAGGAGCAGCGCAAACGCGACCTGCCTTTCCGCCGTCTCGACTTCGATGACCTGTTCCTGGACCGCAAGCCGGGCCCGATGGCGCCCACCCTGATGTTCCGGCGGGAAGCCCTGGAGAAGGTCGGCGGTTTCGATCCGGACATACGCCTGGAAGATGTCTATATCGAACTGGCGGTGACCAAGGCTGGCTACGTCATCGACATTCTTGGCGAGGTCCTCGCCCAGTACCGCAAGCATCCCACCAATACGTACAAGAACGCCCGTTTCATGGTGGACAACGTATTCAAGACGTACAGCCAGTTCAGCGATCACCCCGATTACGAGCAGGTGATCATGCGCTTCCGCAATTCGATGTTCCTCAAGTGCTCGAACCGGGACAAGGTACTGGCCCGGGAGCTGCTCTCCGGCTTGCCGCTGAAGTACTGGAACGAGAAGACCTTCCGCGGCATTGCGCGGCTGTTTTTCTCCTGATCGCTGATATCGCCGCACTCAAGGCGCGGCGATATCCTCACCGCGCCTGCTGGCGGCGAACCTTTGCTGGATCCACAGCGCATACAGCAGCGCCATGGGAATCCAGATCAGGAACCAGTGTTCCTTGGGACGGGGCAGGAAGGCGTTGCCCTCCGTGAGTCCGGCTGCCAGGCCGAACACCAGCCAGGTCGAGGCTAGCAGAACGGCTGGAGACTTCCGGTTTTTCCAGGAGAAGCCGAAGGCCAGTGCGTAGATCGCCACCCACAGCAGGAGCCCGATGATCCCTCCAGCGAAAAGCACACCCAGTTCGATGTTGTGCGGGTCGGCGAGCAGCATGCCGTTGCTCAGGACGATTCGCATCGGATGATCGTAGCCGTGTCCGAGCCATGGATGCTCGCTGATCTGGCGTAGGGCGTCGGCCCAGATTTCCGGGCGGAACGATGCCCCTCTCTGGGTGATCACTTCCGGGTACAGGATGTAGCCCAGTAGCGCTCCAGCCAGGGCGAGTGCCAGGGCGATGAGGGCTTTTTTCCTGTCTCCGGCCAGGACCAGCCACATAAGGGCCGCTGTGAGCCCTACCAGGGGAGTACGTGAACCGGTCGCGATGAGAAGGCCACCGAGCAGCGCCAGAGATATCAGTGGCAAGGGGGCCAGGATGGGGCGGGATTGCATCCAATAGGCCAGCCAGAGTGCCGTGAAGGCGCCATAGACATGGGCGCTCAGTAATGGGTTATAGAGAGCGCCATAACCGGTAAGGCGCAGCGGGTTGGCGTCCCAGTAGTATTGCAGCAAGGTGGCTGCCGCGGAGATCACCGCGCCAAGGGCAGCCAGCCAGGTCGCGGTCTTGAGGCGGAGGGGAGCTTCGAGCGCCAGGATGGCGGCGCAGAAGAACAGGAGGGCGATGTACAGGGGGCGCTTGAGCAGCGAGCCGGTGGAGTTCTCGGGGGCCGACCAGGACAGGCTCAGCATCATGTAGCTGCTGAAGGCGAGGAAGGCGATGAACAGCGGCGAGCCCGTTAGCGGGCGAAGCAGACGCGGTTGCAGTATCACGTACAGCAGCGTCGGGGCTGCAAGCAGGATGTAGAAGAGGCGATGGTAGTCGGAGCGGTCGCCGACCCAGAACATTCCGGTGAGCAGGGCCAGCCAGCCCAGCGGCAGGATCCAGTGGCTGAGGATGCGGCTGGTATCGTGGCGAAGACGGGTCAGTCGGGTAGCTGCGAACATTCCTTGCTCAATCCAGTTGCAGTTGCTTGAGGAGCTGCTCGAGTGTCCAGTGGACCTGGCTGCTGCGGAGATAGGACTTGAGCACCAGGTGCTCGCTGTCGTCGAGGAACCAGGTTCGATCCTGTTCGTAGCGCAGCAGGTGCTTGAAATTGCGAATGCGCTGGGCGGCGCTGAGCGCCGAGCGCTGGACCCGCAGGTCGGCGATGTCGATCAGGCCCATCCGGCCTTCCGGCGTGCGCACCACGTTGCCCAGGTGCAGCGAGCGGAAGTACACCCCCTTGGCGTGCAGCGCTGCGATCAGCTCGCCCAGTTGCGTCCGGACTGCGTCGCCGCACTCCGGGTCGTTGCGGTCGAGTTGGCGGAGGGTCTGCCCCGGTAGCGGCTCGTAGTGCACCGCGTCGCGCTGGATATGTGGGATCCGCAGTACGTCCAGCACCTTCGGGCAGACGATGCCGCGCCGCGCCAGTTCGCTGGCATTGCGGGCGAAGCGCTCCGCATAGGGGAACAGGGCTGCGGAGGAAATCAGGCGCTTGCGGCGAAACAGCTTGAGGAAGGACCCGTCGCGCAGACGCAGTACCTTGTCCCCATGACCATCGGCTTCCAGCACTTCTGCGTTGTCACGCAACTGCAAGTAGGAGGGGTAGTCTATGACTCGCATGCGAGCTCCTGAACGAACGGCCCGCCATCTTACCCCAACACGCCTTCCAGGCAGAGTGATGGAGGTCCTGTGCTACACTCCGGGACCTTTTCAGCATGTAAGAAACCATGAGCGATAGTCCTCAGAATCCCGGACCTTCCAGTCTCAAGATCTATTTCCGCCTGTTGGGTTACGTGAAGCCCTACATCGGAATGTTCCTACTCAGCATCGTCGGTTTCCTGATCTTCGCCTCGACCCAGCCGATGCTGGCGGGCATCCTCAAGTATTTCGTCGACGGCCTCTCCAATCCTGACGCGGCATTGTTTCCGAATGTGCAGTGGCCCTGGTTGCGCGACCTGCACCTGGTCTACGCGGTGCCGTTGCTGATCATCCTGATCGCTGCCTGGCAGGGGCTGGGCTCGTTCCTCGGCAACTTCTTCCTCGCCAAGGTTTCCCTGGGGCTGGTGCATGACCTGCGGGTCGCCCTGTTCAACAAGCTGCTGGTGCTGCCGAACCGCTATTTCGACACGCACAGCTCCGGCCACCTGATCTCGCGCATCACCTTCAACGTGACCATGGTCACCGGAGCGGCCACGGATGCCATCAAGGTGGTGATCCGTGAGGGCCTGACCGTGGTCTTCCTGTTCCTCTACCTGCTGTGGATGAACTGGAAGCTGACCCTGGTGATGCTGGCGATCCTGCCGGTCATCGCGGTGATGGTGACTACCGCCAGCCGCAAGTTCCGCAAGCAGAGCAAGAAGATCCAGGTGGCCATGGGCGACGTCACCCACGTCGCCTCGGAAACCATCCAGGGCTACCGGGTGGTGCGCAGCTTCGGCGGCGAAGCCTATGAAGAGAAGCGCTTCCTCGACGCCAGCCAGAGCAATACCGACAAGCAGTTGCGGATGACCAAGACCGGCGCGGTCTACACGCCGATGCTGCAATTGGTGATCTACGTCGCCATGGCGATACTGATGTTCCTCGTGCTGTGGCTGCGCGGGGACGCCTCGGCCGGCGACCTGGTGGCCTATATCACCGCGGCGGGCCTGTTGCCCAAGCCGATCCGCCAGCTTTCCGAGGTCAGTTCCACGGTCCAGCGCGGCGTCGCCGGCGCCGAGAGCATCTTCGAGCAGCTCGACGAAGCGGCGGAGGAAGATCATGGCACCGTCGAGAAGGAGCGGGTCAGCGGGCGCCTGGAAGTGCGCAACCTGAGCTTCCGTTATCCCGGAACCGACAAGCAGGTGCTGGATGACATCAGTTTCATCGCCGAGCCCGGGCAGATGATCGCCCTGGTCGGCCGTTCCGGTAGCGGCAAATCGACCCTGGCCAACCTGGTTCCGCGCTTTTACCAGCACAATGACGGCAAGATCCTCCTTGATGGCGTTGAAGTCGAGGATTATCGCCTGCGCAACCTGCGCCGCCACATCGCCCTGGTGACCCAGCAGGTCACGCTGTTCAACGACAGCGTGGCCAACAACATCGCCTACGGCGACCTGGCTGGCGCGCCGCGCGAGGAAATCGAGCGGGCGGCGAAGGCTGCCAACGCCAAGGAGTTCATCGACAACCTGCCGCAAGGCTTCGACACCGAGGTCGGCGAGAATGGCGTGCTGCTTTCCGGCGGCCAGCGCCAGCGTCTGGCGATCGCCCGGGCGCTGCTCAAGGACGCGCCCCTGCTGATCCTCGACGAGGCGACCTCGGCGCTGGACACCGAGTCGGAGCGGCATATCCAGGCGGCGCTGGACGAAGTGATGAAGGGGCGCACCACCCTGGTGATCGCCCACCGCCTGTCGACCATCGAGAAGGCCGACCTGATCCTGGTGATGGACCAGGGGCAGATCGTCGAGCGCGGCAGCCACGCCGAGCTGCTGGCGCAGAACGGCCATTATGCGCGGCTGCACGCGATGGGACTGGATGAGCAGGCGCCGGCGCCTGTCGGCTGATAAACTGGGCGTCTGCCCCGAGAGGTTGTTTGGAGTTCCCATGAAGTTGTCCATGCCCCGTTTCGACCAGGCCCCGGTGTTGGTGGTCGGTGATGTGATGCTCGACCGCTACTGGCATGGCGCGACTTCGCGCATTTCGCCGGAGGCCCCGGTGCCGGTGGTCCGCGTCGAACAGCACGAGGACCGCCCCGGCGGCGCCGCCAACGTCGCGCTGAACATCGCCGCGCTGGGCGCGCAGGCCTTGCTGGTCGGCGTCACCGGCCGCGACGAGGCCGCCGACAGCCTGGCCAACAGCCTCAAGGCCGCTGGAGTGGACGCGCGCTTCCAGCGCATCGATAGCCAGCCGACCATCGTCAAGCTGCGGGTCATGAGTCGCCACCAGCAACTGCTGCGGGTCGACTTCGAGGAACCGTTCCGCACCGACGCGGCGGCCCTGGCCGTGGACGTCGAGTCGCTGCTGGCCAAGGTCAAGGTGCTGGTGCTGTCCGACTACGGCAAGGGCGCGCTACAGAACCACCAGGTGCTGATCCAGGCGGCGCGGGCGCGCAACATTCCGGTACTGGCCGATCCCAAGGGCAAGGACTTCGCCATCTATCGCGGCGCCAGCCTGATCACCCCGAACCTGTCCGAATTCGAGACCATCGTCGGCCGTTGCGCCGACGAAGCCGAACTGGTCGCCAAGGGCCAGGCGCTGATGAGCGAACTCGACCTCGGTGCCTTGCTGGTGACCCGCGGCGAGCATGGCATGACCCTGCTCCGCCATGGCCAGCCGGCCCTGCACCTGCCGGCGCGGGCGCGGGAAGTGTTCGACGTCACCGGTGCCGGCGATACGGTCATCTCCACCCTGGCCGCGGCGCTTGCCGCCGGCGAGGAGCTGCCGTCCGCGGTGGGCCTGGCCAACCTGGCCGCCGGCATCGTGGTCGGCAAGCTGGGTACCGCGGCGATCAGCGCGCCCGAACTGCGTCGCGCGGTGCAGCGCGAGCAGGGTTCCGAGCGTGGCGTGCTGGGCCTGGAGCAATTGCTGCTGGCAATCGAAGACGCCCGCGCCCACGGCGAGAAGATCGTCTTCACCAATGGCTGCTTCGACATCCTTCACGCCGGCCACGTGACCTACCTCGAACAGGCGCGCGCCCAGGGCGACCGCCTGATCGTCGGGGTCAACGACGACGCCTCGGTCACTCGCCTGAAGGGCGTTGGCCGGCCGATCAACTCGGTGGACCGGCGCATGGCGGTACTCGCCGGGCTCGGCGCGGTGGACTGGGTGGTGAGCTTCGCCGAAGACACTCCCGAGCGCCTGCTCGAGCAGGTGCGTCCGGACGTGCTGGTCAAGGGCGGCGATTACGGCGTCGAGCAGGTGGTCGGCGCGCAGATCGTCAAGGCCTACGGCGGCGAGGTACGGGTGCTCGGCCTGGTGGAGAACAGCTCCACCACCGCCATCGTCGAGAAGATCCGCCAGCGCTGATTCCCGTTAGCAGGTTCTTCCCGCTTCACGCCGACCCCTGGCCCTGTGGCTGGATTATTGATGTTCCAGCCAAGCCTGGAACATCAATACATTCCAGAGCGGGCCTTGCCAGTTTCTTTTTCCGCTGAGATGCTCCTGCCAGGCTCGCCGAATCGGCTCCGGGCGCAGGTAGCCCTCGCGTCTCAAGCGTTCCTCAGCCAGGAGGCTTTCGGCCCACTCCCGCAACGGTCCCCGCAGCCAGGTGTCCAGAGGGATGGCGAATCCCATCTTGGGACGCTCGATCAGTTCCCGGGGAACGTGCTGGTAAAGAACCTGGCGCAGCAACCACTTGCCGTCGTTATTTCTGATCTTCAGGTTCAGTGGCATTTTCCAGGCGAGTTCGACCACGCGATGATCGAGGAGCGGGACGCGGGTTTCCAGGCTAGTGGCCATTGCGGCGCGGTCGACCTTCGCCAGTATGTCATCGGCCAGGTAGGTCCGGGTATCCATGGCCATCATCCATTGTTCGAAGCTTTCCATCTCGGGGAGGCTGTCAAGATTCCAAAAGACGGAAGCCGATTCCTCGCTGCCGATGACGAGGTTCGTAGGCTTCTTCCAGTGGCTGACCAGATCCTTGTAGAAGTCCTCTTCACTGGAAAACGCCATGAGACCGGCGAGCTTCTGAAGCTTGTCTCCTGGTGTGCGCAAACGGTACTTCGAGGGTAGCAAGGGGCTTGCGAGAGAGAACAGGCTGTCCCACATCGCCGGTGGCAGAGCGCTCAGCAGTTTTGCGAGCGTCATCCTGGCAACCAGTGGAAGCTGTTGCAACCTGTTCCATGCCTGGCATGCCGTGAGATAGCGATTGTAGCCGGCAAACAGTTCATCGCCACCATCGCCGGTGAGAGCGACCGTTACGGATTGCTTGGCCAGGCGACTGATCAGGTAGGTCGGTATCTGTGAGCTATCGGCGAAGGGCTCGCAGTAGATGCCGGGAAGACACGGCACCACCGCGAGTGCGTCTTCGGCCCTGACGTAAAGCTCGGTGTGCTGGGTGCCGAGATGCTGGGCGACAGCCTTGGCGTGTTCCGCTTCGTTGTAGCCGGGCTCGTCGAAGCCAATGGTGAACGTCTGTACGGGCCGGGAATGCCGAGCCTGCATAAGGGCCACGATTGTGCTGCTGTCGACGCCACCGCTAAGGAAGGCGCCAAGAGGTACGTCACTGAGCATTTGCGAAGTAACGCTGGCGGACAGTTGCCGGTGCAGGGCATCCACGGCCTCTGAGTCACTTCCCTGGAATGGCTGATGGATCCCTTGTGCGATGACCTTGCTCAGAGACCAGTAGGGGAGCGGATCCATGAGTTCACCTGGCGTAGCATTAGCCAGGTTCAATTGAATGTAATGCCCGGGCGGAAGTTTTTTTATACCTTTGTAGATGCTGTTGGGAGTGGGGCAATATCCAAAACGTAGAAATGCTGCAAGGCTGTCTCTGTCGATCTCTTTTTGGAACTCTGGGTGTACGGTCAGGGACTTTAACTCGGAGGAAAACAGGAAGCAGTTTCCCTGCCACCCATAATATAAAGGTTTTTCTCCTAGCCGGTCACGAATGAGGAAGATTTTACTCGTTTCTTTATCGAAAAGTGCGAGGGAAAACATGCCAGTGATATTGGATAGGGTTTTCTCCATACCCCAGACGGAGAAGCAGGCAAGCAGCGTCTCGGTGTCGGAATGCCCCCTCCAGGGATGTGGTCCGAGCAGGGCACGGAGTGCCAGATGATTGTAGATCTCCCCATTGAAGACTATGACGTACCGTCCGCATGCAGACGGCATGGGCTGATGTCCGGCCGTCGACAGGTCCTGTATGGCCAGGCGGCGGTGGCCGAGCGCCAGGCCGATGGAATGATCCAACCAATATCCTTTGTCATCGGGGCCACGATGAATGATCTTGTCCGTCATCTGGCCAATGATCTGTACCATTTGGGTCTTTTCAGTGTGTCTTTGGATAAATCCACTGATACCGCACATTTTCTTTACTCGTCGACGGGAATGGCTTGGGGATGACGCGGGAGGGGGATGGCAAGAAGTGGGATTGTATTTAAAGGTTTTACTTAGGGAAGAGGATAAGCCTGCAGTAATTTCATGCTTTTAAAGAAAATTCCTACCGATTGGTTTTGGTTTCGGCGGGTGGGATACCTCAGGTGACCGATATTCGTGATTATCCTTGCCCAATCTGAGAATTAAATGCCGTGGTCGTCGGGCAAGTCATCTTCAAAGCTTTAAAGAGTGTTAAGAAGTGTAAAGTCAGCGCGCGCCTTTCTGCTTTCCCTGAGTTTCCACGGCTAGAATCCGCTGTTCTGAGGGATGGCTTCCGGCAGAATGCCGACCTATCCGGGCAGGTGACTGGCTGGTCTGACAAGTTTTCCCGGCGAGACGGTCATAGGCGCTGCCCATGCGGCGGCGCATGATCCGGGCATCCCATCCTGCGTGGAGCAAGATGCCCATGAGCACCGATGTACAGGGCCGTGCCCTGGCTGTACTGAACCGTGTCGCCCAGGCCGACTGGCCGGATCGCTTCAATCTTCGCAAACCCTTCGAGAAACTGCTCTACAGCGGCAGCCGTACCGGCTTCCGCCTGGCCAGCGAGCGTTCGGCGAAGCAGGCGAAGGGACCGCGCAAGGCCGATCCGGACGGGTTGTTCGACCTGTCGTTCTCCGACGACCAGCAGATGCTGGTGGACATGCTCGAAGGCTTCGCCCTGGAGGTGTTGCGTCCGCTGGCTCATGACGCGGATGCCGAGGCCAGCCTGCCGGCGGAACTGCTCAACCAGGCGCTGGAGCTGGGCCTGACCCACTATGGGGTCGGCGAGGTGCACGGCGGCATGGCCGGTGAGCGCACCACGGTGACCACTGCCCTTATCGCCGAGGCCCTGGCCAAGGGCGACCTGACGCTGGCGGCGGCCCTGCTGGTGCCGTTGTCGGCGGCCAACTGCATCCGCCGCTGGGGCAGCCCCTCGCAGCAGGCGCAGTGGCTGCCGGCGTTCGTCAGCGAAGAGGGGGCGCCGCTCACCGCCATCGCGGTCAACGAGCCGAGTCTGCTGTTCGACCCGCAGAAACTGGCGACCCGCGCCCGGCGCAAGGGCAGTCACTACCTGCTTTCCGGAGAGAAATGCCTGGTCCTGCGCGGCCTGGAGGCCAGCCGCCTGATCGTCGCGGCGAAGACCGACGAGGGGCCTGCGCTGTTCCTGGTGGAAGCCTCCGCCAAGGGCGTCGAGCGACGTGCCGAGCCGGCGATGGGACTGAAGGCCGGCGGCACCGCCCGGTTGCGCCTGAAGAGCGTCAAGGTGCCGGCGGACAACCGCCTGGCCGCCAAGCATTTCGACTACCGGGCCTTCCTCGATCACGCGTCCCTGGCCTGGTGTGCCCTGGCGCTGGGCACCGGACAGGCGGCGCTGGACTACGTGATCGCCTACTGCAACGAGCGTGAGGCCTTCGGCGAGCCGATCAGCCATCGCCAGGGGGTCGCCTTCATGGTCGCCGACATCGCCATCGAACTGGACGCCATGCGCCTGATGGTCTGGCGCGCCTGCGCCCTGGCCGAGCGCGGCCAGCCGTTCCAGCGCGAGGCTTACCTGGCGCGGCTGCTGTGCGCCGAGAAGGCGATGAAGATCGGCACCGACGCGGTGCAGCTGCTCGGTGGCCACGGCTTCACCAAGGAGCATCCAGCCGAGCGCTGGTACCGCGACCTGCGCGCGGTAGCGCTGATGGCCGGCGGCCTGCACCTGTGAACCCGAGCGAGTGCGCGGTCCGCCGCGACGAGTGAACGAGGAATCGACATGTACCTGGAAACCCCGAAGAAATTCCGCAGCCTGGCCAACCAGGCGCATCAGGTCGCGGAAAACTATTTCCGGCCGATCTCGCGCAAGTACGACAAGGCCGAACACGCCTATCCGAAGGAGCTGGACCTGCTCGCGGCCTTGCTGGACGGCATGAACAGCGGCTCGCCCGAGGCTGTCGGTGCGACCTCGGCGAGCAAGCGCGCCGGCAAGCAGGTAGAGGAGGGCATCAAGAACGGCGGCAACCTGTCGGCGTTGCTCGGCGTGATGGAACTGTGCTGGGGCGACGTCGGCCTGCTCCTGGCCATGCCGCGCCAGGGGCTGGGCAATGCGGCGATCGCCGCGGTGGCCAACGAGGAGCAGTTGCAGCGCTTCGGCGGCACCTGGGCGGCAATGGCGATCACCGAGCCGGGCTGCGGCTCGGACTCGGCGGCGATCCGCACCACCGCGACCCAGGATGGCGACCACTATGTACTGAACGGCGAGAAGATTTTCGTCACTTCCGGCGAGCGGGCCGATGCCGTGGTGGTCTGGGCCACCCTGAACCGCAACCTGGGGCGGGCGGCGATCAAGTCCTTCGTGGTCGAGAAGGGCACGCCGGGGATGACCGTGACGCGCCTGGAGAAGAAGCTCGGGATCAAGGCTTCGGATACCGCTTCGATCAGTTTCAATGATTGCCGGGTGCCGGCCGCGAACCTGCTGGGCAACGCCGAGGTCGACGTGCAGAAGGGTTTCGCCGGGGTCATGGAGACCTTCGACAATACCCGCCCGCTGGTGGCCGGCATGGCTGTCGGGGTGGCCAAGGCGGCGCTGGACCGGACCCGCGAATTGCTGAAGAAGGCTGGCTGCAAGTTCGACTACAGGAAGCCGCTGCTGACCGTCAGCCACGCCGAGGCCACTCTCTATCGCCTGGAGGCGGAGTGGGAGGCAGCGCGCCTGTTGACCCTGAAGGCGGCATGGATGGCCGACAACAAGCTGCCCAACTCGAAGGAAGCGTCCATCGCCAAGGCCAAGGCTGGACGGGTGGCCAACGAGATCACCCTGAAGTGCGTGGAGCTGGCCGGCGCCCTCGGCTACGCCGAGGATGAGCTGTTGGAGAAGTGGGCGCGGGACTCGAAGATCCTCGACATCTTCGAGGGCACCCAGCAGATCCAGCTGCTCATCGTCGCCCGCCGCCTGCTCGGCAAGTCTTCCAGCCAGTTGAAGTAGAAAGGGCGGCAAAGCCCGCCCGGTTCAGGCGCTGGCGCGGTCGCGTCCACCGCCGGCCTGGTCGCCGTTGCTGGATGGCCACAGTGCCAGCCAGTCGCGGAAACGGATGCGTTCCTCATGCACCAGCCAGCCGTCCTGTACGGCAAAGCTCTCGGCCAACCACAGGCCGCGGGTGGCCGCAGGGCGTAACTGGCCCTTGCGCAGGGTGAACAGGTCGCCGGTGGGGCGCCCCTGGTCCAGCGGCAGCAGGTAGAGATCGGGGCGCCGACGGTCCAGGCGCGCCACCAGCGGACCGCTCTCGAGCCGCTCGTCGACATGGTAGAGGCTCGGCTCGCGCGCATCGCGCGGCAGCTCCAGGCGCATGTCGTAGACCAGTTGCAGCGAGGCCGTGGGCAGGTGTACGTAGGCGCGCGGGCGCTCCAGCAAGCGCAGGCTGCCGGCTTGCACCGGACGGGCGGCGCCGGACAGCGGGGTGAGGACGAAGTGGCTGTTCTCCCGGTAGCGCAGCGAACCCTGGTAGGGCGTCGGCAGCCAGGTGTCGCCGAAGCGCCCGCCGAGCCAGCCGCCGGCGGTCTCCACCAGGCATTCCTCGGCGACTTCCTGGATCGCCGTGAGCAACGGCAGGTTCAGTTCGTGGGCCGGTACGTAGCCGGAGATCAGCTTGAGCACGGTATCGCCGCGGTCCAGCCGGCGCTGACGGACCAGCACCCAGTAGTCGCGGCCCTGCCAGTTCAGGGTCAAGCGCACCGAGACCCCCAGGTTGGCCAGCTCGGCGACGAAGCGCTGCGGGTCGGCTACCTCCATGCGGCGGCGGCGTACGAGCATCTGCTGGAAGTTCAGCGGCAGGCCGAGGGCCTGGTAGACCAGCCCGTCCGGGGAGGCCTCTACCAGCAGCGGCAGGGTCTTGAAGGCGGACGGATCCTTGCGGGCGAGCATACGGGGCATACGGGGCTCCTTGTCGGGTCATCGCGCCGGGGCGGGACGGAGGCTCACGTTCGATGCACCGGCCACCGGAGGCGAGGGCGGCAGGCAGGATACGGCTCGTTCGGGAGGAACATGGCAGCGGAATGCACCGCGGGTGTCAACCCGCGGATGTTGCAGCCGATGTATGGTTCAGGCCTTTTTCAGGGCTTGCGCGGCCATCGCGACATTATGGGCCAGGTGCAGCGGATTGATGGTGCCGACGATGGCGGCGGCGACGCCCGGCTGGTCGAAGACCAGTTCGAAGCTGGCACGCACCGGGTCCTGTCCGGCGCCCAGGCAGGCATGCCCGCTGGCCAGCGCCTTCTTCACCAGGATGCCCTTGGCATGGGCCGCGGCGTACTCGATGACCGGGCGCTCGGCGCGCTCGTTCAGGTTGTAGGTGACCATCGCGCAATCGCCCTCGCGCAGGGCGCGCAGGCCACCTTCGACGGTCTTGCCGGAGAGTCCGTAGGCGCCGATCAGGCCCTCGCGCTTGAGCGCGGCGAGAGTCGGGTAGACCTCGCTGTTCTCGAGGATATCCAGGTCGTTGCCATCGGAATGCACCAGCACCAGCTCGATCCGGTCAGTCTCCAGGCGCTTCAGGCTGCGCTCGACGGAGCGCCGGGTATGCGCGGCGGAGAAGTCGAAGACTGACTGGCCGTCGACGAACTCTTCGCCGACCTTGCTGACGATCACCCAATGTTCGCGTTGGCCGCGCAGCAGCGGGCCGAGGCGTTCCTCGCTGCGGCCGTAGGCCGGGGCGGTGTCGATCAGGTTGATGCCGAGGTCGCGGGCCAGGGCCAGCAGGTCGGCGGCTTCGCGGTCGTCGGGGATGGTGAAGCCGGAAGGGTACTTCACTCCCTGGTCGCGGCCGAACTTGACGGTGCCCAGGCCCAGCGGCGAAACGGCCAGGCCGGTGTCGCCCAGCGGGCGGTGCAGGTCGTGGAGGGTATCCCTGATCATGCGAAGGCCACCTCCCAGGCCGGTTCGGCGAGCGGCGGACGCGGCAGTCGCGGCAGCGCGGCATGTTCGCTGGGGCGGATGCCGTCTTCTTCCAGGCGGGCGCAGACCCGGTCGGCGAAGTCAGGGGCCAGCGCCAGCTTGGTCGGCCAGCCGACCAGCAGGCGTCCCTGTTCGGCGAGGAAGGCGTTGTCCGGGCGCAACAGGTTGGACTGTGCCGGCTCGGCGCGATCCACCCGCAAGGTGGCCCACTGCGCCTGGCCGAGGTCGATCCAGGGCAGCAGCTTTGCCAGTTCGCGACGCGCTTCGGCGATCTGCGCGGCTTCGTCGCGGGCCACGCCATCGGCTTCGGCGATGTCGCCGCCGAGGTACCAGACCGACTGGCCGTCGCGGGTCGGATGGGTGGTCACGGTGATCCGTGGCTTCGGCCCTGCCCCCAGGCAGTGGGCGTACAGCGGTTTCAGGGTCGCCGCCTTGACCATCACCATGTGCAGCGGCCGCCGCTGCATGGCCGGTTGTTCCAGGCCCAGTTCGCGGAGCAGCGCCTCGTTGCCGGCACCGGCACTGAGCACCACGCGCTGGGCACGGATCTCCCGGCCGTCGACGCACAGGCCGGCCAGTTCCCGGCCTTCGCGCAGCGGTTCGATGCGTTCGCCGGCGAGCAGGCTGTCGCCGGCCAGTTCCGCCAGGCGGCGAATCAGGTCGGGGACGTCGAAGACGATTTCCGTGAGGCGGTAGGCCTTGCCCTTGAACCCCTTGTCGCGCAGCGCCGGAGGCAAATCCTCGCCCTTGGCCTGCTCGACCCGGCTGCGCACCGCCTTGCTGGCGAAGAAGCTGGTAAGGCTGCCGGCCAGGCCGCCCGGCGACCACAGGTAGTGCGCCTCGGAAAGCAGGCGCACGCCCCGCAGGTCGAGTTCGCCGTCGCTGCCGAGACAGGCGCGCCAGCGCCGCGGCATGTCGGCGATGGCTTCGGAGGCGCCGGTCAGGGCACCATGCAGGGCGTACTTGGCGCCGCCGTGGATGATCCCCTGCGACTTCACGCTCTGTCCGCCGCCGAGGCTGGCGCTTTCCACCAGCACGGTGGCGTAGCCGGCCCGGCGCAAGCGGGCGTTCAGCCAGAGGCCGGCGATACCGCCGCCAACGATGAGGATGTCGGTGGAAAGGGCTTGGGGCATGGGGCTGCCTTATCGGGAACGGAAAGGGCGCAGTATACAACCTGCGCCCGCGACGGTCGTTCAGTGCCCCGAAGCGCGGGAGAACAACTGGATCACCAGCACGCCGGCGATGATCAGGCCGATGCCGAGGAGGGCGGCGGGGTCCAGGCGCTGGCCGTAGACGAACATCGCCACCAGGCTGACCAGGACGATGCCCAGTCCGGACCAGATGGCGTAGACCACGCCGACCGGCAGGGTGCGCATGACCAGCACGAGCATGCTGAAGGCGAGCACGTAGCCGCCCACCACCAGCAGCAGCGGCAGTGGCTTGCTGAATCCGGCGACGGCTTTCAGCGAGGTGGTGGCGACCACTTCGGCGGCGATGGCGATGGCGAGGTAGAGATAGTTGGTCATGGCGGGGTCCTCCGGAAACTGCGGCCATTCTAGGGAGCCGGCGGATGGGATAAAGTCGTTACCTATCTTTATTGGAGATAGGTTATGCAGTGGAACCTGGAGCAGATCCGCCTGTTCGTCAGCGTCGCCGAGCGCCAGTCGTTCTCTGCCGCCGCCCGCGAACTGAAGCGGGTGCAATCGGCGGTGAGCAACGGCATCGCGCTGCTGGAGGCGGACCTCGGCGTCACCCTGTTCGAACGCAGCAGCGGACGCCAGCCGCGCCTGACCGACGAGGGCCGGGTGCTGCTGGCGGAGGCGCGCGAGGTGCTGCGCCAGTGCGAGCGCCTGCAGGGGCGCGCGCTGGGGCTGGCGCGCGGCGAGGAGCCGCGGCTGCGCCTGGCCCAGGACGAGGCGATGCCCTACCAGCCGGTGCTGGACAGCCTGGAAGCGCTGGCGCAGCGCTTTCCCAGTCTGGAGGTGCAGGTGTCCAGCGGCGGCCAGGGTGACGTCACCCGTCGTTTGCTCGAGGAGCAGGCTGACCTCGGCCTGCTGTTCCACCATGAGCGCATGCCTGAGTCGCTGGAGCGGCGGCGCCTCGGCAGCGTCGAGATGGTCACGGTGTGCGGTGCCGGCCACCCGCTGGCCGGGCTGCAACGGGTCAGTCGCCGCGAGCTGGCACAGCACCGGCAACTTTTGATCGTGCCCCAGCAGAGCGGCTATCCGGGCGGCGAGCAGATCAGCCCGCAGGTCTGGCGGCTGGACAGCTTCTATTCCATGGCCGAGCTGCTGATGCGCAACCTCGGCTGGGCCTGGCTACCGCGGCACGTGGTGCAGTACCCCACCTACGACCGGCTGATGGTGGAGCTGACCAGCGACTGGACGCCGCCGGCGCTGGTGGTCGAACTGGTCTGGCGGCGCAACGAGGTGCTCGGCCCGGCGGCGGCCTGGCTCGGCGAAACCTTCACCCGCCACCTGCGCGCCATCGGCTGAGCCGGTCGGCGGGAGTTTTGCTAAGCTGCGCGCCCATGAACCGTACCCTCTATACCCTGCTGTTCCACCTCGGCTTGCCGCTGGTGGCGTTGCGCCTGTGGTGGCGCGCGCGCCAGGCACCGGCCTATGCCAAGCGCATCGGCGAGCGTTTTTCCCTGTCCTTGCCCGAGGTGCCGCCCGGCGGCATCTGGGTGCACGCTGTCTCGGTGGGCGAGAGCATCGCCGCCGCGCCGATGGTGCGGGCGCTGCTGGAGCGCCATCCGCAGCTGCCGGTCACCGTCACCTGCATGACCCCGACCGGCTCGGAGCGCATCCGCGCATTGTTCGGCGAGCAGGTCCGGCACTGCTACCTGCCCTACGACCTGCCCTGGGCGGCGGCGCGCTTCCTCGACCGGGTGCGGCCGCGCCTGGCGGTGATCATGGAAACCGAGCTGTGGCCCAACCATATCCATGCCTGCGCCGTGCGCGGGATCCCGGTGGCGCTGGCCAATGCGCGCCTGTCCGAGCGCTCGGCGCGTGGCTACGCGCGCTTCGCCGGGCTGACCCGGCCGATGCTCGCCGAGCTGTCCTGGATCGCCGTGCAGACCGAGGCCGAGGCCGAGCGCTTCCGTCGTCTCGGCGCGCGTCCTGAGTGCGTCAGCGTGACCGGCTCGATCAAGTTCGACCTGCGCATCGACCCGCAGCTGCCGCTGGCCGCTGCTGCCCTGCGCGAGGAATGGGACGCGACGGCGCGACCGCTGTGGATCGCCGCCAGCACCCATGCCGGCGAGGACGAGATCGTCCTGGCAGCCCACCGGCGCCTGCTGGAAACGCGTCCCGACGCGTTGCTGATCCTGGTGCCGCGCCATCCGGAACGCTTCGCCGGCGTCCACGAGCTATGCCGCCGCGAAGGCTTCGCCACGGTCCGGCGCTCCGGCGGCGAGCCGGTGGCACGCGCGACCCAGGTGCTGCTCGGCGATACCATGGGCGAGCTGCTGTTCCTCTATGCCCTGGCCGACATCGCTTTCGTCGGCGGCAGCCTGGTGCCCAACGGCGGGCACAACCTGCTGGAGCCGGCGGCCCTGGGCAAGCCGGTGTTCGCCGGTCCGCACCTGTTCAACTTCCTCGACATCGCCGCGCAATTGCGCGACGCCGGGGCGCTGCTCGAGGTGACGGATGCCGGCGAGCTGTGCGACGGCCTCGCGCGCCTGTGGGCGCAGCCGGAGGTCGCGACGGCCATGGCCACTGCCGGAGAGAAGGTGCTGCGCAACAACCAGGGCGCCCTGGAGCGGCTGCTGGCGGGGTTGGCGCGGTTGCTCGGGCGCGGCGGGTAGCGCTCGCCCCGTCGGCCCTCCCCTGGCCCTGCATCGCGACAGGGCGTTTCAGAACGTCGGCGGGGTGATCACCCAGAGCACCAGGGTATCGCTGTCGCCCGGGTTGCCGTAGCGATGCGGTTCCTGGCTGGAGTAGCTGAAGCTGTCGCCCTCGCGGAGCTGGAAATGGCGGTCGCCGACCCAGAGTTCGAAGATTCCGCTGAGGATGTAGCCGGCTTCCTCGCCCTCATGGCTGTAGCTCTGCTGGCTGTAGGTGCCCGGCGGGAAACGCGAGTGGAGGATCTCCAACTGGCGGCTGGGCTGCGGGGTGAGCAGTTCGTCGATGATGCCGTCTTCGTAATGCACGCTCATGCGCGTGTTGCGCCGCACCACGTAGCCGGCGTCCGCCGGGTCCACCGCGGCCTCGCTGGCGAAGAACCACTGGATGGTCACGCCGAGGCTGCGGGCGATGTTGAACAGCGCCGGAATCGACGGATACGCCAGGTTGCGTTCCAACTGGCTGATGTAGCCGGCGGTGAGTTCGCTCTGTGCGGCCAGCTCGGCCAGGGTCAGGCCGCGGCGCTTGCGCAGGCCGCGGATGCGGGTGCCGAGGAAGTGCGTTTCGCTGCGCGGCGTGTCGGTGGCGTCCGGCGGTGACGGGCGGGGCATGCGGCGGGGTCCTGGCTGCGTTTGCGGCATTCTAGGGGCTGGGCCGGGACCCGTCGAGGGAGCCGCGGCCGCGCCGCTCAGATGCTCCAGGCGGCCTTGAGCCCTTCGTAGATCGCCTCCTCGGCGGTGCGGGGGGCCAGGCAGTCGCCGATCCGCAACACCTCCGCCAGGCCGTGCAGGCTGTCGGCCAGGCGGTCCACCGGCTGGTGGCCCTGGCATAGCACCAGGGTATCGACCTCCTCGAACAGCATCGCCTCGCCGCTGGCGCTGTGCTGCATGTACACCGTGGTATCGTCGCAGCCGTACAGGCGGGCGTAGGGCGTGACCGGGATACCCAGGCGGTGCAGCTCGCCGGCCAACTGGTCGCGCACATACAGCGGCAGGCTCTCGCCGCAGTGGGTGCCGTTCACCGCCAGGCGCACCTGGTGGCCCTCGCGTACAAGCTTTTCCGCGATACCGGGGCCGATCCAGTCGCCCCGCCAGTCGGTGACCAGCACCGAACGACCGACCCGCACCTCGCCGCGCAGCACCTGCCAGGCATCCACCACCTGCAGCTCGCCGCCGCGCTCGAAAGGCGGCCAATAGGGTTCGGCGCCGGTAGCGACGATCACCAGGTCCGGCCGTTCGCGCTCCACCAGCGCGCGGTCGACCGGCGTGTTGCGGCGTACCTCGACGCCGGCCAGTTGCATCTCCCGTTGCAGGTTGGTGGAGGCGCCGCCGAATTCCGCGCGGCGCGGCAGCAGTTGCGCCAGGTTGACCTGGCCGCCGAGCTGGGCGCCGGCCTCGCAGAGCACTACCTCGTGTCCGCGCTGTGCCGCCACCGCCGCCGCCTTCATCCCCGCCGGGCCGCCGCCGGCGACCAGCACGCGCTTGCGCCGCGAGGCCGGATTGGGCGTTGCGTAGGTCAGCTCGCGGCCGGTTTCCGGGTGCTGGATGCAGGAGATCGGATAGCCTCGGTGGAAATGTCCGATGCAGGCCTGGTTGCAGGCGATGCAGGCGCGCACGTCGTCGCTGCGCCCGGCCTCGGCCTTATTCGGCATCTGCGGGTCGCAGATCAGCGCGCGGGTCATGCCGCAGACGTCGGCCTGGCCTCGGGCGAGGATGGCCTCGGCCTCCTGGGGCTGGTTGATGCGCCCGGTGACGAACAGCGGGATCGCCAGGCGCGCCTTGAAGGTACCGGCTTCGCGGGCCAGGTAGGCCGGCTCGATGGCCATCGGCGGGACGATATGGATGGCGCCGCCGAGGGAGGCCGAAGTGCCGGCGACGATGTGCAGGTAGTCCAGCTCGCCCTGGACCGCCTCGGCCGCCTGCAGCGACTCGCTTTCGCTGAGACCCTCGGGGTCGCGCTCGTCGGCGGACAGGCGCAGGCCGACGATGAAGTCCTCGGAGGTGGCCGCGCGCACCGCTGCCAGCACTTCGCGGAGGAAACGCAGGCGGGCATCGAGGTCGCCGTTGTAGCCATCCTTGCGGCGGTTCACCCGCGGGTTGAGGAATTGCGCCGGCAGGTAGCCGTGGCTGGCGACCACCTCCACCCCGTCCAGTCCTGCCTCGTGCAGGCGGCGCGCGGCGGCGGCGTAGCCGGCGACGATCTCGTCGATCAGCGGCTGGTCGAGTTCGCGTGGCATCACCCGGAACCGTTCGTTGGGCGAGGCCGAGGCGGAATAGGCCACCGCCAGCAGGCCGTCGGCGGACTCCATGATCTCGCGCCCGGGATGGAAGATCTGCGACAGCACCACGCAGCCTTCGGCGTGGCAGGCCTCGGCGACCCGCCGGTAGCCGGGGATGCAGGCATCGTCGGTGGCCATCAGCACGTGCGAGGTGTAGCGCGCGCTGTCGTGGACCCCCGCCACCTGCATGACGATCAGTCCGGCGCCGCCGCGGGCCCGGGCGCGGTGATAGGCGACGAGTGGCTCGTTGACCAGGTTGTCGGTAGGCATCGACGTGTCGTGGCCGCTCGACATGATGCGGTTTTTCAGGCGTTTGCCCCGGATTTCCAGGGGGCTGAACAGGTGCGGGAAATTCACGGTTGGCGTCCTTCTTGTTGTTCTCGCGGCGCGCTTCAGAAACAGGATATGAATTTACCATCAGTAAAAAATCAACTTGTTTTTTTAAAATCGACTGGATAGTTTCTGTCCCGTGGCCGCTTCCCGGCGGCTCGCTGCGATCCACTCCACAACAAGAACAAGAGGAGACGCACATGAACCGTTCCTTTCCGTTGCGCCGCGCGGCCAGCGCCCGTCCGCACCCGGTTTTTCCTTGCCGCGTCCTGCTCGGCGCCGTCCTGCTGGCGTTCGGCGGCCTCGCGCCGGTCCAGGCCGATGATGGCCTGGTGGTGGTCGGCTACGGCGGCGCCGGACAGAAGGCCCAGGAGGTGGCGTTCTTCCAGCCCTTCACGCAGCAGACCGGGATTCCCGTGGTGCAGAGCGAGTACAACGGCGAGATGGCCCGGATCAAGGTGATGGCCGACACCGGTCACGCCGACTGGGACCTGGTCCAGGTCGAGGGGCCGGACCTGGCGCGCGGTTGCGACGACGGCCTGTTCGAGCGTCTGGACTGGCAGGCCATCGGCGGCAAGCAGCAGTTGATCGCCAATGCCGCCCAGGAATGCGGTTCCGCCGCGCTGGTCTGGGGCGTGGCGATCGGCTACGACGCCGACCGGCTGCAACAGCCGCCGGCGTCCTGGGCCGACTTCTGGGACGTCCAGCGCTTCCCCGGTAAGCGCGGCCTGCGCAAGCGGGCGATCTACAACCTGGAGTTCGCCCTGCTCGCCGACGGCGTGCCACGCGAGCAGGTCTATCCGCTGCTGGCGACCCGCGCCGGTGCCGACCGTGCCTTCGCCAAGCTGGGCCAGCTCAAGCCCTACATCCAGTGGTGGGAGGCGGGAGCGCAGCCGGCGCAGTGGCTGGCCGCCGGCGACGTGGTGATGACGTCCACCTACACCGGGCGCATCGCCGACGCCCACCGCGCGGGGCGCAACCTGGCCCTGGTATGGCCGGGCAGCCTGTACGGCATGGACTACTGGGCGGTGGTCAAGGGTTCGAAGCGCGGCGCCGAGGCGCGTCGCTTCATCGCCTTCGCCAATGCCCCGGATGCCCAGGTGCGCTACGTCGAGAACATTCCCTACGGGCCGACCAACCGCCAGGCCGCCCAGCGCCTGCCCGCGCAACTGGCGAGCTGGGTGCCGACCGCGCCGGCGAACCTGGAGCAGGGCCTGGCGATGGACGACGAATTCTGGGTCGAGCACGGCGAGGAGCTGGAGGAGCGCTTCAACGCCTGGGCCAGCCAGTGAGACGGGCGCTACGTAACCTGCGATCATCGGGGCTGCCCGCCGGTGGTCGCGGGCGACGAGCAGGAGCCGCGAAAGGATGAACCAGGAAGTGCGCTTTTCCCGTCTGGAGCCAGAGCAGCGCAAGGCGCTGCTGATCGAGGCGACCCTGGCCTGCCTGAAGCGGCATGGCTTCCAGGGCGCCTCGGTGCGCAAGATCTGCGCCGAGGCCGGGGTATCGGTGGGCCTGATCAATCACCACTACGATGGCAAGGACGCGCTGGTGGCCGAGGCCTACCTGGCGGTCACCGGACGCGTCATGCGCCTGCTCCGCGGTGCCATCGACACCGCGCCGGGCGGCGCCCGCCCGCGGCTCTCGGCGTTCTTCGAGGCATCCTTCTCCGCCGAGCTGCTCGATCCGCAATTGCTCGACGCCTGGCTGGCGTTCTGGGGTGCGGTGGGCAGCATCGAAGCGATCGGGCGGGTCCACGACCATTCCTATGGCGAGTACCGGGCGCTGCTGGTCGGCGTGCTGCGGCAACTGGCGGAGGAGGGCGGCTGGGCGGACTTCGACGCGGAACTGGCGGCCATCAGCCTCAGCGCCCTGCTCGACGGGCTGTGGCTGGAGTCTGGGCTGAATCCCGCGACCTTCACGCCGCGGCAGGGCGTGCAGATTTGCGAGGCCTGGGTGGATGGCCTGGAGGCGGGCGCCCATCGCCGCTTCCGGCGTACGATGGAAGCTTGTTGATCGTCCGTTCAGTAGTGGATAGGCTGCTGCTGGCAGCGGAAGGCGCCCCGGCGCCTTCCGCCCACCGTCCGACAACCCAGAACAAGAAACGCCCCGGCCCGCCGGAGGCGCAAGGTGATGGCGATGGTTCCGCGCGTATTGGTGGTCGACGACGACCCGGTGATTCGTGAGCTTCTCCAGGCCTATCTCGGCGAGGAGGGCTATGACGTCCTCTGCGCCGGCAACGCCGAGCAGGCGGAAGCCTGCCTTGCCGAGTGCGCCCATCTCGGCCAGCCGGTCGAGCTGGTGCTGCTGGACATCCGCCTGCCCGGCAAGGACGGCCTGACCCTGACCCGCGAGCTGCGGGTGCGCTCCGAAGTGGGGATCATCCTGATCACCGGGCGCAACGACGAGATCGATCGCATCGTCGGCCTGGAGTGCGGCGCCGACGATTACGTGATCAAGCCGCTGAACCCGCGCGAACTGGTGTCGCGGGCGAAGAACCTGATCCGCCGGGTGCGCCATGCCCAGGCCAGCGCCGGCCCCGCCCGGCAGGCCCTCAGGCAGTTCGGCGACTGGCTGCTGGACGCCGACCGGCGCCGCCTGATCGACCACGCGGGCAACGAAACCCTGCTCACCCATGGCGAATTCCAACTGCTCGGCGCTTTCCTGCGCAACAGCAGGCATACCCTGAGCCGCGACCAGTTGATGGACCAGATCCGCAACCGCGAGTGGCTGCCCAGCGATCGCTCCATCGACGTGCTGGTCGGCCGCCTGCGTCGCAAGCTGCGCGACGACCCGGCCGAACCGCAACTGATCATCACCATCCACGGCGCCGGCTACCTGTTCACCGCCGCGGCCAGCGACGCCTGAGCCATGCAGGCCTGCTGGCTGGCGCTCTGCGGATGGCTGCTGGGCGGCCTGGCACAGGCTGCGGAGACCATCCGCTATTGCGACTATCCGGTATACCCGCCGATCTCCTGGAGCGACGGCCAGCAGGTCCGGGGGCTGGCGCCGGAGCTGGTGAAGCGGCTGTTCGGCGCGCTGGGCTACCGGGTCGAGGTGGTGCTGCTGGGCAACTGGCGGCGCTGCCTGCTCGACGCCGCCGCCGGACGGGTCGACCTGATACTGGCCTACCGCACGCCCGCGCGCGATCGCGACCTGGCGTTTTCCGCCGAGCCGGTGCTGCGCGAGGACGTGGCGATCTTCTACAACCGCCAGCGGCCGGTGCGCATCCAATCCCTCGGCGACCTCGCCGGCTATCGCGGCGGGCTGTTGTTCGGCGAAAGCTACGGGGCGGACTTCGACCGCTTCGTCGGCCGCCACGGCAACGTCGAATGGGTTTCCGACAGCCGACAGAACTTCGGCAAGCTGGTGCGCCAGCGCATCGACTACATCGCCCACGAACGGCGCACCGGCACGCTGTTCGCCGAGCGCCTGGCCGGCGGCGAGAACATCCGTGCGCTGCCCGAACCGCTGACGGTGGACTACCTGCGGGTGGCGGTCTCGCGGCACTCGCCGCTGGCGGCGAAGATGGACGAGATCGACCGGGCCCTGCGTGGCTATCGCGACGACGGCAGCATCCAGCGTTGGCTGGACGACAGCGTGCGCGACTATCGGCGCCTTGCCGGCAACCGCGCGGACGCCTGGTGAGCGGCCACGGCGGAGTGTTGGCGCGGCGCCTGCTGTGGCGGGTGTTGCTGTTCAGCCTGTGTTTCACCGTCCTCGCCGGCGCCGTGCAGCTGTTCTTCGAATACCGCCGCGAAATGCGCGAGATCGAGGCGCGCCTGGAACTGATCCGCAGCGGCTACCTGGCCAGCTTCGAGCGCAGCCTGTGGGATCTCAACCAGGAGCAGTTGAACGTGCAGTTGCGCGGCCTCGGGGATTTCCCCGACATCGCCCGTGTCAGCCTGCAAAGCGCCGACTTCAACCTGTTGCAGGGCGACCAGCGTCCACGCGGCATGCTGCGGGTCGAGCGCTTTCCCTTGAGCTACCAGCCGCCGGGGGGCGAGCGTCGGCAACTGGGCGAGCTGGAGATCGCCATCGACCTGGCGGCGGTCTATCGCCGGCTGGTTTCCGGCGGCCTGGCCAGCCTCTTGTGGATGGGCAGTTTCCTTTGCGGCCTGGCGGTGGCCCTCAGTTGGCTGTTCCACAGCCTGGTCACTCGCCATCTGTGGCGCATGTCCGAGTTCGCCGGGCATATCGCCGAAGGCGACCTGCAACAGCCGCTGCGACTGGACAAGGTGGACCGTGAGCGCGATGAGATCGACGCCGTCGCCGCCGCCCTGGAAGACATGCGCCAGGCCCTGCGCACCGACCGCCGCCGGCGCGATGCCGATCGCGACGAGTTGCGCCGACAGGTCGAGCGACGCACCGCCAGCCTGCGCCGGGCGAAGGACCAGGCGGAAGCCGCCGACCGGGCGAAGAGCCGTTTCCTCGCGACCATGAGCCATGAGATCCGTACCCCGTTGAACGGCATCCTGGGCATGGCCGAGCTGCTGCGCGAGGCATCGCTCGGCGAGCGTGACCGCCAGCGCCTGCGGGCACTGGCGACAGCGGGGGAGGGACTGCTGGCGATCCTCAACGAGGTCCTCCACTTCGCCCGGCTGGAGGAAGCGCCGGATGTGCCGGAAGCGGTGGACTTTTCCTTGCGAAGCCTGCTCGAGGACGTCCTCACCCTGCTCGAACCGCGGGCGCGGGAGAACGCCACGCGGCTGGACCTGTGGCTGGACCCGCAGGTTCATGACGGCCATCGCGGCGCCGAGCAGTTCCTGCGCCAGGTGTTGACCAACCTGTTGGGCAACGCGGTGAAGTTCACCGAGGCCGGGGAGGTGCGCGTTCGCGTCGAGCGGCTGGTGCGCAGCGCAGGAAGCGAGCGACTGCGGCTGAGCGTCGCGGACGATGGAATCGGCATTCCCGAGGAAATGCGCGAACGCATCTTCGAACGCTTCACCCAGGGCGGCGACGCCGTGACCCGCCGTTACGGCGGAACCGGCCTGGGCCTGGCGATCAGCAAGCGGCTGGTGGAAGCGCTGGGCGGGCGGATCGGCGTGGAAAGCCGGGTCGGCCAGGGCAGCACGTTCTGGTTCGAGATCGAGCTGGCGCTGGCGAGCTTGTCCGGCGCGACGCCGCCGGCGGCATCGGTGTCTGCGCTGGAGGTGCTGCTGGTGGAGGACGTGGCGCTCAACCGCGAGGTGGCCCAGGGCCTGCTCGAGCGGGACGGCCACTGGGTGATGCTGGCCGAGGACGCGGGGCCGGCCCTGGCGTTGTGCCGGCAGCGGCGCTTCGACCTGATCCTGCTGGACATGCACCTGCCGGGGATGGCTGGCCTCGAGCTTTGCGCCGGGATTCGCCGGCAGCTCGACGGCCTGAACCGCGCCACGCCGATCTTCGCCTTCACCGCCAGCATCCAGCCGGACATGGTGCGCCGGTACTTCGCCGCGGGTATGCAGGGCGTGCTCGGCAAGCCCCTGCGGATGGACGAGCTGCGCCGCGCGCTGGGCGAGGTCGGCACCAGCGTGCCTGCGCTTGCGGTGGACGCCGCGCTGGACCGGCAAATGCTCGAGACCCACCGCCGCCTGCTGGGGCGGCACAAGCTCGCCGGACTGCTGGGCAACCTGCTGGGAAGCCTGGACGAGCAGTTGCCGCTGCTGGCCGAAGCCCTGGACCAGGCGGACCTGGCCGAGGCGGCGAACATCGCCCATCGCCTGTCCGGAAGCTGCCACTCCATGGGCCTGGTGGCGCTCGGCGCCGGCCTGGGCGAGCTGGAGCGCGAGGCCCTGGGCGCGGCCGGGGTCGACCCGCGAGCCTGGGGCGCACGCCTGGGTAGCCTGCGCCGCGACGGCGCCGAAGCCCTGCGCCGCGCCGGCTTCCTCGGCGAAGCCGACTCAGCGGCCGGTTGAGCGGCGCGGCGAACAACTTCCTTACAGCTTTTTACATCTTCGATCCGCGCGTTCAACGGCGTCTTACATCCGCCGCCAATAATCCGCTCATCCGTGCGCAAGACACGGCCTCTGACAGAGTGGAGACAAGAATAATGAGCCATCTCGAAGACCCCTGTGCGTACCCTCATCCGGAGGTGCGCCATGGCTGACGGCAAGGAAAGGCTGCAACTCACCCGGGCCCTGGCGAGCCGCCACATCTTCATGCTGTCCCTCGGCGGGGTGATCGGCACCGGGCTGTTCATGGGCTCCGGCGTGACCATCAACCAGGGCGGCCCGGCCGGCGCGGTGCTGGCCTACCTGGTGGCCGGGGTGCTGATGTACCTGGTGATGGTCTGCCTCGGCGAGCTGTCGGTGCAGATGCCGGTCTCCGGTTCGTTCCAGGCCCACGCGACGCGTTTCATCGGCCCGGCGACTGGCTTCATGATCGGCTGGGTCTACTGGATGAGCTGGGCCTCCACGGTAGGCCTGGAATTCACCGCGGCCGGGATGCTCATGACCCGCTGGTTCCCGGAGGTGCCCGTGTGGCTATGGTCGGGTTTCTTCGTGGTCGTGCTGTTCTCCCTCAATGCCCTGGCGACCCGCGCCTTCGGCGAGGCCGAGTACTGGTTCGCCGGGATCAAGGTGGCGGCGATCCTGGTGTTCATCGTGGTCGGGGGGCTGGTGATCTTCGGCGGTATCGAACTGAAGAGCGGTGCGCCGGCGCCGATGTTCTCCAACCTGGTCGGCGAGCGGCTGTTCCCCAACGGCCTGTCGGCGGTGTTCGCGGTGATGATGACGGTGGTCTATGCCTTCCAGGGTTGCGAGATCATGGGCGTCGCCGCCGGCGAGACCGAGCGACCGGAGAAGAGCATCCCGCGGGCGGTGCGCAACGTGGTGTTCCGCGTACTGATCTTCTACGTGCTGGCCATCGTCGTGCTTTCCGCCATCATTCCCTGGCAACAGGCCGGGCTGATGGAAAGCCCGTTCGTGCAGGTGTTCGACATGGTCGGGATTCCCTACGCGGCGGACCTGATGAACTTCGTCATCCTCACCGCCATCCTCTCGGTAGGCAACTCGGGCCTGTACGCCTCGACGCGGATCCTCTGGGCGATGTCCAGGACCGGCATGGCCCCGCGCGGCCTGTCGAAGCTCAGCGCGCGCGGCGTGCCGCTCTACGCGTTGCTGATCACCCTGTGCTTCGCCCTGCTCTCGTTGCTGACCAGCGTGGTCGCCGCCGACACCCTGTTCATGGTGCTGATGGCGGTGAGCGGGATGTCCGGCACCGTCACCTGGATCGTCATCGCCTACGCCCAATACCGCTTCCGCCGCGAGTACATGGCCAGCGGCGGCACGGTCGCCGAGCTGAAATATGCCGCGCCGCTGTTCCCGCTGGTGCCGCTGGCCTGCATCGCCGTGTGCTGCTCGCTGTTCGTCTTCCTCGCCCTCGATCCCACCCAGCGGCCGTCCTTGTACTGGGGCTTCGGCTTCATCGCCGCCTGCTACCTGGCCTATTACGTGGTTCGTCGCCGGCAGCCGCAGGGACTGGGCGACCCCGCCCTGGGACGGGCCGGCTGAACGGCCATTCGCAGGACCCGACGCCCGCCGCATCCGGCGGGCGTTTTCGTTTTCGCCTGGTTGGTTTGTTCGAAGTTGTAACAGCCGGCTCGCGCGGGCCTTCGCCGCTTTTCGGCGGATCGCATGGCGTGTGGCTTTGCGCCTGCCGCAGGGCCGTTACATACACCCGAATGGGTGGATTGTGGTCTTGTTGAACGAGTGTTTAGTATTGCCTGAAAGCCGCGATCGCCATCAACCAACAATAAGAACGAGGGCCGCATGACTGACCTTTCCCCATTGCAGACGCGGGTCGAAGCCGGGATCGCCTGGCTCGTCCTGAATCGTCCGCAACAGCGCAATGCACTGGATATCCCCACCCTGGAGGCCCTGCACGTCCGACTCGATGCCTGCGAGCGCGACCCGGCAGTGCGCGCCGTGGTCCTCGGCGGCAGCGGACGCAGCTTCTGCGCCGGGGCCGATCTCGCCGAATGGGCGGCGGCTGAAGCCCGTGGCGAGCTGGAAAGCTATGGCTGGACCGAGGCCGCCCACGCCCTGATGGGGCGCCTGCACGCCCTCGACAAACCCACAGTCGCCGCCGTCAACGGCAGCGCCGTGGGCGCTGGCATGGACCTGGCGCTGTGCTGCGATTTCCGCATCGCCGCCGCCTCGGCGCGCTTCAAGGCCGGCTATACCGGCATGGCCTACTGCCCGGACGCCGGCGCCAGTTGGCATCTGCCACGGCTGCTTGGCAGCGAGGCGGCCAAGCGCCTGCTGTTCCTCGACGAAGCCTGGAGCGCGGAGCGCGCCCTGGGCGCCGGACTGGTCGGCGAGGTGGTCGCCGACGAGCGCCTGGTTGAGACGGTCGGCGCCTTCGCTGCGCGTCTCGCCAGCGGCCCGACCTTCGCCTTCGCCCAGACCAAGCGCCTGCTGCGCGACGGCGCCGGGCGCTCGCTGGCCGAGCAGTTGCGTGCCGAGCAGGCCGCCGGGCTGCTCTGCGGGCGCAGCGAGGATGCCGCCGAGGCGCTGCGCGCCGTGGCCGAGAAACGTTCCCCTCAATTCAGCGGGCGCTAGGCGCCGAGCAGGTGATTCCCATGGATTTCAGGCTGACCCAGGAACAGGACATGCTGGTCGAGGCGGTGCGCAGCTTCGTCGAGAAGGAACTGCTGCCCCACGAGGACGATGTCGACCGCGCCGACGCGGTGTCGCCGGAGCTGGCCGCACAGATTCGCGGCAAGGCCCTCGCCGCCGGTTTCTATGCCTTCAACATGCCCGAGGAAGTGGGCGGCGGCGGCCTCGACTACCTGTCCCAGGCGCTGGTCGAACGCGAGCTGTCGAAGGTCTCCTGGGCCCTCCACGTATTCGTCGCGCGGCCCTCGAAGATCCTCATGGCCTGCACCGGAGAACAGCTCGGCGACTACCTGTTGCCCTGCGTGCAGGGCGAAAAGACCGATTGCTTCGCCCTCACCGAGCCGGGCGCCGGCTCCGACGCCAATTCGATCAAGACCCGCGCGGTGCGCGACGGCGACGCCTTCGTGATCAACGGTAGCAAGCACTTCATCAGCCACGCCGGGCACGCCGACTTCGCCATCGTCTTCGCCGTCACCGACAGCTACGAGCACAACGGCCGCAAGCGCAACGCGGTGACCGCCTTCCTGGTGGACAAGGGCACGCCCGGGATGACCGTGCGCCGCGGGCCGAAATGCGTGAGCAACCGTGGCTACCACACCTACGAGATCTTCTTCGACGATTGCCGGGTGCCGGCCTCCAAGGTGCTCGGCGAGGTCGGCAAGGGCTGGGAAGTGGCCAACGCCTGGCTCACCGCCGGACGGGTGATGGTCGCCGCCAACTGCGTCGGCCAGGCCCAGCGCGCCCTCGACCTGTCGCTGCGCTGGGCGGCCGATCGCAAGCAGTTCGGCCAGCCGATCGGCAGCTACCAGGGCGTTTCCTTCAAGCTCGCCGACATGGCCACGCAGATCCGTGCCGCCGAGCTGATGACCCTGCACACCGCCTGGAAGATGGACCAGGGCACCATGACCGACGGCGAGGCCGGCATGGCCAAGCTGTTCGCCAGCGAGACCCTCGGCAAGGTCGCCGACGAAGCGGTGCAGATCTTCGGCGGCATGGGCCTGATGGATGAAGGACCGGTCGAGCGCATCTGGCGCAACGCGCGGATCGAACGGATCTGGGAGGGCACTTCGGAAATCCAGCGGCACATCGTTTCCCGCGAACTGCTGCGGCCGTTGCTGCGTTGAAGTCCTGGCTCCCCTCTTCCTCCAGGGGAGAGGGGAAGGCTGCCATGTTCCGAATCGAGAACCGACATGAATCGTGAAAACCTCAAGCGCCTGCTGGCACCCAGGCATCTCGCCTTCATTGGCGGCCGTGGCATGGCGCGTGCCCTGAAACGCTGTGCCGAAGGCGGTTTCGCCGGCCAGTTGTGGCTGGTCAATCCGCAGCACGCCGAACTCGAAGGCGTACCCTGCGTGGCCAGCGTCGCCGACCTGCCGTGCGGCCCGGACGCGGCGTTCGTCGCCACCAACCGCGAACTGACCCTCGACGCGGTCGCCGCGCTCGCCGCCAAAGGCGCCGGCGGGGCGATCTGCTATGCCTCCGGCTTCGCCGAAACCGGCGAACAGGGCCTGGCCGTGCAACGCCGGCTGCTGGCCGCCGCCGGCGAAATGGCGCTGCTCGGCCCGAACTGCTACGGCTTGCTCGACTACCTGCACGGCGCCACGCTATGGCCGGTGGCACATGGCGGTCGGCAGGTGGAGCGGGGCGTCGCGGTGCTGACGCAGAGTGGCAACTTCGCCTACAACCTGTCGATGAGCGACCGTTCGCTGCCGGTGGCCTATATGGCATCGGTGGGCAACCAGGCGCAGCTGGGCATCGCCGAGCTGATGGACGTGCTGCTCGACGAGCCGCGGGTGACTGCCATCGGCCTGCATCTGGAAGGGCTGAAGAACGTCCCGGGGTTCGCCCGCGCAGCCTACAAGGCGTTGCAGAAAGGCGTGCCGGTGATCGCCCTGAAGACCGGGGTGTCGGAGATCGGCGCGGCCCTCGCGCTCAGCCACACCAGTTCCCTGGCCGGTTCCGACGCGCTCTACGACAGCCTGTTCGAGCGCCTCGGGGTGATCCGCGTGAGCGGCCCGGTGAGCTTCGTCGAAACCCTCAAGGCCGCCGCCTGCGGCCACCTGCCTGGCGGGCCGAGCCTGGTCGCGCTGGCCTGTTCCGGCGGCGACGCCGGGTTGATCGCCGATTACGCCGAGCGCAACGGCCTGGGGTTGCCGTCTTTCGACGCCGAACAGCGCGACGAACTGGCCGGGGTGCTGCCCGACTACGCCAACATCGCCAACCCGCTGGACTTCACCACCGCCATCTGGGGCGATGCCGCGGCCCTGGAGGAAATGCTCGACAGCGCTTTGCGCAGCCCTGCCGACGCCGCCCTGCTGGTGCTCGACTATCCGGGCGAGGAAACCGGCGAGCGGCCGCAGTGCGACCTGCTTCTGCAACGCTACTGCGCCGCGCTGAAGCGCCACGGAAAAGTCGGCTTCATCGCCTCGGCGTTCCCGGAATTGCTGCCGGCCCGGGCCCGCGAGCTGTTGCACGGCGAGGGCGTCGCCGCGCTGCAGGGCGTCGAGGATGGTCTCGCCGCCTGGGGACGGATCGCCCGCTACCGCCAGCGCCGCGCGGCGCTGCTGGAGCGCGGTGAGGCGGCGTTGGTGCCGATCTGCCCAGGGCCGCTGGCGGGCGACGGCTACCTGCTCGACGAGTGGCAATCCAAGCAGGCGCTGAAACCCTTCGGCCTGCCACTGCCCCAGGGGGTGCTGAGCACCCCCGGCCAGGCCCGCGAAGCGGCCCTCGACCTCGGCTTCCCGCTGGTGCTCAAGGCGGTCAGCGCCGCACTGCCGCACAAGACCGAGGCCGGTGGCGTGGCGCTCGGCCTACGCAACGAGGCGGCGTTGGAGGCGGCATTGTTCGACATGCGCGAAAGCCTGGCCCGGCACGCGCCGCAACTGGTCTTCGAGCGTGTGTTATTGGAGCGCATGGCTGGCGCGCCGCTGGCCGAGCTGATCGTCGGGGTCAAGCGCGAGGAGGGCTTCGGCCTGGCATTGGTGATCGGTGCCGGCGGGATACTCGTGGAGCTGCTGCGTGACAGTCGCAGCCTGCTCCTGCCAACCACCGACGCGGCGATCCGCGATGCCCTGCTGAGCCTGCGCAGCGCGCCGTTGCTCAGCGGCTTCCGCGGTCGCCCGGCAGTGTGCATGGAGGCCCTGGTGGCGGCGATCCGCGCGGTCGCCGAATTCGCCTGCGAACATGCCGAGCGCTTGCTGGAGCTGGACGTCAATCCGTTGCTGGCGGATGCCGAGGGAGCGCTGGCGGTGGATGCGTTGATCCGGCTGGCCAATGGCTGAAGGCCGGGGGGGACACGACGGCTCCCCCTCCCGCTTGTGGGAATGGGAGCAAGAGCGCTGCGGCGCGAACGGCGACTCCGATGGTCGCCGAACTGGACGAGGATATTGCCCATGCAACCACAGAAGACCCTCACCGCCGGCCAGGCCCTGGTCCGCTTGCTGGCCAACTACGGCGTGGATACCGTTTTCGGCATCCCCGGCGTGCATACCCTGGAGCTGTACCGCGGACTTCCGGGCAGCGGCATCCGCCACGTGCTGACCCGCCACGAGCAGGGCGCCGGCTTCATGGCCGACGGTTATGCGCGGGTCAGCGGCAAGCCGGGAGTGTGCTTCGTCATCACCGGGCCGGGCGTGACCAACGTCGCCACCGCCATCGGCCAGGCCTACGCCGACTCGGTGCCGCTGCTGGTGATTTCCAGCGTCAACCACAGCGCCAGCCTGGGCAAGGGCTGGGGCTGCCTGCACGAGACCCAGGACCAGCGTGCCATGACCGCGCCGATCACTGCCTTCTCCGCCCTGGCCTTGAGCCCGGAACAGCTGCCCGAACTGATCGCCCGGGCCTACGCGGTGTTCGACAGCGAGCGTCCGCGCCCGGTGCATATCTCGATCCCGCTCGACGTGCTCGCCGCGCCGGTGGCCCATGACTGGAGCGCTGCCGTGGCGCGCCGCCCTGGTCGTGGCGTGCCGTGCACCGAGGCATTGCGGGCGGCGGCGGAGCGCCTGGCTGCGGCCCGGCGACCAATGCTCATCGCCGGCGGCGGCGCGCTGGCGGCCGGCGATGCGCTTGCCGCGCTGAGCGAGCGCCTGGCCGCGCCGCTGTTCACCAGCGTCGCCGGCAAGGGCCTGCTGCCGCCGGACGCGCGGCTCAACGCCGGGGCCAGCCTGTGCGTAGCGCCGGGCTGGGAGATGATCGCCGAGGCCGATCTGGTGCTGGCGGTGGGCACCGAGATGGCCGACACCGACTTCTGGCGCGAACGCCTGCCGCTGTCCGGCGAACTGATCCGCGTCGATATCGACCCGCGCAAGTTCAACGACTTCTATCCCTCTGCCGTAGCGCTCAGGGGCGATGCCCGGCAGACCCTTGAGGCGCTGCTGGCGCGCCTGCCGCAGGAGGCCCGCGACGCCGCGCCGGCCGCCGCGAGGGTGGCGCGCCTGCGCGCGGAGATCCGCGCGGCACACGCGCCGCTGCAGGCGCTGCACCAGGCGATCCTCGACCGGATCGCCGCCGCGCTGCCGGCCGATGCTTTCGTCAGCACCGACATGACCCAACTGGCCTATACCGGCAACTACGCGTTCGCCAGCCGAGCGCCGCGCAGCTGGCTGCATCCCACCGGCTACGGCACCCTCGGCTACGGCCTGCCGGCCGGCATCGGCGCCAAGCTCGGCGCCCCGCAGCGCCCGGGCCTGGTGCTGGTCGGCGATGGCGGCTTCCTCTACACCGCGCAGGAACTGGCCACCGCCAGCGAGGAACTGGACAGTCCGCTGGTGGTGCTACTGTGGAACAACGACGCGCTCGGCCAGATCCGCGACGACATGCTCGGCCTGGACATCGAGCCGGTCGGCGTGCTGCCGCGCAACCCCGACTTCGCCCTGCTGGGCCGCGCCTACGGTTGCGCGGTGCGCCAGCCGCAGGACCTGAACGAACTGGAGCGCGACCTGCGCGCCGGCTTCGGGCAGCCCGGCGTGACCCTGATCGAACTGCGGCACGCCTGTGCGCGCTGACCGCCGGACAAGGAGAGCATCCATGCGCTATTCCGACTTCACTCAACGTATCGCCGGCGACGGCGCCGCTGCCTGGGACATCCACTATCGCGCGCTGGCGCGGGTCGAGCAGGGCGAGGAAATCCTCCTGCTGTCGGTCGGCGACCCCGACTTCGATACCCCGGCGCCCATCGTCCAGGCGGCCATCGACAGCCTGCTGGCCGGCAACACCCACTACGCCGACGTGCGCGGCAAGCGCGCCCTGCGCCAGCGCATCGCCGAGCGCCACCGGCGGCGCAGCGGCCAGGCGGTGGACGCGGAGCAGGTGGTGGTGCTGGCAGGTGCCCAATGCGCGCTGTACGCGGTGGTGCAGTGCCTGCTGAATCCGGGCGACGAGGTGATAGTCGCCGAGCCGATGTACGTCACCTACGAAGCGGTGTTCGGCGCCTGTGGCGCGCGGGTGGTGCCGGTGCCGGTGCGCTCCGAGAATGGCTTCCGCGTGCAGGCCGAGGAGGTCGCCGCACTGATCACCCCGCGCACGCGCGCGATGGCGCTGAACAGCCCGCACAACCCGTCCGGCGCCAGCCTGCCGCGGGCCACCTGGGAAGCCCTGGCCGAGCTGTGCATGGCCCATGACCTGTGGATGATCTCCGACGAGGTCTACAGCGAACTGCTGTTCGACGGCGAGCATGTCAGCCCGGCCAGCCTGCCGGGGATGGCCGACCGTACCGCGACCCTCAACAGCCTGTCGAAATCCCACGCCATGACCGGCTGGCGGGTCGGCTGGGTGGTCGGTCCCGCAGCACTCTGCGCGCACCTGGAGAACCTCGCCCTGTGCATGCTCTATGGCTCGCCGGAATTCATCCAGGATGCCGCCTGCACCGCGCTGGAAGCGCCGCTGCCGGAGTTGGAGGCGATGCGCGAGGCCTACCGCCGCCGCCGCGACCTGGTAATCGAGTGCCTGGCCGACAGCCCCGGCCTGCGTCCACTGCGCCCGGACGGCGGCATGTTCGTGATGGTCGACATCCGTCCCACCGGACTTTCCGCCCAGGCCTTCGCCGACCGCCTGCTGGACCGCCATGGCGTATCGGTGCTCGCCGGCGAAGCCTTCGGCCCGAGCGCCGCCGGTCACATCCGCCTCGGCCTGGTGTTGGGCGCCGAACCGCTGCGCGAAGCCTGTCGGCGCATTGCGCTGTGCGCCGCCGAGTTGCTCGGCCAGGCCTGAACCCCTCGGCCGCGAGCGATGCGGCCGGTCACCACGATTCGGAAACCACGATGAACGTACTGATCGTCCACGCCCACAACGAACCGCAATCCTTCACCCGCGCGCTCTGTGACCAGGCATGCGAGACCCTGGCAGGCCAGGGCCACGCGGTGCAGGTCTCGGATCTCTACGCGATGAACTGGAATCCGGTGGCCAGTGCCGCCGACTTCGCCGAGCGCGCCGATCCCGACTACCTGGTGTACGCCCTGGAGCAGCGCGAGAGCGTCAAGCGCCAGAGCCTGGCCGCCGACATCCAGGCCGAGCTGGACAAGCTGCTGTGGGCCGACCTGCTGATCCTCAACTTTCCGATCTACTGGTTCTCGGTGCCGGCGATCCTCAAGGGGTGGTTCGACCGGGTACTGGTGTCCGGGGTCTGCTATGGCGGCAAGCGCTTCTACGACCAGGGTGGCCTGGCCGGCAAGAAGGCGCTGGTCAGCCTGACCCTGGGCGGGCGCCAGCACATGTTCGGCGAGGGTGCCATCCACGGACCGCTGGAGGACATGCTGCGGCCGATCCTGCGCGGCACCCTGGCCTATGTCGGCATGCAGGTGCTGGAGCCCTTCGTCGCCTGGCACGTGCCATACATCAGCGAGGAAGCGCGCGGCAACTTCCTGCGCGCCTACCGGACGCGGCTGGAAAATCTCGAGCAGGATGTACCCCTGCGGTTCCCGCGGCTGGAGCAGTTCGACGCGCTGCTCCAGCCGCTGGCGCGCTGACCCGGGCGACGCGCGCCAGGCCAGTCAAGCGAAGACGCCCCCGACCGGGGGCGTCTTCGCTCGTGCTAGTACTGCTGGCGCGGCTTGCTCTGTAACTGCTCGGCGGCGGCCTTGGCCAGGTCCGGCGGGAGGAAGTCCTTGTCCGGATCGTAATCCTGCTTCAGGTAGGCGCTGAGCGCCTCCAGGTCGGCCGGGCTGAGGGTGCCGGCCGCCTGCTTCAGGCGCAGGGTATCGAGGATGTAGTCGTAGCGGCTGTTGTTGTAGTCGCGCACGGCGGCGTACAGCTGGCGCTGGGCGTTGAGCACGTCGACGATGTTGCGGGTGCCGACCTGGTAGCCGATCTCGGTGGCTTCCAGCGAACTCTGGTTGGAGATGATCGCCTGGCGCCGCGCCTGGACCTGCTCGACGTCGGTATTCACCGCGCGGTGCAGGTTGCGGGTGTCCTGCACCACCTGGCGGCGCTGGCCTTCGCGGGATTGCTCGCTCTGGTTGAGGCGCTGGTAGGACTCGCGGACCTGGGAGGAGGTCAGGCCGCCGCTGTAGATCGGGATGTTCAGTTCCAGGCCAATGCTGCGCTCGTCGACATACTTGCCATAGTGCACCAGCGGATTGGCGGCGCTGTTGGCGAAGCCGAGGGCGTCGTTGTCGCCCTTCTGGTACTGGGCCACGGCATCGAGGGTCGGCAGGTGCCCGGCCTTGCGCTGGCGGAGGGTTTCCTCGGCGGCGTTGACCGCGTAGTTGCTGGCCAGCAGGCGCAGGTTCTGCTGCACCGCGGTGTCGACCCAGGCCTTGGCGTCGTTCGGCGCCGGCGGCACCACCGGCAGGGTGTGGCGCATGCCCTCGATGGCGCTGTAGTCGCGGTTGGTCAGGGTCACCAGGGCCTGGAAGGCATCGTCCACGCGCTGTTCGGCGATCAACCGGTTGGCGCGGGCGGTGTCGTAGCTGGCCTGGGCCTCGAGCACGTCGGTCTTGTCGGAAAGGCCCACGTCGAAGCGCTCGTTGGCCTGGTCCAGCTGGCGCTTGAAGGCGGCTTCCTCGGCCTTGCTGGTGGCCAGGTTGTCCTGGGCGCGGAGCACCGTGAAGTAGGTCTCGGCGCTGCGCAGGATCAGGTCCTGCTGGGTCGCGGAGAATTCCAGCCGGGCCTGGTCGCTGGTTTCCTTGGCGGCCTGCCACTGGAACCAGCGGTCGGCGCGGAACAACGGCTGGCTGAGGGTGGCCTGGACGACCTGGCTGTTGCGCTTGACGGTCGCCGGACGCTCGTCGAATGCGATCCGGGTGTCTCCGACGCGGGCGCCGGCGCCGAGTTGCGGCAGCAGGCCGGCGCGGGCCTGGGGCACCACTTCCTTGCGCGCCAGGTAGTCGGCCTGGGCGGCGGCGAGGTCGGCGTTGTTGTCGACGGCTTCCTTGTAGACGCTGATCAGGTCGGTCTTGGTCGGCAGCGGGGTCGGCTGGGCGGCCCAGGCGACACCGGTAGCAGCGGCCACGGCGGCCGCCAGGGAGAGTCTGCGCAGCATTCGTTCGTCCTGGAAAAGATGCGAGGTGGGGCAAGGCTAAGGTCGCTACCGGTGGCGGTCAAGGCACCTGCGCGGCAACTGATCGAAGAGCCAGTCCGGATCGATGTGCCGGCGAACGTGCGGGGATCTGCGTCTTCCCTGGCGAGAGGGCGCCGGACCGGACCATGACTGCCGGTCGGGCGGGGCGTTTTCCCGTTGGCGTATCCCGCCGGTGTTGATTAGACTGCCGGGGTTCTTGTCGGGGTGCCCTATACGAGGGGCTGAGATCGGATAGTTCCGGATCCCGTTGAACCTGATCGGGCTAGCGTCCGGTTCCGCCTCGCGCGGACCGCAGCAACCCGCGTAGGGAACAAGATGTCCGCGCCATGCCTGCCTTGCCGGCGCGTCCTTCTCGCCACCAGTCCCGGTGGCCCCGCGTGCCAGGTTCTCCCGACAATCACCCAGGAGAGCCATCGATGAGCGCAACGCAGAAGAACAACATCACCCGCCTTGAGCAGCTCGACCGCCAGTCGACGCAGCCTTTCCCGAACTCGCGCAAGGTCTACCTGACCGGCTCGCGCCCGGACATCCGCGTCCCGGTGCGGGAAATCTCCCTCGCCGACACCCCCACCGCCTTCGGCGGCGAAAAGAACCCGCCGGTGTTCGTCTACGACACCTCCGGCCCGTATACCGACCCCGAGGTCCGCATCGATCTGCGCAAGGGCCTGCCTGACGTGCGTTCGCGCTGGATCGACGAGCGCGGCGACACCGAGATCCTCCCCGGCCTGACCTCCGAGTTCGGCCAGGCCCGCCTGGCCGACGCCAGCCTCGACGCCCTGCGCTTCGCCCACGTGCGCACGCCGCGCCGGGCCAAGCCGGGCGCCAACGTCTCGCAGATGCACTACGCGAAGAAAGGCATCATCACCCCGGAGATGGAATACATCGCCATCCGCGAGAACATGAAGCTGCAGGAAGCCCGGGCCGCCGGCCTGCTCGACCAGCAGCACCCGGGGCACAGCTTCGGCGCCAACATCCCGAAGGAAATCACCCCCGAGTTCGTCCGCGAGGAAGTCGCCCGCGGCCGCGCGATCATTCCGGCGAACATCAACCACACCGAGCTTGAGCCGATGATCATCGGCCGCAATTTCCTGGTGAAGATCAACGGCAACATCGGCAACAGCGCGCTGGGCTCGTCGATCGAGGAAGAGGTGGAGAAGCTCACCTGGGGCATCCGCTGGGGCGCCGACACGGTGATGGACCTGTCCACCGGCAAGCACATCCATGAAACCCGCGAGTGGATCCTGCGCAACAGCCCGGTACCGATCGGCACCGTACCGATCTACCAGGCGCTGGAGAAGGTCAACGGCGTCGCCGAGGACCTGACCTGGGAAATCTTCCGCGACACCCTGATCGAACAGGCCGAGCAGGGCGTCGACTACTTCACCATCCACGCCGGCGTGCTGCTGCGCTATGTGCCGCTGACCGCCAAGCGGGTCACCGGCATCGTTTCCCGCGGCGGCTCGATCATGGCCAAGTGGTGCCTGGCGCACCACCAGGAGAACTTCCTCTACACGCATTTCGAAGAGATCTGCGAAATCATGAAGGCCTACGACGTCAGCTTCTCGCTGGGCGATGGCCTGCGTCCGGGCTCGGTGGCCGACGCCAACGACGCCGCCCAGTTCGGCGAGCTGGAAACCCTCGGCGAGCTGACCAAGATCGCCTGGAAGCACGACGTGCAGGTGATGATCGAAGGTCCCGGCCACGTGCCGATGCAATTGATCAAGGAAAACATGGACAAGCAGCTGGAGTGCTGTGACGAGGCGCCGTTCTACACCCTCGGCCCGCTGACCACCGACATCGCCCCCGGCTACGACCACATCACCTCCGGCATCGGCGCGGCGATGATCGGCTGGTTCGGCTGCGCCATGCTCTGCTACGTCACGCCCAAGGAGCACCTGGGTCTGCCGAACAAGGATGATGTGAAGACCGGGATCATCACCTACAAGATCGCCGCCCATGCCGCCGACCTCGCCAAGGGCCACCCGGGCGCGCAGATCCGCGACAACGCGCTGTCCAAGGCGCGCTTCGAGTTCCGTTGGGAGGACCAGTTCAACCTTGGCCTGGACCCGGACACCGCGCGGGCGTTCCATGACGAGACCCTGCCGAAGGACTCGGCCAAGGTCGCGCACTTCTGCTCCATGTGCGGACCGAAGTTCTGCTCGATGAAGATCACCCAGGAAGTCCGCGACTACGCCAAGGAGAACGGCCTGTCCGACGAGAGCAAGGCCATCGAGGCCGGCTTCCAGGAGCAGGCGGCGCGCTTCAAGGACGAAGGATCGGTGATCTACAGGCAGGTCTAGGCCGCGCCACGGGGCCCCTCGCCGTGACGAGGGGCTGCGGAGCGTCGGAAGCGTCAGCCGCGGCCGGGGAACAGGTTCGGCTTGACGATGCCGTTCAGGCGCGGATACGGGATCTTCAGTTCGGGGTGGGCATAGGAATACGGCGCGATGGAGTAGGCGTCGTACTTCAGCGTCACCGCGCCGAAGGTCAATGCCACGTGCGGGGTGCGCTGGAACGGCCAGGTCTTCTGGAAATCGGCGTCCTGGTCGAGCTTGTTGGCCAGCAGCCAGGCCTTGTGCGCCAGCTCGGCCTGTTTCCAGAAGGCTTCTTCCTGGCCGGGAACCAGCATGTCCTGCAGGCTCAGCACCTTGTGCTGCCTGCGGTCGTAGTTGATGAAGCCGCGACCGGGCATGCCGTGGGCGCCGCCGGTGAACAGGTAGCTGGAAAGCTCGATGATCACCAGACCGTCATGTTGTTCGCGCACCTTGGCTTGCAGGTAGCTGCTCCAGCCCGGCTCGGCGCTGTCCAGGAACTGCCGCTCGTAGGCCGCCAGCGATGCCGGCAGGGGCGTTTCGTTGTTTTCCCGGGTCATTTCCAGCAGGGCACGCTCGACGATCGGGTCCAACTGCGGTTCGTCGGGGAACTTCAAGGTGTCGATGTTTACCAAGGGACACTGTTCGCCCTGACAGCCGGGCTTCAGGTGCTCGCTGGCGAGGCGCTCGGTGGGCAGCGGGTCGTCGAGGCCGGGCTTGAAGAGGCTCTGGCAGGCGCTCAGCAGAACGACCAGGCTGCCGAGGGCGGCGAATTTCAGAAGGCGCATGGGATTCCTTTTGCGACGGTGGATGGGCGGGCTCGAAGCGTCGACCAGTCCGTTTCGACCCTGGCGTCGCGCTTGAGTTCGGCCCGCGCAAACCCCAAGTATGGCCTAGCCGTGGCCGGGAAACACGCCCGTGCGGCGAGCGCCACGAAGTTTTCCCGAGCTGTCCTGAAAGTGGCTGCGCCCTGCGCCGGGCCGCGATAGGATGGCGCGAAACCCACATACCCGAGTGAAGTGAGTCGAGGATGTCCGAAACCTTCAAACCCGCCCCCGGTGACGTCGAGCTCGTGCAGCGCGAGGAATGCTTCCGCGGCTTCTATCGTCTCGATCGCCTGCGCCTGCGGCATCGCCAGTTCGACGGCAGCATGGGCCGGGAAATCAGTCGGGAACTGTTCGTCCGCCATGACGCGGTCTGCGTGCTGCCCTACGACCCGCAGCGCGATTGCGTGGTGCTCATCGAGCAATTCCGCGTCGGGGCGATGCAGAAGCTCGCCAACCCCTGGCTGCTGGAGCTGGTCGCCGGCCTGATCGACAAGGACGAGCAACCGGAGGAAGTGGCCCATCGCGAGGCGATGGAGGAGGCCGGGCTGACTCTCGGTGCGCTCTGGCCGATAACCCAGTACCTGCCGTCGCCGGGCGGCACCGACGAAGTGGTGCACCTGTTCGTCGGCCGTTGCGACAGCGAAGGCGTCGGCGGCGTGCATGGCTTGCCGGAGGAGGGCGAGGACATCCGCGTCCACGTCTGGCCGTTGGAAGATGCGCTGCAGGCCGTGCGCGACGGGCGGATCAACAACGCGGCGAGCATCATCGCCCTGCAGTGGCTGGCCCTGAACCGGGCCGAGGTGCGTGGGCTATGGGCCTGAACCTGCTGCGCGAGCGCTACCGGGTCGACCTGGCCAGCCTGCAGGCGACCTGCGAAGCGAACTACGCGCGGCTCATGCGCCTGCTCCCGGACATGCGCGAGGCGCAGGCCTCGCGCCGGGTCGCGCTGAGCGAAGGGGAGCGGCTGCTCGGCGTACTTGCGCTGGAAGTGACCGAGGCCTGCCCCTACACCACCACCCTTCAGGTGCGCCAGGAACTGGGCCTGCCCTGGTTGCCGGCGCCGCGGCTGGAAGTGCGGGTCTACCACGATGCACGGATGGCCGAGGTGATCGGCGCCGAACAGGCGCGGCGGCTGATGGCGATCTATCCCTACCCGAACCAGGCGATGCACCAGCCCGACGAGAAGAACCAGCTCAACCTGTTCCTCGGCGAGTGGCTCGCCCATTGCCTGGCCTGCGGCCACGAAATGGAGCCGGTGGCCCAGCGCTGAGCGGTTGCAGGCAAAAGGCCAGTTGAATGACATCAAGCCAAAAGTAGTCCTCGCAACTGTGATCTGTTCCGCTTTCCGGGTTTGCCGCCACTTTCGTCGGTCACCATAATCATCCCTTTCACCGCGGACGCCTCGCCTTCAGGAGACGGCCCCTTGTCACGCCATTCGAACACTCCCGCCACCGACGCCTCCGTACTGCTGGTGCAGCTCTCGGACAGCCACCTGTTCGCCGAGGATGGCGCGCGCCTGCTTGGCATGGATACCGCCCATAGCCTGGAGAAGGTGGTCGAGCGGGTCGCCCGGGAGCAGCCGCGGATCGACCTGATTCTCGCCACCGGCGACGTCTCCCAGGACGGCAGCCTCGATTCCTACACACGCTTCCGCAGGTTGAGCGCCCCCCTGGACGCGCCGTTGCGCTGGTTCGCCGGTAACCACGACGAACGCGAGCCGATGCAAAGGGCGACCGAGGGCAGCGACCTGCTGGAGCAGGTCGTCGACGTCGGCAACTGGCGCGTGGTGTTGCTCGACTCGAGCATTCCCGGCGCGGTGCCGGGCTATCTCGAGGAGGATCAGCTGGAGCTGCTGCGGCGCGCCATCGACAGCGCCGGCGAACGCTTCCTGCTGGTTTCCTTCCATCACCACCCGGTGCCGATCGGCAGCGACTGGATGGATCCCATCGGCCTGCGCAACCCGCAGGCGCTGTTCGACCTGCTGGCGCCCTATCCGCAGGTACGCTGCCTGCTGTGGGGGCACATTCACCAGGAGTTCGACCGCCAGCGCGGCCCGCTGCGCCTGCTGGCTTCGCCGTCCACCTGCGTACAGTTCGCCCCCGGTAGCAGCGACTTCACCCTCGACCGCCTGGCGCCGGGCTACCGCTGGTTGCGCCTGCACGACGACGGGCGCCTGGAAACGGGGATCTCGCGGGTCGACGACGTCGTCTTCGAAGTGGACTACGACACCGCCGGATACTGACATGCCCCCGGTCGCGGGATACCGCGGCCACGTGCGTCGTTGCCGATCGGCGCGCAGGCTGGAAGATGAAGCCTGGAAGCTGTTACCGTTCGGCTTTCCCTACCGAGTTGAAGCCCATTAGCCCGTTCCCGATGACCGCGACCAGCCCATCCCTGCTGTATATCCACGGCTTCAACAGTTCGCCCGAATCGCACAAGGCGCGTCAGCTGCAGGCGGCCTTCGGCCACTTGGGCCTGGCCGAAGGCCTGCGCGTCCCGGCCCTGCACCATCACCCACGGCAGGCTATCGCCCAGTTGGAGCGGGCCATTGCCGAGCTCGGGCGACCGGTGCTGGTCGGCAGCTCCCTGGGTGGCTACTATGCGACCCATTTGGCGGAGCGCCATGGCCTGGCGGCGATCCTGGTCAATCCGGCGGTCGCCCCGCATCGCTCCTTCGACGGCTACCTGGGCGCGCAGACCAACCACTACAGCGGCGAGACCTGGGAACTCACCGAGGACCACGTGGCGGCGTTGGCCGAACTGGAAGTCACGCACCTGCAACGTCCCGAACGCTACCAGGTATGGCTGCAGACCGCCGACGAAACCCTCGATTATCGCGTCGCGCAGGCCTTCTACCGAGCCTGCGCGCTACGTATCCAGGCCGGCGGCGACCACGGTTTCCAGGGCTTCGCCCGGCACCTGCCGGCGCTGCTGGCGTTCGCCGGCTACCCGTCGGCGCTGTGGCGCGACACCGACTTTTCGACTTTTGACTGAATAGAGACCCCATGGCTACTTACAACGCAGACGCCATCGAAGTCCTTTCCGGCCTCGACCCGGTGCGCAAGCGCCCGGGGATGTACACCGACACCACCCGCCCCAACCACCTGGCCCAGGAAGTCATCGACAACAGCGTCGACGAAGCCCTGGCCGGCCACGCGAAGAGCGTGCAGGTGATCCTGCACCAGGACAACTCGCTGGAAGTCATAGACGATGGCCGCGGCATGCCGGTGGACATCCACCCGGAAGAGGGCGTGCCGGGCGTCGAGCTGATCCTTACCAAGCTGCATGCCGGCGGCAAGTTCTCGAACAAGAACTACCAGTTCTCCGGCGGCTTGCACGGGGTCGGCATCTCGGTGGTGAACGCGCTCTCGACCCGGGTCGAGGTACGCGTCAAGCGTGACGCCAACGAGTACCGGATGACCTTCGCCGACGGCTTCAAGGACAGCGATCTGGAAGTCATCGGCACGGTCGGCAAGCGCAATACCGGTACCAGCGTGCATTTCTGGCCGGATCCGAAGTATTTCGATTCGGCGAAGTTCTCGGTCAGCCGCCTCAAGCATGTGCTCAAGGCCAAGGCGGTGCTGTGCCCGGGCCTGAGCGTGGTGTTCGAGGACAAGAACACCGGCGAGCGCGTCGAGTGGCACTTCGAGGACGGCCTGCGCTCCTACCTGACCGACGCGGTCGCCGAGCTGCCGCGCCTGCCCGATGAACCCTTCTGCGGCAACCTCGAAGGTTCCAAGGAAGCGGTGAGCTGGGCCCTGCTGTGGCTGCCCGAGGGCGGTGAGTCGGTGCAGGAAAGCTACGTCAACCTGATTCCCACGGCCCAGGGCGGCACCCATGTGAACGGCCTGCGCCAGGGCCTGCTCGACGCCATGCGCGAGTTCTGCGAGTTCCGCAACCTGTTGCCGCGCGGCGTCAAGCTGGCGCCCGAGGACGTCTGGGAGCGGATCGCCTTCGTCCTCTCGATGAAGATGCAGGAGCCGCAGTTCTCCGGGCAGACCAAGGAGCGCCTGTCGTCCCGCGAGGCGGCGGCGTTCGTCTCGGGCGTGGTGAAGGACGCCTTCAGCCTGTGGCTCAACGAGCACGCCGAGATCGGCCTGCAACTGGCGGAACTGGCGATCAGCAACGCCGGGCGTCGCCTCAAGGCGGGCAAGAAGGTCGAGCGCAAGAAGATCACCCAGGGGCCGGCGCTGCCCGGCAAACTGGCCGACTGCGCCGGACAGGAACCGATGCGCGCGGAACTGTTCCTGGTCGAGGGCGACTCCGCCGGCGGCTCGGCGAAGCAGGCGCGGGACAAGGAATTCCAGGCGATCATGCCGCTGCGCGGAAAGATCCTGAACACCTGGGAAGTGGACGGCGGCGAGGTGCTCGCCAGCCAGGAGGTCCACGACATCGCGGTAGCCATCGGCGTCGATCCGGGCGCCAGCGACCTGGCTCAGCTGCGCTACGGCAAGATCTGTATCCTCGCGGATGCCGACTCCGACGGGCTGCACATCGCCACGCTGCTCTGCGCGCTGTTCGTCCGCCATTTCCGCCCGCTGGTGGAAGCCGGCCACGTCTACGTGGCGATGCCGCCGCTGTACCGCATCGACCTCGGCAAGGACATCTACTACGCCCTCGACGAAGCCGAGCGCGACGGCATCCTCGAGCGCCTGGCCGCAGAGAAGAAGCGCGGCAAGCCGCAGGTCACCCGCTTCAAGGGCCTTGGCGAAATGAATCCGTTGCAACTGCGCGAGACCACCATGGATCCGAATACCCGGCGGCTGGTCCAGCTCACCCTGGAGGACGCCACCGGTACCCTGGAGATCATGGACATGCTGCTGGCCAAGAAGCGCGCCGGTGACCGCAAGTCCTGGCTGGAAAGCAAGGGCAACCTGGCCGAGGTGCTGGTCTGATGCGCCGCCTGCTGGCCATCCTCGGCCTGTTCGGGGGCCTGGTCCAGGCGGCCGAGGCGCCGCCAGAGCCACCGGTTCCGGCAGCCTTGAGCTTCATCTCCGAACATGCGGTGGAGGGCATGCGCGGCGGCAACCTCTCCGGGCTGGCCTGGTGTGGTGGCGCGCTGTGGACGGTTTCCGACCGCGACGATGACCGCCTGTATCGCCTGCAACCCTCGGCCGAAGGCTCCGACCAGCCCTGGCAGGCCGAGGCCGAGAGTTTCATCGCTCCGACCCCGCCGGACAGCGGGTTGCCCTGGGGCATGAGCACGCGGGTCTGGCTCAGTGGCCTGGTGCGCGGCGGCAACCTCGACTTCGAAGGCATCGCCTGCGATGCCGCCGGCAATCGCTACCTGGTCAGCGAGGCGCACGCGGCGGTCCTGCAACTGCCGGTGAGCGGCAAGCCGAACTGGCTGCGCCTGCCGCCCGGCCTGCTGCCGCAAGCGCGGGCCAGCGGCATGCTGATGAATTTCAACGCGTTGTTCGAAGGGATCGCCGTCGACCCCGAGGGCAAGCGCCTCTGGCTGGCTGCCGAGCGCGAGCGCCGCGGCCTGCTGGTGGCCCACCGCGACAACAGTGCCTGGCGCTGCGAGGGCAGCTGCGTACTGCTCGCCGAGGGCGGCAAGATCGAGCCGCCGCCGGAACTGGGCAGCGCGCGCAAGCTGCCGAAGGATTTCTCCGACCTCGCCTTCTACCGCGGCAAGCTGTTCACCCTGGAGCGCCTGGCGCATCAGATCTGCCGCCGCGACCTGGCCCAGGCCAAGGTCGAGCGCTGCTGGTCGTTCGCCTCGGCGGTCCTGGCGCCGGAGCGTCGCTACGAGCTGCCTTATGGCGTCGCGGAAGCCCTGTCGCTGGACGACAAGGGCGCCTGGCTGGGCATCGACAATGGCGACCATGCGCGCGCCGATGGCGATGTGCGGCCCTTCGTCCTGCGCTTCGCCGCGCCCGCCGGCGGCTGGTTGGGGGACAAGTGACGCAACAGGCGCCCGGTCAGCGGCTGGGACGGATCATGCTGGTGCTGGCCTGGATCGCCGGGCTGGCGCTGGCGACGCGCTATTTCGGCGTCTGGGAAGATCGACAGCGCAACCCGAACCAGGCGCCGCAATCGATCCATGGCGACGGCTACGTCGAGTTGCGCCTGGCCAGCAGCCGGCAGGGCCATTACCTGCTGAACGGGCAGATCAACGGCCAGGGCGTGACCTTCCTGCTCGATACCGGGGCGACCCAGGTGGCGGTGCCGGAAGCCCTGGCGGCAAGACTCGCGCTGGAGCGCGGCGCGCCGATCACCCTGAGCACGGCCAACGGCCGCGCCACGGGCTGGCGCACGCGGCTGGACCAGCTGCAACTCGGCGATATCCGCCTGTCCGGGGTCGCGGCGCTGATTGCGCCGGGCATGGACGGCGATGAGGTGCTACTCGGCATGAGCGCCCTGAAACAACTCGAATTCACCCAGCGCGACGGCACCCTGGTGCTGCGCCAAAACACTTCTCCGTGAGGTACGCATGAGCGAATCCCTCGATCTGAGCCTGGAAGGGGTCGAACGCCGGTCGTTGGCCGAGTTCACCGAGCAGGCCTATCTGAATTATTCCATGTACGTGATCATGGACCGCGCCCTGCCGCATATCGGCGACGGCCTGAAGCCGGTGCAGCGACGCATCGTCTACGCCATGAGCGAACTGGGGCTGGATGCCGATTCCAAGCACAAGAAGTCGGCGCGCACCGTCGGCGACGTGCTCGGCAAGTTCCACCCGCACGGCGACTCGGCCTGCTACGAGGCCATGGTGCTGATGGCGCAGCCGTTCTCCTATCGCTATCCGCTGGTGGACGGCCAGGGCAACTGGGGGGCGCCGGACGATCCCAAGTCCTTCGCCGCCATGCGTTATACCGAGGCGCGCCTGTCGCGCTATTCCGAGGTGCTGCTCAGCGAACTGGGCCAGGGTACCGTGGACTGGGTACCGAACTTCGACGGCACCCTCGACGAGCCGGCCGTGCTGCCGGCCCGCCTGCCCAACCTGCTGCTCAACGGCACCACCGGCATCGCGGTGGGCATGGCCACCGACGTGCCGCCGCACAACCTGCGGGAAGTCGCGTCGGCCTGCGTGCGCCTGCTCGACCAGCCGGGCGCGACGGTCGCCGAATTGTGCGAACACGTGCCGGGCCCGGACTTCCCCACCGAAGCCGAGATCATCACCCCGCGCGCCGACCTGCAGAAGGTCTACGAGACCGGCCGCGGTTCGGTGCGCATGCGCGCGGTGTACCGCGTCGAGGACGGCGATATCGTCATCCACGCCCTGCCGCACCAGGTGTCCGGTTCCAAGGTGCTGGAACAGATCGCCGGGCAGATGCAGGCCAAGAAGCTGCCGATGGTGGCCGACCTGCGCGACGAGTCGGACCACGAGAACCCGACCCGCATCGTCATCATCCCGCGTTCGAACCGGGTCGATGTCGAAGAGCTGATGACCCATCTGTTCGCCACCACCGACCTGGAGACCAGCTACCGGGTCAACCTGAACATCATCGGCCTCGACGGCAAGCCGCAGGTCAAGGACCTGCGCCAGTTGCTCTCGGAGTGGCTGCAGTTCCGCATCGGCACCGTGCGTCGACGCCTGCAGTTCCGCCTGGACAAGGTCGAGCGCCGCCTGCATCTGCTGGATGGCTTGCTGATCGCCTTCCTCAACCTCGACGAGGTGATCCACATCATCCGCACCGAGGACCAGCCCAAGGCGGTGCTGATGGAGCGCTTCGAACTCAGCGAGGTGCAGGCCGACTACATCCTCGACACCCGCCTGCGCCAGTTGGCACGCCTGGAAGAGATGAAGATCCGCGGCGAGCAGGAAGAGTTGCTGAAGGAGCAGAAGCGCCTGCAGACCCTGCTCGGCAGCGAGGCCAAGCTGAAGAAGCTGGTGCGCGAGGAGCTGATCAAGGACGCCGAGACCTACGGCGACGACCGCCGTTCGCCGATCGTCGCCCGCGCCGAGGCCCGCGCGCTGTCGGAAACCGAGCTGATGCCCACCGAACCGGTGACCGTGGTGCTCTCGGAAAAAGGCTGGGTGCGTTGCGCCAAGGGCCACGACATCGACGCTGCCGGTCTCTCCTACAAGGCCGGCGACGGTTTCAAGGCCGCCGCGCCGGGACGCTCGAACCAGTATGCGGTGTTCATCGACTCCACCGGGCGCAGCTACTCGCTGCCGGCCCACAGCCTGCCGTCCGCGCGAGGCCAGGGCGAGCCACTCAGCGGCCGGCTGACGCCGCCGCCGGGGGCCAGCTTCGAATGCGTGCTGCTGCCGGACGACGATGCGCTGTTCGTGATCGCCTCCGACGCCGGCTATGGTTTCGTGGTCAAGGGCGAGGACCTGCAGGCCAAGAACAAGGCCGGCAAGGCCCTGCTCAGCCTGCCCAACGGCTCCGCCGTGGTGGCGCCGCGTCCGGTGCGCGACGTGGAGCAGGATTGGTTGGCGGCCGTGACGACCGAGGGCCGTCTGTTATTGTTCAAGGTCTCCGACCTGCCTCAACTGGGCAAGGGCAAGGGCAACAAGATCATCGGCATCCCCGGCGAACGCGTGGCCAGCCGCGAGGAGTACCTCACCGACCTGGCTGTTCTGCCAGCCGGGGCGACGTTGGTCCTGCAGGCTGGAAAGCGTACCCTGTCGCTCAAGGGCGACGACCTGGAACACTACAAGGGGGAGCGGGGCCGGCGAGGCAACAAGCTGCCGCGCGGTTTCCAGCGCGTCGACAGCCTGCTGGTGGATATTCCGCCACAGGATTGAAATGAGCCGTTACCGGTCTCCGATCTCTCGCATATCCGCAAGGGAATGGCGAAAGCGGCCTCTTCCGAGGCCGGCTTTCCGGGGGAATGTCGTCTCCCTGGCGGGTTCCGCCGGGTTTTCCCCTGACGCAGGTGGTCCGAAACCGGTTTCGGAATACGCTCTGCCTCTGGAGCTATGGCGCTGGTTAGGGGATGATACGCCCCTTCGGCCGCCGTTTCCGATGGCGGGTGGCCAGTAGAATTCAAGTCTTGCATCAGTAGTGCCGATCTTCGGCGAAATACGGTGGTTCTCGATGAGCGCGTGGCGCGTCTTCGCATGTCTTTCCCTCGTCAGCCTGCTCGGGCTGACGGGTTGTGCGGTCCATCCGCCGGCCCAGCTCTACCAGTTGGACGTCGGTGCCGCCGCAGTACCGAAAAAGGATGGCGGTGCGGCCGTCCTGCTCGGCCCGGTACAACTGGCCGACTATCTCAAGCGCGATGTGATGGTGCAGCGGCAGGCCGACGGTATTCTCAGCCTGTCCACCGACGCGCGCTGGGCCGGCAACCTGGAGACCAATGTCAGCCAGCAACTGCTGCGGCAGATGTCCAGCGAGCTGGGCAGCAGCCGCCTGGCGCTGTTCCCGGAAAAACCCGGTTTCACCCCCCAGGTCCAGGTGATGCTGACCATCAGTCGCCTCGACTCCGGCCCCAAGCAGCCGGCAGTGATCGAGGCGCGCTGGCGCCTGTTGGACCAGAAGGGCGACCTGAAGGACAGCCGGGTGTTCCACGAGGAAGAACAGCATCAGGGCAGCATCGGCGACCAGATCCGTGCCCAGAGCGACCTGCTCAAGCGCCTGGCGGCGCAGTTGGCCAAGGACGTCAAGCCGATCGCCGTGGCGGCCGAGGCGCCGCCGCCGGCGACCGCGCGCAAGCCGGTGGCCAAGCCGAAGGTCAAGGAAGAGGAAGGTCCGAAAATGCCACTGGTGGTGCCGATTCGCACCGACGCCGAGGTCTATCGGTTCTGATTGTCGATAGCCGACTAGGAGAAAGCCCCGCCGAAGCGGGGCTTTTTCGTTTCGGCGTCAGCGTGAGCGGCGCAACAGGAAGCGCAGGGCCATGCCGGCGAGCGCCAGCAGCAGGCAGGGCAGCCAGACCCAGCGCGCCTCCGATTGCAGCACCAGCAATCCGCGTTCGCTGAGGAAGCGCGACAGACCGATCGGCGACACGGCGATCGGATGGAACGGCATGAAGTAGCGGGCGTCGCTCCAGGGCCAGAACCAGGCGACGCCCAGCCCGCCATTGGTCATCGCGTCCAGCAGGCTGTGCGAGGCGGTGGCCAGCGCCACCCACAGCCCGGCTTTCAGCGGTCCGCTATGCAGCGGCCGGCAGGCGAGGGCGGCGAGCGCGCCGAGGATCGCGGCGAACAATAGCGAATGGCTGAAGCCGCGATGGCCGAAGGCATCGTGATAGGCGATGCCGAGCTTGAAGGCGACTACGTCGAAGTCCGGCAGGCAGGCGGCGAGCATGCCTGCCAGCAGCAGGCGTGGCGGGATCACCCGGCTGCCAAGGGCCAGTCCCACCGCCAGGACCGGCAGCGGGTGGGTGATCAGGGTGGTCACGGGCGGGCGCGGTCGTGCATGCGCGCCAGTTGGCGCTCGAGCATCGACGGATACGGCTCCAGCAGACGCTCGACGCAGCAGGCTCCTTCCGGACTGGCGATGGCGCGGATACGGGCGCGCTCGCGGACCACCGCGTCGTCGGCGATGCTGCGTTCGACCAGCAGCAGGTTGCGGCTGTGCTGGTTGAGGGCGAGGGCGTTCTGCACGGTTTCGTTGAGCAGCAGGTCGGCCTGGGTCTGTTCGCTGAGGTCTTCGCCGAGGCTCAGGCCCAGTTGCAGTTGCAAGGTGATGCCGCTGTCGGCGACCTCGATCTGCAGGGCATGGCCGAGCGCACGCATCAGTTCACCGCAGCAGAGCGCGTTGGTCAGGTAGTCGGCGCGGTTGTCGCGGCTGTGGAAGAGAATCAGGCTGCCGCCGTCGCTGAGCGTGTGCAGGCTGCCCTTGTACTGGCGGGCGGCCTGTTCCAGGCAGTCGCGATAGCGTTGCAGGAGATCCACCAGGCGGCTGCGCGGCAACCGGCGCAACTGTTCCTGGGCGCCGAGCTGGATCGCCAGCACCGCACTGTGTTGCGGTTCGCGCGCAGCGGCGGGCGCTGCGGGCTGTTCCCCGGCTTCGGCTCCGTTCTCGTCGAAGGCGTCCTGGTCCAGCGGGTCTTCGTCGATGGAGGTGAATTCCACCGGCTTGGTCTCGTCCAGCAGGGCGTCGCCCAGCGGAATGTCGTCTTCCTCGAAGGCCGAGGCCTCGACCTTGCGGCTGCGCAGGTCGGCTTCGTCGTCTTCCAGCAGGATGTCGTCGAAGTTCTGCGGCAGCGGTGCTTCTTCCGGCTCCGGCGCCGGCGGCTTCTCCGGCACCAGGCGCTCTTCCAGGTCGCGTGCCAGGTCGCCCAGCTCGTTCTGCAGTTCGGCGCCGGGGGCCGGATTGTCCGGATCGCGCAACCAGACACGCAATTGCAACAAGGGTGTGGAAATCTGCCGCCCCAGGCGCAGGCTGAAATACAGGGCGAGGATCAGCAGGATCAGGCTGATCAGGCCCATGCTCTGCAGGCTGATCATCATCGGCTGCTGGAACTGCTGCATGTCCAGGCTGATGCGCAGGTGCCCGGCGATCACTTCCTGGAAGGTGATCGGCGTCGAGTACAGGCCTTCGGTGGCGCCGAGCAGGCTCTGCTTCGGACGGCTGCCGGCCTCGGCGAGGATGCGCTGGTCAACGCTGTAGATCGCCGCATGGGCCACCAGCGGGTTCTTCACCAGGTTGTTCAGCAGCACGTTGAGGCTGAGGATGTCGTTGGACACCAGCAACTCGGTGGCGGACGCGGCGGTCTGGGTGATCAGGCTCTGGCCCAGGGCATCGGCCTGCTGTTGCATGGCCTGGCGAAACTGCATGCCCATGACCCAGGCGTAGATCAGCAGGGCCAGGGCCACCAGGATCAGGCTATGGCTGGCGAGCCGCAGGGCGATCGGGACGCGGCGCTGGCGCAAGGCACGAAACAGCAGGAGGAAGAAATTGTCGGGCTTGACGGACGTGGGCCGGGTCACAGGGGGCTCGGTCTTCTGAAATAGAGGTATCGCGCAGTATAACCAGCGCCCCCCGAGGGGCAAAGGGCCGTTGACGCGCTTTCCAGGCCGCCGCGCGGCGGTTTCGCGGGTTTTCCCGGTCGGTTCCGACCGGTGGTGATGGCAAATGCCCGGCTCTGCGTCTCTCGGGTGTGCGGGAAAGCGGGTAGAATGGCGTCTTTTACCTGGCGGAGCTTACGCCTTGCGCGAAATTGTCCTGATCAACATCACCGGGGAAGACCGCCCCGGTCTCACCGCTGCCATCACCGGCGTACTGGCCCAGGGCGGGGTGAACATCCTCGACATCGGCCAGGCGGTGATCCACGACACCCTGTCGTTCGGCATCCTGGTGGAAATCCCGGATACCGAGGCCGGTTCCTCGGTCCTCAAGGACGTGCTGTTCACCGCCTACAAGCTGGACCAGCAGGTGCGCTTCACCCCGGTCTCGGAAGAGGACTACCGGCAATGGGTCGACGGCCAGGGCAAGGCGCGGCACATCGTGACCCTGCTCACCCGCCGGGTGACTGCCGAGCAACTGCAGAGGGTCAGCTCGATCACCGCCAAGTACGCGCTGAACATCGACCACATCGACCGTCTCTCCGGGCGTATGCCGCTGGACATGCCCGCCGACCAGGGCAAGGGCTGCATCGAGTTCTCGGTACGCGGCGAACCGGCCGATCCGGCGGCGCTGCGTGCGGAATTCCTCAGCGTCGCCCAGGAATTGAACGTCGACATCGCTTTCCAGCAGGACAGCGTGTTCCGCCGCAACCGCCGGCTGGCGGTGTTCGACATGGATTCGACGCTGATCGAGGCGGAAGTCATCGACGAACTGGCCAAGGCCGCCGGCGTCGGCGAGAAGGTCGCCGCGATCACCGAGCGGGCGATGCGCGGTGAACTGGACTTCCGCGCCAGCTTCAAGGAGCGCCTGGCGCTGCTGCAGGGGCTGTCGGAAGACGTGCTGGAGGAGATCGGCGCCTCGCTGCGTCTGACCGAGGGTGCGGAAACCCTGTTCGCCGAACTCAAGCGCCTGGGTTACAAGACCGCCATCCTGTCCGGCGGCTTCACCTATTTCGCCCGTCAATTGCAGGCGAAGCTGGGGATCGACTACGTGTTCGCCAACGAGTTGCAGATCGTCGACGGCAAGGTCACCGGGGTGGCGGTCGAGCCGATCGTCGATGCCCAGCGCAAGGCCGACCTGCTGCGCGAACTGGCGGCGAAGGAAGGCCTGAGCCTGGAGCAGACCATCGCCGTCGGCGACGGCGCCAACGACCTGCCGATGCTCGGCCTGGCCGGCCTGGGCGTGGCGTTCCGCGCCAAGCCGCTGGTCAAGCAGTCGGCCAAGCAGGCGATCTCGACCCTGGGCCTGGACGGCATCCTCTACCTGCTCGGCTACCGCGACCGCGAAGGACGAGCCTGAGGCCGGCGGGCGTCTCTTGCCGGCCCGGCAGCCACGAACCAGGTCGGTAGAGCGGAAAAGCAACGGGCGCCCAGGGCGCCCGTTCTTCATTCGTCTCCCGAGGAGAAGTCGTAGTCCATCGCCTGGCTCGGCCCCTGCAGGTAGTAGCCCTGGATGTAGGTGGCGCCGGCTTGCCACAGGGTGGCGAGGACGCTGGCGCTCTCGACGAAGGGGACGATGCTGAGCTTCTGCTGTTCGTGCAGTTCGGCGATCAGGCCCTTGAGGATCTCCTGGTTTTCCACCTGGTTGAGGTCCTGGACGAAGGAGCCATCGATCTTGATGAACTGCACGGTCAGGTGCTTCAGCGCGTTGAACGGGTTCAGCGAGCAGCCGAACTGGCTGATCGCCGCCTGGCAATGCAGGGTGGCCAGGCCCTGGGTCAGTTGCTTGGCCTGCTTCAGATAGCTGGTGGCGTCGGCTTCGCTGATCTGGAACACCAGCGACTCCGGCGGCAGGCGCGCGGCCTTCAGCGCCACCCCGAGCCAGGGCAGCAGGCCGGGGTCTTGCAGGCTCGCGCTGGACAGGTGGACGAACAGCTTGGTCTGGTGCCCCTTGGCGCGATGCTCGGCGAGCAGCTTGATCGAATTGAGGATCACCCAGCGGTCGATCTTCTCCGCCAGCCCGGCTTCCTTGGCGGCATGCAGGAACTCCGCCGGCGGCACTTCCTGGCCCTGCGGATTGAGCAGGCGCAGGAGCACCTCGTAGTTCTCGTGGCTGTCGCCGCGCAGGCTGATGACTGGCTGGAACAGCAGGCGGAAGCTGTTGGTCTCCAGCGCCTGCTGGAGGATCGCGATGACGTCGCCGCGCTGGGCGGCGGCGGCAAGCTCTTCCGCCGGGTTGTACTGCTTGATCTGCGACCCGCCCTTGCGTGCCGCGTCATCGGCGCAGCGATGCGCACGGTTCATCACGTCCTGGGCCTTGGCGGTCTTCTCGTCGAGACCGGCGACGCCGATGCTGAGGGTGGCCTGGGCGCTGCGGCCGTTCAGCTCGAAAAGGTGGTTCTCGACTTTCTTCAGCAGTCGTTGCAGCGCCGCTTGCGCCTGCTCGGGAGTCTTGCCCTTGAACAGGGCGGCGAAGATCGAATCGCCGAAACGCGCCAGGTCGGCTTCCTCGCCGAACTGTTCGCGCATCAGTCCGGCCAACTGGCCGAGCAGCAGGTCGATCCCGGAAAGCCCGTGGTCGGCCTGGAGCGAGGGGTAGCCGTTGAGATGGATATAGGCCAGGGTCGACGGCTTGCGGGCGGTCACCGCCTGCTGCACGGCGGCATCCATCAGGTCGAGGAAGTGGCTGCGGTTGTAGAGACCGGTGACCGGGTCCTGGCTGCTGACTTCGCGGAGCTTTTCTTCCAGCTCGGCGTTGTCGACCTCGCCGCGGATCACCACCTGGATGCAGGGTTCGCCGTCGTACGTGGCGGCGGAGAGGCTGATGCGCGCCTTGAATTCCTGGCCGTCGAGCTTGACCCCGGTGCAAACCAGTTCGGTCTGGCGCTGGTCGTTCTGGTAGCCCTTGAGGAAATCCTTGAAGGCGCCCTGGTCGCAGGAGGCGATCAGGTCGATGACCGGCAGGCCTTCCAGTTCCTCGGCGTCCTCGTAGCCGAACAGCGCCATGTAGGAGCGGTTGGCGTAGATGTGCATGCCGTCGTGGACGTAGGTGATGGCGTCGACCGAGCTGTCGAGCAGCAACTGGCAGCGTTTTTCCGCCTCGCGCAGGGCGAGTTCGGCGGCGCGGCGCGCGCGGCGTTCGGCGAGGCCGGCCAGCTCGCGGTTGGCGACCAGCACCAGGCGCTCGTCCTCGCCTTGCGGCAGGGCGTCCTGGGCGCCGAGCATCAAGGCGTCGGTGATGGCGTCGGAGCTGTTGTCGGCCACCAGCTGGATGAACGGGATGTCGCGCGACTGGCGGCGCAAGGTGGCGAGCGCCTCGCCGGGCTCGAGACACTCGCTGGTCGGCGCGGCGATCAGCAGGTCCCAGCTTTGCTGGAGGGTTTCGGCGAGGTCCTCGGGAGAGGTCAGTCGATGTACGCGGGTCGCGTGGCCGGCATTGCGGAACAGACTGACCAGGCGTTCGGCTTCGTTCTGCGAGTCTTCCAGAATCAGCAGGCGGATGGTTTTCTTTTCGATGGCCATGGAAAGGGCTCAGTCCGCGTCCGGGCAGGCGCGAAAAGACGGCGAATGGAGGTGTCGGGGCAATCTACAGAGACTTCCAGAGCGAGTCAAAATCTTCCTCCCCCGCAGGCGGCCGGGCCACTGGCGCTGTGACCGGCTTATCGCTCGGGGTGTTCACCGGTTCCGCCGAGCGGTATTCGAACTGGCTGAAGCTGCCGGTCGAGGCCTGCCGGCGATTCAGCACCGCGCGCCGCTCCTCGCCGTGCAGGTTGATCTGCACCCGGCTGCCCTCCTGGAACGGCAGGCGCGGGGTGATCACCGTCGCCGGCCGCGAGATCGCGGCGATCGCCGGCAGCAGCAGGGCGCGCAGGTAGTGGCTGCTCTGCTCGGTCTTGCGCAGCAGTTGCAGGCCGCAGGGCTGTGCCGCCGGGGCGATCATCTCGATGCCCATCTGCGTGCCGCCATTGCGTACCTGGCGGATCCAGCGCACCACCGCGATGCTCCACGCCTGGCCTGGAAGGTCCTGCAGGCCGACCAGTTCGCCCGCCTGCAGTTGGGCGGGCACCTCCTTCGGCCAGCTCAGGCAATAGCCGCCGGGGCTGTGGTTGACGATGGGCAGGGCGTAGGTCGGGTAGTCCTCGGTGGCGTCAGCCTGTGCGTGGGCCTGCGGGTGCCCGGGTTGCACACTGCGGGGCGACTGGTGCGGGCGGTACTCGATTTCCTCCAGCGGCATGCCGGGCTGCCAGTCGGTGACCTTCTGTGCATCGAAGGCGCCGGCCCAGGCGTCCTGGACGTCGGCCTTGAAGCGAGGCGCCTCGGGCGCTTCCTGGATCTGCAGGACCTCGTTGAACGGGCGGCGCCCGGCGAGGAAGTAGTGCAGGGCGCTCATGCCGATGCACAGGGTCAACTGGCCCTGGCCCTGGGTGCGCTGGAAGGTACGTTCGGCGATGTCACCCCAGGCCGAGGAGAGATGTTGCAGCAGGTCCAGGGTCACCCCTTCGATCAGCGGCAGGCGTGCTTTCGCGCGTTCGGCCTCGGGCTGCAGCAGGTATTCGCGGATCAGCTCGACCAGCTGCTGGGTGTCGATGCCCAGGGCACTGGCCAGTTGGATCTCCGGGTACAGCGAACGGTAGCGCGGCGGGCCGTCGATCTGCGGCACGGCGATGAACAGCGAGCCGGGCAGCGTCGCGCTCTGTATCGACAGCAGCTGGCTCCAGGGTTCGAGCACCTCGGCGAGCCGTGCAATGTTGTTCTGGCGCATCTGGTTGCAGCGCGCGCAGCCGAGCAGCAGCGGAATCAGGTAGGCCTGCTCGACGCTCAGGCCGGGGGTGTGCTTGGCCAGTTCGTCGCGCACCGCGAGACGATGCACGCCGCGCTGGCTGGCCAACTGGTAGAGCTGGTGGAGTTCCAGCCAAAGCCCCTCGGGGACCGGGCAGTACAACTGGCTGGCGCGGATCAGCGGCCCGCACAGGCTGCGGATCGCCCGCTGGATGCCGACCGCGAACAGCTGCGCGCGGTCGCGGCTGTTGCGCGGCGCTTCCTGGACCACGATCAGCTTGTAGCCGATGGCCAGGTGGTTCTGCAGGGCCTGGCAGAGGTTGGCGATCTTGCGCGGCCGTTCGTCGAGGACGATGGCCTGGTTGAGGAAGTGCCGTTCCAGGTGGGCGCAGACGAAATGCACCTCTGGACGGAACAGTTCGAGCAGTTGCAGGCGGGCCTCGACGGGCAGCACCAACTGGTTGAGTTCGATCAGGCCCTGGTAGAGCTGGCGCGCGGTTTCCCCGAGGTTGGCCTTGGGCAGGTGCGCCAGCCAGTACTTGATGTCCTTCGGGGTGGCGTCGCAGAAGCTCAGGTTCTGCTGCGTCGGAGTGGGGACGCGCAACGAGAGGTGGGGGCTCTGGTTTTCCATGGGGGGTTAGACGGCTCCGCTACTGAAAAGGCTCTACGGGGGGGATGAAGCCCCGGAGAGGTGCCGGACTTCCGATCGCCGCGGCTGCGCCTCCTCTTTCTTAACACGGGAGGCGGGTTCATCGTCGTGGCCAGGACAGGAACTGTGCGGCAGTCCGCTTTCCTGACCGAGGGGTCGGCACAGGCTCGATAGGACCTTTCCGAACTCTAGCAGCATCGAAATGGACCCGCAGCCTTCGGACGCCACGATCCCGCCGGGAGGTCCCGGCGGCGGGGAGAGATGGGACGGAGACGCTCGGGGCGCTCCGTCCCGGCGAGGTCAGGACTGTTTCGGCAGGGCCAGGCATTCGCCCATGCGCACCGGGCTCGCTGCCCCGAGGCCGTCGTTGAACGCGACCTGCTGCGGGCCGAACAGGACGATGGCGGTGGAGCCCAGCTTGAAGCGACCGAGCTCGGCGCCTTTTTCCAGGCGGATCGGCGCACGGGCGGCTTCGTCGTAGCGGAAGGTCTTCAGTTCGCGCTTCGGCGGCGTAACCAGGCCGGCCCAGACGGTTTCGATGGAGGCTACGATCATCGCGCCTACCAGCACCACGGCCATCGGACCGCGCTCGGTGTCGAACAGGCAGACCACCCGCTCGTTGCGGGCGAACAGCTCGGGAACGTTTTCCGCGGTGGTCTGGTTCACCGAGAACAGCCGGCCGGGAACGTAGACCATCTCGCGCAGGGTGCCGGCCAGCGGCATGTGCACGCGGTGGTAGTCCCGGGGGGACAGGTAGACGGTGGCGAAGTCGCCGCCCATGAAGGGCGCGGCCAGTTCGGCGTCGCCGCCGAGCAGTTCGGCCAGGCTGTAGCTGTGGCCTTTGGCCTGGAAGATCCGCCCGTGCTCGATCGGGCCGAGCTGGCTGATCGCGCCATCGGCCGGGCAGAGCACCGCGCCGGGCTCCTGGGCCAGCGGGCGGGCGCCATCCTTCAGGGCGCGGGTGAAGAAGGCATTGAAATGTTCATAGGCCTGCAGGTCCTCGACCTGCGCTTCGCGCATATCGACCTGGTAGCGCCGGGCGAACCAGGCGATCAGGCGGTCCTTGAACCAGGTCGCCCGGCAGTCGGCGGCGAAGCCGATCAGCCGGGACAGCAGGTGGTGCGGCAGCAGGTACTGGCTGCAGATGAACAGACGATCTTTGAACGACATTCCTCAAACCTCTACAGGGGTATCGGGGTGGTTGCCCCATTCCGACCAGGAGCCGGCGTAGCCTTTGACCCGCGGGTAGCCCAGCGCCTTGGCCACCAGGTAGGTGAAGCCGGAGCGATGGTGGGTCTGGCAGTGGGTGATCACTTCCTTGTCCGGCGTGATGCCGAGGTCCTCCAGGACTTCGGCGATATCCGCGCGGATGCGCAGGGCGCGAGCCGGGTCCATGCCGGCGGTCCATTCGAAATTGATCGCGCCGGGCACATGCCCGGCCTTCGCGGCGAGCACCTTGGTACCGGCGTATTCGCTGGGGTTGCGCGCATCCCATACCGCCAGGTCGGCGGCGCCGAGGCGGCTTTGCAGGTATTCGCGGGTCGCGCTGGGCTCGTCGTGCAACGTCAGCGGCAGCGGGCCGCCGACAGGCGCCGGGACCTCGCGGTCGAGCGCCTGGGCGTCGGCGATCCAGGCCGGCAGGCCGCCGTTGAGATAGTGGTAGCGGTGGTGGCCGATCACGTCCAGCAGCCAGATGAAGCGGCCCGCCCAGCCGCCGCCTTCGTCGTCGTAGACCACGTAGGTCGCCTCCGGGCGGTGGCCCAGCTCGCCGAACAGGGCTTCCAGGTCGGCCTTCGCCGGTAGCAGGCCGGGTGCCGGGGGTTGTCCCCACTGGGTGCGTTTGGGGTCGACGAAACGCGCGCCGGGGATATGCCCTTCGGCGTAGCGGGCGGCACTGGTCAGGTCGACCAGGATCAGCTCGGGCGCGCCCAGGCGCGGCGCGAGGTCGCTGGGCTCGATCACCAATGGCAGGTCGGAGAAAACGGACATGCGAGTACCCCCGGGTTGAAGAAGGGCAGCAGTTTAACGGAAAGCGCGCCCGACCAGTGTGCCGGGCATGTCCCTCATTCCGTGCGGCGCTGGCGGCCGAACTGCTGGATCGCGCGCTCGGTGCACTGGGCGGTCTTGGCGAAGGCCTGGGCATGCAGGTCGCTGAACGGCTGGCCGCCGAGGTCGGCCAGGACCAGCATCACCACCCGCGAGCCGTTGCCCAGCGAGCGCAGCAGCAGGTGAGGCCCGGGGAACAGTTGGCGCAAGGGTTCGCCGAGGGCCGGCAGCAACTGGTCCTGGTTGTTCGGGCCGATGCGCAGCAGGGCGGGTTGCTGGAACAGTTTCTTCAGCAGCGGGCTGCTGGCAATCTCCAGTTGCAATTTCTCCTGGCCCGGTTCGAGTCCGGCGCTCTGCTGCGCCAGCACGTGTACCTGGGTGCGATCGGCCACCAGCAGCAGCATCCTTTGCAGGCCGCAGGCGCGCAGCGCATCGCGGGCACAGGCGGTGAGCTGCACCACGTTGCTGAACGGGCTGGGCTCGCGGAGCAACTCGGCGCAATGCTGCCGCCACTCGGCCAGGGCTTCCGCCGAGGGCGGCGGCGGGGGTGCCGCTTCGGCACGCCAGCGGCTGGCCTGCCAGGGCCAGATCAAGGCCACCGCCGGATGCCACAGCGGCGGCCGGGCGTGCAGGCGCGCGCTTTGCGCGGCGAGCATGTGCACCTGCTGCTGGACTTCGGTCAGCGGCTGGCCCAGGTACAGGCCGGTCAGGCGCTGCCAGCGCAGCATGTGCGGCCCGTCCCAGCTCTGGTGCGCGGCGATGGCCAGGCCATTGGCGAGGAGAGTGCAGTTGGCCGGCTGGGTCAGCCAGCGGGCGAGATCGGGCTGGGCATCGAGTTGCTGTTGCTGGAGCAGGGGCGACTGATGGTCGCGGGCGATACGCAGGGCTCGAACCAGCAAGCGACGGTCGCAGGCGAGCAGGCGATAGCCCTGGATGACCCACTGCGGTAGCCGCCAGCGTTCGGCCAGCGCCAGGCAGATCGGCAGCAGGCGCATGCCGAGCAGTTCGCGCTCCACTCGCAGGGTCGGTTCGCCCTGTACCAGCACGCGTTGCTGCCATTGCTCCAGTAGCTGCGGGCGGGCGTTGGCCAGCGCCCAGACCGGAGCCATGGTCAGCAGGCTGCCCCAGTGGATTTCCTGCCAGAGCCTGGCCAGGCGCGCGCCGAACAGGCCGCTGGCCTGCTGCATGGCGTGCTGGCTGATCAGCAACATCTGCCCGAGGACCCTGGGCATCTCCGCATCCTGGATGCTCGGCAGGGTCTTCAGAAGTTGGCTCGCGCGTGCCAGGCCGAGGCGGCTGAGGGCCACCTCCAGGCTTTCCGCGGGGTTGTCGCGGGCGCTCTCGGCGCGATTGGCCTCGCGCAGGATGGACAACGCCAGCGTCGGGCTGCCCTGCAACTGGTCGGCGATCTCGCGCAGCGAGCGACGGCTGTCGCTCAGCGCGGCGTGCAGGCCGGCATAGTGGCTGGCGGGGATCGGCAGGGGTTGCCGGTCGAGCTCTTCGAGCCAGGCGGCGAGGCGGTCTGTCATGGGTGTCGGGCTCGGTGTCGGCGAGGCGGCGAACTGGCTTTTCGAGTATTCGGACTATAGTCTTGCGGCTAGCAACCGATAACAAGAGGGAGCCTAGCAGTCCCCCTCCTTATCCTGTTCATTTCGCACGTCCGGTCCTCATGTCAAAAATCATCGGCATCATCGTCGTTTTCGCCAGTGTCCTCGGGGGCTTCCTGCTCTCCGGCGGCAAGATCGGCGCCATCATCCAGCCCTTCGAGGTCCTGATCATCGGTGGCGCGGCACTGGGGGCGTTCCTCCAGTCCAACCCGGGCAGCACGTTCATGGTGGTGCTGAAGAAAGCGCCGAAGATGTTCAGCAACCGCTTCACCCAGACCTACTACCTCGAGGTGCTGGGCATGCTCTACGAGATCCTCAACAAGAGCCGGCGCGAAGGGATGATGGCGATCGAGGCGGACATCGAAGACCCCGCGGCCAGCCCCATCTTCAGCAAGTACCCCGGTGTGCTGAAGGATGAGCGGATGACCGCCTATGTCTGCGACTACCTGCGCATCATGTCCTCCGGCAACATGGCGCCGCACGAGCTGGAAGGCCTGTTCGACATGGAGCTGTCCAGTCTCAAGGAGGACCTGGAGCATCCGTCCCACGCGGTGACCAAGGTCGCCGACGCCCTGCCGGGCTTCGGTATCGTCGCCGCGGTACTCGGCATCGTCATCACCATGGCGTTGCTTGGCGAAGGCAGCCAGGCGGAGATCGGCCACCACGTCGCCGCCGCCCTGGTGGGCACCTTCCTCGGGATTCTCGCCGCCTACGGCTTCGTCGGCCCGCTGGCGGGCGCCCTGGAGCACGATGCCAAGGAAGAGTTGAACCTGTTCGAGGCGATCAAGGCCTGCCTGGTCGCTTCCGCTTCCGGCATGCCGCCTTCGCTGGCCGTCGAGTTCGGCCGCAAGGTGCTGCTGCCCGCCCATCGGCCGACCTTCGCCGAGCTCGAGCAGGCCGTGCGCGGCCGCTGAGTGGAGGCACTGTCGATAGATGGACAATAACCAGCCGATCATCGTCAAGCGCGTCAAGCGCTATGCCGCCGGCCACCACGGCGGCTCGTGGAAGATCGCCTTCGCCGACTTCGCCACGGCGATGATGGCGTTCTTCCTGGTGCTCTGGCTGCTGTCTTCGGCCACCCCGGAGCAGAAGAAGGCGATTTCCGGATACTTCCAGGACCCCATCGGTTTCAGCGAAAGCGCCAGTCCCTACGTCATCGACCTCGGCGGCACGCCGACGCCGGCGCCGGACAAGACCCTCAATCCGCAGGTTCAGGCCCAGCCGGACTCCAACGAAAGCCGGATCAGCCCCGAGCAGGACCACCAGGTCAACGCCGATCAGGCCGAGAACCTCGCCGAGCAGGTTGAGCGAGAGCGTCTGGCGCTGCTGCTGCAGGAGTTGCAGAACAAGGTCGACGAAAATCCGATGCTCAAGGACTTCAAGGACCAGATCCACTTCGAGATCACCCGCGACGGCCTGCGCATCCAGATCGTCGACGCCGCCAACCGGCCGATGTTCGACCTCGGCAGCGCGCGCCTGCAGCCGTATTTCGAGGACATCCTGCTGGCCATGGCCGAGACCATCCGCCAGGTGCCGAACAAGATCAGCATCAGCGGCCACACCGACGCCAAGCCCTATGCCGGCAACGGCGACTTCGGCAACTGGGAGCTATCGGCCAATCGCGCCAACGCCGCGCGCCGTGCGCTGGTCGCCGGCGGCTATCCGGAAGGGCAGATCGCCCAGGTTGTCGGCTATGCCTCGGCACGCCTGTTCGACGACAAGGACCCGCTGAACCCGGTGAACCGGCGGATCGACATCGTGGTCCTGACCCGCAAGGCGCAGAAGGCCATCGAAGGCGAGACCGGCGCTCCCGAAGCCAGCGCCCCCGCGGCTGCCCCGGGCGAGCAGCCGAAGCCGGCTGCCGAGGCACCGGCGGCGGGCGCGCAACCTTCGCTACCGGCGGACGAGGTGCAGAAGAAGCTCAACCTGTTCGACGACGGCGGCAGCCTGAAGCTGGAGCAGATCAAGGGCGACTGAGGTTCAGTAGTCCGTTTCCGGCATGCTTGCCAGAATGTGCCGGTAGCTGGCCATGCGTTGCGGCATGATGCGCCCGTCCTCCAAGGCCTGGAGCAGGGCGCAACCTGGTTCACGGTCGTGCTTGCAGTCGCGGAAGCGGCAATGTCCGAGCAGGTCGCGGAACTCGATGAAACCGGCCTCGACATCGTCTCGCGACACGTGCCCCAGGCCGAACTCACGGATGCCGGGCGAGTCGATCAGGTCGCCGCCGCCGGGAAAATGGAACAGTCGCGCGGTGGTGGTGGTATGGGTGCCCTTGCCGGTCACCGTGGAGAGGTCGCCGACACGGGTGTCGACACCCGGCAACAAGGCATTCACCAGCGACGACTTGCCTACCCCGGACTGCCCGACGAAGACGCTCACGTGAGCGTCCAGCGCGCCGCGCAGTTCGTCCATCGCCAGGCCATTGAAGGCCGACACCTCGATCAGCGGGTAACCCAGGGTGCGGTAGACATTCAGCAGCGCATCGATGCCTTCGGCATTGCTCTCGTCGACCAGATCGGCCTTGTTCAGCAGCAGCAGCGGCTGGATGCCGGCATGTTCGGCGGCGATCAGGTAGCGGTCGATCAGGTTGGCGTGCGGTTCGGGACGCGGGGCGAAGACGATGACGATGCGGTCGACGTTGGCCGCCACCGGCTTGAGCAGCCCGCGCATGTCCGGGCGGCACAGCTCGGAGCGGCGCGGCAATTGCGCGACGATCACGCCGATGCCCTGGTTGCCGGCGCGCCAGACCACCTGGTCGCCAGTCACCAGTGCCGGCAGGTTGGCGCGCAGGTGACAGCGGGAAACCTGGCCGTCGGCGGACTCGACCTCTACCTGAACCCCGAAATGAGCGATCACCTGGCCGGTCTGCTCCGGTCCCAGGTCGCCGCCCTCCAGCTCTTCCACGGCACGCGACTCGCGACGGGCCGCCCGGGCCGCGCGTTCTTCCTGGATCTTTTCGATGCGCCAGCTCTGCCGGCGGGTCAAGTGGCGTTTGGCCATGATGCGTCCGCATGAAAAATCGGCGGCGAGTTTAACATGGGCGCGCCGCCATCATTCGCGCGGCGGCGTTCCACGCTAGAATGCACGGCATAGCGACTGGAGCGACTCCCCATGCAGAACCCGCAGAACCTTATCTGGATCGACCTGGAGATGACCGGCCTCGATCCGGACCGGGACGTCATCATCGAGATGGCCACCATCGTCACCGACAGTGACCTCAACACCCTGGCCGAAGGACCGGTGATCGCCATCCACCAGCCAGAGGAAATCCTCGCCGGCATGGACGAGTGGAATACCCGCCAGCACGGCCAGTCCGGCCTGACCCAGAGGGTTCGGGAAAGTACCGTGAGCATGGCCGAGGCCGAGGCGCAGACCCTGGCCTTCCTCGAGCAGTGGGTGCCCAAGCGCAGCTCGCCGATCTGCGGCAACAGCATCTGCCAGGACCGCCGCTTCCTCTATAGGCACATGCCCAGGCTGGAAGGCTACTTCCACTACCGCAACCTCGACGTCTCCACCCTCAAGGAGCTGGCCGCGCGCTGGGCGCCGCAGGTCCGCGAGAGCTTCAAGAAGGGCAACACCCACCTGGCGCTGGACGATATCCGCGAGTCGATCGCCGAGCTGCGCCACTACCGCGACCACTTCATCAAGCTCTGATCCGTCCGGACCGGGCGGCAGGCGCCGGCCGGGCTAGGTTTCCCCGTGGCGCCGCAGGGCCCATTCCACGTGCTCGCGGACCAGCTCCGAAGGGAACCCGCGGCGCGCCTTCAGCGCCTCCAGCACCGGGATGGTCGAGGGCGCGTTGCCCAGCCCCACCGCCAGGTTGCGCAACCAGCGCTCGTAGCCGGCGCGGCGCAGCGGCGAACCCTCGGTGCGGCCGAGGAACTCCTCCTCGCTCCAGAGGAACAGTTCGGCGAGTTCGGCGTTGTCCAGGCTGTGGCGCGGCTGGAAGTCGCCCTGCCCGGTGGGGCGGGCGAAGCGATTCCATGGGCAGACGATCTGGCAGTCGTCGCAGCCGAATACCCGGTTGCCGATCAGTGGTCGCAGCTCCAGCGGAATCGCGCCCTTGTACTCGATGGTCAGGTAGGAGATGCAGCGTCGCGCGTCCAGCCGGTAGGGGCCGACGAAGGCCGCGGTCGGGCAGATGTCCAGGCAGGCCGAGCAGCGTCCGCAATGCTCGCTGTCCATCGCCGGGTCGACGGGTAGCGGCATGTCGACGAACAGCTCGCCGAGGAAGAAGTAACTGCCGGCCTTGCGGTTGAGCACCAGCGTGTTCTTGCCGATCCAGCCGAGGCCGGCCTGTTCGGCGATGGCCTTTTCCAGCACCGGCGCGCTGTCGACGAAGGCGCGGAAACCGAACGGGCCGACTTCGGCCTGGATGCGCTCGGCCAGTTGTTGCAGACGCTTGCGGATCAGCTTGTGGTAGTCGCGGCCGAGGGCGTAGCGCGAGACGTAGGCTTTTTCCGGCGTCGCGAGGACCTGCGCCATGCGCGTGTCGCCGGGCAGGTAATCCATGCGCAGGGAGATCACCCGCAGCGTGCCGGGAACCAGCTCGGCAGGTCGCGAGCGCTTGCTGCCGTGCGCCGCCATGTAGTCCATCTCGCCGTGGTAGCCGGCCTCCAGCCAGCGCTGCAGGTGCGCTTCGTGCTCGCCCAGCTCGACGTCGCTGATACCGACCTGCTGGAACCCCAGCTCGCGGCTCCAGTCCTTGATGGACTGGGCGAGGCGGGCGGGGTCCGGCGGGGAAAGGTTGTCGGCCAGAGGTTGGGGAGTCATGGGAGGCAACGAAGACGAGGGAAAGCGAAATGGGATAGGTATAATTCTGCCAGACTGCGCGCCTGACGCCGAATCGATCCGATGACCATGACCTTCCAGCACGACGACCTGCCACTCGCCCTCTATTCCGCCGCCCAGGTGCGCGACCTCGATGCGCGCCTGATCGCCGCCGGCACGCCGGGCTTCGAACTCATGCAGCGCGCCGCCCACGCCGCCTGGCGTGCCTTGCGCCGCCGTTGGCCGGAGGCCGCGGCGCTGACGGTGCTCGCCGGGCACGGCAACAATGCCGGCGACGGCTACCTGATCGCGGCGCTGGCGCAACGTGCGGGTTGGCGAGTGCGGGTGCTGGCGGTCGCGGCGCCGCAGCGGCTTGCCGGCGACGCGGCGCAGGCGCATGCCGCCGCGCTGGCGACCGGGGTCGTGGTGGAGCCCTGGAGCGAGTGCGCCGTGCTCGAGGGCGTAGTAGTGGATGCATTGCTCGGCACCGGCCTGGCAGGTGTCGTGCGCGAGCCCTTTGCGCAGGCCATCCGCCTGGCCAACGCCGCCGACCTGCCGGTGCTGGCGGTGGATATTCCTTCCGGCTTGAGCGCCGACACCGGTGCGGTATTGGGGGAAGCGATCAGGGCGGATCTGACAGTGACTTTCATCGGCCTGAAGATCGGGCTGTTCACTGGCGAGGCGCCGGCACGGGTCGGCGAGCTGGTGTTCGACGAACTCGGCAGCGACGCCGTCGTGTTGCAAGGGCTCCAGCCCCGGGCCCACCGTCTGGCACGAAATGCCCTGCCGAGTCTGGCAGCGCGGCCGCGGACCGCGCACAAGGGGCTGTTCGGCCACCTTCTGGTGGTCGGCGGCGACACCGGCATGGGCGGGGCAGTGCTACTGGCCGCGGAAAGCGCCCTGCGCTGCGGCGCCGGGCTGGTCTCGGCGGCGACCCGCGTCGAACATGTGCCGGCGTTGCTGAGCCGTTGTCCCGAGGTCATGGCCCATGGCGTGGCGTCGGCGAACCAACTGCTGGCCCTTGCCGAACGCGCCAGCGTGCTGGTGCTCGGTCCCGGTCTTGGCCAGCGCGCCTGGGGGCGTAGCCTGCTGAGCGCTGTCCGGTCGCGACCGTTGCCGCAGGTCTGGGATGCCGACGCGTTGAACCTGCTGGCCCTGGAACCGGTCGGAGCAGGGCCGCGGACATGGATTCTGACGCCGCATCCCGGCGAGGCCGCGCGCCTGTTGGGTCGCTCGACCACCGAGGTGCAGGCGGACCGCCCGGCGGCGGCGCTGGAACTGGCGCGTCGCTACCAGGCGGTGGCGGTGCTGAAGGGCGCCGGCAGCCTGGTCGCCGCGCCCGACGGACGACTTGCCGTCTGTTCCCAGGGGCATTCGGCGATGGCTGGTGCCGGCCTGGGTGACGTGCTGTCGGGCATCACCGGTGCCTTGCTGGCCCAGCGCGTGGAGGCGTTCGAGGCGGCCTGCCTGGCGGTCTGGCTGCATGCCGCCGCCGGTGAGCGGCTCGGCGCCCAGGGTCGTGGGCTGGCGGCGACCGATCTCATACCTACCGTTCGTCAGTTGCTCGAGGAGTGCAGTCCGTGTCTGAAGTGATCCTGTCCGCCGAAGGGGAAGACGCGATGCTCGAACTGGGCGGGCGCATCGCCCGGGCCAGCGGGGGGCAGGGGGTGATCTACCTGCATGGCGACCTCGGCGCCGGCAAGACCACCCTCTCGCGCGGCATCCTGCGCGGCCTCGGCCATGCCGGCTCGGTGAAAAGCCCGACCTTTACCCTGGTCGAGCCTTACGAAATCGGCGAGCTGCGCGCCTACCATTTCGACCTGTACCGGCTCGCCGATGCGGAGGAATTGGAGTTCTTCGGCATCCGCGACTATTTCGACGGCAGCGCACTCTGTCTGATCGAGTGGCCCGAGCGCGGTGCGGGCGTTTTGCCAACCGCCGATCTGGACATTACCATTACTGCCCAAGCGGGTGGACGGACACTGCGCCTGGTACCGCACGGTGCGCGGGGCGAAGCCTGGTGTGCCACCCTGACCATGGGAGCATGAGAAAAACGATGGGTTGGGGCTTGCGTCTGCGGACGTTGTTGACTGGGGTGATGATTCTGCTGGCCTGCCAGGTCGGCGAGGTTCTGGCCGCCGCGCAAATCAAGAGCGTGCGGATCTGGCGCGCTCCGGACAACACCCGTCTGGTCTTCGATCTCTCCGGTCCGGTGCAGCACAGCCTGTTCACCCTGGCCGCGCCCAACCGTATCGTCATCGACGTCAGCGGCGCCCAACTGGCGACCCAGCTCAACGGTCTCAAGCTCGGCAACACCCCGATCACCGCGGTGCGCTCCGCCCAGCGCACGCCCAACGACCTGCGCATGGTCCTCGACCTGTCGGCGCAGGTCACCCCGAAAAGCTTCGTCCTGCCGCCCAACCAGCAATACGGCAACCGCCTGGTGGTCGATCTCTACGACCAGGGCGCTGACCTGACCCCGGACGTACCCGCGACGCCGACCCCGAGCGTGCCGGTCACCCCGGTGACGCCGACCCAGCCGGTGGCCAAGCTGCCGCTGCCAACCAAGGGCGGCACCCGCGATATCGTCATCGCCATCGACGCCGGCCACGGCGGTGAAGACCCTGGCGCCCTTGGCCCGGGCGGGTTGCACGAGAAGAACATCACCCTGTCGATCGCTCGCGAGCTGCAACGCCAGATCAACCAGGTGCGCGGTTACCGGGCCGAGCTGACCCGTACCGGCGACTATTTCATCCCGCTGCGCAAGCGCACCGAGATCGCCCGCAAGAAGGGCGCCGACCTGTTCGTCTCGATCCATGCCGACGCCGCGCCGAGCCGCAGCGCCTTCGGTGCCTCGGTGTTCGCCCTGTCCGACCGCGGCGCCACTTCGGAAACCGCGCGCTGGCTGGCCGACAGCGAGAACCGTTCCGACCTGATCGGCGGCGATGGCAGCGTCAGCCTCGGCGACAAGGACCAGATGCTCGCCGGCGTGCTGCTCGACCTGTCGATGACCGCCACCCTCTCGTCGAGCCTGGATGTCGGCCACAAGGTACTGACCAATGTCGGCCGCATCACTTCGCTGCACAAGCGTCGTGTCGAGCAGGCCGGGTTCATGGTGCTGAAGTCGCCCGATATCCCGTCGATCCTGGTGGAAACCGGCTTCATCTCGAACGTCAACGAGTCGCGCAAGCTGGCCAGCGCCAGCCATCAGCAGGCCTTGGCGCGTTCGATCACCAGCGGCATCCGCCAGTATTTCCAGCAGAGCCCGCCGCCCGGTACCTACATCGCCTCTTTGCGCGCCCAGGGCAAGCTCTCCATGGGGCCGCGCGAGCACGTGGTGCGGCCCGGAGAGACCCTGGCGATGATCGCCCAGCGCTATGAAGTGAGCATGGCCGCGCTGCGTAGCAGCAACAGCCTGTCCAGCGACAACCTGAAAGTCGGCCAGGCACTGTCCATCCCGAGCACCGCCCTGGCGGCCCAGTGATGAGTGAAGCACCGCGTATCCAGCTGCTGAGTCCGCGGCTGGCGAACCAGATCGCCGCCGGTGAGGTGGTCGAGCGTCCCGCCTCGGTGGCCAAGGAACTCCTGGAAAACAGCCTTGACGCCGGTTCCCGGCGCATTGATGTGGAGGTCGAGCAGGGCGGCATCAAGTTGCTGCGAGTGCGCGACGACGGTCGCGGCATCCCCGCCGACGACCTGCCGCTGGCCCTGGCTCGCCACGCCACCAGCAAGATCCGCGAGCTGGAAGACCTGGAGCGGGTGATGAGCCTCGGCTTCCGTGGCGAGGCGCTGGCCTCGATCAGTTCGGTAGCGCGCCTGACCATGACCTCGCGTACCGCCGACGCCGGCGAAGCCTGGCAGGTGGAAACCGAGGGCCGCGACATGCAGCCGCGGGTACAGCCGGCGGCGCACCCGGTGGGGACCAGCGTCGAGGTTCGCGACCTGTTCTTCAACACCCCGGCGCGGCGCAAGTTCCTGCGCGCCGAGAAGACCGAGTTCGACCATCTGCAGGAAGTCATCAAGCGCCTGGCGCTGGCCCGTTTCGACGTGGCTTTCCACCTGCGCCACAACGGCAAGACCATCTTCGCCCTGCACGAGGCGCGAGACGAGCTGGCCCGCGCGCGCCGGGTCGGCGCGGTGTGCGGCCAGGCATTCCTCGAGCAGGCGCTGCCGATCGAGGTCGAGCGCAACGGCCTGCACCTGTGGGGTTGGGTCGGCTTGCCGACCTTCTCCCGCAGCCAGCCGGACCTGCAGTACTTCTATGTGAACGGGCGCATGGTGCGCGACAAGCTGGTCGCCCACGCGGTGCGCCAGGCTTATCGCGACGTGCTGTACAACGGCCGGCATCCGACCTTCGTGCTGTTCTTCGAAGTCGATCCGGCGGTGGTGGACGTCAACGTGCACCCGACCAAGCACGAAGTTCGCTTCCGTGACAGCCGGATGGTCCATGACTTCCTCTATGGCACCTTGCATCGTGCGCTGGGCGAGGTCCGTCCCGACGACCAGCTCGCGCCGCCCGGGGCGACCAGCCTGACCGAGCCGCGTCCGACCGGCGCTGCCGCCGGCGAGTTCGGCCCGCAGGGCGAGATGCGCCTGGCCGAGAGCGTGCTGGAGAGTCCGGCGGCACGGGTGGGCTGGAGTGGCGGCTCATCGGCCTCCGGCGGCTCCTCCGGCTATTCCGCCTATACCCGGCCGGAGGCGCCGCCCTCTCTGGCCGAGGCCGGTGGCGCCTACAAGGCCTACTTCGCGCCGTTACCCGCGGGCGAGGCGCCAGCCGCGTTGCCCGAGAGCGCCCAGGACATCCCGCCGCTGGGTTACGCCCTGGCGCAGCTCAAGGGCATCTACATTCTCGCCGAGAACGCCCACGGCCTGGTGCTGGTGGACATGCACGCGGCCCACGAACGGATCACCTACGAGCGCCTCAAGGTGGCGATGGCCAGCGAAGGCTTGCGTGGGCAGCCGTTGCTGGTGCCGGAGTCGATCGCGGTCAGCGAGCGCGAGGCGGATTGCGCGGAAGAGCATTCCAGCTGGTTCCAGCGCCTGGGCTTCGAGCTGCAGCGCCTGGGGCCGGAAAGCCTGGCGATCCGGCAGATCCCTGCGCTGCTCAAGCAGGCGGAGGCGACCCAGTTGGTGCGCGATGTCATCGCCGACCTGCTGGAGTACGGCACCAGCGACCGTATCCAGGCACACCTGAACGAGTTGCTCGGCACCATGGCCTGCCATGGCGCGGTGCGCGCCAACCGGCGCCTGACCCTGCCGGAAATGAACGCCCTGTTGCGCGACATGGAAATCACCGAACGCAGCGGCCAGTGCAACCATGGGCGTCCGACCTGGACCCAGTTGGGCCTGGACGAGCTGGACAAGCTCTTCCTGCGCGGACGCTGAGCCTTGCAGCTTCGGGCGCAAAGCCCGAAGCTATGCGCTTTGTCCAAGAGCGTTCCGATGTCTTCCCTGCCTCCCGCCATCTTTCTCATGGGGCCGACCGCCGCCGGCAAGACCGACCTGGCGATGGCGCTGGCCGATGCGCTGCCCTGCGAGCTGATCAGCGTCGACTCGGCGCTGATCTACCGCGGCATGGATATCGGTACGGCCAAGCCTTCCCGGGAGCTGCTGGCGCGCTATCCGCACCGCCTGATCGATATCCGCGATCCGGCGGAGAGCTATTCGGCCGCGGAATTCCGCGCCGACGCCCTGGCGGCGATGGCCAAGGCCACCGCGCGCGGCAGGATTCCCCTGCTGGTGGGGGGCACCATGCTCTATTACAAGGCGTTGCTCGAGGGCCTGGCCGACATGCCCGGCGCCGATCCCGAGGTGCGCGCGGCGATCGAGGCCGAGGCCCTGTCCGAAGGTTGGGAGGCGCTGCACCGGCAACTCGCCGAGGTCGACCCGGAGTCGGCTGCGCGCATCCACCCCAACGACCCGCAGCGACTGATGCGGGCGCTCGAGGTGTATCGCCTCGGCGGGGTGTCGATGAGCGACCTGCGTCGCCGGCAAAGCGCTGAAAAGGCGGATTTTGACGCGTCAGGCAGGAATCAATTGCCGTATACTGTCGCTCAGCTGGCGATTGCTCCCGAGCAGCGCCAGGTGTTGCACGCGCGGATTGCGCAGCGTTTTCGCCAGATGCTGGAACAGGGTTTCATCGCCGAGGTCGAAGCACTGCATGCCAGAAGTGACTTGCATGCAGGATTACCGTCTATTAGAGCCGTGGGTTACCGTCAGGTGTGGGATTACCTGGATGGCAAGCTGTCCTACGCTGAAATGACCGAACGCGGCATCATCGCTACCCGCCAGTTGGCCAAGCGCCAGTTCACCTGGCTGCGAAGCTGGAGCCATCTACACTGGATGGACAGCCTAGCAGGTGACAATCTGCCGCGTGCCTTGAAATACCTGAAAACGGTCTCCATATTGGCCTGAGACCTTAATTTGTCCGTCTGTTTCCGGAGCGAGACCGGAGTTTGGACGGCGCCAAGTCACCCTATTCGACTACTTCAAACTACGATCCTTAAAGGAGTGCGGCACATGTCAAAAGGGCATTCGCTACAAGACCCTTACCTCAATACCCTGCGGAAAGAACGCGTCCCGGTTTCCATCTATCTGGTCAACGGCATCAAGCTGCAAGGCCAGATCGAGTCCTTCGACCAGTTTGTCATCCTGCTGAAGAACACCGTCAGCCAGATGGTTTACAAGCACGCGATCTCCACCGTGGTACCGAGCCGTCCGGTGCGTCTGCCGAGCGGTGACCAGCCGGCCGAGCCGGGCAACGCTTGACGGGAGTCCGCTTTGTTCTTTGAGCGCCCAGGTGGTGGGGAACAGGCTGTTCTGGTGCATCTGGAAGGGCAGAACCCCGAGGCGCGTGAAGACCCGCAGGAGTTCCAGGAGCTGGTGCGTTCGGCCGGCGCGGAAACGGTGGCATTCGTCAGCGTCTCCCGCCACCAGCCGAGCGCCAAATATCTTATCGGCAGTGGCAAGGTCGAGGAGTTGCACGACCTGGTCAAGGCCGAAAACGTCGAGCTGGTGATTTTCAACCACACCTTGACGCCCAGCCAGGAGCGCAACCTCGAGCGTGCGTTCGAGTGCCGCGTACTCGACCGGACCGGGCTGATCCTCGACATCTTCGCCCAGCGCGCACGTACCCACGAAGGCAAGTTGCAGGTGGAACTGGCGCAACTGGAGCACATGAGCACGCGGCTGGTACGCGGCTGGACCCACCTCGAACGGCAGAAAGGCGGTATCGGTCTGCGCGGTCCGGGCGAGACCCAGCTGGAAACCGACCGACGCCTGCTGCGCGTGCGCATCCGCCAGATCAAGCAGCGCCTGGAGAAGGTCCGCAGCCAGCGCGAGCAGGCTCGACGCGGGCGCAAGCGCGCGGATATCCCGGCGGTCTCCCTGGTCGGCTATACCAACGCCGGCAAATCGACCCTGTTCAATTCGCTCACCGCCTCCGAGGTGTATGCCGCCAACCAGTTGTTCGCCACCCTCGACCCCACCCTGCGTCGCCTGCAACTGGACGATCTCGGGCCGGTGGTGCTGGCCGACACGGTGGGCTTCATCCGTCACCTGCCGCACAAGCTGGTGGAGGCCTTCCGCGCTACGCTGGAAGAGTCGAGCAACGCCGACCTCCTGCTGCACGTGATCGACGCCTACGAGCCCGAACGGGATGCGCAGGTCGAGCAGGTGCTGGCGGTGCTCGGCGAGATCGGCGCCAACGAATTGCCGATGCTCGAGGTCTATAACAAGGTCGACCTGCTACCCTCGGTCGAGCCGCACATCCAGCGCGACGATTCCGGCAAGCCGGTGCGCGTCTGGCTGTCGGCGCAGACCGGCGAAGGCCTCGACCTGTTGCGCCAGGCCATCGCCGAGCTGCTCGGCGAGGACCTGTTCGTCGGAACCTTGCGCCTGCCCCAGCGGCTCGGGCGCCTGCGCGCCCAGTTGTTCGAACTGGGCGCGGTGCAGTCCGAGGCGCACGATGAGGAGGGTTGTACCCTGCTGCAGGTGCGCCTGCCGCGGGCCGAGTTGAACCGCCTGGCGAGCCGCGCTGGCTGGCAGCCGGCGGAGTTCGTTGCGCAACACACTTTGCAATAAAGCCCGTATCGCTGCTTTTGGCAGCGGGCAGGGCATTCGGTAGCATGGGTGGCCGCGCCGCAGGCGCGTTTCGCGTTACTAGATGGAGAGCGCTATGGCTTGGAACGAGCCGGGTGACAACTCGAACAACAACGATCGAGACCCGTGGGGAGGCCGCCGCGGTGGTGGTGGCGGCGGTGGTGACCGCAAGGGGCCGCCCGACCTGGATGAGGCTTTCCGCAAGCTTCAGGACAGCCTGAACGGGCTGTTCGGTGGAAAAAAACGCAGTGGCAACGGTTCCGGCTCCGGTTCCGGCGGCAAGGGCGGTGGCCTGGGCCTGTTCGGCATCGGCCTGGCGATCCTCGCCGTGCTCTGGCTGTACAACGCCATCTATGTGGTGGACGAGCAGGAGCAGGCGGTCATCCTGCGCTTCGGCAAGTATTACGAGACGGTCGGTCCCGGCCTGAACTTCTACTTCCCGCCGATCGACAAGCGCTTCCAGGAGAACGTCACCCGCGAGCGTGCGTACAGCAAGCAGGGGCAGATGCTCACCGAGGACGAGAACATCGTCGAAGTGCCGCTGACCGTGCAGTACAAGATCAGCAACCTGCAGGACTTCGTGCTCAACGTCGACCAGCCCGAGGTCAGCCTGCAGCAGGCGACCGAGAGCGCGCTGCGGCATGTCGCCGGCTCCACCACCATGGACCGGATCCTCACCGAAGGCCGCGAGCAGATGGCGACCGAGGTGCGCGAGCGCCTGCAACGCTTCCTGGATACCTACAGGACCGGTATCACCGTGACCCAGGTGAACATCCAGAGCGCCCAGGCACCGCGTGAGGTGCAGGAAGCGTTCGACGATGTGATCCGGGCCCGCGAGGACGAGCAGCGCGAGAAGAACCAGGCCGAAGCCTATGCCAACGGCGTGGTGCCGGAGGCACGTGGCCAGGCCCAGCGCATCATCGAAGAAGCCAACGGTTACCGCGACGAGGTGATTTCGCGCGCCCAGGGCGAGGCGGATCGCTTCTCCAAGCTGCTGGTGGAATATCGCAAGGCTCCGGAAGTGACGCGCGAGCGTCTGTACCTGGACACCATGCAGGAAGTCTTCAGCCAGACCAGCAAGGTGCTGGTGACCGGTCAGCAGGGGCAGAACAACCTGCTCTACCTGCCGCTGGACAAGATGATCGATGGTCGTAACGCCGCGCCCGCTACGGGGGCCGGTGCTTCCGCCGGTGGTGGCAGCGCCAGCGCTTCCGACCTGGGGTCGCGGATCGTCAACGATCTGCGCCAGCAAGACGCGCGTACGAGGGAGAGCCGCTGATGGGCAACAAGTCTTTGATCGCTCTGATCGTCGGTGTCGTCGCCGCCATCGTCCTGTGGAACAGCGTCTACGTAGTCCAGCAGACCGAGCGCGCGGTCATGTTGCGCTTCGGCCGGGTGGTCGAGTCCGACGTCAAGCCGGGCCTGCACTTCAAGATCCCGTACGTCAACCAGGTGCGCAAGTTCGACGCTCGCCTGCTGACCCTGGATGCCCCGACCCAGCGCTTCCTGACCCTGGAAAAGAAAGCGGTGATGGTGGATGCCTATGCCAAGTGGCGGGTGGCGGATGCCGAGCGCTTCTACACCGCTACCTCGGGCCTCAAGCAGATCGCCGACGAACGCCTGTCGCGGCGTCTCGAAGCGGGTCTGCGCGACCAGTTCGGCAAGCGTACCCTGCATGAAGTGGTATCGGGCGAGCGCGACGCGCTGATGGGCGACATCACCGCTTCGCTGAACCGCATGGCGCAGAAGGAACTGGGTATCGAGGTGATCGACGTGCGGGTCAAGGCCATCGACCTGCCGAAGGAAGTCAACCGCAGCGTCTTCGAGCGGATGAGCACCGAGCGTGAGCGCGAGGCCCGCGAGCACCGCGCCAAGGGTCGCGAACTGGCCGAAGGCATTCGTGCCGACGCCGATCGCCAGCGCCGGGTAATCGTTGCCGAAGCCTACCGCGAGTCGGAAGAGACCCGCGGTGACGGCGACTCCAAGGCTGCCGCGATCTATGCCAAGGCCTACAACCAGGATCCGGAGTTCTATTCCTTCTACCGTAGCCTGAAGGCGTATCGCGAAAGCTTCGCCGAGAAGCGCGACGTACTGGTGCTCGATCCGAGCAGCGAGTTCTTCCGCTATCTGAACAAGGCCAACAAGTAATACTCGGTTCTCCGGCGGGCGGCAGCGCCCGCCGGAGAAATCGTGTTATGATGAGCCAGCCGGGAAATCCCGGCTTTTTTGCGTCCGCGAGAATCATGTGGCAGGAATTCGGCATCGCTTTTTGTCTCGTGCTGGTGCTGGAAGGCATCCTGCCGTTCCTGTGTCCGCGACAATGGCGCGAGGCGGTCACCGGCATCGGCCGGCTGAGCGACCGTCACCTGCGTCTCGTGGGGCTGGGCAGCGTGCTGCTCGGCACCCTGCTTCTTTACTGGATTCACTGATGATGTGCCGCCCGGCTGAAAGGGGAGAGGCGAAATGGCAACGGTAGACCGCTGGCTGCTGCCAGATGGGATCGAAGAGGTGCTGCCCCCGGAGGCGGCGCGCATCGAAGCAGCCCGCCGTCAGGTGCTGGATCTGTTCCACCGCTGGGGTTACGAGTTCGTCGTGACCCCGCATATCGAATACCTGGAGTCGCTGCTCACCGGCGCGGGACAGGATCTTGACCTGCGCACCTTCAAGGTGACCGACCCGGCGTCCGGCCGGCTCATGGGTTTCCGTGCCGACATTACGCCGCAAGTGGCGCGGATGGATGCGCACAGCCTGCGCCGCGAGGGACCGAGCCGCCTGTGCTATGCCGGCAGTGTGCTGCATGCGCAGCCGCGCGCGCTGTCCACTTCGCGTAGTCCGATCCAGCTGGGCGCCGAGCTGTACGGCGATCCGAGCCCTGCCAGCGATGTCGAGGTGATCAGCCTGATGCTGGAAATGCTCGAGATGGCGGAAGTGCCGGACGTGCACATGGACCTCGGCCATGTCGGTATCTACCGCGGCCTGGCGCGCGCGGCAGGGCTGTCCGGCGAAGTCGAGCAGCAGTTGTTCGATGCCTTGCAGCGCAAGGCGGTGGACGAGGTCGAGGCGCTGACTGCAGACCTGCCTGCCGAGCTGCGCGGCATGTTGCGTGCGCTGGCCGAGCTATGTGGCGGCCGCGATGCGCTGGAGCAGGGCCGTGCCCGTCTGGCGGCGGCGCCGGCCGATGTCCAGGTGGCGCTGAACGAGCTGATCGAGATCGCCGATTCGCTGGCCGGGCGCTTCCCCGGCTTGCCGCTGTATTTCGACCTCGGCGAGCTGCGTGGCTATCACTATCACACCGGCGTGGTGTTTGCGGCCTTCGTGCCCGGCGTTGGCCAGTCCATCGCCCAGGGCGGTCGCTATGATGATATCGGTGCCGATTTCGGGCGCGCCCGCCCGGCCACCGGTTTCTCCACCGATCTGAAAAGCCTGGTCACTCTCGGCCAGGCCCGGTTGGACCAGGCTGTATCGGGTATCTGGGCGCCGGCCGAAGGGGCCGGGCTCTGGCAGGCGGTGCAACGACTGCGCCGCGACGGGCAGCGTGTCGTCCAGGCTCTGCCCGGGCAGGATGCGGCTTCTGCGCGCGAGGCGGGCTGCGACCGGCAGCTGGCGCTGCGCGATGGCAATTGGCAGGTGGCGCCGCTGGCGTCCTGAGATTCCGCCGGCCGCGGCCGGCATCGAACTTCCACGATGGGGACAAGTGTTATGGGTAAGAATGTCGTAGTCCTGGGCACCCAATGGGGTGATGAGGGCAAGGGCAAGATCGTCGACCTGCTCACCGAGCAGGCGGCTGCCGTAGTTCGCTACCAGGGTGGTCACAACGCTGGCCACACCCTGGTGATCGATGGCGAGAAAACCGTCCTGCACCTGATTCCATCGGGCATCCTGCGCGAAGGCGTGCAGTGCCTGATCGGCAATGGCGTGGTGCTGGCGCCGGATGCGCTGCTGCGCGAAATCACCAAGCTGGAAGAGAAGGGCGTGCCGGTGCGCGAGCGCCTGCGCATCAGTCCTTCCTGTCCGCTGATCCTGTCCTATCACGTCGCCCTCGACCAGGCGCGCGAGAAGGCCCGCGGCGAAGCCAAGATCGGCACCACCGGTCGCGGTATCGGCCCGGCATACGAGGACAAGGTGGCACGTCGCGGCCTGCGCGTCGGCGACCTGTTCCACCGCGAGCGCTTCGCCGCCAAGCTGGGCGAGCTGCTGGACTACCATAACTTCGTCCTGCAGCACTACTACAAGGAGCCGGCCATCGACTTCCAGAAGACCCTGGACGAGGCGATGGAGTATGCCGAGCTGCTCAAGCCGATGATGGCCGATGTCGCTGCGACCCTGCACGACCTGCGCAAGCACGGCAAGGACATCATGTTCGAAGGCGCCCAGGGATCGCTGCTGGACATCGACCATGGCACCTATCCCTACGTGACCAGTTCCAACACCACCGCTGGCGGTACCGCCACCGGTTCCGGCTTCGGCCCGCTGTACCTGGACTACGTACTGGGTATCACCAAGGCCTATACCACTCGCGTCGGCTCCGGTCCGTTCCCGACCGAGCTGTTCGACGACGTCGGCGCCTACCTGGCCAAGCGCGGCCACGAGTTCGGCGCCACCACCGGTCGCGCTCGTCGCTGCGGCTGGTTCGATGCCGTGATCCTGCGCCGCGCCATCGAGATCAACAGCATCTCCGGCCTGTGCCTGACCAAGCTCGACGTGCTCGATGGCCTGGATGTGGTGCGCCTGTGCGTCGGCTACAAGAATGCCGATGGCGATGTGCTGGAAGCGCCGACCGATGCCGACAGCTACATCGGCCTGCAGCCGGTCTACGAGGAAATGCCCGGCTGGAGCGAGTCGACCGTGGGTGCGAAGACCCTGGAAGAGTTGCCGGCCAACGCCCGCGCCTACATCAAGCGCGTGGAAGAGCTGGTGGGTGCGCCGATCGATATCATCTCCACCGGTCCGGACCGCAACGAAACCATCATCCTGCGCCATCCATTCGCCTGAGGCGGATAGCGGGGCGATGACGGAACGGGCTGCGCATGCGGCCCGTTTTCATTTCCGGGGTCGGCGCCGCGGTGAGCGGGGGAGGGTGGCGTGGCTCGAAGGGAAAATCGCGGACAACAAAAAGCCGAGCGATGCTCGGCTGTTTGTCTTGAAGATGGTGCCCAGGAGAAGACTCGAACTTCCACGGTGTTGCCACCGCTAGGACCTGAACCTAGTGCGTCTACCAATTCCGCCACCTGGGCATGCTTTTCAGCATTGTGCGATGATCGCTCATCGACTTGGGTGTTGCAAACCTTGTCGCAGTTTCAATGCCTGGTAGTGGCTGAACTGCTGAAACAAAAACGGTCTAATGACCGGCTTTGTCTGAAATATGGTGCCCAGGAGAAGACTCGAACTTCCACGGTGTTGCCACCGCTAGGACCTGAACCTAGTGCGTCTACCAATTCCGCCACCTGGGCACTGGAGTCGATGATCGCTCATCGTTTCCGTGTTACAACGTCTCAGCAACGTTGTGGGCGCGAACTATACGAGTACGTATTCTGCTTGTAAACCCCTGATGCGATAAAAATTATTCTGTTGCCGAAGCTGACCGACGAAGCGTTTTCGCGCTTCAATAGAGCAATGGCAGCAAACGCTAAAGAAGAAAAGGTGACCTACCTCTAATGGCCGATTGGCAAAACCTCGATCCCGAGGCCGCTCGCGAAGCGGAAAAGTACGAAAACCCCATCCCCAGCCGGGAACTGATCCTGGCTCACCTATCCGAGCGGGGCGCTCCGGCGACTCGCTCCCAGTTGCTCGACGAGTTCGGGCTCGCCGGCGAGGAGCCGGAAGAGGCCTTGCGTCGTCGCCTGCGCGCCATGGAGCGCGACGGGCAGCTTATCTATACGCGTCGTGGCGCCTATGCGCCGGTGGACAAGCTGGACCTGATCCGCGGCCGCATCAGCGGGCACCGCGACGGCTTCGGCTTCCTGATCCCCGACGATGGCAGCGACGACCTGTTCCTCAGTCCCACCCAGATGCGCCTGGTGTTCGACGGCGACCGCGCCCTGGCCCGGGTGTCCGGCCATGACCGGCGCGGACGCCGCGAAGGCCAGCTGGTCGAGGTGATCGAGCGGGCCCACGAGATCGTGGTCGGCCGCTACTTCGAGGAAAGCGGCATCGGCGTGGTGGTCGCGGACAACCCGAAGATCCAGCAGGAAGTCCTGATCCCGCCGGGCAAGGCCGGCAAGGCCAGGCACAACCAGTTCGTCCAGGTGCGCATCGAGCAATGGCCGAGCATCCACCGCCAGGCCCAGGGCGAGATCGTCGAGGTGCTCGGCGACTACATGGCGCCGGGGATGGAGATCGAAGTCGCCCTGCGCAGCTACGATATCCCCCACGTCTGGCCGGCCGCGGTGGAGAAGGAAGCGGCCAAGCTCAAGCCGGAAGTGGCGGAGAAGGACAAGGAAAAGCGTATCGACCTGCGCCAGGTGCCCTTCGTCACCATCGACGGCGAGGATGCCCGCGACTTCGACGACGCGGTGTACGCCGAGGCCAAGCGCGGCGGCGGCTGGCGCCTGTTCGTGGCGATCGCCGATGTCTCGCACTACGTGAAGGTCGGTTCGGCGCTGGACGAAGAGGCGGCCAGGCGCGGCAACTCGGTGTATTTCCCCGAGCGGGTGATCCCGATGCTGCCGGAGGTGCTGTCCAATGGTCTCTGCTCGCTGAATCCGCTGGTCGACCGGCTGGCCATGGTCTGCGAGATGACCCTGTCCAAGGCTGGCAAGCTGACCGGCTACCAGTTCTACGAAGCGGTGATCCACTCCCATGCCCGCCTGACCTACACCAAGGTCAGCCAGTTGCTCGAGCACCCCGACAGCGTCGAGGCCGAGAACCTGCGCCAGCAGTTGCCCGGCGTGGTGCCGCACCTGCAGCAGCTGTATGCGTTGTATAAAGCGCTGCTGGCCGGCCGCCATGTCCGCGGCGCGATCGATTTCGAGACCCAGGAAACCCGCATCGTCTTCGGCGCCGACCGGAAGATCTCGGAAATCCGCCCGACCCAGCGCAACGATGCGCACCGCCTGATCGAAGAATGCATGCTCTGCGCCAACGTGGCGACCGCACGCTTCCTGCAGAAGCACGCCATCCCGGCGTTGTACCGGGTGCATGACGGCCCGCCGCAGGAGAAACTCAACAACCTGCGCCAGTTCCTCGGCGAGCTGGGGTTGAGCCTCGGCCGCGGCAAGGCCGCGCCGACCCCGGGCGACTACCAGGAGTTGCTGGAGAAGATCCACGACCGCGCCGACTTCCGCCTGATCCAGACGGTCATGCTGCGTTCGCTCAGCCAGGCGGTGTACAGCCCGGACAACAATGGCCACTTCGGCCTCAACTACGACGCCTACACCCACTTCACCTCGCCGATCCGGCGCTACCCGGACCTGCTGGTGCATCGTGCGATCCGCAGTGTGATCCGCTCCAAGGCGGAGACTCCGCACGTGCAGCGGGCCGGCGCGGCGAGCATGCCCAAGGCGCGTATCTATCCGTACGACGAATTGCGCCTGGACCAGTTGGGCGAGCAGTGCTCGATGACCGAGCGGCGTGCCGACGAGGCCACCCGCGACGTGACCAACTGGCTGAAGTGCGAATACATGCGCGAGCGGGTCGGCGAGACCTTCCCTGGCGTAATCACTGCGGTCACCGGTTTCGGTCTGTTCGTCGAGCTGACCGACATCTTCGTCGAAGGCCTGGTCCATGTGACCGCGCTGCCCGGCGACTACTATCATTTCGACGCCGTGCACCATCGCCTCAGCGGCGAACGCACCGGGCGCAGCTTCCGTCTCGGCGACACCACGGAAGTGGTAGTGGCGCGGGTCGACCTGGACGAGCGGAAGATCGATTTCGAGCTGGCCGGAAACGTGCTGAGCGCGCCGATCGGACGCAAGAAGCGCAACGGCGACAAGTCGACGAACGCCGGCAAGGCGCCGAAGGGGCGCAAGGGCGCATCCGTGCCCGAGGTCGACCTGGAGCCGGCGCTGGCCAGTCCCGACGCCGCGGTGGTGCCGCGGCGCAAGGCCGGCAAGGTGCAGGCGCTGCCGCCGGTCGCGCCGGAGCTGCTGGCGCAGGCCGCGGAGATGCTCGGCAACACCGACGTGCGCAAGAGTCGCGAGGTGAAGCAGGCGCTGCTCGCCGAGGCGCGTGTCGGCGGCAAGGACAAGGGCGGGAAGAAGGGCAAGGTCGTTCCTGCGGGCAAGAGCGCGAAGGGCAAGGCCAAGGACGGCAAGCCCGCCGCTGTCGCCAAGCCGGGCAAGCCGACCAAGCATCGCAAGGGGCCTTCCAAGCCGAAGGCCGACAACGCTCCGGCCGCCACCGGGGCGCGCAAACGTAAGGCCAAGTCATGAGTCAGTGGGAAAAGGTCTACGGCGTGCATGCCGTGGAAGCGTTGTTGCGTCATCACCCGAAGCGGGTCAAGCAGTTGTGGCTGGCCGAGGGGCGGCATGATCCGCGGGTCCAGGTGCTCACCGAGCTGGCCGCCGGGTTCCGTATTCCGGTAGGGCAGCGCGATCGGCGCGAACTCGACGAGTGGGCGGAAGGCGTCCACCAGGGCGTGGTCGCGGAAGTCAGCCCCAGCCAGGTCTGGGGCGAAAACATGCTCGAGGAACTGCTCGAGCGGAGCGAGGGCGTGCCGCTGCTGCTGGCCCTGGATGGCGTCACCGATCCGCACAACCTCGGCGCCTGCCTGCGTACCGCCGATGCGGCGGGGGTGCAGGCGGTGATCGTGCCCAAGGACAAGTCCGCGACCCTCAACGCCACCGTGCGCAAGGTCGCTTGCGGCGCCGCCGAGGTGATCCCGCTGGTGGCGGTGACCAACCTCGCGCGCACCCTGGAAAAGCTCCAGCAGCGCGGCCTGTGGGTGGTCGGCACCGCTGGCGAGGCGGACAAGACCCTCTACCAGCTCGACCTCAAGGGGCCGACCGTGCTGGTGATGGGCGCGGAAGGCAAGGGCATGCGCCGGCTGACCCGCGAGCACTGCGACTTCCTCGCCAGGTTGCCGATGGCCGGCAGCGTCAGCAGCCTGAACGTCTCGGTCGCCACCGGTGTCTGCCTGTTCGAGATCCTCCGCCAGCGCACCCCGCTGGAGTGAGCGCGTGCGGGGCCGCCGCGGCGCGGCCCCGCGCCATTCCATCCGCTGTACAAATATTCGCCAATCTTCCTTGCTTCGCCGGTTGCCCTTCTCTAGAATGTCGCCCCTTGCCGCGCGGGCAGGCGTTCGTTCGCCTCTCCACCAGGCAAGCCAAGAAAACATTCACTCCTTGCCTGACCGTTCTGCGGCAGGCTGCAACCCGTAAGGAGCATTTATGCGTCATTACGAAATCGTGTTCCTGGTTCACCCGGACCAGAGCGAACAAGTCGGTGGCATGGTCGAGCGTTACACCAAGGCCATCGAAGAAGACGGCGGCAAGATCCACCGTCTGGAAGACTGGGGCCGTCGTCAGCTGGCCTACGCCATCAACAACGTGCACAAGGCCCACTACGTTCTGATGAACGTCGAGTGCAGCGCCAAGGCCCTGGCTGAGCTGGAAGACAACTTCCGTTACAACGATGCCGTGATCCGTAACCTGGTCATGCGTCGCGACGAAGCTGTCACCGAGCAGTCCGAGATGCTCAAGGCTGAAGAAAGCCGCAACGAGCGTCGCGAGCGTCGTGAGCGTCCGAACGATAACGCTGAAGGCGCCGATGGCGACGACAACAGCGATAGCGATAACGCTGACGAGTAATTCCGGACCAGTATTGAGGAGCCAATCACATGGCACGTTTCTTCCGTCGTCGTAAGTTCTGCCGCTTCACCGCCGAAGGCGTGAAAGAGATCGATTACAAGGATCTCAACACCCTGAAGGCCTACGTTTCCGAAACCGGCAAGATCGTTCCGAGCCGTATCACCGGCACCAAGGCCAAGTACCAGCGTCAGCTGGCGACCGCTATCAAGCGCGCCCGCTACCTGGCCCTGCTTCCTTACACCGACAGCCACGGCCGTTGAGATCGGGCAGTCGAACGCTGGTAAGGGATAGATCGCATGCGCGCACTGGCTGAGTTCACCATGCGCGGCCGCATGCAGGCCACGCTCGCCGTGGCAGGCTCCGCGGTTGTTCCACTGTTGTTCTGGCTGAGTGCCGCCGCCGGTAGCCTGGTGCTGCTGCGGCGCGGATTCGGCGACGCCTTCGGCGTCCTGGCCTGGGCGGTGCTACCGGCGATGTTCTGGTGGTACCTGGGCGATCCGAGCATCCTTCTGGTCCTGCTCGGTACCCTGACGCTGGCGCAGATCCTGCGCGCCAGCACGTCCTGGAGCCATGTGCTGCTGGGCAGTGTTGCAGTTGGCGTGGTATTCGCGCTGGTGCTGGGGCATACCTCCAGCGAGCTGATCGGCGCCCTGGCGACGGAAGTCACCAAGGTCCTGACCCAGCTTCGCGGGGAGTCCCAGCTGTCGGGCGAAGAGCTGGACAAGTTGCAGGTGGCGCTGGTGCCGACCCTGACCGGGGTCATGGCTTCCTCGCTGCAGGTGACCTGCCTGCTCTGCCTGATGCTCGCGCGGTACTGGCAGGCTTCGCTGTACAACCCGGGCGGCTTCGGCCGCGAATTCCGGAGTTTGCGGCTGGCGCCGGCGGTTGCCGTGATCCTGCTGCTGGGGGCCGTCGTGGTCCCGGCGCTGGAAGTGCAGGCCGCGGTGCTCGGTCCGTTGTGCAGCGTGCCGCTGATCATCGCCGGCGTGGCGCTCGGGCATGGCCTGATCGCCCTGAAGCGCCTCGCGGGTGGTTGGCTGGTGGGCCTGTACCTGGCTGTATTGCTGCTGGGGAACCTGATCTGTCTTTTGGCGGTTGTCGACAGTCTGTTTGATTTTCGTGGACGCCTGGCCCGGCGCCAGGGTTCCACGAACGGTGAAGGTTAAAAGTTAAGAGGTAAGACTCAAATGGAAGTCATCCTGCTGGAAAAAGTCGCCAACCTGGGCAACCTGGGCGACAAGGTGAACATCAAGGGCGGTTACGCCCGTAACTTCCTGCTGCCGCAGGGCAAGGCCACCGTCGCCACCGCCGAGAACGTCGCTGCGTTCGAAGCACGCCGCGCCGAGCTGGAAAAGGCTGCCGCCGAGAAGAAGGCCGCTGCCGAAGCCCGTGCTGCCCAGCTCTCCGAGCTGGTGGTAACCCTCGGCGCCCACGCTGGCGACGAAGGCAAGCTGTTCGGTTCGATCGGCACCCGCGACATCGCCGAAGCCGTTTCCGCTGCCGGTTACCCGCTGGAAAAAGCCGAAGTTCGCCTGCCCAACGGCGCGCTGCGCAACACCGGTGAGTTCGACGTCGCCGTGCACCTGCACACCGACGTGGAAACCACTCTGAAGCTGATCATCGTCGCTGAGTAAGCGATCCGATCGGTAGGGCTGGGCGGGCATATGCGTGTCCGCGGCAGTCCGCTAACATCGGGCACGGTACCGGCAACGGCACCGTGCCCGTTGTTTTTTCCGCTGTTCCTTTTTCTTGCGTCGAGTCTATGAACGAGATCACCAGCCCCGAGCAATACGACCTGGAAACCACAGCCCTGAAGGTGCCGCCGCACTCGATCGAGGCCGAGCAGGCCGTGCTGGGTGGCCTGATGCTGGACAACAACGCCTGGGAGCGTGTGTCGGATTCGGTGTCCGACGGCGATTTCTACCGCCATGACCATCGCCTGATCTTCCGCGCCATCTACAAGCTGGCCGAGGCCAACCAGCCGATCGACGTGGTGACCCTCTCCGAGCAGTTGGAGAAGGAAGGACAACTGGCCCAGGTCGGCGGCTTGGCCTATCTCGGCGAACTGGCGAAGAACATTCCCTCGGTCGCCAACATCAAGGCCTACGCGCAGATCATCCGCGAGCGCGCCACCCTGCGCCAACTGATCGGCATCAGCAACGAGATCGCCGACAGCGCCTTCCACCCGGAAGGGCGCGGCGCCAACGAGATCCTCGACGAGGCCGAGCGGAAGATCTTCGAGATCGCCGAAGCGCGACCGAAGACCGGCGGGCCGGTAGGGATCAGCGATATCCTGGTCAAGACCATCGACCGCATCGACTACCTGTTCAACACCACCGAGGCGCTGACCGGGGTGTCCACCGGTTTCACCGACCTCGACGAGAAGACCAGCGGCCTGCAGCCGGCCGACCTGATCATCGTCGCCGGGCGTCCGTCGATGGGTAAGACCACCTTCGCCATGAACCTGGTCGAGAACGCGGTGATGCGCACCGACAAGGCCGTGTTGGTGTACTCCCTGGAGATGCCCTCCGACTCGATCGTGATGCGTATGCTCTCGTCGCTCGGGCGTATCGACCAGACCAAGGTGCGTTCCGGCAAGCTCGACGACGAGGACTGGCCGCGCCTGACTTCGGCGATCAACCTGCTCAACGACAAGAAGCTGTTCATCGACGATACCGCTGGCATCAGTCCCTCGGAAATGCGCGCGCGGACCCGTCGCCTGGTGCGCGAGCACGGCGACCTGGCGCTGATCATGATCGACTACCTGCAACTGATGCAGATACCCGGCTCCAGCGGCGACAACCGGACCAACGAGATTTCCGAGATTTCCCGCTCGCTGAAGGCCCTGGCGAAGGAATTCAACTGCCCGGTGATTGCCCTGTCGCAGCTCAACCGCTCCCTGGAGCAGCGACCCAACAAGCGCCCGGTGAACTCCGACTTGCGCGAATCCGGGGCGATCGAGCAGGACGCCGACGTGATCATGTTCGTCTACCGCGACGAGGTGTACCACCCGGAGACCGAGTTCAAGGGCGTCGCCGAAATCATCATCGGCAAGCAGCGTAACGGTCCGATCGGTACGGTGCGCCTGGCCTTCATCGGCAAATACACGCGCTTCGAGAACCTTGCCGCCGGCATGTACAACTTCGAGGACGAATGACCCGGCTTGGGTCTTGCCCGGCGGGCGCCTTACCATAGGCACCCGTTTCAGTTGCAGGACCCGATGCCATGCGTCCCCTCGTTGCCACCGTCGACCTTTCCGCCATTCGCCACAACTATGCCCTGGCCAAGCGCTGCGCGCCGCAGCGCCAGGCGTTCGCGGTGGTCAAGGCGAACGCCTATGGCCACGGTGCGCGCGAAGTGGTTACCGCGTTGCACGACGATGCCGATGGCTTCGCCGTGGCCTGCCTGGAGGAGGCCGCGGAAGTCCGCGCCTTGCACGCCAGCGCGCGCATCCTGTTGCTGGAAGGCTGCTTCGAGGCGAGCGAATACGCCCTCGCCGGGCAATTGCGCCTGGACCTGGTGATCCAGGGCGCGGAACAGGGCGAGGCGTTCCTCGCCGCTGGCCTGGATATTCCACTCAACGTCTGGCTCAAGCTCGACTCCGGCATGCACCGCCTGGGCTTCGATCCTGCCGCGCTGCGCGCCTGGCATGCGCGCCTGCGCAACCATCCTGGTGTGCGCGAGCTGAACCTGATCAGCCATTTCGCCTGCGCCGACGAACGCAACCATCCGCTCACCGAGCAGCAGCTGGAGAGTTTCCTCGGCCTGCTCGACCTGGATTTCGACCAGCGCAGCCTGGCCAATTCGGCGGCGGTGCTGACTATCCCGGCCGCCCACATGGACTGGCTGCGGCCGGGAATCATGCTCTACGGGTCGACCCCGCTGGCCGACCTGAGCGCCGCCGAACTGGGCCTGAGGCCGGCCATGAGCCTGGGCGCGCAGTTGATTTCACTGCGCGAGGTGGCCGTGGGCGAGAGCGTCGGCTACGGCGCCACCTGGATCGCCGAGCGGCCGGCGCGGATCGGCACGGTCAGTTGCGGCTACGCCGACGGCTATCCGCGTACCGCGCCAGCCGGGACTCCGGTACTGGTCGGGGGACGCCGCGCGACCCTGGCCGGGCGGGTCTCGATGGACATGCTGGCGGTCGACCTCTCCGACCTGCCGGAGGCTCGCGTTGGCGACCCGGTGGAGTTGTGGGGCGCCGGGTTGTCGGTGGACGAGGTCGCCCGTGCCTGCGGCACCCTTGGCTACGAGCTTCTGAGCAAGGTCACGGCTCGGGTTCCGCGACGCTACAGCCACTGATTCAGGAGATACGCTCCGGTGCCAGGGCGGTCGGCCAGGGGAGCGCCGGCGCGGTCTCGCGTTCATCGTCGGCAGCCATCGCATAGCCGGCGCGCCCGGCGCCCTTGACCCGGTACAGCGCCTGGTCGGCGGCCTTGTAGAGTTTGCCGAACTGCAGGGCGTCGCCGGGAAACAGGGCGACGCCGATGCTCGGTGTGATCACCAGCCACTGCTTGGCGAACTCCACCGGTTTCGCCAGTTCTCGCAGCAGGCGTTCGGCGATGTCGCGGGCATGCTGCTCGGCATTCGACCCGCCGACCAGCACGGCGAATTCGTCGCCGCCGAGGCGCGCCACGCAATCCTCGGTGCGCACGCAATGGCGCAGCCGCTGGGCCACGTTCTGCAGGACGAAGTCGCCGGCATCGTGGCCATGGGTATCGTTGATCGGCTTGAAGTGATCCAGGTCGATCAGCAGCAGCGCCATGCTGTTGCCGTGGCGGCGCGCGTCGTCCAGGGCGCTTTCGGCGAACTCCATCAGGTGCCTGCGGTTGCCAAGCCCGGTCAGCGGGTCGTGATGGGCGGCGTACTGCAGTTGCGCTTCGCGCATCTGCAACTGGCGATTGGCCTCGCTCAACTCGTTGGTACGGACTTCCACGGCGCGTGCCAGGTCGCGCTGGGCGCTGTGCAGCAGGGCCAGGCGCGCGTTCTTTTCCTGGTCGGCCTGGTCCAGGGCCAGGGCCCTTTCCTGCTTCAGATCCTGGATGCGCGAGGCGAGCGCCAGGGAGAACAGCAGGGCCTCCAGGGTCAGCGCCAGCGGGAAGACCATGGCGTTGGCCGAGGTCGGCTGGACCAGCGCGGTGGCGCGCATCACGCCAAGGCTGACGCTGCCGAGCACCAGGCCGAAGCCGACCAGGTACAGGCGCGCCGTGGCCGAACCCTGGCGCCAGCGCTGCACTGCCAGGCCGATGGCGATCGGCAGGTTGGCCAGCAGGGTCAGCGCCAGCACGCCGGCCGCCTGCCAGCGCCAGCCGGCGGCGTTGAACGCCAGGCAGGCAAGGAACAGCAGGCAACAGGCGTTCAGCAGGTGATGGGCCCAGCGTGCGTGCTGCCGGCTTTGCAGCAGGTTCTGGCTGAAGCGGATCACGCAGATGCCCCAGATCGCCAGCAGCGCCAGGCGGTCAAGCCACCAGGGCACCGCCCGCTCGGGCCAGAAATACTCGAAACCATGGCCGCTGATGCTCAGGGTCAGCACCAGCGCGCTGGCAGCGGTCAGCACGTACCAGAAATAGGCGCGATCGCGCAGGCTGGTGAAGAGGAACAGGTTGTACAGCAGCAGGGCGAGGATCAGCCCGTAGGCCATGCCGAACAGCAGGTTGCCCTGGCTGCGGTATTCCAGCAGTTCGTCGTGGCTCCAGAGCCTCAGCGGAAAGGCGTTGCCGCCGGGATCGTAGCTGCGCAGGTAGACGCGCAACGGCCCATCGCCGGGAGGGATCCGGAACAGCGGATGACGATAGGCGTGGTCGCGGCCCTCGGCGAAGGGCACCGCTTCGCCGCTGCGATGTTCACGGAACCCGCCGCGCTCGTCGGGGAGGTACAGGCGCAGGTCGTGCAGGCTGGCGCTGGCGACTTCCAGCCACCAGCCGCCGGATACCGCCTCGCGTCTCGGCAGGTCGAGGCGCAGCCACCAGGCGCTGCGGCTGAGGCCGACGCTGGTGCGGCCGGCGGCGGCGACGAAGCGGCCGGCCTGCTCCGCTTGTTCGAGGTCCTCCACCGCCAGGTTGCCATCGGGGTCTTCGAGCAGGTCCAGCGAGCCGTTCAACCAGGCGCCGCTGGCCGGAGGCGCCGGAAACTCCGGCGCGGCGCGCGAAACGGCGCTGGCCAGTAGCAGGAAGATGACCGCGAGCAGGGCAAGAGGATGGCGCACGATGACTCTCCCGGGGGCCTGCCTTAGAGGCCGGGTGAGATGACGATGAATGGAGTATAGAAACAAGATGGCTAAATGATGGCATTTTTTCGAAGCCGGCCGACGACAGGCAATACCCAGTGAAAACGTCGGAATTGCTCATTTTTTGTGCTATATTCCGCGCCCCGCGTTTTCGCGACCCCCCATTCCTAGAGATACCCCCTGGTGCCCGTGATGCAAGCCGCCAAGCCGCTGTTCGACTATCCCAAGTACTGGGCCGAGTGTTTCGGTCCGGCGCCCTTCCTGCCTATGAGTAGGGAAGAGATGGATCAGCTCGGCTGGGACTCCTGCGACATCATCATCGTCACCGGCGATGCCTACGTCGACCACCCGTCCTTCGGCATGGCCATCATCGGCCGCCTGCTGGAGGCCCAGGGGTTCCGCGTCGGCATCATCGCCCAGCCGGACTGGCAGTCGAAGGACGACTTCATGAAGCTCGGCGAGCCGAACCTGTTCTTCGGCGTGGCGGCCGGCAACATGGACTCGATGATCAACCGCTACACCGCGGACAAGAAGGTCCGTTCCGACGACGCTTACACCCCCGGCGGCCTGGCCGGCAAGCGCCCGGACCGCGCCAGCCTGGTCTATAGCCAGCGCTGCAAGGAGGCCTACAGCCATGTGCCGGTGATCCTCGGCGGGATCGAGGCCTCGTTGCGGCGCATCGCCCATTACGACTACTGGCAGGACAAGGTCCGCCGCTCGATCCTGATGGACGCCACGGCCGACATCCTGCTCTACGGCAACGCCGAGCGTGCGGTGGTGGAAATCGCCCAGCGCCTGGCCCAGGGCGAACTGGTGAGCGCGATCACCGACGTGCGCGGCACCGCCTTCGTCCGTCGCGACACCCCGGAGGGCTGGTTCGAGATCGATTCCACGCGGATCGACCGGCCGGGCAAGATCGACAAGATCATCAATCCCTACGTGAACACCCAGGACACCGCCGCCTGCGCCATCGAGCAGGAAAAGGGCGCGCAGGAGGACCCGCAGGAAGCCAAGGTCGTGCAGTTGCTGGCGAACCCCAGGCTGACCCGGGAGAAGACCGTGATCCGCCTGCCGTCTTTCGAGAAGGTGCGCAACGACCCGGTGCTCTATGCCCACGCCAACCGCGTGCTGCACCTGGAGACCAACCCGGGCAACGCCCGTGCCCTGGTGCAGAAGCACGGCGAAGTGGATGTCTGGTTCAACCCGCCGCCCATTCCGATGAGCACCGAGGAAATGGACTACGTGTTCGGCATGCCCTATGCCCGCGTGCCGCACCCGGCCTACGGCAAGGCGAAGATTCCCGCCTACGAGATGATCCGCTTCTCGGTGAACATCATGCGTGGCTGCTTCGGCGGCTGCACCTTCTGCTCGATCACCGAGCATGAGGGACGGATCATCCAGAACCGCTCGCACGACTCGATCATCCGCGAGATCGAGGAGATGCGCGACAAGGTGCCCGGCTTCACCGGCGTGGTCTCCGACCTTGGTGGACCGACGGCGAACATGTACCGCATCGCCTGCAAGAGCCCGGACATCGAGCGGCACTGCCGCAAGCCATCCTGCGTGTTCCCCGGCATCTGCGAGAACCTCGATACCGACCACAGCTCGCTGATCGAGCTGTACCGCAAGGCCCGGGCGCTGCCGGGGGTGAAGAAGATCCTGATCGCCTCCGGCCTGCGCTACGACCTCGCCGTCGAGTCGCCCGAGTACGTCAAGGAACTGGTGACCCACCACGTCGGCGGCTACCTGAAGATCGCCCCGGAGCACACCGAGCGCGGTCCGCTGGACAAGATGATGAAGCCGGGGATCGGCACCTACGACCGCTTCAAGCAGATGTTCGAGAAGTTCTCGAAGGAAGCCGGCAAGGAGCAGTACCTGATCCCGTACTTCATCGCCGCCCATCCCGGGACCACCGACGAAGACATGATGAACCTGGCCCTGTGGCTCAAGCGCAACGGCTTCCGCGCCGACCAGGTCCAGGCGTTCTATCCTTCGCCGATGGCCACTGCCACCGCTATGTATCACTCGGGCAAGAACCCGCTGCGCAAGGTCACCTACAAGAGCGATGGCGTGACCATCGTCAAGAGCGACCAGCAGCGGCGCCTGCACAAGGCCTTCCTGCGCTACCACGACCCGAAAGGCTGGCCGCTGCTGCGCGAGGCGCTGGAGCGGATGGGGCGCGCCGACCTGATCGGCAATGGCAAGCACCACCTGGTCCCGACCTACCAGCCGGATACCGGCGAATACCAGAGCGCCCGGCGGAAGAACTCGACGCCGGCCGGCAGCAAGAAGGCCGGCAAGCTGCTGACCCAGCATACCGGCCTGCCGCCACGCGCCAGCGACGGCGGCAAGCCGTGGAGCAAGGGCCAGCAGAACAAGGCGACGGCCTTCGCCAAGGGCAAGAAGAAGTCGCGCCAGCCGAACATCCCGCGCTGATCGCCGGGGCGGCCCTGCCGCCCGCAAAGGGTGCGTGGCTGCAACCCTGCCAGCGGTCGCGCACCGTCGCGGTGCATCGCCGTGGCGCGACCTCCTGGCCGCCCGGGGCTGGCGGCGCTGGCACAAGTCTTGCGCTTCCGGGGCAACCCGGTCTTCGCGGAGAACCGCGCTGGCGGACCCGGCAACGCCTCGTCGCTTCGCTCCGGCGGCGCGTCGCCGACTCCGCTACAGTGACCGCAACCCCAGCCCCGCGAGCCTTCGATGCCCGAGCTGCTTGCCCACTATCCGTTCACCGATACGGCCTACCATGAGCTGCTCGATCGCCAGGGTGGCGTGCGTCCCCATTGGCAGCGGCTGTTCCGCCAACTGGAGCGCAGCAGCCCTGAGCAACTGCGCCAGCGCCAGGCCCTGGTGGAACGGCAGATCCAGGAGAACGGCGTCACCTACAACGTCTACGCCGATCCCAAGGGCACCGACCGCCCCTGGGCGCTGGACCTTCTGCCGAACCTGCTGTCCGCCGCCGAGTGGCAGCCGATCGCCGCCGGCGTGGCACAGCGTGCTCGGCTGCTCAACGCGCTGCTGGCCGACCTGTACGGCGAGCAGCGTCTGCTCGCCGAAGGGCTGCTGCCCAGCGAACTGGTCTTCGGCCATCAGAACTTCCTCTGGCCGGCGCTCGGCATCCGGCCGCCCGGCGGGATCTTCCTGCACAGCTATGCCGTCGACCTGGCGCGCGATGCCGACGGACGCTGGCAGGTCCTCGCCGACCGCACCCAGGCGCCGTCCGGCGCGGGCTATGCGCTGGAGAACCGGCAGATCGTCTCGCGGGCCTTGCCGGAACTCTATCGCGACCTGCGCGTGCAGCATCTCGCCGGGTATTTCCGCACCCTGCAGGAGACCCTCGCCAGCCAGGCCGCCGGCGACGGCGAGACGCCGCTGGTGGTGCTGCTGACTCCCGGACGTTTCAACGAAACCTACTTCGAGCATCTCTACCTGGCGCGCCAGCTCGGTTTCCCGCTGGTCGAGGGGCACGACCTGACGGTGCGCGACGCCACCCTCTATCTCAAGACCCTCGGCGGCCTGAAACGGGTGCACGCGGTATTGCGGCGCCTCGATGACGACTTCTGCGACCCGCTGGAATTGCGTACCGACTCGGCGCTGGGCATTCCCGGCCTGCTCGAGGCGGTACGCCAGGGGCGCGTACTGGTGGCCAACGCGTTGGGCAGCGGGGTGCTGGAATCGCCCGGCCTGCTCGGCTTCCTGCCGCAGGCCTGTCGCCGCCTGCTGGGCGAGGAGTTGGCGCTGCCCTCGCTCGACACCCGCTGGTGCGGCGAGCCGCAGGCCCTCGAGGCGATACTCGCGGCACTGCCCGACCTGGTGATCAAGCCGGCCTTTCCCGGCCAGCGCTGCGAACCGCTGTTCGGCCACGCCCTCGACGGTGCCGGCCTGGCATCCCTCGGCGAGCGCTTGCGCGAGCGCCCGCAGGCCTACGTGGCGCAACGCCTGGCGCAGTTGTCCCAGGCGCCGGTCTGGCGCGACGGCGAGGCCGGCGTCGGCCTGCAGTCGCGGGCCATCGGCATGCGCGTGTTCGCCGTCGCCGCCGCCGACGGACGCTACTGGGTGATGCCCGGCGGCCTGACCCGCGTAGCCTCGGCGGCGGATGCCGAGGTGGTGTCGATGCAACGCGGCGGCGCGAGCAAGGACACCTGGGTACTGGCCGAGCGTGCGGTCGGCGGCGAGCCGTGGCGGCCGCGCCGGCTCGGCGTGCGCGACCTGGTCCGCGAGGATCCCTACCTGCCGTCGCGGGTGGTGGAAAACCTGTTCTGGTACGGCCGCTATGCCGAGCGTTGCGACGACCACGCGCGCCTGCTGCGGGTGGTGCTGTCGCGCTACGTGGATGCCGATGGCGACGAAGAGGCGCTGCGCAGCGCCCTGGCCCTGGCCGGCGGCATCGGCCTGCTGCCCGGGGATGGCGAGCCGTTGGAAAGGTGCCTGTTGCGGGCGTTGCTCGACGAGCACTGGCCGGCGAGCCTGTGCGCCAACCTGCGGCGCCTGCACTGGGCGGCGGCGCAGGTGCGCGGGCGCTTGTCCGGGGAGAACTGGCTGGCCTTGCTGGAGCTGCAACGCGACATGCAGGCGCTCGATCCGGCACGCACCGACCTCGGCGAAGCGCTGGACTTCCTCAACCGGCTAGTGATGTCCCTGGCCGCGTTGTCCGGTTTCGCCCTCGACGACATGACCCGCGACGACGGCTGGCGTTTCCTGATGATCGGCCGGCGCATCGAGCGCGTGCGCTTCTTCGCCGAGAGCATCGCCGCCTTCCTCGACGGCGGTAGCGCCTGGGACGCCGGCGCGCTGGAGTGGCTGCTGGAGCTGGGTAACAGCGGCATCACCTACCGCTCGCGCTACCTGGCGTCGCCGCAGCTGGTCCCGGTGCTCGACCTGCTCCTGTTGCACGAGCAGAACCCGCACTCGCTGCGCTTCCAGTTGCAGGCCCTGGAGCGTTCGCTGGAGCGCCTGCACGAGGAGTTCGGCGCGCCACGCGAGCGGGAACTCAGGACCCTGGGCGAACGCCTGCGCAGCTTCGATCTGGCGGCCCTGGAAAGCCCGCTGTTCGGCGCGGCAGGACTCGACGAGGTGCTCGTCGGGCTGGCGCGACTGCTGCGCGACATCGCCGCCTGCGCCGGACAGGTCTCCGATCGGCTAGGCTTGCGCTATTTCGCCCATGTCGACGATGTCAGCCAGAGAACGGTATCCACCTGATGTCCGCACCCGCGCTTCGCTCCGTTCCGCTCCCGGGCGCCCGCTACCAGGTGCTGCACGACACCCATTACCGCTATGCGACGCCGGTCTCGCTGTCGCGGCAACTGGCGCATCTCTGGCCACGCGAATGCGCCTGGCAGGCCTGTCATGAGCGGGCACTGCTGATCGAGCCGGGGCCGAGCCGGCGCGAGGATGGCCACGACGCATTCGGCAATCCGCTGAGCCGGCTGGCCTTCGAGCGTCCCCACGAGGCGCTGCGGGTCAGCGCGCGACTGCAGGTCGAAGTGTTCGCCCATGCGCCGGCGCAACTGACCGCGTCGCCGGCATGGGAAACCGTCGCCGCCGGGCTGGCATTTTCCGGGCGGGCGCTGTCCGCCGCCGAGCTGGAAGCCTGCCGCTATCGCGTCGAGTCGCCCTATGTGCGCATCCAGCGGCGATTCGCCGAGTTCGCCGCCGACTGCTTCCCGCCCGGACGGCCGTTGCTGGTGGCGGCGGCGGCACTGATGGAGAAGATCTTCCGCGAGTTCGCCTTCGATGCGCAGGCCACCCAGGTGGCGACGCCGCTGGACGAAGTGCTGGAGCGCCGTCGCGGGGTCTGCCAGGACTTCGCCCACCTGATGCTCGCCTGCCTGCGCGCGCGCGGACTGGCGGCGCGCTACGTCAGCGGCTACCTGCTGACCCGCCCGCCGCCCGGACAGGCGCGACTGATCGGTGCCGACGCCTCGCATGCCTGGGTCTCGCTGTATTGCCCGGAGAACGGCTGGGTGGATTTCGACCCGACCAACGACCTGTTGCCCGACCTGGAGCACATCACCCTGGCCTGGGGGCGGGATTTTTCCGATGTGTCGCCGTTGCGCGGGGTGATCCTCGGTGGCGGTAGCCATGACCCGGAGGTGCGGGTGACGGTGCTGCCGCTACGGGAAACAGCCGGCTGATCAAAAAGTGATCGGTCCCGCGGAGGCCCTGCCGCCTGGGACTCCCGGACCTTTTCACCCAGGTTGTCCACAGCCTCGCCCACGCCGTTTGGGGACAACGAAGCGCTGCTCCGGCAAATTCGCGGCGCCGTGCTAGCTTTTCCAGAATCCGCTACGGACGTTGTCGGGCCAAGGGCCGGAGCCTGCCTTTCCGGTGCCAGGGGCGGTTCTCGTACGGAGCCAGACTCCTTCCTTGCGCACGGTGAGCGATATGGATGACACGACGATCGTCAACGTAGGTACCGAGAAGATCAACGCGCTCTGGGCGACGGTGTCCCAGTACGCCTTCGCCTTCGGCATCAAGATTCTCGCGGCCATCGCCTTCTGGGTGATCGGCCGCTGGCTGATCGGCTTCGCCGTCGGCATGGTGCAGAAATCCCTCGAGCGGCAAAAGGTCGATCCCACCGTGCTGCGCTACGTGGGTTCGTTCATCACGGTGACCCTGAACGTGCTGCTGGTGGTGGGCATCCTCGGTTTCTTCGGCATCCAGACCACCAGCCTGGCGGCGCTGATCGCGGCGGTCGGCCTGGCCATCGGCATGGCCTGGTCGGGATTGCTGGCGAACCTGGCGGCCGGCGGTTTCATCATCGTCCTGCGGCCGTTCAAGGTCGGCGACTTCATCTGCGCCGGCGGAGTGACCGGCACGGTCAAGGAGATCGGCCTGTTCACCACGGCGATCAACACTCCGGACAACGTGCTGACCATGGTCGGCAACAACAAGATATTCGGCGACAACATCCAGAACTTCACCCACAACCCGTTCCGCCGGGTCGAGTTGAAGGCGCAGCTTTCCGGTGCCGCCGACTACCAGGCGGCCATCGCCCTGCTCAAGCAGCGCGTCGCGGCGATTCCCAACGTGCTCGGCGAGCCGCCGGTGGACGTGGAGATCCTCGAGTTCAACCTGGTCGGGCCGGTGCTGGCGGTGCGCCCGTATTGCCACAACGACCATTACTGGCAGGTCTATTTCGATACCAACAAGGTGATCAAGGACGCCCTCGGCGCCGACTTCCCGGCACCGATGCCGGCGCAGACGGTGATCGTGCAGCAGTCCGCCGGCGCCTGACGTTTCCCGCTCGGCACCGACGCCCCGTCCTGCGGGGCGTTGGCGTTTGTGCGCGGACCGGGTGGCGGGCCGCGCGGAGAAAACGGGCCATCGGCGAGTCCAACGGGCACCCCGGCGAACAAGGTATAGTGCGGGCCTGCAACCGTCGCCGCAGCCGGCCGGGTTTCATCGGGAAAAGGATTCCGTGTGTTCTTCAGATTGCTCTTGATCGCCGTCCTGCTGGCGGTATCCGCGTGCAGCTCCAAGGCTCCCGGCCCGGGGGCGTCGGTGCCGAAGGTCGTGCGCGGCGAGTATCGCGTCAAGCGCGGCGACACCCTCTATTCGATCGCCACCCGGCACGGCTGGAACTACAAGGACCTGGCGCGCGCAAACGGCATCCGCCCGCCCTACGCGGTCAAGGTCGGCCAGGTAGTGCGCTTCGACGGGCGCAAGTCGACCTACGTCGCCAGCAGCCGCTCCTCGTCGAGCAGCCGTGCGCGCAAGCCGCCGCCTCCGCCGCCGTCGGTGACCCTGCGCGGCTGGCAGTGGCCGATGAAGGGGCCGGTGATCCGCCGCTTCTCCAGTTCCGACAAGCTCAACAAGGGCATCCGCATCGCCGGCACCCTGGGCCAGCCGGTACAGGCCTCGCTGGCCGGCAAGGTGGTGTTCGCGGTGAACAACATGCGTGGCTACGGCAACCTGGTGATCATCCAGCACGGTACCTCGTACACCAGCACCTACGCGCACAACAGCCGCTTGCTGGTGAAGGAGGGGCAGATGGTCAGCAAGGGCCAGAAGATCGCCGAGGCCGGTTCCTCGGATGCCGACCGGGTGCAACTGTACTTCGAGATCCGCCAGAACGGCCGGCCGCTCGACCCGCTGAGCCTGCTGCCGCCGTCCTGAGAGAGGAGCGGATCACTGCGGGGTGCGGTCGACCCACTTCGGCGCCACGCTTGGCGTCCAGGCGGCGAGGGCATCGAGCAGCGCCTCCGGGCTGGCACCGCGCTGCAGCATGCCGCGGTGTTCGGCGCGGACGAAGCGTTCGTCGACCAGGTGGTCGAGGAAGGTCAGCAGCGGATCGTAGAAACCGTTCACTTCGAGCAGGCCCAGCGGCTTGGCGTGGTAGCCCAGTTGGCCCCAGGTCCAGACCTCGAACAGCTCTTCCAGGGTGCCGAGCCCGCCGGGCAGGGCGATGAAGGCGTCGGCCAGCTCGGCCATGCGCGCCTTGCGCGCGTGCATGCCGTCTACCACTTCCAGGCGGGTCAGGCCCTTGTGGCCGATCTCGGCCTCCTGCAGGCTCTGCGGGATGATCCCGATCACTTCGCCGCCGGCGGCCAATGCGGCGTCCGCCACGGTGCCCATCAGACCGACCGCGCCGCCACCGTAGACCAGGGTCAGGCCGCGCTCGGCCAGGTGCCGGCCGAGGGCCACGGCGGCTTCCTGGTAGACCGGGGAAGCGCCGGGGCTGGCGCCACAGAATACGCAGACGGAACGCAAGGTCATGATCGACTCCTGTCGGGGGTGGAAAAAGGCGCACAGGGTAGCGGCTGGGAGCGCTTCGACCAAGCCGTGCGAAGCATTGCCGGACGTTGCGTCGCAGGCGCGAAGCGGCACATCTGTGCTAAAACAGGAGTTCCCCGTAGTAAACGCCGGGCAGATCCCGCTCGATGCCCCGCCACGTCCGGTTCGGGTTTGACCTGAATCAGTGGAACTCGGTGCCCGATCGGGCAGTCTGCTCTTTCAGGATTCATCGCCCAACCTGCCTAGGAGGCTGCTCCATGCTACGTAAACTCGCTGCGGTATCCCTGCTGTCCCTGCTCAGTGCGCCGCTGCTGGCTGCCGAGTGCTCGGTGGACATCCAGGGTAACGACCAGATGCAGTTCAACACCAATGCCATCACCGTCGACAAGAGCTGCAAGCAGTTCACCGTCAACCTGTCCCACCCCGGCAACCTGCCGAAGAACGTCATGGGCCACAACTGGGTACTGAGCACCGCCGCCGACATGCAGGGCGTGGTCACCGACGGCATGGCTTCCGGCCTGGACAAGGATTACCTGAAGCCCGACGACAGCCGCGTCATCGCCCACACCAAGCTGATCGGCTCGGGCGAGAAGGACTCGGTGACCTTCGACGTCTCCAAGCTGAAGGAAGGCGAGCAGTACATGTTCTTCTGCACCTTCCCGGGCCACTCCGCGCTGATGAAGGGCACCCTGACCCTGAAGTGATGCGCGAGCGATCCGCTGCATGAAAAAGCCCGGCCGCTGCCGGGCTTTTTCATGGGCGCGCGCCGGGCTCAGCGCGCGTAGCGTGCCGCCATCGCCTCGCCGGCCAGTTGGTGCACGCGCCGGGTCGGATGCCACTCGTCCCAGAAGTAGTACTGGTCCGGGTTGGCGCAGGCCGGGCGGACGCTGGGCTGGGTCGGCTGGCAGGGCGCGTCCAGCTCCACCAGGCCGTAGCGTGCCGGGTTGCGCCGCAAGTGGCGGCTGAAGGTGAGATGGTCGAACCAGCTCAGCTCCAGGCCGCGGGTCTTGCGCAGGGCGGCGAGCTGGATCGGCAGGCTGGCGTTGACTGCCTGCAGGTAGCGCTGCGCCCGCTCGACCCGGTTACCGACGACCACCGCCGGGACCACGCTCAGGTCGGTCGAACTGACCACCAGGAAGCGTCGTGCGCCGGCCTCTCCGAGACGCTGCACTGCGGCGCGGATGTTCGCCACGCTGCTGCCGGCCAGTTGTTCCAGGGGCTGCTCGCCGGCGAAATCCTCGTGCTCGAAGAAATCGTTGGCGGAGACGAAGATGAAGTGCAGCGCCTGGCCATCGACCGGCTTGCCGTCCAGCGTGGCGAGGTAGGCGTCGACCTGGCCGGCGAGGCCGGTATGGCGGTAGGCGCTCATCCAGCCGTAGTAGTTGTCCGCTCCGCTCTTGGCGCCGCCCACCGCATGGTCGGCCAGTTGCGCACCAAGCTGGCGGGCGAGCACCTCGACGGCGGTCGGGCCGTTGCTCCAGCGGCCCTGCCAGTAGACTTCGCCGGGCAATGCCTGGGCGCCGGCGATGCCCTTGGCGAGCATCTCGCGGGTCAGTCGCTGGCTTTCGCCGTTGTCCGAATAGCTGTCGCCGAAGGCGTGGATCTGCCGTACCGGCGCGAGCAGCGGGGATGTGTGTCCGCAGGCCTGGCCGGCCAGCAGGACACCGAGGAGCAGGGCGGGGAGACGGGTGCGCATGGCTGGCCTTCGCAGGGATACAGCTTCCTTCTAGCGCGCCGCCGCGCGGACTTGAAGACCTGGTTGCGACAGGCACATTCCCGCCCGCGACAAAGGCCCGTCGACGACGGGCCTGCCGCACGGACCGGGAGGCTCAGGGCGCCTTCGGCAGTTCGCGCTTGTGCTGGGTCTTGTGGTAGGTGTCGACGATCACCCGCGCAGCTTCCTCGCGCAGCGGCTGGCCGTGCAGGAAGGCGTCGATCTCGGCATAGGTGACGCCGTGGGAAGCCTCGTCCGGATGGCCGGGGCGCAGGTCCTCGAGGTCGGCGGTGGGGATCTTCTCCACCAGGTTCTCCGGAGCGCCGAGGGCGCGGGCGAGGGCGCGTACCTGATGCTTGGCCAGGCCGCTGAGCGGAGCCAGGTCGCAGGCGCCATCGCCGAACTTGGTGAAGAACCCCATGACCGCCTCGGCGGCATGGTCGGTGCCGATCACCAGGCCGCCGCGGGCGCCGGCGATGGCGTACTGGGCGACCATGCGGATGCGCGCCTTGATATTGCCGATGACGAAGTCGCTCTTCGCCGGCTCGAGTCCTTCCAGGGCTTCCAGCTGTTCCGCCAGGGCTTTCACCGACGGACCGATGTTGACGGTCTGCTCTTCGTCGGCGCGGATGGTCGCCAGCGAGGCCTGGGCATCGGCCTCGTCCTGCTGCACCTGGTAGGGCAGGCGCACGGCGATGAAGCGGTAGGCCTGGTCGCCGGTCTGCTCGCGCAGTTGCTCGACGGCGCGCTGGGCCAGCAGGCCGGCGGTGAGCGAGTCGACGCCGCCGCTGATCCCCAGCACCAGGGTCTTCAGCCCGGAATCCTTCAGGCACTGCTGGATGAAGGCGATGCGCCGGGCGATCTGCGCCTGCACGTCGGCCTCCGACTGGAACGGCGGCTGGACCTGCAGGGCTTGGGCGATGTCGCGTTGGATCTGTTGCATGTTCGGGCTCCCGTTAGGTGCGAAAGGATTAGGCCGGCACGTTGAAGACGTGGCGGAGGTAGGCGACGAAGTTCTCGTCGCGGCATTGGGTCTTGCCCGGGGCGTCGGATATCTTCGCCACCGGATGGCCGTTGCAGGCCGTCATCTTCAGGACGATGTTCATCGGCTCGACCCCCGGAATGTCGCAGGTCAGGTTGGTGCCGATGCCGAAGCTGACGTTGATCTTGCCACGTAGCGCGCGGAACAGCTGCAACGCCTTGGGCATGTCCAGCCCGTCGGAGAACACCAGGGTCTTGCTCAGCGGGTCGATACCCAGGCGGCGGTAGTGGGCGATGGCTTTCTCCGCCCAGGCCAGCGGGTCGCCCGAATCGTGGCGCAGGCCGTCGAAGAGCTTGGCGAAGTACAGGTCGAAGTCGTCGAGGAAGGCATCCATGGTAATGCAGTCGGTCAGGGCTATGCCGAGCTGTCCGCGGTACTCGCGGACCCAGCAGTCCAGCGCCGCTTGCTGGCTGTCGACCAGCCGCGGGCCGAGTTGCTGGTGGGCCATCAGCCATTCGTGGGCCATGGTGCCGATCGGCTTGAGGTCGTACTCGCGGGCCAGGTGCACGTTGCTGGTGCCGACGAAGCGCCCGGGGAAGTCGCGCTTGAGGATATGCACCACTTCCTCCTGGGTGCGGTAGGAGAAGCGCCGGCGGGTGCCGAAGTCGGCGACCTGGAATTCCGCGAGTTCCTCGCTGCTGGCCTGGGCGGAGAGCCAGTCGAGCTTGCGATAGAGCTGCTCGCCGACCTGTTCCAGGACCACCTCGCGGTAGCGATAACGGTTGCGCACCTCGCTGACGATGGCCAGCAGCGGCACCTCGAAGAGGATCACGTGCAGCCATGGGCCGCGCAGGCGGATTGCCAGTTGGCCATCCTCGATGCCGGTGTGCACGTAGCGCAGGTTGAAGCGGAACAGGCTGAGGAAGCGGATGAAGTCCGGCTTCATGAACGGGATGCGTTCGAGGAAGGCGAGCTGGTCGGCGGTTACCTCGACTTCGGCGAGGCGCTCGATCTGGTAGCGGATCTCCGCCAGGTACGGACGCAGGTCCTCGGCGTTGCGGCAGCGGAATTCCCACTCCACTTCGGCGTTGGGGTAGTTGTGCAGCACCGCCTGCATCATGGTCAGCTTGTAGAAATCGGTATCGAGCAGGTTCTGCACGATGCGCTCGGCAAAGACGCTTTCGGCCATGTTCACTTCTCCTTGTCGGCGCCGGCGAGGGCGCTATCCAGTCGTTCCAGGTCGGCGCAGAGGATCACCCCGGCGTCGCGCATCTCGTCGCAGGCCCGCTGCGCGGTGTCCTCGGCGATGGCCCGGCAGGCGGGCAGGTAGAGCAGCACCTCGAAACCGGCGCGGCGCAGTTGCAGGGCGGTGTTCTTCACGCAGTAGTCCAGCGCCAGGCCACCCACCAGCACATGGCTCACGCCATTCTGCCTCAGGTATTCGATGACCCCGGTGCTGCGGCGTTCCGCCAGATCGTGGTAGCAGGCGCCGTAGGGATGCAGGTCCGGCTCCACGCCCTTCCAGACGAAGAAGTCGTAGTCGATCGGCCGCGGCAGTTCGTCGAGCAGCTCGAAACCCGGCGTACCCGGTACGCAGTGGCTCACCCAGGTCAGGTCGGCATCCGGATAGGCCAGCGGCCGCAGCATCTGCTCGGCGCTTTCCACTACCCAGGCAGCCTTCGGGCTGTGCGCGTCCTTGCTGCCCAGGCGCAGCGCGGCGCGGCTGGCCAGTTGGTTGAGGGCGGCGCCGATGGCGTCGCCGCCGGGCACCGGCAGTTCGTCCGGGCACAGCGGGGTGAAGCCTTTCTGGGCGTCGACATCGAAGCTGGCGATCTTGCTGGGACGATTCATGGAAGCCTCCGCTTGACGGGTTGGGGCTGAATGTGGGTACATAATTCATCACGTGAAATAAGTCGTCAAGCACTTGTACTACAAAATTTCGCAGTGGAAGGTATTTTCTATGCGTGATGAAATAAGTTACCGGATTCGCCGACTGCCTGCCGGGATGAGCGGCGGACGCGCCCCCGACTTCGCCCTCGCGGTCTACGGTGGGGCGTTCGACCCGCCGCACCCCGGCCATGAGTCGGTGATCCGCCGGGCGCTGCTTTGCGCCGAACGGGTCGCCCTGGTGCCGAGCCACCGCCACGCCTTCGGCAAGCGCATGGGCGATTTCGAGCTGCGCTGCCGCTGGCTGGCGCGGCTGGCCCGGCGGATCGATCCGCGGCGGGTGTATTGCGAACCGATCGAAGCAGGATTGATGCCTGATTGTCCGGCGGTCTACAGCATCGACCTGCTGGAAGCGCTGGCCGCGCGTAGCGGCCTGGCGTCACCGCGGATCGCCCTGCTGATCGGCGCCGACAACGAGGCGGAGCTGCCGCGCTTCGAACGCGCCGCCGAATTGTGCTGGCGCTTCGGCCGGCTGGTGGCGGAGGAGCGGCTGCCGCTGCACAGCTCGATGATCCGCCAGCGCCTGCGTGAAGGGCTGGCGGTACCGGAGGCCTGGTGCCTGCCGGAAGTGAAGGACGAACTGCACTGCTATGGCGGCGAACGCCAGGCGGGCTGAAGAGAGGAGTGACGATGAGTTCAGCGGAAGTATTGGCCAGCGTGGATATCGTGGCGTTGCGCCTGAACCCCGGGCACGGACTGGAGCTGTTGCTGATCCGCCGCGCCCAGGCGCCTTTCGCCGGCCAGTGGGCCTTGCCCGGCGTGCTGGTCAACGGCCGCAGCGCCGACCACAGCCTCGACGACGCGGCGGTGCGCGCCCTGCGCGACAAGGCGCGGCTGGAGCCGGCCTACATCGAGCAGGTGGCCACGGTCGGCAACGCGGTACGCGACCCGCGCGGCTGGTCGCTGAGCGTGTTCTACCTGGTGCTGGTCGGTCCGGACACCCGGGTGGAGGACGACGACCTCGACTTCGTGCCGCTGCGCGACGTTCGCAGCGAGCGCTTCGCCCTGCCGTTCGACCACGCCCAACTGGTACAGCAGGCCTGCGAGCGCCTGGCGAGCAAGTCGGTGTACAGCGCCCTGCCGCTGTTCCTGCTGGCGCCGCGCTTCACCGTGGCCGAGGCGCTGAAGGCCTTCGAGTGCGCCATCGGCCAGGAAGTCCAGCATTCCAGCCTGCGCGGGCGCCTGGAGCGGATGAAGGAAGCTGGCTGGGTCGAGGACACCGGCGAACGCCAGCGTCCGCCCATGGGGCGCCCGCAACACGTCCTGCATTTCACCCCGAAGCCGGGCGGCGCCTTCGTTTTCGACCGCAGCCTGCTGGCGTCCTGACAAACGGGTGCGGCAGGGCCGGTGAGGCCGCTCCCTGCCGCGCTTGCTAGACGGTGAAGCGCTGGATCTGCTGCTCCAGTCCGTTTGCCAGCTTCGCCAGCTCGACACTGGAGGTGGAGGTCTTCACCGCGCCCTCGGCGACTTCGCCGATGCTGGCATTGAGCGAGTCGATGTTCTGGCTGACCTCGCTCGCGGTGGCGGTCTGTTCTTCCGTCGCCGTGGATATCTGCGCGTTGCTCTGGGCGATACCTTCGACCGCCTGGGCGATGAGACCGAGCGCCTTTCCCGCCTCGTGGGCGCGCTGGACGCTGACCTGGGCCTGCTCGCGTGACTGCTGCATCACGCTGACCGCGCTGCTGGCGTCTGCCTGCAGGGCTTCGATCATCTCGCGGATGGTTTCGGTGGCCTTGTGCGTATTGGTGGCCAGGCTGCGCACTTCATCGGCGACCACCGCGAACCCGCGTCCGGCCTCGCCCGCCCGTGCGGCTTCTATCGCGGCATTGAGGGCGAGCAGGTTGGTTTGCTGGGCGATGTTCTGGATGACTTCCAGAACGGTGCTGATTTCCTCGGTCTTGTTGCGTAGCGTGTCGATGACGGCTCCCGCCTCTCCGACCATGACCGACAGGCCCTGGATGGCGTCGAGGTTCGCATGCACGAGTCCGGTTCCGGTGTGCGCCTCGCTGTTCGCCGATTCCGCGCTGGCTGCGGCGGCCTGGGCGTTCCGCGCCACGTCCTGGACCGCCATGCTCATCTGGTGTACCGCCGTGGCGACCATGTCGGTCTGGTCGCCCTGGGACGTGGCGACATGGCTGACCTGGTTGCTGATGGCACTCATCTCGTCCGAGGTGATGGTGAGCTTCCTGGCTGTCTCGGCGAGATGCCGAAGCAGCGCCTGCTGGCTTTCCAGCATCATATTGAAGGCGCGCGCCGTATCGGACACTTCGTCGCGCCCGCGCGCATCGGCGCGGAGCGTGAGATTCGAGGAGTCCTGCACGCGGCGGATCACCCCGCGCAGATCGGAAAGCGGGCGCATGATCGACAGGCTGATGAACCAGGCCGCGGCGACGATGAGGACCAGGGCTGCGGCGCCGATGAGCAGGAAGGTGGTGCGCATGGAGTCGTAGCGTTTCTCCATCTGCTCGTTGAGCTTGGCGCCTTCACTGAGCTGCAGGTCGATCAGCGTCGACAGCGCGGTTCCCAGCGGATCGAACGCACCATACATCTCGCGATTGAACGTGCCGGCCTCGACGTTTCGCAGGCTTCCGGCCCTGGCCTGCTCGCCGTATGCCAGGGTCATCCGCTTGACCCGTTCCAGGGTGGGGACCAGCGACTCGATGATTTCCTTCTCGGCGGCAGTCCGGTGGTCTGCGGAATAGTCGGCCCACGACTTCTCGATGCGCGACAGCGCCCCACTCAACTCCTGCTGCAGGCGCTCTTCATCGAAGACCCCCGCACGGTACTTGTGCAGGGCGTCGACCACGCTGACCGCAACGGCGTCGGCGACGATCTTGAGCTGGCTGATGGGCTTCATCCGGTTGTTGAAAAGGTCCTGGAAGCTGGCATCGAGTCGACTGGCGTTGGCCAGCGCCATCGCGATGACCGTGACGAGCATCGTCAGCGGTAGCAGCGCCAGGACCAGCAGGCGGATTCGAACCGTGACGCCAGTGAGCATGGGACGTTCCGAGGTGAACCGAGTGAGAGTAAAGATGGTTCCGCGCAGCGGAAACGTCAAACCGGGCCGTGGCGCGTCTGGCGGGGGCCCGCTGAGGGTTGCTCCTGCTCCAGGCGCTCTACCATCCACTCGATGAAATGGCGCACCTTGGGGACTTCCGCGGCATGCTCGGGATAGGCCAGGTAGTAGGCCTCCTGGCTGGGCAGGGCGTGCGGCCAGGCGATCGCCAGCTTGCCTTCGGCGAGTTCCTCCTCGACCAGGAAGCGCGGTAGCAGGGCTACCCCGCAACCGGCCTGGGCGGCGCGGATGCACATGTAGAAGGTGTCGAAGCGTGGACCGTGGTAGCAACCCTGGCAATTTCGCTCCAGGCTGGCGAACCAGTCGTGCCAGGCCTCCGCGCGGCTGGCGTTCTGCAGCAGCACCAGCTCCGCCAGTTGGGTCGGTTCGTCCAGTCCGCCGGCCGGCAACAGGGATGGCGCGCAGACCGCCACCAGTTGTTCGCCGAACAGGCGGATGCACTCGGCGCCCGGCAGGGTGCCGGGGCCGAAGAAGAACGCCAGGTCGCAATGGCCCTGGCGCAGGTCGTCCGGTTCCAGTTCCTGGCGCAGGTCGAGGTGGATGTTCGGGTGGCGGTGGCGCCAGCCGTTCAGTTGCGGGATCAGCCAGCGCGCGCCGAAGGTCGGCGGGGTCGCCACTCGCAGCACTTCGGTCTCGCCGCCGTAGGAAAGCAGGAAGCGGGTGGACAGCTCTACCTGTTGCAGGATGCGTCGTACCTCGGCCAGGTACAGCTCGCCGGCCGGGGTCAGTTGCAAGCGCTTGCGCACCCGGCGGAACAGGGCGTGCTGCAGTTGCTCCTCGAGTTGCGCGACCTGCTTGCTCATGGCGCTCTGGGTCAGGCTCAACTCTTCGGCGGCGCGGGTGAAGCTCAGGTGCCGGGCTACCGCTTCGAAGCATTGCAGGGCGGTCATCGACGGCAGGCGGCGTTTGTTCAGCATGGCGGGTTTCCTGGCGCGGGTGGAGCGGGCGGAACGCGTTATATGAATAAACGGAATGACGTAGGGAGGAAAGCTCGCTTGCCGGAGTGCCGGGCGACGCTTATTACTGCCGGCAAGTCTCGCGATAGAGCATTCGCTGGCTTATGACGAATCCGTCACAGGGTTTTGCGCCGAACGTGGCGTCGCTAACGGATATGTTCATGTCGTATTCGAATCGACTTTTTCCGCCAAGTACCGAATTCCGGGAAGTTCATGTTCATATTAATTTTAAAAACCGCTCTGTCCTGCACTTTCATTGAAAAAGAGGACCTCAATTAGTGCGTGGAACGCACCAGTGACGTGCAGTTTCTAACCGCTTCAATATCGTTGTAGAGTTATTCCTAGGAACGGTTCAGGCCTTGTGAAGCCTGGGCTGTAGCTCTCCGAAGGGGATTCGGAGAAATGCCTAAATGACTGATTTCCAATAACAAAGATAAAAACGGAAAGGAGGGCTAAAGTTCTTGTGGCCGGCCACTCAGGAAAAAAACGAATGGCACGCCGCTTGCTCTGCCTGTTGAGCGAAACACAACAACAACATCGTAGTTACGAGCGCCAACATCATCCTCAGGAGCAACACCCCATGTCCAAGAAGCTGTTCAGAAAAGGCATCCTGGCTCTCGCGGTTTCATCCGTGATGGGTCTTTCCACGCATGCGCTGGCCGACGTCGTGATCGGCGTGGCCGGACCGCATACCGGCGCCAACGCCTCCTTCGGCGAGCAATACTGGCGCGGCGCGTCCCAGGCGGCGGAAGACATCAACGCGGCGGGTGGGATCAACGGCGAGAAGATCAAGCTGGTCAAGGCCGACGACGCCTGCGAACCGAAGCAGGCCGTGGCCGTGGCCAACCGCCTGGTGGACCAGGACAAGGCCATCGCCGTGGTCGGCCATTTCTGCTCTTCTTCGACCATCCCCGCATCCGAGGTCTACGACGAGGCCGGGATCATCGCCATCACCCCCGGTTCCACCAACCCGCAGGTCACCGAGCGCGGACTCTCCGGGATGTTCCGCATGTGCGGCCGCGACGACCAGCAGGGCGTGGTCGCCGGCGACTATATCGTCAACGTGCTCAAGGCCAAGAAGGTCGCGGTGATCCATGACAAGGACACCTACGGCCAGGGCCTGGCGGACGCCACCAGGGCGCAACTGAACAAGCTCGGCGTGAAAGAGGTTCTCTACGAGGGCCTGACTCGCGGCGAGAAGGACTTCAACGCGCTGGTCACCAAGATCCGCGCCTCCGGTGCCGAGGTCGTCTACTTCGGCGGCCTGCACCCGGAAGCCGGTCCGCTGGTACGGCAGATGCGCGAACAGGGACTGACCGCCAGGTTCATGTCCGACGACGGCGTGGTCACCGACGAACTGGCGACCACCGCCGGCGGTCCGCAGTACGTCAAGGGCGTGCTGATGACCTTCGGCGCCGACCCGCGGCTGATCCCCGACGGCAAGGCGGTGGTGGAGAAGTTCCGTGCCGGCGGTTTCGAGCCGGAAGGCTACACCCTCTACTCCTACGCCTCGATCCAGTCCCTGGCGGCGGCCTTCAACGGCGCCGGCGCCAACGATCCGGCCAAGGCCGCCGAGTGGCTGAAGTCGCATCCGGTGCAGACCGTGATGGGCAAGAAGGAATGGGACAAGAAGGGCGACCTGAAAGTCTCCGACTACGTGGTCTACGAGTGGGACGACAAGGGCAAGTACCACCAGTTGCCCTGATCGCGCTCGACCGCCATGCGCCGGGCACAGGTCCGGCGCATGGGTAAGTCCGGGAGCTGCTGAAGTGCTCGCCCGTGCTTGCCGCCGTAGTGCGGATTCACCGAAGACGTCTGCGTGTGGTCGGTCTGGAGTCCCGCGATCCGGGGCCGTTTCAGTAGCACCCGTCCGCTTTCACCGGCGAGCGCCGGCGCGCCTTACAAAGGCCGTCGCGATTCGCCCTGAAGAGACTGAAAAATGGACGGCATCTTCCTCCAGCAAATGATCAACGGGCTGACTCTCGGCTCGGTCTACGGCCTCATCGCCATCGGCTACACCATGGTCTACGGCATCATCGGCATGATCAACTTCGCCCACGGCGAGGTGTACATGATCTCCGCCTACCTGTCGGCCATCGCCCTTGCCCTGCTGGCCTTCTTCGGCCTGCAGAACTTCCCGCTGCTGATCCTCGGCACCTTGCTGTTCACCGTGCTGGTGACCTGCACCTACGGCTGGGTGATCGAGCGCATCGCCTACAAGCCGCTGCGCAACTCCACGCGCCTGGCGCCGCTGATCTCGGCGATCGGCATGTCGCTGATCCTGCAGAACTACGTGCAGGTGGTGCAGGGACCGCGCCAGCAGGGGATCCCGACCCTGCTCGACGGCGCCCTGAAATTCCACGTCGGCGACGGTTTCGTCCAGCTCACCTACACCAAGCTGTTCATCCTGATCGCTTCGCTGATCGGCATGGCGGTGCTGACCTACGTGATCCGCTACACCAAGCTCGGGCGCATGTGCCGGGCGACCCAGCAGGACCGCAAGATGGCTTCGATCCTGGGGATCAACACCGACCGGGTGATCTCCTACGTGTTCGTCATCGGCGCGGCGATGGCCGCCCTGGCCGGGGTGCTGATCACCATGAACTACGGCACCTTCGACTTTTACGCCGGCTTCATCATCGGCATCAAGGCGTTCACCGCGGCGGTGCTCGGCGGCATCGGCTCGCTGCCCGGGGCGATGCTCGGCGGCCTGGTGCTGGGAGTGGCCGAGGCGCAGTTCTCGGGGATGGTCAACACCGACTACAAGGACGTGTTCGCCTTCTCGTTGCTGGTACTGATCCTGATCTTCCGTCCCCAGGGCCTGCTCGGCCGCCCGCAGATCGCCAAGGTGTAAGGGGACGACGATGAGCAACGAGACTTCCATCGATCTCAAGCAGTGCGTCCTCGATGCCGTGCTCTCCGGGTTGATCGCCCTGGTGGTGTTCGGCCCCATCGTCGGCGTGGTCCTCGACGGCTACGGCTTCAACCTGCATTACGAGCGGGTCGGCTGGATCATCGCGATCGTGATGGCCGGGCGCTTCCTGCTCAGCCTCTACCTGCAGACCCGCGGCGGGCGGGCCGTGCTGGAGCGCTTCGAGGGGGCTGGCAGCGGCGTCCACGTCCTGCCGCCGGGCTACAAGACCCGCTTGCGCTGGATCGTGCCGCTGATCCTGATGGCCGCGGTGATCTTCCCTTTCTTCGCCAGCAAGTACCTGCTGGCGGTGGTCATCCTCGGCCTGATCTACGTGCTGCTGGGCCTGGGCCTGAACATCGTGGTCGGCCTCGCCGGGCTGCTTGACCTCGGCTACGTGGCCTTCTACGCCATTGGCGCCTATGGCCTGGCGCTGGGCTACCAGTACCTCGGCCTGGGCTTCTGGACCGTCCTGCCGCTGGCCGCGCTGACCGCCGCGGTGGCCGGGGCGATCCTCGGCTTCCCGGTGTTGCGCATGCATGGCGACTACCTGGCGATCGTCACCCTGGGCTTCGGCGAGATCATCCGCCTGGTACTGAACAACTGGCTGTCCTTCACCGGCGGGCCGAACGGCATGCCGGCGCCGGCGCCGACCTTCCTCGGCCTGGAGTTCGGCCGCCGGGCCAAGGATGGCGGGGTGCCGATCCACGAGTTCCTCGGCATCGCCTACAACCCCAACATGAAGTTCCTGTTCATCTACGTGGTGCTGTTCCTGGTCGTGCTGCTGGTGCTCTACATCAAGCACCGGCTGACCCGGATGCCGGTCGGGCGCGCCTGGGAGGCGCTGCGCGAGGACGAGATCGCCTGTCGCGCGATGGGCCTCAACCATGTGCTGGTGAAACTCTCGGCGTTCATGCTCGGCGCCTCCACCGCGGGACTGGCCGGGGTGTTCTTCGCCAGCTACCAGGGCTTCGTCAACCCGTCCTCGTTCAACTTCTTCGAGTCGGCGCTGATCCTCGCCATCGTCGTGCTCGGCGGCATGGGCTCGACGGTCGGGGTGGTGATCGCCGCCTTCGTCCTCACCGTGGCGCCGGAGCTGCTGCGCAGCTTCGCCGACATCCGCGTGCTGCTGCTCGGGATACTCATGGTGGTGATGATGATCTGGCGGCCGCGCGGGCTGATCCGCATCAGCCGGGTGGGCTTCGCCCCGCGCAAGGGGGTGGCGCCATGAGCGACAAGATCCTCAGCGTCGAGCACCTGATGATGCACTTCGGCGGCATCAAGGCGCTCAACGACGTCAACCTCGACGTCGAGCGCGGTTCGATCACCGCGCTGATCGGCCCCAACGGCGCCGGCAAGACCACCGTGTTCAACTGTCTCACCGGCTTCTACAAGGCCACCGGCGGCAACATCCTGCTCAACACCCAGGGGCGCACCACGGACGTCATCCAGGTGCTCGGCGAGCCGTTCCAGCTGGACGACTTCGTCAAGCCGCCGCAACTGGGCAGTCGCCTCTACTACAAGATGTTCGGCGGCACCCACCTGGTGAACCGCGCCGGGCTGGCGCGGACCTTCCAGAACATCCGCCTGTTCAAGGACATGTCGGTGGTGGAGAACCTGCTGGTGGCGCAGCACATGTTCGTCAACCGCAACCTGCTCGCCGGCATCCTCAACACTCCCGGCTATCGCCGCGCCGAGAGCGAGGCGCTGGACCACGCGTTCTACTGGCTGGAGGTGGTCGACCTGGTGGACTGCGCCAACCGCCTGGCCGGCGAGATGTCCTACGGCCAGCAGCGGCGCCTGGAGATCGCCCGGGCCATGTGCACGCGGCCGGAACTCATCTGCCTGGACGAACCGGCCGCCGGCCTCAACCCGGCCGAGACCCACGCCCTGAGCAACATCGTCCGCTACCTGCGCGACCACCACGGGATCACCGTACTGCTGATCGAGCATGACATGGGCATGGTGATGAACATCTCCGACCACATCATCGTGCTCGACCACGGCGACGTGATCGCCCGTGGCAACCCCGAACAGATCCGCCATGACGAGAAGGTGATCGCCGCCTATCTCGGTGCCGACGAAGAGGAGCTGTCATGAGCGCGGCGTTGCTGGAATTCCGTGAGGTGGACGTGTTCTACGGGCCGATCCAGGCGCTGAAGAAGGTCTCGCTGCAGGTCAACGAGGGCGAGACGGTGAGCCTGATCGGCGCCAACGGCGCGGGCAAGTCGACGCTGTTGATGTCGATCTTCGGCCAGCCGCGTGCGGCGGCCGGGCAGATCCTCTATCGCGGCCAGGACATCCGCCAGAAGTCGGCGCACTACGTGGCGTCCAACGGCATCGCGCAGTCGCCGGAAGGACGCCGGGTGTTCCCCGACATGAGCGTCGAGGAAAACCTGCTGATGGGTACCATTCCCATCGGCATGGACCACGCCGAGGAGGACATGCAGCGCATGTTCGAGCTGTTCCCGCGCCTGAAGGAGCGGCGCAACCAGCGCGCCATGACCATGTCCGGCGGCGAGCAGCAGATGCTCGCCATCGCCCGCGCGCTGATGAGCCGGCCGAAGTTGCTGTTGCTCGACGAGCCCTCCCTGGGCCTGGCGCCGATCGTGGTCAAGCAGATCTTCCAGACCCTGCGCGAGCTGGCCAGGAGCGGCATGACCATCTTCCTCGTCGAGCAGAACGCCAACCATGCGCTGAAGCTCTCCGACCGCGCCTACGTGATGGTCACCGGGGAAATCCGCATGAGCGGCAGCGGCGAAGAACTGCTCGGCAACCAGGAGGTGCGCGACGCCTATCTCGGCGGACATTGAGCGCGCCCCGCCCCGGCTGCCTGGCCGCCGGGGCGGGCGCTGCCCTGGAGCCACGGAGGAAACTCGACTTATGCACAGTCTGCGCTTTTTCAGCAACGCCGAGGTCGCCGAGCGCCTGGCTTATCCACAACTGATCGAGGCGTTGCGCATCGGCCTGGCCAAGCCTTGCAGCGCGCCGCTGCGCAACTGCCATGCCTTGCCGGCGCAGGCCTCGCTGCTACAGATGCCGGTGTGGCAAGCCGGCGCGGGGATCGGCGTGAAACTGGTGACGGTGTTCCCTGGCAATGGGGCGCGTGGCCTGCCGGCGGTGGCCGCGGTGTTCGCTCTGTTCGACGGCGAAGACGGTCGCCCACTGGCGTTGCTGGAGGCTTCGGAGCTGACCGCCCGGCGTACCGCCTGCAGCTCGGCGCTGGCCGCCGACTACCTGGCGCGGGACGATGCGCGGCGCCTGCTGGTGGTCGGCTGCGGAACCCTGGCTGCGCACATGGTGCGGGCCCACGCCTGCGTGCGCGACTATCGCCACATCGACATCTGGGGCCGCGATCCGGCCAAGGCCGCCGCGCTGGCCGCCCGGCTGCGCGAGGAGGGCTACCCGGCGCGAGCGGCCGACGGGTTGCGCGCGGCGGTGGAGGCGGCCGACTGCGTCAGTTGCGTTACCACCTCCCGCGAAGCGCTGGTGCGCGGCGCATGGCTGAAGCCGGGCGTCCATCTCGACCTGGTCGGCGCCTTCCTGCCGTCCATGCGCGAGACCGACGCCCTGGCGGTGGCGCGCGCGCGGGTCGTGGTGGATACCCGCGCAGGCGCGCTGGAAGAGGCCGGCGACCTGTTGCAGGCGATCGCCGAAGGCGCCATCGGGCGCGAGGCGATATCCACCGAACTGCGCGACTTGCTGAGCGGGGCAGGGCGGCGCGGCGATCCCGGGGAAATCACCCTGTTCAAGTCGGTGGGTTATGCGTGGCTGTTCAGAAAATGAACAGCGCTCGCGCCAGGTACTTATCCCCAACGCGTGGTCATCCCGCTGCCACAGTTGTTCAGGAAAACTGTGCGACGCCCTGTGGACAAGTTGGTGGCTGTTCGCTGCGGCCCAGGCACGGTGCGGGTTCCGCGAGGTTGGTCGTTTTTTGAGCAGACGCCTCGGCAAACTCGTGCGCAACTGTATGGCCAACCGGGCACGGCGAGGCTCTAGAATCCCCGGACATCGTTTTTCCGCCCCGTACGAGGAGATGCCCATGTCGTCCACCCTGTTCATCACCGGCGCCACCTCAGGCTTCGGCGAAGCCTGCGCCCGTCGTTTCGCCGAGGCCGGCTGGTCGCTGGTGCTCACCGGCCGTCGCGAGGAGCGTCTGCAAGCCCTGGCCGGTGAGCTTTCGGCGAAGACCCGGGTGTTGCCGCTGACCCTGGACGTGCGCGACCGCGCGGCGATGAGCGCGGCCGTGGACAACCTGCCGGAAGAGTTCGCCACCCTGCGCGGCCTGATCAACAACGCCGGCCTGGCGCTGGGCACCGACCCGGCGCAGTCCTGCGACCTGGACGACTGGGACACCATGGTCGACACCAACATCAAGGGCCTGCTCTACAGCACGCGCCTGCTGCTGCCGCGGCTGATCGCCCACGGCGCCGGGGCGAGCATCGTCAACCTGGGTTCGGTGGCCGGCAAGTGGCCCTATCCGGGTAGCCATGTCTACGGCGGCACCAAGGCTTTCGTCGAGCAATTCTCCCTGAACCTGCGTTGCGACCTGCAGGGCACCGGGGTGCGCGTGACCAACCTCGAGCCGGGGTTGTGCGAGAGCGAGTTCTCCCTGGTCCGCTTCGGCGGCGACCAGGCGCGCTACGACAAGACCTACGCCGGAGCCCATCCGATCCAGCCGGAAGACATCGCCGAGACCATCTTCTGGATCATGAACCAGCCCGCCCACCTGAACATCAACAGCCTCGAGATCATGCCGGTGAGCCAGTCCTGGGCCGGCTTCGCCATCCACCGCGAAAGCTGACCGGCGGAGGCGTCCGGGGCACGCTATGATGCCCCGGACGTCCCGATCGAATAAGCGAATTCCATGAGCAAACCGGGCCAACGCGTGCTGGCCGAGCTACGCAAGCTGATCGCTTCCGGCGAACTCGCCGCCGGCGAGCGCATCGTCGAGATTCCCACCGCCGAACGCCTGCAGGTCTCGCGCATGCCGGTGCGCATCGCCCTGCGTACCCTCGAGCAGGAAGGCCTGCTGTGCAAGACCGGGCGCGGCTACAGGGTGCGCGCGGTGACCCGCGAGGATATCGCCGGCGCGGTCGAGGTGCGCGGCGTTCTGGAAGGCCTGGCGGCACGCCAGGCGGCCGAGCGCGGGCTGTCCGCCGAGGCACGGGCGACCCTGGAGGAATGCCTGGCCGAGGGCGACCGATTGTTCGCCAACGGCCAGGTCCTGCTGGAGGAGCTGGAGCGCTACCAGCGCATGAACATGCGTTTCCACCGCACCATCATCGAGGCCAGCGGCAACCCGGCGATCGCCGTGGCGCTGGCGCGCAACGACCACCTGCCGTTCGCCTCGGTGAGCGCCCTGGCGGTGGATCGCGACAATCTCGAGCAGGAATTCCGCCGTTTCAACTTCGCCCACATGCAGCACCACGCGGTGGTCGACGCGCTGGTCAACGGCCAGGGCGCGCGCGCCGAGGCGATCATGCGCGAGCACGCCAACGCGACCTTGCGCTACGCCGACTACTTCGATCCGGCGCGGAAGGGCGTCACCGTGCTTCACGGCGACGTCGCCGCCGACTAGAGATCCAGCACCAGCCGTGGGCTGCGCGAACGCGAACAGCAGGGCGTGAAGCAATCGTTGGCGGCCTGCTCCTCTTCGCTGAGGTAGAGGTCGCGATGCTCCGGCTCGCCGTCCAGCACGCGGGTCAGACAGGTGCCGCAGATGCCCTGCTCGCAGGAGGCCGGCAGGTCCACCCCGGCTTCGCGCAGGGCCGCCAGCACGGTCTGCCCGGCGGCGACCCGGATCAGCGCCCCGTTGCTCGCCAACTGCACTTCGAAGGTGCCGTCCGCATTGGCGTCCCGTGGCGCGGCGGCGAAGTGCTCGCGATGCAAGCGGCTTGCTTCCCAGCCCAGTTCGCGGGCGCTTTCTTCGATCCACTGCATGAAGCCCGCCGGCCCGCAAAGGTATAGCTGGGCGTCGCGTGGACTGGCCGCCAGCAGGGCGCGAAGGTCCGCGCGGCGGCTGCTGTCGCCGTGGTCGAAGTGGCAGTACACGCGGTCGGCGAAGGCGCACCGGCCAAGGTAGTCGACGAAGGCCGCGCGCTCGGCGGAATGCGCGCAGTAGTGCAACTGGAAGTCGGCGCCATCGCGGGCCAGGCGTTCGGCCATCGCCAGCAGCGGCGTAATGCCGATGCCGCCGGCGAACAGCAGGCGCGGACCGGGCTCCGGCGACAGCGGGAAGAGATTGCGCGGCTCGCCGATGCGCAGCCGCTGGCCGACCCGCAGTTCGGCGTGCAGCGTGGCCGAGCCGCCGCGCGAGTCGCGGCAGCGGAGTACGGCGATACGGTAGTGGCGCGGCCGTTCGGCGGGGCCGCAGAGGGAGTACTGGCGGACCAGGCCGTTGGGCAGGTGCAGGTCGATGTGCGCGCCCGGCTCGAAGGACGGCAGTGCCGCCCCGTCGGCCCGGAACAGTTCGAAGCTGTGGATATCCTGCGCCTCCAGGCGGATGGCGCCGACGATGACCTCGATCATGGCGAAGGCTCCCGTCAGGCCTGGGCGCGGTTGGGGGCGGCGGCCTGGCGCTCGTCCGCCAGCAGGCGCTCGATGATGCGCCGGGCCTGCACGCCGCCGGCGTCGATGTTCAGTTTCAGCAGGTCGCGCCGTGGATGGCGCAGCAGGTTGCGCTGTTGGCTTTCGAGCATTTCCAGGTCTTCGCCGAAGATCTTTCCCTGGCCTTCGCGAATGCTCTCGGTAAGCGCCTGGTCGTGGGCCTGGAAGTTGCGCGCCATGCCCCAGAAGTACCAGATGGAAGTGGCGCTCTCCGGGGTGATGAAGTCGACCACGATGCTCGCCGCCTTGCGCTCCGCCGGCGCCTGGTAGCCGCCGTGGCCGGCGTGGGCCACGCCGACCTCGATCAGCACGTGGCTGGGCGGCGTGAAGCGGCAGATCTGCCAGCGGTCCACCGCCACGTCGTCGGCCAGGCCGTTGCCGCGCAGGGCCATGCGCCAGAACGGCGGGGCCATGACATTCTGCATGTGGCGGCTGGTGATCACCTCGTCGCCTTCCACCCGCGTGGTCGGCGCGGCCTCGTCGATTTCCTTCTGGCCGATGCTGGACGCATGGACATAGGTCTCGTGGGTCAGGTCCATCAGGTTATCGATCATCAGGCGATAGTCGCAGTGGATGTGGTACAGCCCGCCGCCATAGGCCCAATCGGGGCTTTCCGCCCATTCCAGGCGGGGTATCAGCGCGGCGTCGGCCTGTTCTTCCGCGCCCGGCCAGACCCAGACGAAGCCGTGCCGCTCCTGCACCGGGAAGCGACGGATGCAGGGGAAGCCGCGGACCCGCTGGCCGGGCATCGCGCGGGTGCGACCGTCCTCGCCCATCGCCAGGCCGTGGTAGCCGCAGACCAGCACGCCGTCCTTGACGAAGCCCAGCGACAGCGGCGCGCCACGGTGCGGGCAGAAATCCTCGAGGGCCGCCACGCGGCCGTCCTCGCCTCGGTAGAAAACCATCGGCTCGTCGCAGATGCGTCGGCCGAGCGGCTTGCCGGCCAGTTCGTCGGGGGTGCAGGCCACGTACCAGGCGTTCTTCGGAAACATCGTCGGATCCTCTCGTTGTTTTTGTAATTGGATCCAATGATTCGCGAGACAACTTTTCCAAGTCAACCGCTTCTGTACAAAAAATAATCCGTTCGATAGTCGCACATAAAAAACTTCAGGAATAAATCGCTCAATTATCTCGTTCCAGAGCCTTTCTCGGATTTCGCTGACAGTGGGATATCCGCTGGCCTTCCGTTTTCTTGTCGCACAAATGGATCCAATAGGATTGCGGCATCGACGCAACGGTGCCAGGGTGCCTGCGCTTGCCGTGCCTACAACAACAAGAAGAAGGGTCTTCCCGATGATGGATTCCTGCATTCCCGCGCCTCGCTCCCGCCTGCCGTCGCTTCTTTCCTGTCCGCTCGGGGAGGGCCGCCCATGAACCGGGACTTGCGCCGCGCTCTCGACGACGAACCGATGCGTCCGTTCCAGTGGCTGGCGGTGGCTGTGTGCATCGTGCTCAACCTGATCGATGGCTTCGACGTGCTGGTGATGGCCTTCACCGCAGCCTCGGTGGCCGCCGAATGGAACCTTGGCGGCGCCGAGATCGGCCTGCTGCTCAGCGCCGGCCTCTTCGGCATGGCCGCCGGCTCGCTGTTCATCGCGCCCTGGGCCGACCGCTGGGGGCGCCGCCCGCTGATCCTCGCCTGCCTGGCGCTGTCGGGCCTGGGCATGCTCGCCTCGGCGCTGAGCCAGGCGGCCTGGCAACTGGCGTTGCTGCGCGGGCTGACCGGACTGGGTATCGGCGGCATCCTCGCCAGCAGCAACGTGATCGCCAGCGAGTACGCCTCGCGCCGCTGGCGCGGCCTGGCGGTAAGCCTGCAGTCCACCGGCTACGCGCTCGGCGCGACCCTTGGCGGACTGCTCGCGGTATGGCTGATCGGCGCCTGGGGCTGGCGCTCGGTGTTCGTCTTCGGCGCTGGCCTGACCCTGGCGGTGATCCCGCTGGTCTGCCTGTGCCTGCCGGAGTCGCTGGACTTCCTCCTGGCGCGCCGGCCGCCGCGGGCGTTGCAACGGGTCAACGCGCTGGCCCGGCGCCTGGGCCGCGCGGCGCTCGCGGAACTGCCGAGCCCGCCCGGTGGCGGAGCGGAGCACGGTAGCCGCCTCGCCCGGTTGCTTTGCGTTGCCCAGCGACGTACCACGCTGCTGCTCTGGGCGCTGTTTTTCCTGGTGATGTTCGGCTTCTACTTCATCATGAGCTGGACGCCGAAGCTGCTGGTCGCCGCCGGCCTGTCCACCGCCCAGGGCATCACCGGCGGCACCCTGCTGAGCATCGGCGGGATCTTCGGTGCCGCCTTGCTCGGCGGGCTTGCCGCGCGCTTTCGCCTGGAACGGGTGCTGGCGCTGTTCATGCTGCTTACCGCCGCTCTGCTCGCGCTGTTCTCGCTGAGCGCCGGGCTGCCCGGCGCGGCCTTGCCGCTGGGACTGCTGATCGGGCTTTGCGCCAACGCCTGCGTGGCCGGCCTGTATGCCCTGGCGCCGAGCCTCTACGACGCTTCGGTGCGTGCCACCGGGGTCGGCTGGGGGATCGGCGTCGGTCGCGGCGGGGCGATCCTCTCGCCGCTGGTGGCCGGGCTCCTGCTCGACGACGGCTGGCAGCCGCTGTCCCTCTATGGGGCGTTCGCGGCGGTGTTCGTCGTCGCGGCCGCCGTGTTGCCGCTGCTCGGTGCGCGGCGTCGCGAGCGCTCGCCGACGCTGGGAGACGCTGCGTGAGGGCCGCCGGCGTTTCAGCGTTGGGCGGCGATGATCGCCTCGGCGATGGTGGTGCGGAACCAGTTCAGCGCCGCCGAGCGTTCGCTGCTCTCGTGCCAGTGCAGGGAGACGTCGAACGGCGGCAGGGTGAAGGGCAGTTCGAGCATGCGCATGCCGCCTTCGGCGACGAAGCGATAGGCGATCTGCGCCGGCAGGATGGTCAGCAGCTCGGTACCGGGAATGATCTTCGGCAGCACCGAGAAGTGCGGCACCCGCAGGCTGATGCGGCGCTGCACCTGCATGGCCTCGAGCACGTCCTCGGCGATGCCGTGGCCGGAGGTACGGGTCACCACGATGTGCCGCTCGGCCAGGTACTGCTCCAGGCTCAGGCTGTCGCCGATCCGCGGGTGGCGGTCGCTGAGCAGGCACACGTAGCGCTCGTGCAGGACCCGCTGGCTGCGCGCGCCGGGCACCGGCTGGCGGCAGATCGCCGCGTCGACCTTGGCGCTGCTCAGCCAGGCGCCGACCTCGTCCACCTGCAGCGGCAGCACTTCCACTTCGGCGAACGGCGCGTCGCGGGTCAGGCGTTCGAGGATCAGCGAGAGGAAACCCACTTCGCCGAGATCGGTGAGGGCGATGCGGAAACGTCGCTCGGTGGTCGCCGGATCGAAGTGGCGAACGCTCTGTACCGCGCCCTCGATGCGCGTCAGCGACTCGCGGAAGGTGCCGTAGAGCTGCTCGGCGACGAAGGTCGGCTGGATGCCGTCGCGGGTGCGGGTGAACAACGCGTCGTCGAACAGTTCGCGCAGGCGCGCCAGGGCGTAGCTCACCGATGGCTGGGTGACGAACAGGCGCTCCGCGGCGAGGGTCACGCTGCCGGCTTCGTAGAGGGTGACGAAAGTGCGGATCAGGTTGAGATCGATCGGACTCATATAGACCGGTTCTATTTTTTATAGAAAGAGTATCGATTTGATTGATTATCGAGCGGCTGCAACAGTAGCGCAAATCCAGGAAACGAGCTTGAAGGCCTGCATGAAAACCGTCCATTCCGCGTCTTACGAGATCCTCCGTCGCCACGGCCTGACCACCGTCTTCGGCAACCCCGGCTCCAACGAGCTGCCGTTCCTCAAGGACTTCCCCGAGGATTTCCGCTACATCCTCGGCCTGCACGAGGGCGCGGTGGTCGGCATGGCCGATGGCTTCGCCCTGGCCAGCGGCCGCCCGGCCTTCGTCAACCTGCATGCGGCGGCTGGCACCGGCAACGGTATGGGTGCCCTGACCAACGCCTGGTACTCCCATAGCCCCCTGGTCATCACCGCCGGGCAGCAGGTGCGCTCGATGATCGGGGTCGAGGCGATGCTCGCCAACGTCGATGCCGGACAACTGCCCAAGCCGCTGGTGAAATGGAGCCACGAGCCGGCCTGCGCCCAGGATGTACCGCGCGCGCTGAGCCAGGCGATCCAGACCGCCAGCCTGCCGCCGCGGGCGCCGGTGTACCTGTCGATTCCCTACGACGACTGGGCGCAACCGGCGCCGGCCGGCGTCGAACACTTGGCCGCGCGCCAGGTCAGCGGCGCCGCGCTGCCCGCGCCGGCATTGCTGGCCGAACTCGGCGAGCGCCTGTCGCGCTCGCGCAACCCGGTGCTGGTGCTCGGTCCGGACGTCGACGGGGCGAATGCCAACGGCCTGGCCGTGGAACTGGCGGAGAAGCTGCGGATGCCGGCCTGGGTCGCGCCGTCGGCCTCGCGTTGTCCGTTCCCCACCCGCCATGCCTGCTTCCGCGGCGTGCTGCCGGCGGCCATCGCCGGGATCAGCCGGCTGCTGGACGGCCACGACCTGATCCTGGTGGTCGGCGCGCCGGTGTTCCGCTATCACCAGTTCGCCCCCGGCGATTACCTGCCGGCCGGCGCCGAGCTGGTGCAGGTCACCTGCGATCCCGGCGAAGCGGCACGGGCGCCGATGGGCGACGCGTTGGTCGGCGACATCGCGCTGACCCTCGAGGCACTGCTCGAACAGGTCCGCCCCAGTGCGCGGCCGTTGCCCGAGGCGCTGCCGCGACCGCCGGCGCTGGCCGAGGAGGGCGGACCGCTGCGTCCGGAAACCGTGTTCGACGTGATCGATGCGCTGGCGCCGCGCGACGCCATCTTCGTCAAGGAGTCGACTTCCACCGTGACCGCCTTCTGGCAGCGCGTGGAGATGCGCGAGCCGGGCAGCTACTTCTTCCCGGCCGCCGGCGGCCTCGGCTTCGGCCTGCCGGCGGCGGTCGGCGCGCAACTGGCGCTGCCGCGGCGGCAGGTGATCGGGATCATCGGCGACGGCTCGGCCAACTACGGCATCACCGCGCTCTGGAGCGCCGCGCAATACCGCGTGCCGGCGGTGTTCATCATCCTCAAGAACGGTACCTACGGCGCCCTGCGCTGGTTCGCCGGGGTGCTCGAGGTGCCCGATGCGCCGGGGCTCGACGTGCCCGGCCTGGACTTCTGCGCGATCGCCCGCGGCTATGGCGTCGAGGCGCTCCACGCAGCCACCCGCGAAGAGCTGGAAGGTGCCTTGAAGCATGCCCTGGCCGCTGATCGCCCGGTTTTGATCGAGGTGCCGACGCAAACCATCGAACCCTGATGTTCCACGGCGCCGCCCCATGCCAGAGTGGGCGGTGCCGACCGACGCCCGCGTGCGCCCATAACAAGAACAAGAGAGAGGTTGGTATGAACAGGCAATCCGCTGCGGCGGTGATCGACGCTGCCCGCTTTAACCGTACTCACTGGCTGATCCTCGGCTGGGGGTGTTTCATCATGCTGTTCGACGGCTACGACATGGTCATCTACGGCTCGGTGGTGCCACGCCTGATGCAGGAGTGGCAGCTGAGCCCGGTGCAGGCCGGCACCCTCGGCAGTTGCGCGCTGTTCGGCATGCTCTTCGGCGGCACCCTGCTGGCGCCGCTGGCGGACCGTTTCGGCCGGCGCCGCCTGGTGATCGCCACCACCCTGCTGGCGAGCCTCGCCGCCTTCCTCACCGGGCACGCCCGCGACCCGCTGGAACTGGGCGCCGGACGCTTCTTCACCGGCCTGGCACTGGGCGCGCTGGTGCCCAGCGCGATCAACCTGATCAGCGAATTCGCCCCGGCCGGGCGGCGCAGCACCCTGGTCACGGTGATGTCGGCCTTCTACTCGGTGGGCGCGGTGCTCTCGGCGCTACTGGCGATCGCCATGATCCCCGCCTGGGGCTGGCAATCGGTGTTCTACGTGGCGGTGCTGCCGGTGCTGGCGGTGCCGCTGATGTTGCGCTGGTTGCCGGAGTCGGCGGCGTTCCTCGAACTCAAGGGCCGCCGCGCCGAACTGGACGCGCTGCTGCGCAAGGTCGATCCCGACTACCGGCCCGGCGCCGAGCGGGCGAACGCTGTCGCGGCCGAAGCGCCGAGCGGACGGGTCGCCCAGTTGTTCGAGGGGCGCCAGGCAGTGGGCACCCTGCTGCTGTGGGTGGCCTTCGCCATGTGCATGCTGATGAGCTACGGGCTCAACACCTGGTTGCCGAAACTGATGGCCGGCGGCGGCTACGCCCTCGGTTCGAGCCTGGCGTTCCTCGTCACCCTGAATGTCGGGGCGACCCTCGGTGCGTTGTTCGGCGGCTGGCTGGCCGACCGCCTCGGCGCCGGCCGCACCCTGGTGCTGTTCTTCGCCCTGGCCGCGGCCTCCCTGGCGGCCCTCGGCCTGGGGCCAGGCCCCTGGCTGCTCAACGGCCTGCTGGTGGTGGCCGGCGCCACCACCATCGGCACCCTGGCGGTGATCCATGCCTACGCCGCGCAGTTCTATCCGGCCTGGGTGCGCTCCACCGGGGTCGGCTGGGCCGCCGGCGTCGGCCGCCTCGGCGCCATCGCCGGGCCGATGCTCGGCGGCAGCCTGCTGGCCCTGGAGCTGCCGTTCCAGCAGAACTTCCTGGCCTTCGCCGCGCCCGGCGTGATCGGCGCGCTGGCGATCGCCTGCATCCACCTGCGGCCGCGCGTGCCGGCGGAAGCGTCCGTCGACGCGACGGCGAAGAAACCCCTGTGATTTTCGAAAGAGGAGAAGAGCGATGAGCGATTCCCGTTATACCGACCTCGGTCTCCAGCCCCTGGCCGGCGAGTGGCGCCACGGCCGGGCCGGCCGCCGGCTGAAGGTGAGCAACCCGTTCGACGGCAGCCTGCTGCTGGAGATCGAGCAGGCCGACCGCGACGACCTCGATGCCGCCTACGCCAAGGCCGCCGAGGTCCAGCCGGCATGGGCCGCGCTCGGGCCCTCGGCACGCGCGGTGGTACTGTACAAGGCGGTGGAGGTGTTCGACCGCCGCCACGAGGAGATCGTCGACTGGATCATCCGCGAGTCCGGCAGCACCCGCCTGAAGGCCGAGATCGAATGGGGCGCGGCGCGCGCGATCACCCTGGAGTCGGCGTCGTTCCCGGCACGGGTGCACGGGCGCATCGTCGAGTCCGACGTGCCGGGCAAGGAAAGCCGGGTCTACCGCAGCGCCATCGGCGTGGTCGGGGTGATCAGCCCGTGGAACTTCCCGCTGCACCTGACCCAGCGTTCCATCGCCCCGGCCCTGGCGCTGGGCAACGCGGTGGTGGTCAAGCCGGCCAGCGACACGCCGGTCTGCGGCGGACTGCTGCTGGCGCGGATCTTCGAAGAGGCCGGGCTGCCGGCCGGGCTGTTCAGCGTGGTGGTCGGCCCCGGCAGCGAGATCGGCGACGCCTTCGTCGAGCACCCGGTGCCGGGCCTGGTGACCTTCACCGGATCGACCCCGGTGGGCCGCAACATCGGCCGCATCGCCAGCGGCGGCGCGCATCTCAAGCACGTGGCGCTGGAGCTTGGCGGCAACAGTCCGTTCGTGGTGCTCGGCGACGCCGACCTGGAGCAGGCGGTGAATGCCGCGGTGTTCGGCAAGTTCCTCCACCAGGGGCAGATCTGCATGGCGATCAACCGCATCATCGTCGAGGACAGCCTCTACGACGCTTTCGCCGCGCGCTTCGTCGAGCGGGTCAAGGGCCTCCGGGTCGGCGATCCGCAGCGCGCCGATACCGCGGTCGGGCCGATCGTCAACGCGCGCCAGCTCGAAGGCCTGCTGGAAAAGATCCGCCTGGCCCGCCAGGAAGGCGCCAAGCCGCTGTACGAGGGCGGCGTCGATGGGCAGTTGCTGGCTCCGCACGTATTCGGCGAGGTCACCGCGACGATGGAGATCGCCCGCGATGAAATCTTCGGCCCGCTGGTCGGCCTGCTCCGCGCGCGCGACGAGGCGCATGCGCTGGAGTTGGCCAACGCCAGCGAATACGGGCTGTCCAGCGCGGTGTTCAGCCGCGACCTGGAACGCGCGGTGCGCTTTGCCCGCCAGCTTCGCGCGGGGATGACCCACGTCAACGACATTCCGGTGAACGACGAGGCCAACGCGCCCTTCGGCGGCGAGAAGAACTCCGGACTTGGCCGCTTCAACGGCGACTGGGCCATCGAGGAATTCACCACCGACCACTGGATCAGCGTGCAGCACGCGCCGCGCCAGTACCCGTTCTGACCCTGGCGGCGGGGCCCGCGCCCCGCTGCTGACCCGACCGTCGTCGCCAGGTGGCCCGCAGAGGCTGCCGGGGCTCGGTCGTCCCTGAAAAACGGAGCACAATAACAATGAAAATCCGTCGTAAAACCGCAGTCCCGCGCAATGCAGGGGCGGTTCTGCCGATGCTCGCCTGTCTTGCCGCGCAAGCTGCCGAGGGCGGCTTCCTGGAGGATGCGAAGACCGACCTGGTCTTGCGCAACTATTACTTCAACCGCGATTTCCGCGACCACGATGCCGGCAAGAGCCTGGTGGACGAGTGGGCGCAGGGCTTCATCCTCAAGTTCAGTTCCGGCTATACCCCGGGCACGGTCGGCGTCGGCCTCGACGCCATCGGCCTGTTCGGCGTGAAGCTGAACAGCGGACGTGGCACCAGCAATTCCGAGCTTCTTCCGTTGCACGATGACGGTCGCGCGGCGGACAACTATGGGCGCGTCGGCGTGGCCGCCAAGCTGCGCGTTTCGGCCAGCGAACTGAAGATCGGCGAGATGCTCCCGGACATTCCGCTGTTGCGCTACGACGACGGACGCCTGCTGCCGCAGACGTTCCGCGGTTTCGCCGTGGTTTCCCGCGAGCTGCCGGGCCTGGCTCTGCAGGCCGGACGCTTCGACGCGGTGAGCCTGCGCAATTCGGCGGACATGCAGGACCTATCGGCCTGGAGCGCGCCGACGCAGAAATCGGACGGTTTCAACTATGCCGGCGCCGAGTACCGCTTCAACCGCGAGCGCACCCAACTGGGCCTGTGGCACGGGCAACTGGAGGACGTCTACCGGCAGAGCTACGCCAACCTGCTGCACAAGCAGCGTGTCGGCGACTGGACCCTGGGCGCCAACCTCGGCCTGTTCGTCGACCGCGACGACGGCGCCGCGCGCGCCGGAGAGATCGACAGCCATACCCTCTACGGCCTGTTTTCCGCCGGCATCGGCCTGCATACCTTCTACCTTGGCCTGCAGAAGGTCGGCGGCGACAGCGGCTGGCAATCGGTCTACGGCAGCAGTGGGCGGAGCATGGGCAACGACATGTTCAACGGCAACTTCACCAACGCCGACGAACGCTCCTGGCAGGTGCGCTACGACTACGATTTCGTCGGTCTCGGCTGGCCCGGCCTGATCGGCATGGTCCGCTACGGCCATGGCTCGAACGCCACCACCAAGGCCGGTAGCGGCGGCAAGGAATGGGAGCGCGATGTCGAACTCGGCTACACCGTGCAGAGCGGTCCGCTGGCGCGGCTCAACGTGCGCCTCAACCACGCCAGCAACCGACGCAGCTTCAACAGCGACTTTGACCAGACGCGGGTGGTGGTGAGTTACCCGTTGTCGTGGTGACGGACGCTGTCTCGCCGCTCCTCCGGACAGTTCCGGAGGGACGGGGAGCGGGAGGCCCGGTGCTTCGGCGGATAGCCGCTGGGCGGTTATTCGCCCTACCGGAGCGGCGCTCCGCCGACAACGCCTGGAGGGGGAGAGGGCGGCTCAGAACTTCGCCTGCATCCCCACCCGCAGGGTACGCCCGGGCGCGGGCATGAAACTCTGTGCCAGCGGGTCGAGGTAATAGCGGTCGGTGAGGTTCTGCAGCGAGGCATTCAGTTCGGTGTGCTCGAACAGCTTGTACTTGAGGAACAGGTCGAACAGCTGCACCGAGCGGTACTCGATCTGCGGTGTGGTGGCGCCGACCTGCCAGGGCTTGTCCGCCGTGGCGGTGGGGCCGGAGGTATAGGTCATGCGTCCGCCCAGGGTCAGGGCCTGGTCGAAGAAGCGCAGGCCGGCGGTCAGGTTGGTCGCCAGCCGCGGCGGGTTCTGCGTGTTGGTATAGGAGCCCATGAAGCTGCCCGGCGTGCAGTTCGGCGTGTTCTCGGTGCGCTGGTAGCGGTTGGCGCCGGCGCGCAGCCTGGCGGCGAAGGCGGCGTCGCAGGTCTCGGTCTTCAGGTAGTAGGTCGCCGACAGGTCGGCGAACACCCGCCCTGCGTCGTAGTGCGATTGCAGTTCGAGACCGCTGGTGCGGTAGCTGTCGGTGTTGCTGAAGGTCATCAGGCCCATCTGGCCCGGATCGTAATAGCGGGTGATGTAGTTCTTGATGGTGTTGTTGAAGTAGGCCAGCTTGATCGCCGCCGAGTCGCCGTCGGCCAACAGGCTGTCGCGCAGCGCGCTGGCACCGATCTCCCAGCTGCGCGAACGCTCGGGCTTGAGGTCCTTGCCCGGCTCGACCTGGAGGGTGCCCTGGCTGGTCTCGAACAGCGACGGCAGACGCAGGCCTTCGGTGTAGGAGGCGTAGACGAAGGTATCCGGGGCCAGCTCGAAATTGATCCCGAATGCCGGCGAGAAACCGCCGCCGCGGCTGCTGCCTTTCTTGCTGTAGTTGTAGCCGGTGACCACGTTGGTGACCCGCGAGGGATGGACCGTCACGTTGGCCGGGCCGAACTCGTCGAAGGGAATGCCTTCGAACGGATTGTTGGTGTTGTTGGTGACGATGCCGTTGTTGAGGCGCGGATCGGTGGCGTCGGTGTACTGGCCGTTCTGGTCGGGGAACCACATCATCGAGCCGTAGTAGCCGGGCCTGCTCACCGTGATGAAGCGCATGTCGCGATCCTCGCGCCGCGGCGAGGCGGAGATGCCGTTGTCCTTGCTGTTGAAGTGGCTGTAGCGGCCGCCGCCCCATAGCGTCAGGCGCTCGACCGGCTTGAACTCGAGCTTGCCGTTGAGGCCGTATTCCTGGCGGGTGGCGTCCCTCAGGGTGCGGTTGGCGTTGATGTCGTGGAGGGTGGTGACCACGCTTTTCTGCGGCTGGATGTCTTCGACCTGGAACGAGCCGCCGAGGTCGAGCTTGAAATCGCCGAAGTCGGTTTCGAAGCGCGCCACGTTGTTCAGGTCGCCGCCGATGCGCCGGTTGTCCTGGCGCGTCCAGTTGCGATCGGAGCGATAGGCCTGGGAGCGCGGCGCCAGCACCGAGGTCAGCATGTCGCTCTTCGCCTCGGTCATCCACAGTCCGGTGCTGAGGTCCACCAGCGGATTGTTCTCGGGCAGGTAACGGTAGCGTGCGGTGTAGGTGTCGATCTTCACTTCGCTCAATGGGTACTGGTAGATGCCGGCGGTGCCGAAACGGAAGATGTCCGACGGCATGATCTCCCCGGTGCGCCCGTCGTAGCGACGATAGCCGAGGTCCAGGGTGTGCTCGTCGGCGATGCGCCAGGTCGCCTTGAGCAGGTAGGACTCGGTCTCCGACGACGAGTTGAGCACTTCCTCTCCCGCGTTGTAGACCTTGGCTACGCTGCTTTCCTCGCGACCGTAGCGGTTGTAGACGCGATAGCGGTCCTGGCCTTTCTTGCCGGAAAAGTAGTTGCCCTGGTTGCGCTGCGCATAGGCGGCGACCAGGTCCAGATGCTCGTTGCGGTAGGCGAAGGCGGCGCTGCCGGACTTGGCCTGGGAGCCGAACAGGCTGCCGCGGTCATCGTGCGGCACGCTGCTGAGATTCTCGGTCTTCGAACTGGCGCTGCGGTGCTGCGGGGCGACGCCGTTGTTCCAGACGTCGCCGGTGAAGCGCACGCCGAGGTCCTTGCCGTCGACCAGGATGTCCTTGACGCCGATGGTGCGCATTTCCACGCTGCCGCCGATCGCGCCCGAGCGGGTCGAGGGACCCTTGTCGACGGTCACGCTGCTGACCAGGTCGGGATCGATGTAGCTGCGCTGCTGGGTGCCGGCGTAGCCGCGGTAGACGTCCAGCGCCTGCTCCGCGCCGTCGACCCGCACCGCCACCCGGCTCTGCCCCTGGATGCCGCGGATGTTGACGTCCAGCGCGCCACCGTTGCGGCTGTCGCCGACCTGTACGCCCGGGATGCCCTGGAGCAGGTCACCCACGGAAACCCGGCCGAAGCGGTCGATGTCTTCGCTGGAGAGGTACACCGACGAGCGTGGCGCGGTATAGGTTTCCTTCTGCGGATCGGCCAGCTCGGCGGCCGAGACCACCACCGGCGACAGGTCGGCCGGGGTTTCTCCGGGCATGCGCGGCTCGACCAGCAGGTAGGCGCCGGAGGTTCCCGCCGCGACCTGCAGGCCGGTGTTCGACAGGACTCGCTGCAAGCCTTCCAGTACGCTGTAGCGACCCTTGAGCGCCGGCGCCGTGCGGCCGCGGGTCAGCTCGGGGTCGAAGGACAGCAGCAGGCCCGACTGGCTGGCGAAGGCGCCCAGGGAGGCGCCCAGCGAACCCGCCGGGATGTCGTAGCTGCGCGGCGTGGCGTCGTCCAGGCGGGTAGCCGCGCTGTGCTGGCCGACGCTCTGCGCGTGGGCCAGGCCGCCGCCGAGCAGGCCGGCGCCGGCCGCCGACAGGCCGAGCAGGGCCCAGCGCAGGGCAAGGGTGAGCGGGGAGAGGCGCGACAAGGGGCGCGCCAGGCTGGGGATAGGGCGTTGTAGGGACATGACTTCTTCGCTCGCAGGGTTGGCGCCCGGCATTGCGGGCTCTCATTCCCTCTGTCGCACGAGATCGGAAAAGGGATATTTCGGGTTCGGCGGGCCGGACGGAAAGGGTCGCCGGCATTGTGGTCAACGCAAAATTAGTGATAATAGTTTTCATTTGCGATTGAATCCAGCTGACTATTCCGATGAATGCGCCTCCGATGAATGCGCCGAGTTCCTGCCTGTCCGCGGACCGCGACGGCGTCGCCACGCTCTACCGTGAAAACCATGCCTGGCTGCGCAACTGGCTGGCCTACCGACTCCGCTCCTGGGGACGCGGCGTGGCCGACGACCTGGCCCATGACACCTTCCTGCGCATTCTCGCCAGCCGCGACGGCGGCCAGCGTGAAGCGATCCGTCAGCCGCGCGCCTATCTCACCCGTATCGCCAACTGCGTGCTGGTCAGTTGGCGCCGTCGCCAATCGCTGGAACTTGCCTGGCTGGAGGCCCTGGCCACGCTGCCCGAGCCGTTGCAGCCGTCGCCGGAACAACAGAGCGTGATCGTCGAGACCCTGCACGAGATCGACGCGCTGCTCGATACCCTGCGCCCGCGGGTGAAACAGGCATTCCTGATGGCGACGCTGGACGGCATGAAGCAGAAGGACATCGCCCAGGCGCTGGGCGTCGCGCTGCCGACGGTGAAGAAGTTCATCCACCAGGCCTACGTGACCTGCCTGAGCCTGATGCCCGATGAATGACCGCGCTTCCCGCCGGGCGCCGCAGGCGGGCGATACGGAGCTTTCCGGGCCGCCGGCCGCCGAGGCGATCGCCCCGCAGGTGCTCAGGGAGACCGCCTCCTGGCTGCTGCTGATGCAGGAGGGGCCGCTGGCTCCGGCGCAGCAGGCCGAGCTGGAGTCCTGGCGCTCGCGCAGCCCCGAGCACCAGCGCGCCTGGCGGCGCGCCGAGCGTCTGCTGGCGAATATCGGTTCGCTGCCGCCGGCGCTGGCCCGGCGTGCGCTCGAGCGTCCGTCCGGCAGCGGCCGGCGCGCTGTCCTGCGCGGCCTCGCCCTGCTGCTCGGCGGCGCACCGCTGGTCTGGTGGGGATGGCGCGCGCAGGTCTGGCGCGACGGCTTCGGCGCCGACTACCTCACTGCCGTCGGCGAGCGGCGCGACCTGGTGCTGGAGGACGGCAGCCAGGTCGAGATGAACACCGACAGCGCGCTGGACGTGCGCTACGACGCCGGCCAGCGCCTGCTGCGCCTGTATCGCGGAGAGATCTACCTCCGCACCGCGGCGGATCGGCGCGAGCCGCCGCGGCCGTTCCTGGTGCGCACCGAACAGGGCCTGATGCGCGCGCTGGGTACCGCCTTCAGCGTCCGACGCGAGGGCGCAGAGACAGTGCTGGCGGTGTACGAAGGCGCGGTCCAGGTGCGTCCGGAGGGCGCCGCGAGCGCGGCGGATGGCCGGGTGATCGAGGCTGGCCAGCGGGTGCGCTTCGATCGCCAGCGGATCGGCCCCGTCGAGTCCGCCAGCGAGGCCGCGCTGGCCTGGCGCCAGGGCCTGCTGGTGGCCGACGACATGCCGCTGCGGCAGTGGGCGGGAGAACTGATGCGCTACGGCGGCGAGAGCATCGAGTGCGAGCCGTCGCTGGACCCGCTTCGTGTCTCCGGCACCTTTCCCGTCGACGACCTGCCGCTGGCCCTGGCGATGCTGGCACAGACCCATGGCCTGCGCCTCGTGCACCAAGGCCGACGGGTGCTGATCAGGCGCTGAGGGGAGGCGCGGCGGCTCAGCCGGCCAGCAACCAGACCCCGGCGCCCGCCGAGGCCAGCCCGGCGAGACGTACCAGGGGCGCGGCCGCCTGCGGCAGGAAGCGCACCAGCGCGTAGCCGGCGGCGTGCAGCGCGGCGGTGGCGGCGACGAAACCGAGCGCGTACAGCCAGGGGCTGGAGAGGGCCGGCAGCTCCAGGCCGTGGGCGACCCCGTGGGCCAGGGCGAACAGCGCGGTGGCGGCCATCGCCAGCGGCAGCGGCGGGCGCACGGCGAGGGCCACGCAGAGGCCGAGGGCGAGTACCGAGGCGGCGATGCCGGTTTCCATGAATGGCAGTTGCAGGCCCTCGAAGCCGAGCAGCCCGCCGACCAGCATGGTGCCGACGAAGGTGCAGGGCAGGGCGAGGCGCGCGGCTCCCTGTTGCTGGGCGGCCCAGAGGCCGACGGCGAACATCGCCAGCAGGTGGTCGAGGCCGGTGAGCGGATGGGCGAGGCCGGCGACCAGGCCGTGTTCGCCGTGGCCGGGGTGGGCGAAGGCCAGCGCCGGAGCGGCGAGCAGGGCGAGGGCGGCGAGCAGCTTGGGCAGTTTCATTGGCGGTTCCTTGTCGTTGCGAAGTGGCGTCAGGCGGCGGTCAGCAGGCCCTGGCGCTCGATGAAGGCGATGATTTCGTCCAGCCCCTGGCCGGTCTTCTGGTTGCTGAACACGAACGGCTTGTCGCCGCGCATGCGCCGGGCGTCCCGGTCCATCACATCGAGGGAGGCGCCGACCAGCGGCGCCAGGTCGATCTTGTTGATCACCAGCAGGTCCGACTTGCAGATGCCGGGGCCGCCCTTGCGCGGGATCTTGTCGCCGGCGGAAACGTCGATCACGTAGAGGGTCAGGTCGGACAGCTCGGGGCTGAAGGTGGCCGACAGGTTGTCGCCGCCGGATTCCACCAGGATCAGTTCGAGGCCGGGGAAGCGCCGGTTGAGCTGGTCCACCGCCTCCAGGTTGATCGAGGCGTCCTCGCGGATCGCCGTGTGCGGGCAGCCGCCGGTTTCCACGCCGATGATCCGCTCGGGGGCGAGGGCCTCGTTGCGCACCAGGAACTCCGCGTCTTCCTGGGTATAGATGTCGTTGGTGACCACCGCGAGGTTGTAGCGCTCGCGCAGTTCGCGACACAGGGCCAGGGTCAGGGCGGTCTTGCCGGAGCCCACCGGACCGCCGATGCCGACACGCAGGGGTTGGGATGTCATGGGGTTTCTCCTAGGAACGGAACAGACGGCTGTACTGGGTTTCGTGGGTCATGCTGGCCAGCGCCAGACCGAACGCGGCGCTGCCCTCGACGGCGGGCCGCCGCAGCGCCTCGGCGCAGGCGCGGTCGAGTTCCGGCAGCAGGCTGGAAGCAAGTTTCTGCGCGGCCAGTTGGCCGAGCGGCAGGGTTTTCATCAGCACCGCCAACTGGTTTTCCAGCCAGCTCCAGAACCAGGCACTCAGCGCCTCCTCGGCGTCCAGGCGCCAGGCGCGCGCGGCCATCGCCCAGGCGGCGGCGAGATTGGGCGGGTCCTGGCGCGCCAGCCAGGCGCGGCCGGGAGCGTCGAGCTCGGGCAGGGCTTCCAGCAATTGGTGCAGGGAAAAGCCCATCTGCCGGCTCTCCTGGGCCAGCTCGCGGGTCTCGCGGCTGGCCCTATGGCGTTCGCTGGCCGCATCGCAGGCGGCCCAGTCGCCGATCAGCGCGGCGCGCAGCAGGCCGGCCAGCAGCGGCGCCTCGAAGCGCGCCAGGTTCAGTTGCAGCTGGTCGACCAGCCAGGTCCGCGCGCTCTCGGCGTCGCGCACCCAGCCATTGTCGAGGGCCGCCTCCAGGCCCTGGGAATAGCTGTATCCGCCGATCGGCAACTGCGAGCTGGCCAGGCGCAGGCGCGCCCAGATGCTGTTCACCGGCGCACGCCGAACTGGTGCAGGCGCGGCGCGTAGTTGAACTCCGCCTCGCCATGGTGCGAGTGGTGGTGGCCTCCGCCGTAGGCACCGTGCTCCGGCTGGAACGGCGCCTCGATGGCCTCCACCGTTGCGCCGAGCTGTTCGAGCATGGCTTTCAGCACGTAGTCGTCGAGCAGGCGCAGCCAGCCGTCGCCGACCTGCAGGGCGACGTGACGGTTGCCCAGGTGGTAGGCGGCTCGGGTCAGTTCCAGCGGGCTGGCGCAGGTGACGTGGAGCAGACGTTCGGAGCGGGCGACGACCCGCACCAGGCGACCGTCGCGGGCCTCCAGGCAGTCGCCGTCGGCCAGCGGCGGCTGGCCGCGCTCGAGGAACAGGCCGACCTCCTCGCCGCTCGCCGCGAAGCAGCGCAGGCGGCTCTTGCTGCGCGCCTCGTAGGTCAGGTGGAGTTCTTCGTCCCAGCGGGGCGAGCGGGCGGGCAGGCGTTGGTGGATGACCAGCATGGGCAGTTTCCGCAATGCGACAGGAAAGGGATCACAACAAGCACCAGCAAGGGCCTTGCCAGGTCGATGCGGGACGCCTGTACCGGGAAAACGGGGCCATAGGGATGTAACAAAATATTGCAGCGCGCCAGGTTGGTGCGCAACGACTTTTTTGCCGCACCGGAAAGGTGCGCGCGCGTCTAGTCCGCGGACGAACGCCGAGCCGGAGGTCCGCAGGGGAGGTGCGGGGTCAGCCGGGCAGGCCGTGCCAGTGCTTGCCGCCGATCATGATGAAACGCAGCTGGTGGGTGATCTTCGCGGCCGGCATCAGGTGCGGCGGCAGATCGGCGGCGGGTGGGTCGATCAGCTCCGGAAGGGTGGCGAAGACGGTCTTCACCACCAGGTCGGCGAACACGTCGAGGGCCGCGCCGTCGAGGTGCGGCATCTTGTTCAGCAGCGCCAGGTCGGCGGCCAGATCGTCGGTGATGCGCTGGCGCAGGCTGGCGATGGCCTGGCGGATCGGCAACGAGCCGCCGTATTGCTCGCGGGCGAGGAAGAGGAACTGCGAGCGGTTGGCGCCGACCGCGTCGAGGAAGATGCGCACCGAGGCGTCGATCAGCCCGCCCAGTTCGAACTCGTTGCGGCGCACCGCGCGCAGGGTGGCGCGGAAGGTCTCGTCGACTTCGGCGACCAGCGCCAGGCCGAGCTGGTCCATGTCGCTGAAGTGCCGGTAGAAGCCGGCCGGGACGATGCCGGCGGCGCGCGTCACTTCGCGCAGGCTGAGGCTGCCGAAGCCGCGCCCGCTTTCCATCAGGTGGCGCGCGGCGCTCATCAGCGCGTGGCGGGTCTGCTGTTTCTGTTCGGCGCGGGGTGAGGACATACGGCTTCCTTTGGCGGACCGGCGACTGTAGCAAAAGCCCTGCGACCCGGTCGAACCGGGGACGGCAGCGGTCGAAGGATACATCAGTGAACGCTTGTTGACTCGATTGCGCGGAACGGGCAAAGTTTTGTGAACGATCGTTCACTGAAATATTTTCCATGGCCTTGCTTCCCCTCGCGCTCCTGACCCCTTTGCTCGCACCCCTGCGCCGTCTCGCCGCCCGTGGCTGGCTGCGTGAGGCCGATGTCGACGGCCTGCTGCGCCACGCCCATCCGCTGGCGTCGTTGAACCGCCACTATGCGCGGGTCGAGGCACGCTACTGGGTGGCCGACGATATGCTCGCCCTGGCCCTGCGTACCGCCCCCGGCTGGCCGCCGGCGCGGCCGGGCCAGCACATCCAGCTGCTGGCGGAGCGCGACGGGGTGCGGGTCGGGCGCAGCTACAGCCTGACCCGGGTGGTCGGCGAGCGCCTGGAAATCGCCGTCAAGCGTCACCCGGACGGGCTGCTCTCGCCCTGGTTGTGCGAACACCTGGCGGTCGGCCAGCGTGTCGAGTTGCAACCCGCGCAAGGCGATCTGCGCTGGCCGATGCAGGCCGAGGCGGTCTGCCTGCTGGCCGCCGGCAGCGGCCTGACGCCCTTGCTCGGCCTGCTCCGCGAGGCGCTGGAGAACGGCTATCGCGGTCCCGTGCTGTGGCTGCACTACGTCCGTCATCCCGGCCAGCGCGCCTGGCTCGGCGAGCTGGAGGCGCTGGCGGCGCGCCACCCGAACCTGGAGTTGCGCTGGAGCCTGACCCGCGGGGCGCGGGCCGATGGCTGCCTGGAGGGGCATTTCCAGCCGCGCCACCTGGACGGCTGGGCAGCCGACCTGGCACGCAGCCAGGCCCTGGCCTGCGGGCCGGCGGCTTTCGTCGAGGCGGTGGGCGAGCAACTGGGGGCACGCTTCGCCGGCTTGCAGACGGAATCCTTCAGCGTCCCGCGCTGGCGCAGCGGGGAGGCGCCGCGCGAAGTGCGCCTGCGCTTCGCCCGGTCGCAGCGGGAAGTCTCCGGCGACAGCGCCGCCAGCCTGCTGGAACAGGCCGAGGCCCACGGCCTGCGCCCGGCCCACGGTTGCCGCCAGGGCATCTGCGCCAGTTGCACCTGCGTCCTGCTCAGCGGCTGCGTGCGCGACCTGCGCAGCGGCGCGCTGTGCAGCGAGCCCGGCCAGCCTATCCGCCTCTGCGTCAGCGCCGCCCACGGCGACCTGGCGCTGGACCTGTGAACCGACCTGCGAGCCCTGCGATGCGCGACGACCGCGAACTGACCCCGGAACAACTGGCGGCCTTCGGCGCCGAACTCGATGCCCTGCGCCTGCGTACCCTGGCCGATCTCGGCGCGGACGACGCGCGCTACATCCGCCGGGTCCGCGCGGCGGTGCGCGTCTGCTGCTGGAGCGGCAGGGCGCTGCTGATGTTCGGCTGGCTGCCGCCGACCTGGCTGCTCGGCAGCCTGCTTCTCGGCCTGGGCAAGATCCTCGAGAACATGGAGCTGGGCCACAACGTCATGCACGGCCAGTACGACTGGATGAACGATCCGGAATTCGCCGGCCGCGCCTACGAGTGGGACATCGCCGGGCCGTCCGACTTCTGGCGGCACACCCACAACCATATCCACCACACCTACACCAACGTGCTGGGCAAGGACGACGACGTCGGCTACGGGGTCGTGCGCCTGTTCCCGGAGCAGCGCTGGAAGCCGTTCTACCGCTGGCAACCGCTGTGGGTGACGCTGCAGGCGCTGCTGTTCCAGTACGCGGTGGCGATCCAGCATCTGCGCCTGGACAAGTACGCCAAGGGGCGCCTGGACAAAGCCGAACTCATGCCGCTGCTACGCCGCCTGCGTGCCAAGCTGGGTCGCCAGTGGACCAAGGACTACCTGCTGTTCCCGCTTCTCGGCCTGTTCGCCGGCGGCTTCGGCGCGGTGTTCGTCGGTAACCTGCTGGCCAACGTGCTGCGCAACCTGTGGACCTTCACGGTGATCTTCTGCGGCCACTTCACCGAGAAGGCGGTGGTCTTCCCGCCCTCGGTGCTGGAGGGAGAGACCCGTGGCCACTGGTACCTGCGCCAGTTGCGCGGCTCCAGCAACCTGGAGGGCGGGCCGCTGTTCCACATCCTGACCGGCAACCTCAGCCACCAGATCGAGCACCACCTCTACCCGGACCTGCCGGCGCGTCGCTACGCCGCGTTGTCCCGCGAGGTCCGCGAAATCGCCCGGCGCTACGGGCAGACCTACAACAGCGGACGCCTGGGACGGCAATTCCTCACTGTCTTGCGGCGCATCTGGGTATATCGGCTGCCGCCGCGCGAGCCCCTCCCGGCGGGGCGCGGCTGAGCCGACGGAACGCTCGCGGCGCCCGTGGCGGGGCCGCTCCGGAGCGGGGATAATGCCGCCCTGTGCACCGCGACGTGGCTTCCGGCCGCCGCGTGGCGTCGGAGTCTCGCCGAACGCAGGACGGCCTGCGCCCGCGATCGGCCAGCAGCGTCGATCCTTCCCGAATCTAACAATGCTCGGCGGATGCCGGCCGTGGGGCCCGTCCGTCCAGGAACCGTCATGTTCAGCCCGCTCGTCACCTTTCCCGCGCTCTACACCGCCACCCTGCTCATGCTGGCCGGCTCCGGCCTGTTCACCACCTACATCGGCCTGCGCCTGACCCAGGAAGGCGCAGGCGACCTGTGGGTCGGCGGGCTGATGGCGTCCTACTATTTCGGCCTGGTCTGCGGTGGAAAATTCGGACACAAGCTGATCGCCAGCTTCGGCCATATCCGCTCCTACGTGGCTTGCGCCGGGATTGCCACCGTGACCGTGCTGCTGCATGCCCTGGTCGATCAGCTGGAAGTCTGGCTGCTGCTGCGCTTCATCACCGGCGCGGTGATGATGAACCAGTACATGGTGATCGAGAGCTGGCTCAACGAGCAGGCCGAGAGCCACCAGCGCGGCAAGGTGTTCGCCGGCTACATGGTCGCCGTCGACCTTGGCCTGGTGCTCGGCCAGGGCCTGCTGGCGCTGAGCCCGACCCTCGACTACAAGCCGCTGCTGCTGGTCGCCATCTGCTTCGCCTCGTGCCTGATCCCGCTGGCCATGACCCGGCGCGTGCACCCGGCCAAGCTGGTCGCCGCGCCGCTGGAAGTGCGTTTCTTCTGGCAGCGCGTGCCGCAGGCGCTGGGCACCATCTTCATCGCCGGCCTGATGGTCGGCGCCTTCTACGGCCTGGCGCCGGTCTACGCCAACCGCAACGGCCTGGATGCCTCGCAATCGAGTTTCTTCGTCGGCATGTGCATCGTCGCCGGCTTCTGTGCGCAGTGGCCGCTGGGCTGGCTGTCCGACCGCCTCGACCGCAGTTGGCTGATCCGCGGCAATGCGGTGCTGCTGTGCCTGGCCTCGATCCCGATGTGGGGGCTGGTGACGCTGCCGTACTGGTTGCTGCTGGCCAACGGGTTCGTTACCGGCATGCTGCTGTTCACCCTTTATCCGCTGGCGGTGGCGCTGGCCAACGACCACGTCGAGCAGCCGCGCCGGGTCGCGTTGTCGGCGATGCTCCTGACCACCTACGGGGTCGGCGCCTGTATCGGTCCGCTGGTGGCCGGCGCGCTGATGCGCCACTTCGGTCCGGGACTGTTCTACATGCTGGTGTCCGGCTACGCGGTGCTGCTGGTGTTCTGGGTGCAGCCCAAGCGCGTCACCGGCGAACACCGGGTCGACGAGGCGCCGCTGCAACACGTGGCGATGCCGGACACGGTCAGCCCGATGGCCGCCACCCTCGACCCGCGCGTCGAGGAAGTGCCGGAGGAGCTGGTGGTGGAGGCGCCGGCGAATATCGGCCGCTCCGACGGCGAGCTGGACGCCGGCGAGAAACCCGCTCAGTCCTGAGCCGGGAACGCCAGGTCGAAGCGGATGCGTCCCGGAGCCGGTGCACTCGCTTCGGCGCGGCCGCCGTGCAGGCGCATGATCGCCTGGACGATGGCCAGGCCGAGACCGCTGGACTGGGCGTCGCTGCGCGCGGCGTCGCCACGGTAGAAACGGTCGAACAGGCGCGACAGCGGTTCGGCCGGCAGCCTGTCGCAGGCGTTCTCCACGCTCAGCAGGAATTCCCCCGATCGGCGCAGGCCGCGCACTTCGATCAGGCTGTCGGCGCTGGCGTAGCGGATGGCGTTGGCCAGCAGGTTGCTCAGCGCCCGGCGGAACAGTTGCGGATCGGCGCGTAGCTGGCCGCTGACCTGGATGTCGAGGCTCAGCCCACGTTCCTCGGCCAGCCCTTCGAAATACTCCGCCTGGCGCCGCAGTTCTTCGCCCAGGTCCAGGCGGCTGCGCTCCACCGCTGCCCGTACGTCGTCGGCGCGAGCGAGGAACAGGATGCTCTCGACCATCCGCGCGATGCGCTCCAGCTCTTCCTGGTTGGAGGCGATCAGCGCCTGGTACTCCTCGTTGCTGCGCGGCTGGCGCAGGGCCACCTGGCCGTGGCCCATCAGCGAACCGATGGGCGTGCGGATCTCATGGGCGAGGTCGGCGGAGAACTGCTGCAGACGCTGGTAGCCGTCGTCTAGGCGTTCGAGCATGGCGTTGAACGACTGTGCCACCTGCTGCAACTCGGCAGGCGCGGCGGCGACGTCGAGGCGGGTATCCAGGCTGGTCGGATGGATCTCCGCCGCCTTCGCCGCCAGCGTGCGCAGCGGGCGCAGGCCGTGGCGCAGGACCAGCCAGCCGAGCAGGGCGGTGCCAAGGAACGCCAGCAGCACGGCGGCGATGACCCGGTCGCGGTACTGGGCGAGCATCCGCGTCTCGCCCAGCAGCAGGTGTGCGGCGGTGATCTGCAACGGCTCGCGGCCGCCGACCAGGACCTCGGCGGCGAGCACGCGCATCGGGATGCCGTCGTGGGTCAGCGCGGCGTGCACGACGGACGGATTCAACGCCTGGCCGGCGGCGACCACCCGTAGCGACGGCAGGCGTTCGTGGCGCGGGTTGACCGCGACGATCGGCGCCTCGCCGGGCTGACCGAGGAGCAGGATGTCCTGCTCGTTGCCGAGCATGTTCTCGAACAGACGCGGGCGCGCCTTCAGCTCGGCCAGGGTGAGGTTGTCGCGCAGCAGGTTGCGGAAGTGCTCGACCCGGCCGGCGACCATCACGTCGCTGCGCCGCAGCATCGCCTCTTCCACCGAGCGGTACAGGTAGAAGCCGACCGCGCTGACCACCAGCGCCGCCACCGCGGCGAACAGCAGCGCCGCGTAGAGGGTCAGGGAGCGGCGGGCGGGCACGGGCGCTCCTCGCAGACGTAACCGATGCCGCGCACGGTATGGATCAGCTTGTTCGGGAAGGGATTGTCGACCTTGGCGCGCAGGCGCTTGATCGCCACGTCGACGACGTTGGTGTCGCTGTCGAAGTTCATGTCCCAGACCTCCGAGGCGATCAGGGTGCGCGACAGCACCTCGCCCTCGCGGCGCATCAGCAGGTGCAGGAGGGCGAACTCCTTGTTGGTCAGGGCGATCACCTGCCCCTGGCGGCTGACCTTGCGCCGCAGCACGTCCAGCTGCAGGTCGGCCAGTTGCACCTGCTCTGCCTCGCGGACCACGCCGCGGCGCAGCAGGGTACGGATGCGCAGCAGCAACTCGGTGAAGGAGAAGGGTTTCACCAGGTAGTCGTCGGCACCCAGTTCGAGGCCGCGGATACGGTCTTGCAGCTGGTCGCGGGCGGTGAGGAAGAGCACCGGCACATCGTGCTTCTTGCGCAGCACTTCCATGATCTGCCAACCGTCCAGGCCGGGCAGCATCACGTCGAGGACCACCAGGTCGTAGCGGTTCTCCAGCGCCAGGTAGAGACCGTCGGCGCCGTGCTGCGACCAGTCGACCGCATAGCCCGACTCGCCGAGGCCCTTCTTCAGGTACTCGCCGGTCTTCGTATCGTCTTCGATCACCAGGATGCGCATGTCTCGTTCCCCCTCGTTCGCCGCCATTCTAGCCAGCGCGCGGCGCGGACTCGGTGACATTTTTGTCATGCGAAAGTCATCTCCGGGTACCGCCGGCGGGGCGACCATCGAGGCTCAACCCCACCGAGGATCGACCGATGCTTCGACTCAAGGCTTCCCCCGCGCTGCTCTTCGGCCTGCTCCTGGCCAGTGCCGCCAGCTTCGCCGCGCAACCGCCTGCGGGCATGCTGCAACCGCTGCGCGGCACCATCCAGCAGGCCGCCGACGACCACCTGCAACTGAAGGCCCGCAACGGCCAGCAACTGACGGTCAGGCTCACCGACAAGACCGCGATCCGCGCCGTGTCGCTGGCGAAGCCGGAGGACATCCAGCCCGACAGTTTCATCGGCACCGCCGCCGTGCCGCAGCCCGACGGCACCCTGAAGGCCCTCGAGGTGCATGTCTTCGCCCCCAGCCTGCGCGGCAGCGGCGAAGGCCACCGGCCCTGGGAGAACGCCGATGGCAGCGCCTCGACCATGACCAACGGTACGGTCGGCAACCTGGTGGTCAGCCAGGGCCGGCGCATGACGGTGAAATACGGCGATGGCGAGAAGACCGTGGTGGTGCCGGACGACGTGCCCATCGTCAGCCTGGAGCCGGGCGAGCGCAGCCTGCTCAAGCCTGGCGCCAAGGTCGTGCTGTTCCCGCAGAAGGGCGCCGACGGCAGCCTCACCGCCCTGGCCATCTCGGTCGGCAAGGACGGCGTGACCCCGCCGATGTGAGGTTTCGCCGGGACGGCGCGTCCGTCCCGGCCGGGTTTCCTGGGAGAAAAGCCATGAACCGTGCGTTGCACGCCTGGCCGGTGAGACTCTGCCACTGGCTCAATGCCTATGCCATGGCCTGCCTGGTCGGCAGCGGCTGGGGCATCTACAACGCTTCGCCGCTGCTGGATTTCCGTTTTCCCGCCTGGGCGACCCTCGGCGGCTGGCTCGGCGGTTCCATCGCCTGGCATCTTGCCGCCATGTGGCTGCTGCTCGGCAACGGCCTGTGCTACCTCGCCCACGGACTGTCCAGCGGGCATTTTCGTCGCGACTTCCTGCCTTTGAGCGCGGCCGGCGTCTGGCGCGACCTGCGCCTCGCCCTCGGCCTGCGCCTGGTCCATGAGCCGGGCCGCTACAACGCGGTGCAGCGCCTGCTGTACTGGCTGGTCCTGGCGCTCGGCGCGCTGCTGGTGCTGTCCGGGCTGGCGATCTGGAAACCGGTGCAACTGCACGGGCTGACCGCGCTGTTCGGTGGCTTCCAGGGGGCGCGCTGGGTGCATTTCCTGGCCATGGCCGGGGTCGTCGGGTTCGTCGTCGTGCACCTGCTGCTGGTGCTGTTGGTGCCGCGCACCCTGCTGCCGATGATCATCGGACGCGAGTGGCGGCGCGGACGGAGGAGCGAAGGATGAAGGGGCCGGAGAAGAAGCGCGCGAAGATCGCGGTCGACCCGTCCAGCGAGCGGCAGATGGTCGATTTGCAACGCCGCCTGCTGTTGCGCGGCGGCCTGTCCCTGGGCGCCCTGGCGATGCTCTCGGGGTGCCGGCTACAGGATGGCGATTCGGTCGACAAGGTACTCTGGGCCATGTCGCGCTGGAACGACCGGGTCCAGGCCTGGCTGTTCAGCCGTACGCGGCTGGCGCCGACCTTCGATCCGTCGCAGGTGGCCTCGCCGTTCCCCTTCAACGCGTTCTACCCGGCCTACAACGTGCCGGAGATCGACCTGCCGGAATACCGCCTGCAGGTTTCCGGGCGGGTCCGCGACAAGCGCCCCTGGAGCCTGGAGCAACTGCGCCGGCTGCCGCAGGCCAGCCAGGTCACGCAACTGATCTGCATCGAGGGCTGGAGCGCGATCGGCCAGTGGAGCGGAGTGCCGCTGCGCACCTTCCTGGAGCTGGTCGGCGCCGACACCTCGGCGAAGTACGTTGGCTTCAAGTGCGCCGACCGCTACTACTCCAGCCTCGACATGCCCAGCGCGCTGCATCCGCAGACCCTGCTGGCGCTGGAGATGTCCGGGCAGGCGCTGCCGGAGGAGAACGGCTATCCGCTGCGCCTGCGGATTCCCACCAAGCTCGGCTTCAAGAACGCCAAGCACGTGGTGGAGATCTTCGTCAGCAACAGCAATCCCGGAGGTTACTGGGAGGACCAGGGCTACAACTGGTTCAGCGGAGTCTGAGGCGGGAGAGTGCGGCTTGCCTCGGGCCATGCGCCCAGCGCGACAGGGATGGGAAAATAGGAAAGCCCGGCATCGAGCCGGGCTTTTCTCGCGCCTTGCGGCGTAACGAGCGGTCAGGCGGTGCGCAGGTCGAAACGGCTCATGCTGCGATGCAGGCGGTCCACGGTCTGTTCGCTGCCGTTGTCGGCCAGGCGGGCTTCGGCCTTGGTCATGTCCTTGTGCAGGCGGTCGACGGTCTGCTCGCTGCCGTTGTCGGCCAGGCGGGCTTCGGCCTTGGTCATGTCCTTGTGCAGGCGGTCGATGGTCTGCTCGCTGCCGTTGTCGGCGATGCGCAGTTCGACGCTGGACATGTCCTGGTGCAGCCGGTCGATGGTGCGGCTGGAGCCATCGGCGGCGAAGGCGGCGTTGGCGGTCAGGGTGGCGAGGGCGAGGCCGAGGATCAGGGAAGCTTTCATGACGGTGACTCCGAGTGGGTTGTCGATTGCGTTGGAGTCATTTTCAGTTCGGATAAGTCGATTTAAAAACGAAGTGCGATGATAGTGTCTATCGACATGGGTGATTATGTATTTTCTTATTATTTATCAGTAAGTTAGTTGATTATTTTTGTGATGTCGAAGATTTCTTAAAGGATAGTTAGCTTTTCTCTATTTAATCGATAAATTGGATAAATAAGGCGAAAAGAAAAGCCGGCGCTGCGGGCGCCGGCTCTCGGACGGGTCTTGCTCTGGAGTCAGGCGAGGTCGTCGAGGATGTCGGCCATGTCGTCCGCGTGTTCTTCTTCCTGGGCCAGGATTTCCTCGAAAATGCGTCGGGTGGTGGGGTCGTCGTTACCGAGGTAGGTGATGATCTCGCGATAGCTGTCGATGGCGATGCGCTCGGCGATCAGGTTCTCGGTGACCATGTCCTTCAGGGTCTTGCCTTCGACGTATTCGGCATGGGAGCGCTCCTCCAGGCCGCGCGGATTGAAGTCCGGCTCGCCGCCCAGTTGCATGATGCGCTCGGCCAACTGGTCGGCATGCTGCATTTCCTGGTTGGCGTGCTCGAGGAACTCGGCGGCGGCGATGCTCGCCTTAAGGCCGGTGGCCATGAAGTAGTGGCGCTTGTAGCGCAGGAAGCAGACCAACTCGGTGGCGAGCGCTTCGTTGAGCAGGCGCAGGACGGTCTGGCGATCGGCCGAATAGCCTTCGGTGACCGCGCCTTCCTGGATGTTCTTGCGGGCACGGTCGCGAAGGGTCTGGACGTCCGTCAGTTGAACGGTGGTCATCGGTTTTCTCCTTGAGGCTGATCCGGTGAAAAGGGCCGGCTCTGCGGCCGGCTTTTTCTGCTTACCTAAGGTGTGAGTCCCGCGCGGTCGAAAAAGTTTTATCGACCCGCCGCCGAACTGGCCTTTTGCCTGAAATGCGTGGGACGGGGAGCAATGCCGGCGTTTCGCCGGTCCTAACGGAACGGGCCGGCGTATTCGCGCTGGCGAGTCCATGGGCCAGCCTGCACACTGACGGGCTGAGCGAGGCGCGCTGCCGCGCCTGCCCGACAACCGACGCGGCGAAAAGGAGTTGTGCATGACGCGCGGCCGAAAGATCCTGACCTGGAGCCTCGCCAGCCTGGTCCTGCTGCTGGCGGCGTTGGTGGTGTTCATCGCCACCTTCGACTGGAACCTGATCAAGCCCACCCTCAACGAAAAGGTCTCGGCGGCGCTGAACCGCCCGTTCGCCATCAACGGCAACCTCGCCGTGGCCTGGCGCCGCGAGGAGGGCGAGGAAGGCTGGCGCGCCTGGATCCCCTGGCCGCGCTTCAGCGCCGAGGACATCACCCTCGGCAACCCGGAGTGGACGGCGGGCAAGACCAAGGCGAGCGAGTTCGCCAGCCTGGAACGCATCGAATTCCGCCTCGCGCCGTTGCCGTTGCTCTGGCAGACCATCCGCATTCCACAGATCAAGCTGACCCAGCCGCGCGCCGACCTCCTGCGCCTGGCCGACGGCCGCGCCAACTGGGATTTCGACCTGCCTGCCAGCGACAGCGACGAGCCGTCCGCCTGGCAACTGGACATCCGCGAGATCGGTTTCGACAAGGGTAGCGTCAGCCTCGACGACCAGCGTTTGAAGACCCGCCTGGAAGTGCTGGTCGACCCGCTCGGCAAGCCGGTGCCGTTCGGCCAGTTGGCCGGCAAGGCGCTGGCCACGGGCGATGCGGCGGACGCCCAGGACTATGTGTTCGGCTGGAAGGTCAAGGGCACCTACAAGGGCCAGGCTCTGGCCGGCTCGGGCAAGGTCGGCGGGATGCTGGCGTTGCAGGATGCGAGCAAGCCCTTCCCGCTACAGGCCGAGGTCAGTGCCGGCAGCACCCGTGCCGCGGTGGTCGGCACCCTGACCGACCCGCTCAACCTCGGCGCCCTCGACCTGCGCCTGAAGCTGTCCGGGACCAGCATGGCCAATCTCTATCCGCTGACCGGCATCACCCTGCCGGACACTCCGGCCTACTCCACCGACGGACACCTGCTGGCGCGGCTCAAGGAGGAGGGCGGCGCACTGTTCCGCTACGAGAACTTCAACGGCAAGGTCGGCGCCAGCGACCTGCACGGCAGCCTGACCTTCGTCGCTCGCCAGCCTAGGCCGAAGCTGTCCGGCAAGCTGACCTCCGAGCAACTGCGCTTCGCCGACCTCGGCCCGCTGATCGGCGCCGACAGCAATGCCGAAAAACAGAAGCGCGGGCAGACCAGCCGCCAGCCGGGCGACAAGGTGCTGCCGGTGGAGGAATTCCGTACCGAGCGCTGGCGCGACATGGACGCCGACGTGGAATTCACCGGCAAGCGTATCGTCCACAGCGACCAGTTGCCGATCAGCGACCTCTATACCCATCTGGTGCTCAACGACGGCCTGCTGCGCCTGGAGCCCCTGCGCTTCGGCGTGGCCGGCGGCAAGCTGGAGTCGGACATCCGCCTGGACGGCGGCAAGCAGCCGATGCAGAGCCGAGTGAAGATGAGCGCGCGGGGCTTCAAGCTGAAACAGTTGTTCCCCGGCTTCGCGCCGATGCAGACCAGCTTCGGCGAGCTGAACGGCGACGCCAGTCTCAGCGGCAGCGGCAATTCGGTGGCGAAGATCCTCGGTGGCGCCGATGGCGAACTGAAGATGCTGATCAACGACGGTGCGATCAGCAAAGGCCTGACCGAAATCGCCGGCCTCAATGTCGGAAACTACCTGGTGACCAAGCTGTTCGGCGACGACGAGGTGAAGATCAACTGCGCGGCCGCCGACTTCGGCCTGCAGAAGGGCCTGATGACCAGCCGGCTGTTCGTCTTCGACACCGAGAACGCGCTGGTCAACGTCGACGGCACGGTGAACTTCGCCAACGAGAAGCTCGATCTCGATGTCACCCCGCACAGCAAGGGCTTGCGGATCTTCTCGCTGCGCTCGCCGCTGTACGTGCGCGGCACCTTCGCCAAGCCCGACGCCGGGGTCCATGCCGGGCCGCTGGTGGCGCGCGGCGCGGGAATGATAGCCCTCGGCGTGACGGTGGGCCCGGCGGCCAGCCTGCTGGCGCTGGTGGCGCCGAGCAAAAGCGACGACAACCAGTGCACCGCGCTGCTGCAGCGCATGCGCTTGCCAGCCAAGGTGCCGGCCGGCAAGCGCTGATTCAGTAGATGGGGATATACAGGTCGACTTGCGAGTTCGGATCCAGCGGTCCGCGGAAACGCTGGTCGTAGTATTCGAAGTCGACCCCCGCCTTGGGCTCCAGGCCGCGTTCGGCGAGCAGGTGGCTGTAGATCGCCTGGAAGCTCTCGGCGATCTGCGGCGCCGTGCCCTTGTGGGTGAACACCGCGTACTTCTGCGCTGGCACCTGGAAGCGCACCATGCCCTCCGGCACCGGCCAGCCCTCCTGCACCTCGAAGCCGGCGACGTAGTGGAATTCGCCGTTGGGCTGCTGCGCGCAGATGCCATAGGAGACCTCGGGATCGTGCTTGCCGGCGATCTCGTGCTCGCGCGGGATGAAGCGTTCCCAGAGCTGGCCGATGGTGTCGCCGGGGGCGCTGCCGAAGTATTCCATGCCCACCACGCTGAAGGCGGGACGTTCGACGATTCGTGCATGCATGTTGCGGATCCTCCAGTGGGCGAGCGTCGCCAGGGTTCGGTCGAGTTCCGCCAGCAGGCGCTGGCGGGCGCTGATCTCTTCGCGCAGGGTGTGCTGGTGTCGTTGCAGGAAATGCCGCAGGCGTTGCGGGTCGTCCAGCGCGCCATCGCGTTTCAGGCGGTCGATGGCTTCCAGCGGAACGTCCAGCCGGCGCAGCGCGAGTATGCGCGAGAGCTGCTCGATCTGTTCCGGCTGGTAGTAGCGGTAGCCGTTGTCGCTACCGGTGCGCGCGGGGACGAACAGGCCGATGGCATCGTAGTGGCGAAGCGTCTTGGTGGAGATCTCGAAGATTCGCGCCAGTTGGCCGATGGTGAGCATTTCCGGTTCCTGCTGCGGGATACCGGCAGACTACGGATTGCCCCTGGGGCAAGGTCAAGGGGTTTGTGCCGGTGCGCACTTTCTCTGAACGTCCGTCGTCGCCTCCCGGTCCCAACAGTGAACCCATCGCAAAGGGAGATATCCCCATGCCCCGTGGCGACAAGAGCAAGTACAGCGACAAGCAGCAGCGCAAGGCCGAGCACATCGAGGAGAGCTACAAGGCCAAGGGTGTGAGCGAATCGGAAGCCGAGGCGCGCGCCTGGGCGACGGTGAACAAGCAGTCCGGCGGCGGCGAGCGCAAGGGCGGTTCCGGCCGCGCCAAGAGCGAGACGGCCAAGCGCGCCGACCGCAAGGACTCGGCCCATCGCGCCGCCCAGGCCCGCTCAGGGAGACCGGCCAACCGCGGCTCGGCGAGCCGTGGCAAACGTCAAGGCAGTACCTCGGTGAGCGAGATGACCCGCGAGGAATTGATGCAGCTGGCGCGCAAGCGCGACATCCGCGGTCGTTCGACGATGCGCAAGGCCGAACTGATCGAGGCCCTGTCCCGGGCCTGAACGCAGACGCCCCGCCTCCGTAAGGAAGCGGGGCGTCGAGCCGTCAGGGGCGGGCGTCGCGCTCGTGGCGGTCCAGCTCGGAGCAGCTCAGGAAGCCCGAGCCGTCGACCTTGCCGCTGCCGTCGAAACTGACGTAGAACGGCTGCTGCTGGCCGTCCTTGTTGAGGATGTAGCTGTTGCAGCTCCCCGGTTTCATCAGGCGCTTCTGGGTGCCGGAAGGCGTGCCGCCGATGCGCAGGACTTCCTGCTGGCTCATGCCTTTCTCGACATCCTTGACCAGCGGTTCGTTGCGGAAGGTGATGTAGTTGACCGGGTTCTGCACCTTGGTCGACGCGCAGCCGGCCAGGGTTGCCATCACGAACAGTGCCGCCAGTGACTGCTTGTACATGCTGTGACTCCTTGTGGTTGAGCGGTGCTTGCCAACATTGGAACGCAGGCCCTCGCGCAGAGTTCGCCCGGAATCGCGGCGGATTGCCTCAGACCTTCTCCAGGGCCCGGTGCGGCAAGGGGGGCAGCTGGATATCGATGGCGTCGCCGGGGCGAACCTCGCCGTCTTCCAGGACGATCGCCATCACCCCGGCCTTGCGAATCAGGTTGCCCTGTTCGTCGCGGCCGAGCACGGCGGCGGTCAGTCCGGGCTGGTAGTTGTCCAGCTGCGAGCAGGGATTGCGCAGGCCGGTCAGCTCGACCAGGGCGCTTTCCCCCAGGCGCAGGCGGGTGCCGGTGGGCAGGCCGAGCAGGTCGACGCCACGGGTGGTGATGTTCTCGCCCATGGTCCCCGGGCCGATGGCGAAGCCGCTGGCGCGTAGCTCGTCGTGCAGTTCCTCGTGGATCAGGTGGACCTGGCGCAGGTTCGGCTGGGTCGGGTCCTGCCGCACCCGCGAGCGGTGCTTCACGGTGACGCCGTGGTGGGCGTCGCCCTCGACGCCGAGACCTTTCAGGAGGCGGATGGCGGGACGCACCTGCTTGCTGAACGCGTGGGTGGCGCAGAGGCTCACCGCGATGACCTGTTGCATGGAACTCCTCCTCGTGCGAGGCGTCAGTCTAGCCGCGAAACATGACGCTTGTCGCAAGCGCACAGGACGCGTTCCCAGCCCCTGCAAAGCCCGCCGCAGTCGCTAGACTTCAGCGCACCTGCATGCGAACGTGCAGCCCTTCAAGGAGAGTTCGATGAATATCCTGCGTATCCCGATGTTCGTATTGGCCATGGCCGTCTCGGCCCATGGTTTCGCTGCCACCGCGCAGCAGGAGAAGATGACCGCCTGCAACGCCGAGGCCACCACCAAGGCGCTCAAGGGCGACGAACGCAAGGCGTTCATGAGCGGCTGCCTGAAGGCCGGCGCGCCTGCCGGCGGCAAGGCCACCGCCCAGCAGGAGAAGATGAAGAGCTGCAACGCCGACGCCAGTGCCAAGTCGCTCAAGGGCGACGAACGCAAGGCGTTCATGAGCAGTTGCCTGAAGGCCGGCGGCAGCGCCAAGGCGGCGACCCAGCAGGAGAAGATGAAGACCTGCAACGCCGATGCCACCGCCAAGGCGCTCAAGGGCGACGAACGCAAGGCGTTCATGAGCACCTGCCTGAAGAAGTGAGCCCCACCCTCGTCGGGCTCGGTGTGGCGGCGGATAACGCCTGTGGCGCTATCCGCCCTGCGGACGGGTGTGGCGTGGTCTTGGCGTAGGGCGAATAACCGCTCGCGGTTATCCGCCATGGCGGGCCCGGTGTGACCTTATCCCCCTATAGGGCAGGGGCGCGGCCAGGGCGGCTCAGCCGTAGCGCTTCTTCGCCTCGATGGCCAGGCCACTGCCGATGCTGCCGAACAGGTTGCCCTCGACATGACGGGCGTTGGGCAGCATCGCCGAGACGCTCCGGCGCAGCGCCGGAATGCCGCTCGAACCGCCGGTGAAGAACACCGTGTCGACCCGGTCCGGGTCGACCCCGGCCGAGGCCAGCAGTTGCGCGACGCTGTTGCGCACGCGCTCCAGCAGTCCGTCGACGGCGTTCTCGAACAGCCCACGGGTCAGCTCCACGCCGAGCCCGGCCTCGATGCGCTCCAGCGAGAGGTGCAGGCGCTCGGTTTCGGTCAGGCGGATCTTGCTGTCTTCCACCTGCATCGCCAGCCAGTGCCCGGCGCGTTCCTCGATGAGCCTGAAGAGGCGGTCGATGCCGGTGCTGTCGACGATGTCGTAGCGCATGTTCTTCAGCGCCAATTGCGACTTCTGCGCGTACACCGCGTTGATGGTGTGCCAGGTGGCCAGGTTCAGGTGGTAGCTGGTGGGCATGAAGGCGTCGCTCTTCATCCGGCTGCCGTAGCCGAACAGCGGCATCACGCCTTCCAGGCTGAGCTGCTTGTCGAAGTCGGTACCGCCGATGTGCACGCCGCCGGTGGCCAGGATGTCGTCCTGGCGCTCGGCCAGGTTGCGCCGCTCCGGCGCCAGGCGCACCAGGGAGAAGTCCGAGGTGCCGCCGCCGATGTCGACGATCAGGACCAGTTCCTCGCGCTGGATGCCGCGCTCGTAGTCGAAGGCCGCGGCGATCGGTTCGTACTGGAAGGAAACCTCCTTGAAGCCGAGCTTGTTGGCCACCTGCACCAGGGTGTCCTGGGCCTCGCGGTCGGCCTCCGGGTCGTCGTCGACGAAGAACACCGGGCGACCCAGCACCACCGCGTCGAAGGCTTGCCCGGCGGCGGCCTCGCCGCGCGCCTTGAGCTGGCCGATGAACAGGCCGAGCAGGTCCTTGAACGGCAGGGCGCTGCCGAGCACGGTGGTCTCGCTCTTCAGCAGCTTGGAGCCCAGCAGGCTCTTCAGCGAGCGCATCAGCCGGCCCTCGTAGCCCTCCAGGTACTCGCCGAGCGCCTGGCGGCCGTAGACCGGGCGGCGCTCCTCGACGTTGAAGAACACCACCGAGGGCAGGGTGATCTTGCCGTCCTCCAGCTCGATCAGCGGTTCGACCTCCGGCCGCCACCAGCCGACGGTGGAGTTGGAGGTGCCAAAATCGATGCCCAGGGCGCGGGCGGCGGTGCTCGGGTTCATGGCGCGAAACGGTCCGGGAAAAAAACGGCCGCGCAGTGTATGCGAGAGCGTCGCGGATTTCACCGCCGGCGATCGGCAGGAAGCGTCCTGGGACGTCCGTGCGGGCCGCCCCGACCTTTGTATACGGATTTGCCAAGGGGCCTGCGCATGGTGCTATGTTGGCGCTGCTTTCCCACTCCGTCTTGCCGTGTTGTCCTGGATTTCGTCATGCATAGAGCCTCACACCATGAGTTGCGTGCGATGTTTCGCGCGCTGTTGGACTCCTCCCGTTGCTACCACACCGCTTCCGTGTTCGATCCCATGTCGGCGCGCATCGCCGCCGACCTCGGCTTCGAGTGCGGCATCCTCGGCGGTTCGGTGGCTTCCCTGCAGGTCCTGGCGGCGCCGGACTTCGCCCTGATCACCCTCAGCGAATTCGTCGAGCAGGCCACCCGCATCGGCCGGGTGACGCGCCTGCCGGTGATCGCCGACGCCGACCACGGCTACGGCAACGCGCTGAACGTAATGCGTACGGTGGTCGAACTGGAGCGCGCCGGAATCGCCGCGCTGACCATCGAGGACACCCTGCTGCCGGCGCAGTTCGGGCGCAAGTCCACCGACCTGATCTGCGTCGAGGAAGGCGTCGGCAAGATCCGCGCGGCCCTGGAGGCGAGGGTCGACCCGGCGTTGACCATCATTGCCCGGACCAACGCCGAACTGATCGACGTCGATGCGGTGATCCAGCGCACCCTGGCCTACCAGGAAGCCGGCGCCGATGGTATCTGCCTGGTCGGCGTGCGCGACTTCGCCCACCTCGAGGCGATCGCCGAGCACCTGCACATCCCGCTGATGCTGGTCACCTACGGTAATCCGCAACTGCGCGACGACGCCCGCCTGGCGCGGCTCGGCGTGCGTGTCGTGGTCAACGGCCACGCCGCCTATTTCGCCGCGATCAAGGCGACCTACGACTGCCTGCGCGAGGAGCGCGGTGCGGTGGCCTCGGACCTGACCGCCTCGGAGCTGTCGAAGAAGTACACCTTCCCCGAGGAATACCAGGCCTGGGCCCGCGACTACATGGAAGTCAAAGAGTAGGCGACCTCAGGCCAGGCCCATGTTGCGCTGCCGCGCCTGCAGGTCGGCGGCGCCCGCCAATGCGCAGAAGGTCGCAGGGCGACAGTCTGGTTCAGGATCGCCCGGAGCGCTCGCGTCGCTTGCGTTCGCGGTAGGCGGCCTGGTTGGCCAGGCGCCGCTGCGCCGAACCGGGGCGGTTGGCCGACTGGGCGCGGTACAGGCGCTGGGCGTAGACCAGTTCCATGTAGCGTTGCATCGCCCGGCTGTTGAACAGCAGCCAGGCACAGGCGCCGCCGCCGAGGGCCACCAGGCCCGACGTCTCGCCGCTGGCCAGGCGCAGCAGGAGCCCGGTGGCGACCAGCAGCAGGCTGGCGTCGCGGGCCAGGCGCGGGCCGAGGCTGGCGCCACGGGAGAGCAGGGCGATCAGCCACAGCCAGGCCGCCAGCAGCGGCAGGGCGGAGAGCCAGCCCAGCGGCCGCAAAGGAGCCTCCGGCAATGCCAGGCGCAGCGCGGCAAGACCCAGCGGCGCGGCACCGAGCAGCAGCGCCAGGCTGCCGAGCAGCGGTGCGTAGAGACCGGGATGACGGCGCGGATACAGGCCGTGCAGTTGCCGGACGCTATAGCGGTCCTCCGGCGCCGGCAGAGCGAACGGATCGCCGGCGAGCGCGGCGTCGAGCTGGCGGCCCTGGTCGATCAGGTGGGCGAGGCGGCGGAACGGTCCCATCATGCGGTGTACCTCCAGGCTTGGCTGGCGATTGTGCCACGCCAGGCCGATGGTCGCGCCGCCCTTGCAAAGCCGCGGGCGAACGCCCATATCTGGAGGTTCCAGGGTTTCAGCCAGAGGAGTCAGTCATGGCCAGCGGGTGGGCGAACGACGGTGCGGTGCAGGAACAGATCGACAGCACGATCGAGGATGCCATCGCTCGTGCGCGCAGCCAGTTGCCTCGTGGCGAGAGCCTGACCCATTGCGAAGAGTGCGACGCGACTATCCCCGAAGCGCGGCGCCGAGCGATTCCCGGCGTGCGCCTGTGCGTCAACTGCCAGGCCGAGCACGACAGGGAACAGGCGAAGTTCAGCGGCTACAACCGCCGCGGCAGCAAGGACAGCCAGTTGCGCTGAAGGCCTGCCTCAGTTTTCCCGATAGCGTTCCTTCACCCATTGCTCCACCGGCGACAGGGTGCGCATTCCCACGCCCAGCGGATCGTCCATGTCATGCTGGCTGGAGGCGGTCCAGCGCGGGTCGATGAAGGACCAGGCCAGGCCCGCCGGGCCCTGGTCGCGGTAGGTACCGAAAACGTCGTTGAGGCCCAGCGGCTCCGCGTTGCGCAGCCATTGCCCGTTGAAGCTGTCGCCGTTGATGGTGCGGTCCGAGATCCAGCGACCGTCGTCGTAATGGAAAGCCATCACTCGCCAGCGATGCTCGCACCAGTGGCAGGCGTCGTCGTCGACGTAGAAGGCTTCGACGAAGATTTTCTTCCCGCCGATGTCGAGGAAGGTCGAGTAATCGTCGGTATGGCGCGGGGCTAGGCTCAGTCGGCTGCCGTCGCCGAGGTCGATGAAGCGATCGGGGGCGTAGGGCGAGCGCGGCGAAAGGCTCATCAGGACCCTGGCGTAGTCGTCCCGCTGCGGCGGGTCGGCGACCAGTGCCTGGCGCTCCGCGGCGGTCAGCGCGAAGCGCTCGCTGCCTCGGCCGACCACGTCTTCCAGCTGACGCTGGTCGCGTGGCAGGGTGCCGTCGAGGCCGGCGTACAGGTTGACCGCCTGGATGAACCGGGCGACGTCGATGTCGAGCATTTCCGGATAGCCGGAATGGGCGGTCAGCGCGCCGTCCTTCAGGTCGTAGATCACCGACCAGCGCGTCCCTCCCGAACCGCCGGCGTAGGACAGGTAGCCCAGGCGCAGTTCGTCGCGGCCGTCGCCGTCGTAGTCGGCGACTTCCAGTTGGCTGAGGCTGAACAGCTGGGGGAAGGCATAATCGGTTTCGAACTGCTCGCGCGGTTTCCGCTTCGCGTCCGGATCGAAGGGGACCAACTGGATCTTCCGGTATTCCCGGAGGCTCAGCTCGACCATGTTCTTCTGGATATCCAGGAACGGGGAGAGGTTGAGCAGCGAGGAGAGGAGGCCGGGTTCGGCGATGTAGAACACCTTCACCAGCGGCAGGTTGGTCCGTCCCTGGTTCCGCTCCAGGCGCTCGATGACCTGGTCGTCCATGGCGAAGGCCTTGCCGACGAAGCGCCGATTGCCGTAGGCGACCAGGAATTTCTCACCGAAGCCGAGCAGGTCGGCGCCCTTGATCTCCACCTCGTAGTCCGCCGGAAAGCGCGCGAGGATGGCTTGGCGCAGCATCACGTCCTTCTTGCTGATGGGAATCTCGCCGTACTGGTAGAGCTGGTAGGTCCAGTAGAGGAAGTAGCTCACCACGACGATGGCCGTTGCCTGGAAGGCCTTGGCCAGATACGGGGTGGAAGCGTTGCGGGACGATTGGCGGGAGGACATGGACGGACTGCCGGCGGCTACGGGTAGGCGCCATTGTCGCCGCTAGCGCCGACAAGCCAAGCTGTCCGAACGGAGCGGTCGACGTCCCGGCGTGGCGCCGGGACCCGTCGCGTGGGAATCAGAACAGGAAATAGCGCTGCGCCATCGGCAGCACGTCCGCCGGTTCGCACCAGAGCAACTGGCCGTCGGCGCGTACCTGGTAGTTCTGTGCGTCGACCTCGATGGTCGGCAGGTAGCCGTTGTGGATCAGGTCGGTCTTCTGCACACCGCGACAGCCGCTGACCACGCCGATGGCCTTGCGCAGGCCGAGCTGCTGCGGTACGCCGGCGGCGAAGGCGGCCTGGCTGACGAAGGTCAGGCTGGTCGCGTGACGGCTGCCGGCGTAGCTGGCGAACATCGGTCGGTAGTGCACCGGCTGCGGCGTGGGGATCGAGCCGTTGATGTCGCCCATCAGGCTGGCGGCGATGGCCCCGCCCTTGAGGATCAGGCTCGGCTTGACGCCGAAGAAGGCCGGGCGCCAGAGCACCAGGTCGGCCCACTTGCCGGCTTCGACGGAGCCCACTTCATGGCTGATGCCGTGGGTGATCGCCGGGTTGATGGTGTACTTGGCGATGTAGCGCCTGGCGCGGAAGTTGTCGTTGCGCGCACCGTCGCCGTCGAGGCGGCCGCGCTGGCGCTTCATCTTGTCGGCGGTCTGCCAGGTGCGCGTGATCACTTCGCCGACCCGGCCCATGGCCTGGCTGTCGGAGCTGATCATGCTGAACGCGCCGAGGTCGTGGAGGATGTCCTCGGCGGCGATGGTCTCGCGGCGGATGCGCGACTCGGCGAAGGCCACGTCCTCGGCGATGGCCGGGTCGAGGTGGTGGCAGACCATCAGCATGTCCAGGTGCTCGTCGATGGTATTGCGGGTGAACGGCCGTGTCGGGTTGGTCGAGCTGGGCAGCACGTTGGCGAAGCCGCAGGCCTTGATGATGTCCGGTGCGTGGCCGCCGCCGGCGCCCTCGGTGTGGTAGGTGTGGATGGTGCGGCCCTTGAAGGCGCCGAGGGTGGTCTCGACGAAGCCGGATTCGTTGAGGGTGTCGGTGTGGATCGCCACCTGGATGTCGTGGCGCTCGGCGACCTCCAGGCAGTTGTCGATCGCCGCCGGGGTGCTGCCCCAGTCCTCGTGCAGCTTCAGGCCGATGGCGCCGGCGAGCACCTGCTCCTCCAGCGGCAGCGGCAGGCTGGCGTTGCCCTTGCCGGTGAAGCCGATGTTCATCGGGAAGGCGTCGGCGGCCTGGAGCATCCGCGCCATGTGCCAGGGACCGGAGGTGCAGGTGGTGGCGTTGGTCCCGGCGGCGGGGCCGGTGCCGCCGCCGATCATGGTGGTGACCCCGCTCATCAGCGCCTCTTCGATCTGCTGCGGGCAGATGAAGTGGATGTGCGTGTCGATGCCGCCGGCGGTGAGGATCATGCCCTCGCCGGCGATCACCTCGGTGCCGGCGCCGATGGCGATGTTCACCCCGGGCTGGATGTCCGGGTTGCCGGCCTTGCCGATGGCCTGGATGCGCCCGTCCTTGAGACCGACGTCGGCCTTGACCACGCCCCAGTGGTCGAGGATCAGCGCATTGGTGATCACCGTGTCGACCACCTGCGCCGCGCCCAGCTGGCTCTGGCCCATGCCGTCGCGGATGACCTTGCCGCCGCCGAACTTCACTTCCTCGCCATAGACGGTGAAGTCCCGTTCCACCTCGATCCACAGGTCGGTGTCGGCCAGGCGCACGCGGTCGCCGACGGTGGGGCCGAACATGTCGGCGTAGGCTTGTCTGCTGATTTTCATCGAACGCTCCTTTGGCGATCGTCGGTGTTCGCTGTCTTTGGTCGAACCTGGCCAGTGGGGCCCTAGAGGTCCCCCATCACCCGCCCGGCAAAGCCGTATACCCGCCGTCCGCCGCCGATTTCCACCAGCTCCACCTCGCGGCTCTGCCCCGGTTCGAAGCGCACCGCGGTGCCGGCGGCGATGTTCAGGCGCATGCCACGGGTGGCCGGACGGTCGAAGGCGAGGGCGTCGTTGACCTCGAAGAAGTGGTAGTGCGAGCCGACCTGGATCGGCCGGTCGCCGGTGTTCGCCACGCTCAGGGCGAGGGTGCGGCGGCCGGCGTTGAGTTCGATATCGCCGGGCTGGATGTCGTATTCACCGGGGATCATGGGGGCTCCTTGGGGCTCAGGGCGCGCTGCGCGTCGGGTCGAGGTTCAGTTGCATGAAGGTCAGGTCGAGCCAGCGGCCGAACTTCTGGCCCACCTGCGGCATCTGCCCGCTGATCTCGAAGCCGAGGCGCCGGTGCAGGCCGATCGAGGCGGCATTGCCGCTTTCGATGGCGGCCACCATGACGTGCAGGCCCTGGGCCCGCGCACGTTCGATCAGCGCCTGCAGCAGTTGCACGCCGAGGCCTTTGCCGCGCTGGTCGTCGCGCACGTAGACGGAGTGCTCGACGGTGCCGCGGAAGCCCTCGAAGGGCCGCCAGTCGCCGTAGGAGGCGTAGCCGAGCACTTCGCCGGCGGCGTCGCTCGCCACCAGGATCGGGTAGCCCTGGCGGGCGCGGGTGTCGAACCAGGCCTGGCGGTTGGCCAGGTCCACCGGGGTTTCGTTCCAGATCGCCGTGGTATTGCCCACGGCGTCGTTGTAGATGGCGAGGATGCCGGGCAGGTCGGCGACGCCGGCGTCGCGGATCGAAGCGCTCATGGCCGGCCTCAGGCGATGGGCTGGTGGACGGTCACCAGCTTGGTGCCGTCGGGGAAGGTGGCCTCCACCTGGATGTCCGGGATCATCTCCGGCACGCCCTCCATCACCTGCTCGCGGTTCAGCAGGGTGGTGCCGTAGTGCATCAGCTCGGCGACGCTGCGGCCGTCGCGCGCGCCCTCCAGCAGGGCGGCGGAGATCAGCGCCACCGCCTCCGGGTAGTTCAGCTTGAGACCGCGTGCCAGCCGGCGCTCGGCGAGCAGGCCGGCGGTGAAGATCAGCAGCTTGTCTTTCTCGCGGGGGGACAAGTCCATCTCAGGTACTCCAGATGCGTGGGGGAACGGCCTCGCGGCCGAGCAGCGCCGGCCGCAGCAGGCGCCAGAGTTCGATCAGCCAGGCTCGCGCGTGCAGCGCCTCGTCGGCCAGGCAGCGCGCCACCAGCAGGCCGCCGGGCAACTGGCTGAGGTTGCCGCGGCCGGCGCAGGGGAGCGCGCGGCAGCGTTGCAGCAGGTCGGTGTCGATCTCGCCGCTGGCGACCAGGGTCGCCAGCACCGGATGCCCGGCGAGGCCGATCGGCGAGTCGAGCAGGCGGTCGCCGCCGTCGATGCGCTGGCGCTCGTGCCAGAGCAGGCGGTTGTCGCGACGGATGTCCAGGGCCGCGACGAAGTGGCCGCTGGCGAAGCGCTCGCCGCTGGCCGGGCGGCCGAGCGCGACCATGTCCCAGTAGAACAGGCGGGCGTCGCCGCGCAGCTGGATATGGGTTTCCAGTTCGGCCTGGGCGCCGGCGAAGACGATGCTTTCCTGCGGCAGCCATTCCAGGGTGGCGCCGGGCTCCAGGTGGATCTCCAGGGTCTGCCGCGCCGGGCAGGCGGCGCGGTACCACTTGGCCGCGCCGGGGCTGGTGAGCTGGGCCCAGGCGCGTTCGCCGAGGCGCACGTCGAAGGCCAGGCTGTCGCCGCCGGCGATGCCGCCGGGCGGATGCACGAGGATGTGCTGGCAGACTTCCGGGCCTTCGGCGTAGAGGTGCTTCTGCACCCGCAGCGGTCCGGCGTGGCGCCGCGTCACCGGGCGGGTGGCGTCGCCGGCGCGGGCGTAGGCCAGCTCCAGTTGGGCGTGCCAGGCGGGGTGGAAGCTCAGGTCGGGGAGGGCGGCGGTCATCGGTCGGGTCAGGCCAGGGCCTTGCGCATGAACACGCGGCGGAATCCCTCTTCCTGGCGGCGTTCGTATTCGAGGTAGCCGACCCTGGCGTAGAGCGCGATGTTTTCCGTCATCCGCTCATTGGTGTAGAGGTACAGCGAGCGGTAGCCGAGGCTCGTCGCGTCGCGCTCGGCACGCTCCAGCAGTTGTCGGCCGATGCCCTGGCCCTTGCATTCGGGAAGCACGGCGAGGTTGTCGACGAGGAAGCCGTCGGCGGTTTCCCGCGTCACCAGCAGGCCGACCGGCTGGCCGTCGTGCTCGGCGATGAGGACCCGGTCGCTGGCGATCACCTCGTGGTAGTCCTGGGTCATCGGCCAGGGCTTGCGGCCGATCACCGCGATCCACGGGGCATAGGCGGCGGCGACGCAGAGCGCGGCGAAGCCCGCGTCGGCCTGGACGGCCGGGCGCAGAGTGACGGTCATTTCGACCTCCTGCGGAAAGACGAGGGCATAGAGATTGCCAGCGCAGGCCCCGGTTGCGCCAGCGGCAGTGTGTCCCAGTCCGTTCAAATCGCCACCAGTCCGCGCACGCCCTCGCTCTCCATGTCGCGGCCGCGGCCCTGCTGGACGATCTCGCCGCGCGCCATCACCAGGTATTGGTCGGCCAGTTCGGCGGCGAAGTCGTAGAACTGCTCGACCAGCAGGATCGCCATGTCGCCGCGCGCCGCCAGGCTGCGGACGACCGTGCCGATCTCCTTGATCACCGAAGGCTGGATGCCTTCCGTGGGTTCGTCGAGGATCAGCAGTCGCGGCTGGCTGGCCAGGGCGCGGCCGATCGCCAGTTGCTGCTGCTGGCCGCCGGAGAGGTCGCCGCCGCGGCGCTGTTTCATTTCGTGCAGGACCGGGAACAGCTCGTAGATGAAGTCCGGCACCGCCCGGGCGTCCCTGGCGCTGAAACGGGACAGTCCCATCAGCAGGTTCTCTTCCACCGTCAGCCGGGGGAAGATTTCCCGTCCCTGCGGCACGTAGGCGATCCCGGCGCGGACCCGCTGGTGCGGCCTGAGTCCGGTGAGCGAACGGCCTTCCCAGGCGACCTGGCCCTCGCGGGCCGGGACCAGGCCCATCAGGCAGCGCAGCAGGGTGGTCTTGCCCACCCCGTTGCGACCGAGCAGGCAGGTCACCTCGCCCACCTTCGCCTCGAAGCTCAGGCCACGGAGGATATGGCTACCGCCGTAGTACTGGTGGAGCTTGTCGACTTGCAGCATGGTTCTCTTCCATTTGTCCCGTGATGGTTCTTCACTGCGATTCCCAACCTGGCTCGGCGGATAACCGCGAGCGGTCATTCGCCCTACGCGACGGGCGCCACTTGGCAGGCGCTACCCGCCGAGCGGATGGCTGGCGTCAGCGACCGAGGTAGACCTCGATCACCTGTTCGTCGGCCTGTACCTCCGCCAGCGAGCCTTCGGCCAGCACGTGGCCCTGGTGCAGCACGGTGACATGGTCGGCGATGCTGCCGACGAAACCCATGTCGTGCTCCACCACCATCAGCGAGTGCTTGCGCGCCAGGGACTTGAACAGCTCGGCGGTGAATTCGGTCTCGGCATCGGTCATGCCCGCCACCGGCTCGTCGAGCAGCAGCAACTGCGGTTCCTGCACCAGCAGCATGCCGATCTCGAGGAACTGCTTCTGGCCGTGGGACAGCAAACCCGCCGGACGCTGCCGCGACTCCAGCAGGCGGATGGTGGCGAGCACCTCCTCGATGCGTTCCCTCTGCGTGCCGTCGAGCCGCGCGCGCAGGCTGGCCCACACCGACTTGTCGGCCCTCTGCGCCAGTTCGAGGTTCTCGAACACGCTCAGGGCCTCGAACACCGTGGGCTTCTGGAACTTGCGGCCGATCCCGGCCTGGGCGATCTGCACCTCGCTCATGCGGGTCAGGTCGAGGGTGTCGCCGAAATACGCGGTACCGCTCTGCGGGCGGGTCTTGCCGGTGATCACGTCCATCAGGGTGGTCTTGCCGGCGCCGTTGGGGCCGATGATGCAGCGCAATTCGCCGACGCCGATGTACAGGGTCAGGTCGCGCAGGGCCTTGAAGCCGTCGAAGCTGACGTTGATGTCTTCCAGGCTGAGGATGGTGCCGTGGCGCGCGTCCAGCCGGCCGCTGGTGGCGGCGCCCAGGCCGATGGCGTCGCGGCCGCTGCCGGCGGTATCGAGGCCGGGGTGGAAGGCCGGTTCGAGCATCAGGTGCGGGGTGGTCCTCATTGCTCCTTCTCCTTGCGCAGCAGGCCGAGCAGGCCGCGCGGCAGGTACAGGGTGACGACGATGAACAGCGCGCCGAGGAAGAACAGCCAGTATTCCGGGAAGGCCACGGTGAACCAGCTCTTCGCGCCGTTCACCACGCCGGCGCCGAGCAGCGGGCCGAGCAGGGTGCCGCGTCCGCCGAGGGCGACCCAGACGGCGGCCTCGATGGAGTTGGTCGGCGACATCTCGCTGGGGTTGATGATCCCCACCTGCGGCACGAACAGCGCGCCGGCGAGGCCGCAGAGCACCGCGCTCAGGGTCCAGACGAAGAGCTTGTAGCCGCGCGGGTCGTAGCCGCAGAACATCAGGCGGTTCTCGGCGTCGCGCAGCGCGGTGAGGACCCGGCCGAACTTGCTTCGCGCCAGGCGCCAGCCGAGCAGCAGGCTGGCCGCGAGCAGCGCGACGGTGGCGAGGAACAGGGCGGCGCGGGTGCCCGGCGCGGTGATCGGGAAGCCGAGGATGCTGCGGAAGTCGGTGAAGCCGTTGTTGCCGCCGAAACCGGTCTCGTTGCGGAAGAACAGCAGCATGCCGGCGAAGGTCAGGGCCTGGGTCATGATCGAGAAGTACACGCCGCGGATCCGCGAGCGGAAGGCGAAGTAGCCGAAGGCGAAGGCCAGCGCGCCGGGCACCAGCACCACCAGGCACAGCGCCCAGAGGAAGTGCTGGGTGCCGGCCCAGTACCAGGGCAGTTCGTTCCAGGAAAGGAAGGTCATGAACGCCGGCAGGCTGTCGCCGGAGGCCTGGCGCATCAGGTACATGCCCATGGCGTAGCCGCCGAGGGCGAAGAACAGCCCGTGGCCGAGGGACAGCAGGCCGGCGTAGCCCCAGACCAGGTCGAGGGCGAGGGCGACGATGGCGTAGCAGAGGATCTTGCCGGTCAGGGTCAGGCTGTAGGCCGAGAGGTGCAGCGCGCTGTCCGCCGGCAGCAGGTGCAGCAGCGGCATGACCAGCAGCGTGGCGAAGGCTGCGCCGAGCGCGATAGCGGTGACGCGGCCGCCGGCCCGGCGGGCGAGGGTGACGGTGAGTGGCTGGTTCAATCGATGACCCTCCCTTTCAGGGCGAACAGTCCCTGCGGGCGTTTCTGGATGAACAGGACGATCAGCGCGAGGATCAGGATCTTGCCCAGCACCGCGCCGATCTGCGGTTCGAGGATCTTGTTCGCCACGCCGAGGCCGAAGGCGGCGAGGACGCTGCCGGCGAGCTGGCCGACGCCGCCGAGCACCACCACCAGGAAGGAGTCGATGATGTAGCCCTGGCCGAGGTCCGGGCCGACGTTGCCGACCTGCGACAGGGCTACCCCGCCGAGCCCGGCGATGCCCGAGCCGAGACCGAAGGCGAGCATGTCCACGCGCCCTGTGGGCACCCCGCAGCAGGCCGCCATGTTGCGGTTCTGGGTCACCGCGCGGACGTTCAGGCCGAGCCGCGTGCGGTTCAGCAGCAGCCAGGTGAGGAGCAGCACGAACAGGGCGAAGCCGATGATGACGATGCGGTTCCACGGCAGCACCAGGTTCGGCAGCACCTGGATGCCGCCGGACAGCCAGGCCGGGTTGGCTACCTCGACGTTCTGCGCGCCGAACAGCATCCGCACCAGTTGGATCAGCACCAGGCTGATGCCCCAGGTGGCGAGCAGGGTTTCCAGCGGCCGGCCGTAGAGATGGCGGATCACCGTGCGCTCCAGGGCCATGCCGATGGCGGCGCTGACGCAGAACGCCACCGGTAGCGCCAGCAACGGGTAGAGCGCCAGCCATTCCGGCGCCAGGCGCTGGAACAGCAGTTGCACCACGTAGGTGGAATAGGCGCCGAGCATGAGCATTTCGCCGTGGGCCATGTTGATCACCCCGAGCAGGCCGTAGGTGATCGCCAGGCCGAGCGCCGCGAGCAGCAGGATCGAGCCCAGCGACAGGCCACTGAAGGCCTGGCCGAGCAGGTCGCCGACCAGCAGTCGGCGCTTGACCTGGGCCAGGCTGGTGGCGGCGGCGATGCGCACGCCTTCCTCCGGTTCCACCGCCGGGTCGAGCAGGTTCTCCAGGCGGGTTCGCGCCAGCGGATCGCCGGACTCGCCGAGCAGGCGCACGGCGGAAAGGCGTAGCGCCGGGTCGGGATCGCCGAGTTGCAGGTTGGCCAGGGCCAGGCCGAGGGCTTCCTTCACGCCAGCGTCGCTCTCGATCCGCAGGCGCGCTTCGAGCAGCGGCCGTTGCGCGGCCTTGGCGGTTTTCTGCAACTGCTGCGCGGCGGCCTGCCGCAGCGGCACTTCGTTGGCCACCAACTGGTGGCTGGCCAGGGCGGTGTTGAGCAGGCCGCGCAGGCGATTGTTCAGGCGCAGCGGCTTCGGCTCGCCGTCCGGCAGGGCGTCGCCTTCGGCGGCCTGGAAACGCTGGTCGGCGCCGAGGATGAATGGCTGCTGGCGGCTGTCCAGCGCAATGCGGTTGTGGCGCAGCGCTTCGAGAAAGGCCAGGCGATCGGCGTCGGGCGTCGCCGCCCAGTGTTCGAGCAGGTGGGCGCGACCGCCGTTGTCGGCAGCGGCGAAGTCCTGCGCCGGTCCGGCGTAGGCCGTCACCGCGAGAAGGGCGGCCAGGACCAGGACACAGGCATGGAGCGGGCGGGTGAGGAGGGCAAGGGGCATGCTGGGGTTCCTGGGCGACGTGCGGTATGGCCGGTCCCCCGCCCTCTCCCTGAAGGACGAGGGGGCCGTTAGGCGCGCGACCGGGGCGTTCCCGTTCCGTTCATGGGAACGCCTGGTCAGGGGGGCAGGGTTCTTCACGGCAGAACTCAGTTGCTCTTCAGCGCATGCTCCGGCTTCTTCTCGTTGCCCGGGATGAACGGGCTCCAGGGTTGCGCGCGAAGCGGCTCGGGGGTCTTCCAGACCACTTCGAACTGGCCGTCGTCCTGGATCTCGCCGATCATCACCGGCTTGTGCAGGTGGTGGTTGCTCTTGTCCATGACCAGCGTGTAGCCGGATGGCGCCTTGAAGCTTTGCCCGGCCATCGCCTCGCGAACCTTGTCGACCTCGGTGCTGCCGGCCTTTTCCACGGCCTGCGCCCACATGTGGATGCCGACGTAGGTGGCTTCCATGGGGTCGTTGGTCACCGCGGTGCCGTAGTTCGGCAGGTTCTTCGCCTTGGCGTAGGCTTTCCAGTCGGCGACGAACTTCTCGTTGACCGGATTGCTCACCGACTCGAAGTAGTTCCATGCCGCGAGGTTGCCGACCAGCGGCTTGGTGTCGATGCCGCGCAGTTCTTCCTCGCCTACGGAGAAGGCCACCACCGGCACCTCGGTGGCTTCCAGGCCCTGGTTGGCCAGTTCCTTGTAGAAGGGCACGTTGGAGTCGCCATTGACGGTGGAGACCACCGCGGTCTTGCCGCCTGCGGCGAACTTCTTGATGTCGGCGACGATGGTCTGGTAGTCGCTGTGGCCGAACGGCGTGTAGACCTCCTGGATGTCCTTGTCGTCCACGCCCTTGCTGTGCAGGAAGGCGCGCAGGATCTTGTTGGTGGTGCGCGGGTAGACATAGTCGGTGCCGAGCAGGAAGAAGCGCCTGGCGCCGCCGCCGTCCTCGCTCATCAGGTACTCCACCGCCGGGATCGCCTGCTGGTTCGGCGCCGCGCCGGTATAGAAGACGTTCGGCGAGAGTTCCTCGCCCTCGTACTGGACCGGGTAGAACAGCAATCCGTTGAGTTCCTCGAACACCGGCAACACCGATTTGCGCGACACCGAGGTCCAGCAACCGAAGACCACCGCGACCTTGTCCTGGGTCAGCAACTGGCGGGCCTTTTCCGCGAACAGCGGCCAGTTCGACGCGGGATCGACCACCACCGCCTCCAGCTTCCTGCCGTTGACCCCGCCCTTGGCGTTGATCTCGTCGATGGTCATCAGGGCCATGTCCTTCAGCGAGGTCTCGGAGATCGCCATGGTCCCGGACAGCGAGTGGAGGATGCCGACCTTGATGGTTTCGGCGGCCTGGATGGACCAGGACAGGCCCATGGAAGCGATGGACGCGGACAGCGTGAAGGCCTTGAGCAGACTGCGACGTTTCATTGGTGTTGTTCTCCATTCACCAGCGGTCGGGGCGGCAGTTTTCAGGAGGCGTCGTGCTTGTCGTCGGGCATCCGTCCGGTGGACGGCGGGGTGCGCACTGCGGCCTGGATCTCTTCGTCGAGGCTCCAGAGCAAAGGCTGTGCCTCTTCTTGGCGCTGGCCGGTATCGGTCGGCGAAAAGGCGCCGCGAGTCGCCGGGGAAGCATGCCGAGCAGGTCTGGCTATGCCGGGGAAGGCTGCGTTTTCAACGGGTTTTCGCCGGATATCGACGGAGAAGGCGCCGTGGGCTCCGGAAGGGGAGGCGTCGCGCTGACCTCCCTCCTTGCCGCCGGCGGCGCGTCCATGGGTACGCCGTCGCTCCGTCCTGGCACCACCGCGGTGCGTCAGGGCGCGGCATCCAGGGCGTCCGCCTCAGGCTGGTGCGCTCAGCCTGGGAACAGCGAACCCTTCAGGCCGGTGACGATGATCTGCGCCGCCAGTGCGCAGACGAACAGGCCCATCAGGCGACTGACGATCTGTAGCCCCTGGTCGCCAAGCAGGCGTTCGATGCGGTCGGAAAGATAGAGCGTGGTGCCGAGGGTCAGGCAGGCGAGGAAGATCGCCACCAGGGAGATCAGCTTGGCCTCCCAGCCCTGGCCGACGCCCATCACCAGCAGCGCGCCGATGGTGCCGGGGCCGACGGTGAGAGGAATGGTCAGCGGGACGATGGTCACGTCCTGCTGCACGTTGTCGCTCTGCACCGCCGCGCGGCCCTGGGCCATGCCCAGCGCGGAGATGAACAGCACGCTGCCGGCGCCGATGCGGAAGGCGTCGGCGGTGATACCGAAGAGGATGAAGATGTAGCGGCCGAACAGGTACAGCGCGACGCTGGCGATCAGCGCCGCCAGGGCCACCCGCCAGGCCATGCGCTTGCGGTCGCGCGGGCCGAAGCCGCGGCTGAGGCTGATGAAGCAGGACAGCACGAAGAAGGGGCTATAGAGCACCAGCATCTTCAGGTAGACGCTGAACAGCAAATGCATGGAGGCGCTTCCGGTCCGGGTGTGGGCATGAGCATAGCGTGCGACGGGCCGGTGCGATGTCCGGCGGGTTGGCAATATGCCGGTTCGCGTGGCATGTGACAACGAGGCCGGATGTCGGCGGATAACGCCGTTGGCGTCATGCGCCCTACGGGAGCCGGGACCGCCGGGGCGTAGGGCGAATAACCGCGTGCGGTTATCCGCCGTGGCGGAAGTGGCGGTATCGGCGGATAACGCCGTTGGCGTCATGCGCCCTACAGGGGCGGGACCACCGGGGCGTAGGGCGAATAACCGCGTGCGGTTATCCGCCGTGGCGGAAGTGGCGGTATCGGCGGATAACCGTTGGCGTCATGCGCCCTACGGGAGTCGGGACCACCGGGGCGTAGGGCGAATAACCGCGTGCGGTTATCCGCCGTGGCGGAGGCCGGGTGCAGCGCCGGAGCACGTCGCTGCCCTCAGGAGGGCAGGGCGTCGCCCTGGCGGCGGCGATCGCGTTCGCCGACCCAGTAGGCGATCAGCTCACGCAATTGCGACAGCTCCACCGGCTTGGCCATGTGCCCGTCCATGCCGACCAGCCGCGCGCGTTCCTTGTGTTCGCTGAGGATGTGCGCGGTGAGCGCCACCACCGGGGTATGCGGGCGCTGTTCGTGGGCTTCCCAGGCGCGGAGCTGCTCGGTGGCGGAGAAGCCGTCCAGAACCGGCATCTCGCAGTCCATCAGCACCAGGTCGTACTGGGTCGCCTTCATCGCGCTGAGCGCCTCCTGGCCGTTGCTGGCGGTGTCCGGCTGGAGGTTGAGCTTGTTCAACATGCCGCGGATGACCTTGGTGGAGATGCTGTTGTCCTCGGCGACGAGGATCCGGAAGTCGCTCGGCAGGCTCGGCGCCTGCGCTTCCTTGGCCGGTTGCAGGTAGTTGGTGACGCCGCTGACGCCGCGCTGGGCGAGTTCGTCGGCGAGGGTCGCCTTCAGCGTGTAGCCGGCCACCGGCTTGGCCAGGATGCGCTTGATCCCGGCGTTGCGGGCGATGATCTTGCTCGGCGCGTTGCTGATCCCGGTGAGCATGATCAGCAGGATGTCGTGGTTGAGGTTGGGGTCTTCCTTGATCTTCGCCGCCAGTTGCATGCCGGTCATGCCGGGCATGTCCTGGTCGAGCAGGACCACGTCGAAGTACTCGCGCAGGTGCGCCTTGGTGCGCAACTGGGCCAGCGCCTCCTTGCCGGACGACACCGCGCTGACGTTCAGGCCCCAGCTGCTGCACTGCTGCACCAGCACCTTGCGGCAGGTTTCGTTGTCGTCCACCACCAGCAGCCGGGCGCCCTGCAGCGGGCCGTCGAGGTCGGCGGTGGGGTTCTCCAGCTGCTGCGGGTCGAGCGGCAGGGTCAGCGACAGGGTGGTGCCCTGGCTGCTGCCGGACTGGATGCCGAACTCCCCGCCCATCAGCCGCACCAGTTGGCGGGCGATGATCAGGCCGAGGTGGCTGCCGAGCTTGCTGGCGGAAAGGAAGTCGCCGCTGTGCAGCTCGGCGGTGAGCAGCGCCTCGCGCTCCTTGGCGTCGAACGGGTGGCCGCTGTCCTGCACGGCGATGCGCAGGCGTGGCGTCTCGCCCTGGTCGTCGAGGGCCACCACCAGCAGGATCTCGCCTTCCTCGGTCTGCTTGAACGCGTTGTCCAGCAGGCTCAGGACCACCTGGCGCAGGCGCGTCGGATCGCCGCCGATGACCCGCGGCACCTGCGGCTGGGTGAAGCTGATCAGCTCGATGCGCTGCTGCTCGGCCTTGACCCGGAAGATATCCAGGCAGTCCTCGATCAGCGCGTTGAGGTCGAACTGCACTTCGTCCAGCTCGATCTGCCCGGACTCCAGCTTGGAGATGTCGAGTATCTCGTTGATCAGCGTGAGCAGCTCGTTGCCGGCGCTGTGGATGGTCTGCACGTAGTCGCGCTGCTTCGCCGACAACGGGGTGCCGAGGAGCAGTTCGGTCATGCCCAGCACGCCGTTCATGGGCGTGCGGATCTCGTGGCTGATCTTGGCCAGGAACTCGGCCTTGGTCTGCAATTCCGCGGTGTGCGCCGCCTCGCTGGTGCGCTGTTGCAGGTTGAGCTGCTGGATCAGCCGCTGGCGTTCGGTGAGCGAGACGCTCAGGACCAGCCCGGCGAGGGTGGCGAAGCTGAACACCCCGAGCACCAGCCAGCCCGGATCGAGTTGCTTGGTGCCGAACAGTACCGGCAGGAACACCATGAAGCCGGCGTTGAACACGATCATCCCGGCAACGATCAGGCGCGCCGGCTGGTAGCCGCGATACCAGTGCCAGGCCGCGATCAGCGGGACGCTGAGCGAACTGAGGATCACCAGCAGGTAGATCAGCCAGCTGAACCAGAGTTGCTGGGTGAAGGCGATGATCGCGCCGACCGCCAGGATCAACAGCGCCTCGCCTTGCAGGAGGCGGTTCAGGCGGCTTTCCGCAGTGCCGCGGAAGAAGCTGCAGGCGAACCACAGCAGGCTCACCGCGGCGCCGAGGGCGCCGAGGTCGGCGGTCAGCGACTGGTTGAACTTGAGTCCCGGCAGCCAGAACGCCACCAGCCCCAGGTTCGCCGCGGCGCAGACCGCCAGCGCCGCGTGCACCGCCGCCAGCCACAGGCTGCTGGCGCTGCGCGAGTAGGCGAAGCGGATCAGGTTGTACATCAGCAGCAGGAGCATGCCGCCGAGCAGCATGCCGAAGGCGTAGGCGGGCTTCTCCAGGCCGACCAGGCCGGCTTCGTCGATCTGGTCGAACCAGGCCATCAGCGGATGGTTGGAGGTCATCCGCACGTACAGGGTCATCGGCTTGCCGTCGACCGGCAGCGAGAACAGGTAGGAGCGCGAGGGCAGCGGGCGCTCCTGGAACGGTCGCGACTCGCCGGTGTGCTGGTCCCGCACCAGTTGGCCGTCCTGCACCAGGTAGTAGTCCAGGTACTGCACCCGCGGGGCGAAGATCCACAGCCAGCTCGGCACCTTCTGCGCGGGAAGCTGGACCTGCAGCCAGACCGCCTGGGGGCTGGCGGGGAAGATGAAGGAGCGCTTGGCCAGCGGGCGGAACTGCTCCTTGCGCTGGAGGACGTCGGCGATCCGCAGTTGCGCGCTCTCGTCGCGCAGCAGGCGCCAGTTCTGGTTGACGCTGGGGGTGGTGGCGGTGGTTTGCAGGGGAACGCTGGAAACGCCGGCGTCGTCCGCGACCGCCGGCGACATCGGACCGAGCAGAAGCAGCAGGAAGCTGACGAGTAGTCCTATGGCGATCCGAAGCCGTACCACGGCGAAGTCCCTTCGAAGGTGAATGGCCGGATTATAGCCAAGTGGCCGTGGCAACGGCATAGGCCGCGGAAGCGCCGTGCAGCGCCCGCGGCCTCGGGCCCGGTCAGGACTCGCCGCGCTCGCGGGCGATGGCACGGTAGCCGATGTCCTTGCGGTAGAAGCAGCCGTTCCAGCGGATCTTCTCGGCCAGGCGATAGGCCTGTTGCTGGGCGGCGGACACGCTCTCGCCGATGGCGGTGGCGCAGAGCACGCGGCCTCCGGAGGTGACCACCTGGCCATCCTTCAGCGCGGTGCCGGCGTGGAACACCTTGCCGTCCAGCGCGGCGGCCTCGGCCAGGCCTTCGATGACCTCGCCCTTGGCGTAGTCGCCCGGATAGCCGCCGGCGGCCAGTACCACGCCCACGGTCGGACGCGGGTCCCAGGTCGCCTCGACCTTGTCCAGCGCCTTGGCCAGGGCGGCCTCGACCAGCAGGACCAGGGAGGACTCCAGGCGGACCATGATCGGCTGGGTTTCCGGATCGCCGAAGCGGCAGTTGAATTCGATGACCTTGGGCGCGCCGCTCTTGTCGATCATCAGGCCGGCATAGAGGAAGCCGGTATAGACGTTGCCTTCCTCGGCCATGCCGCGCACGGTCGGGTAGATCACTTCGTCCAGCACCCGCTGGTGGACCTCGGCGGTGACCACCGGGGCCGGCGAGTAGGCGCCCATGCCGCCGGTGTTCGGCCCGCTGTCGCCATCGCCGACGCGCTTGTGGTCCTGGCTGGTGGCCATCGGCAGCACGTTCTGGCCGTCGACCATGACGATGAAGCTGGCCTCCTCGCCATCGAGGAACTCCTCGATCACCACGCGCGAGCCGGCGTCGCCGAAGGCATTGCCGGCGAGCATGTCGCGCACGGCGGCTTCGGCTTCGTCCAGGTTCATGGCGACGATCACGCCCTTGCCCGCGGCCAGGCCATCGGCCTTGATGACGATGGGCGCGCCCTGCTCGCGCAGGTAGGCCAGGGCCGGCTCGACCTCGGTGAAGTTGCGATAGGCGGCGGTGGGGATCCGGTGGCGGGCGAGGAAGTCCTTGGTGAAGGCCTTCGAGCCTTCCAGCTGGGCGGCGCCGGCGGTCGGGCCGAAGATATCCAGGCCGCGCTCGCGGAACAGGTCGACCACGCCTGCCACCAGCGGCGCCTCGGGACCGACGATGGTCAACTGGACGTTCTTCGCGGCGAAGTCGGCCAGTTGCTCCAGGGCCAGCACGTCGATGGCGACGTTCTCGCACTTGGCTTCGGTGGCGGTGCCGGCGTTGCCCGGGGCGACGAAGACCTTCGCCACGCGCGGGTCCTGGGCGACTTTCCAGGCCAGGGCATGTTCACGACCGCCGCTGCCGATGATGAGTACGTTCATGGGGTTCTCCTGGCGCAACGGCGGGTAACGCGCCGCGTTATCCGCCCTGCGTGAAATTCGTGGGTAGGGCGGCTGACCGCATCGCGCTCAGCCGCCGTGATACTCAATGGCGGAAATGGCGCATGCCAGTGAACACCATCGCGATACCCGCCTCGTCGGCCGCCGCGATCACTTCGCTGTCGCGCATCGAGCCGCCCGGCTGGATCACCGCGGTGATGCCGGCCTTGGCCGCGTTGTCGATGCCGTCGCGGAACGGGAAGAAGGCGTCGGAAGCCATCACCGCGCCTTTCACTTCCAGGCCAGCGTGCTCGGCCTTGATCGCGGCGATCCGTGCGGAGTTGACCCGGCTCATCTGGCCGGCGCCGACGCCGACGGTCTGGCGGTTCCTGGCGTAGACGATGGCGTTGGACTTGACGAACTTGGCCACCTTCCAGGCGAAGATCAGGTCGTGGATCTCCTGCTCGGTGGGCGCGCGGCGAGTGACGATCTTCAGGTCCTCGGCCTTGATCATGCCGATGTCGCGGCTCTGTACCAGCAGGCCGCCGTTGACCCGCTTGAAGTCCCAGCCCGGGGCGCGCTCGGCTGGCCATTCGCCGCATTCGAGCAGGCGCACGTTGGCCTTGGCGGCGACCACCTCGCGGGCGGCGGCGGAAATCTTCGGCGCGATGATCACCTCGACGAACTGGCGCTCGACGATGGCCTTGGCGGTTTCGCCGTCCAGCTCGCGGTTGAAGGCGATGATGCCGCCGAACGCCGATTCGCTATCGGTGGCGTAGGCCAGGTCGTAGGCCTTGCGGATGCCGCCTTCGTCTTCCGGCACCACGGCGACGCCGCAGGGGTTGGCATGCTTGACGATCACGCAGGCCGGCTTGAGGAAGCTCTTCACGCATTCCAGGGCGGCGTCGGTGTCGGCGACGTTGTTGAACGACAGTTCCTTGCCCTGCAACTGGATGGCGGTGGAGACGCTGGCCTCGCCCTTCTTCGCCTCGACGTAGAACGCCGCGCTCTGGTGCGGGTTCTCGCCGTAGCGCATTTCCTGGGCCTTGACGAACTGACTGTTGAAGGTGCGCGGGAAGGCGCCGCGGTCGGCGGTGCCTAGGGTATCGCGGGTCTGGTCGATGGTACCCAGGTAGTTGGCGATCATGCCGTCGTAGGCGGAGGTGTGCTCGAACGCCTTGAGGGCCAGGTCGAAACGCTGGGCGTAGGTCAGGCCGCCGGCCTTGAGGGATTCGATCACGGCGGCGTAGTCGCCGGCATTGACCACGATGGCGACATCCTTGTGGTTCTTCGCCGCCGAACGGACCATGGTCGGCCCGCCGATATCGATGTTCTCGATGGCGGTAGGCAGGTCGCAGTCGGGCCTGGCCACCGTGGCCTCGAAGGGATACAGGTTGACCGCCACCAGGTCGATCGGCTTGATGCCGTGCTGCTCCATGACCGCGCCGTCCAGGTCGCGGCGACCGAGGATACCGCCATGCACCTTCGGGTGCAGGGTCTTCACCCGACCGTCCATCATTTCCGGGAAGCCGGTGTAGTCGGCCACTTCCACGGCAGAGATGCCGTTGTCCCGGAGCAGCTTGTAGGTGCCGCCGGTGGAAAGGATTTCCACGCCGAGGGCGACCAGCTCACGGGCGAAGTCGACGACGCCGGTCTTGTCGGAAACGCTGATCAGCGCGCGGCGGATGGGCAGGCGGGTGGTTTGGTCGGTCATTGCAAGGGTCCTGAGGGCTGGCTTCCGGCCGCGGGTGCCGGCCGGGACGCGCGCCCTTGGCCGGAGCCCGCCGCCGCTCTTAAAGAAGGTCGTATTGCTTGAGTTTCTTGCGCAGGGTCCCGCGGTTCAGGCCGAGCAGCTCGGAGGCCTTGGTCTGGTTCCCCTTGACGTGGTTCATGACGGTTTCCAGCAGCGGCGCTTCGACTTCGCAGAGCACCATGTTGTAAACGTCCGTGACCGGCTGCCCTTCGAGGTGGGCGAAGTAGTTGTGCAATGCCTTCTCCACGCTGTCGCGCAGGGTCTGCCCTTCTTGCGTCGGCGTGGTGAGGTGCTGTTTCAGGTTGGCGTTGTCGCTCACGGGCGTTGTTCCACTCACTAAAGTCTCGGTCGTCATCGTTGTCATGCGGCCACCCCTGTTCCGTTGTTCTGGCGCTCGGCGAAGAACTGCCTGACGCTGGCGCACTGCGCATCCGTGTCCTGCAAACGATTGAACTGGGCGCGGAATTCCCTTGCGCCCGGCAGAGTCGCGAGATACCACCCCACATGCTTGCGGGCGATCCGCACACCCATTTCTTCCCCATAAAAAAGGTGCAGCTCCGCGAGGTGTTCGAGCAGGATGCTCTGCACTTCGGGAAGCGGCGCCGCCGGCAGGTGCTCGCCGGTCCGCAGGTAATGGTCGATCTCGCGGAAAATCCACGGTCTTCCCTGGGCGGCCCGACCGATCAGCAGGGCATCCACCCCGGTCTGCTCGATGACTTTCCTGGCCTTCTCCGGCGAATCGATGTCGCCATTGGCGAACACCGGTATCGACACGGCCTGCTTGATCGCCGCGATGGTCTCGTACTCCGCCTCCCCGGTGTACAGGTCGGCGCGGGTCCGGCCATGCACCGCAAGAGCCTGGATCCCCGCCTGTTCGGCGAGCTTCGCGACGGTGACGCCGTTACGGTTGTCCCGGTCCCAGCCGGTCCGGATCTTCAGGGTGACCGGTACGTCGACCGCCCTGACCACGGCAACGAGGATCTCGGCGACCAGCGCCTCGTCCCGCAGCAGGGCGGACCCCGCTGCCTTGTTGCATACCTTCTTCGCCGGGCAGCCCATGTTGATGTCGATGATCTGCGCACCGAGTTCCACATTGCGCTGCGCGGCCTCGGCCAGCATGGCCGGATCGCCGCCGGCGATCTGCACCGAGCGCGGCTCGTCCTCGCCATCGTGGATCAGGCGCAGGCGCGACTTGCGGCTGTTCCACAGGCGGACGTCGCTGGTCACCATCTCCGATACCACCATCCCGGCGCCAAGGCGACGGCAAAGCTGACGGAACGGACGATCGGTCACCCCGGCCATCGGCGCGAGGATCAGTTTGTTGGGCAGTGTATATGGGCCGATGCGTACCACCGACATGGGGCTTCCCTGTCTTGCGGTGCTGCGAAAAAAGGGAGGGCATGATACCCGCTCTGGATGACCGGATAAAGGCTGTTTTGGATAAATTCTGAACAGCCGATTCCTTAGTTCTTACAGTTGGAAGACGAGCGGCACTTGCGCCTGGCGCTCCGCGCGAGCGGGTGGGCGTAGCGGCCCGGCGGCGACCGGCGAGGTCTTTCCGGTCACTCCGGGGAATGGAAGCTCAGGCTGTAGTTCACCGCCTTCGGACCCGGGTCGAGGATGTCCAGCGACACGTGGATCGGTACCTGCGGTGGCATTTCCGTTCGTCCGGCCAGCTCGCCGCCGAGGTACTCGCCGGGCTTGAAGCGGCGATTGGCGATGAGGTGGCCGTTGAGGTCGGCGAAGCGCAGTTCCAGCAGCGGGAACGGCTGCGAGAAGCTGGCGCGATTGTAGATGATCGCGTCGACCACCAGCGCGCCGCTGAATTCGGGATGGCTGCGGACCACCAGGTTGCTGCTCCTGATCTGCTCCACGTCGACCTTGGAGGGAAGGGTGCAGCCGATTTCCGGGCAGAGCTGGGCGAACCAGGGGCGATAGGCGTCCTGGCGCGCCAGTTCGTCGAAATGGTAGGCGATGTACTGAGCGGCGAGACCGCCCAGCGCCAGCAGGATCAGCAGCAGCCAGCCGAGACGCCGCGGCCATTGGCGCCGGGGCTTCTCCCAGGCCAGTTGCAGCGGCTCGTCGCGCAACTGGTCGAGACTCTCGACCGGCGCCTCGTCCGGTTTGCGGGCGCTGCCCAGGGGCGCGACGGACTGTTCCTCGGCGCTTTCCTCGTCGTCTTCATCCAGGGCGCTCAGGCCGTGGCGGCGCTTGCCGAGGCTGGGCTCGTCGTCATTGTCGTCATCGAGGCTGAGGCGAAGTTCCGGCGGATCCTCGGCGCGGCGCAGCGGCACGAAGGATACCCGCTCTTCCGCCAGCGGTTCGCCGAGGCTCGGTTCCTGGCGCGGATTGCCGCGCGCCGGCTGGGCCGGTTCGGCATCGGCGATCAGCGCCTCGGCCCAGCGTTCGTCATGTGGATCGCGTTCGTCGTCGCGGCGCGCCAGCAGGCTTTCCGCCGGTCGCGGGGCCTTCTCGATGCTGGAGAATTCCTGGTTCAGCTCGAATTCGTCGAGCTTGGCCAGTTCCTCGTCGAGGTTGAGGCTGTCCAGGTCGAGGTCGTCATGGATCCACAGGGTTTCGTCGCGCGGGCGCGCTGCCGGGGGCGCGGCCGAGGTGGCGGCCGCGACGCTGGGCGCGGGTGGCGGAGCGGCGGCCGGCTTCGCTTCGGCTGCCGAAGGAGCGTTCGCGCGCGGCGCGCCACCGACCTGGTGTTGCAGGGCGTTGAAGACTTTCAGGCAGGTGCCGCAGCGGACCGCGCCATTGGCGGCGCCCAGTTGCGCGTCGTTGACGCGGAAACTGGTGCTGCAATGGGGACATTGGGTGATGACGCTTTCGCTCATGCGGCGATCCGTAGGGAAAATCCGGCGGCTAGTCTACCCCAAGCTTCTTGCACGAAGGCAGTGGGGCGGGATCAGTGGTGGCTGGCGGCGCGCCATCAATCGGCGCGGCGGCGGCCGCTGATGCGGATCCAGCCTTCGCGCTCGGCGGTCGGGTCGAGATCGAAGTGTGCGGAGTAGGCCGCGCGGACCTCCGCGGCCTGCTCGGCGAGGATGCCGGACAGCGCCAGCAGGCCGCCGGGACGTACCAGGCCGGTCAGTTGCGGGGCGAGGGAAACCAGCGGGCCGGCGAGGATATTGGCGACCAGCACGTCGGCCTGTCGCTGCGGCAGGTCCGCCGGCAGGTAGACAGGGAACCGCGCGGGCTCGATACCGTTGCGCGAGGCATTGTCGCGCGAGGCTTCCAGGGCCTGTGGATCGATGTCGGTGCCGACCGCCCGTTCGGCGCCGAGCAGCAGCGCGGCGATGGCGAGGATTCCCGAGCCGCAACCGAAGTCGAGCACCTGCCGGCCGGCCAGTTCCTGGCCGTCGAGCCATTCCAGGCACAGCGCGGTGGTCGGGTGGGTGCCGGTGCCGAAGGCCAGGCCCGGATCGAGCAGCAGGTTGACCGCGTCCGGCTCGGGGGCGGCGTGCCAGCTCGGCACGATCCACAGGCGGCGGCCGAAACGCATCGGCTGGAAGTTGTCCATCCAGCTGCGTTCCCAATCCTGGTCGGCGATTTCCTCGACATGGTGCTCGGGCAGGTCGCCGCCGGTAAGCAAGGCGAGGTGGGCGAGCAGGGCGGTCTCGTCGGTGTCCGCTTCGAACAGCGCCAGCAGGTGGGTGCGCGACCACAGCGGGGTGGTGCCGAGGTCCGGCTCGAAGATCGGCTGGTCTTCGGCGTCCATGAAGGTCACGGAGACGGCGCCGACTTCGAGCAGGGCGTCTTCGTAGGTTTCGGCCTGTTCCGGGGTGATGGCCAGGCGAACTTGTAACCAGGGCATGGGGCGACCTCTGTTGCGGCTGTAAACGAAACGGGCCGCCCAGGGGCGACCCGTTTTCCACCGCGCAAGCTTACTTGAGGCTAGCCGGCGCTGCCACTCTCTGCCGTGGCCTCGCCGCGCAGTTGCGCCAGGCCGCGATTGGCCAGGTGGCAGGTACCGCCGCCGAGCACCGCCGGCAGCAGCAGGTTGAGCAGCGGCACCAGCGCCAGGAGCAGTATCAGCAGGCCGAACAGCAACAGGCTGCCGCGGCGAGCACGAAGTACGGCGAGCTGCTCGCCGGCATCGGCCAGCCCGGCCAGCGTGGCGGGCAGCAGGAAGCGGATGTTCAGGTAGGCCAGCGCCAGCAGCAGGAGTACACCGTTGTAGAGCGGAACCAGCAGGCCGACCAGGATCGATCCGGAAACGCCCAGCCAGGGTGCCAGGCGGAAGCCGGCGGCACGCCACAGCGAGATCCTTTCGCCGGAGGCAGGTGCCAGTCGCGGGTAGCGTTGGCGGACCTGTTCCTTCAGTTGTCCGAGCAGGCCGATGCGCAGGCCCAGGCGGATGCCGAAGACGATGCTGGCGGCGTACAGGACGACGAAGAACAGCGCGGCATAGCCGACGAAATAGAACGCCAGTTGCGCCAGTCCCGCCAGGCCGTTGAAGGCCGCCAGCGGATCGAAGTACGGGCCACCGCTGCCGGCCTCGATCAGCGAGCCGCTGGGGATCAGGGCGAAGTTGGCCACGCTGAATGCCGTGTACAGCGCGGCCCAGCCGCAGAGGCGGATGATCGGTTCGAAGAAATGCACGAACAGCCAGGTGCACAGCACGCTGACGAGAATGCACAGGCTCGCGGAGCGGAAGAGTGCGGCGGGTTGCAGGCTTTCCCTGAAACCCAGGGCGAAGCAGGTCGCGGCCTCGGTCGCGGCGGCCAGCGATTGGCGGTACCAGCGGCGGATGCGTTCCATGCAGGAGTCCGGTGGTGGAGGGGCGACGAGGATAGCACCGTTGGGGCGGCCGGCAGGCGGAAACGACAAGGGCCGCCCGGAGGCAGCCCTTGTGCGCAGCGACTGACGGATCAGTGCTTGTCCATACCCAGTTTCTTCTCCAGGTAATGGATGTTCACCCCGCCCTTGCAGAAGGCGGCGTCGCGCACCAGGTCCTTGTGCAGTTCGGTATTGGTCTTGATACCGTCGACGATCAACTCGTCCAGGGCATTGCGCATCCGCGCCAGCGCCTCGTCGCGGTCGGCACCGTAGGTGATGACCTTGCCGACCAGCGAGTCGTAGTTCGGCGGCACGCTGTAGCCGCTGTAGAGGTGCGAGTCGACGCGCACGCCGTTGCCGCCGGGGGCGTGGAAGTGCTTGACCTTGCCCGGGCTGGGCATGAAGGTCTTCGGGTCTTCGGCGTTGATCCGGCATTCCAGCGCATGGCCGCGGATGACCACGTCCTCCTGGCGGATCGAGAGCTTCTCGCCGGAGGCGATGCGCAGCATCTCCTTGACGATGTCGACACCGGTGACCATCTCAGATACCGGGTGCTCCACCTGCACGCGAGTGTTCATCTCGATGAAGTAGAAGCGGCCGTTCTCGTAGAGGAACTCGAAGGTGCCGGCGCCGCGGTAGCCGATCTCGATGCAGGCCTGGACGCAGCGGGCGAAGACTTCCTGGCGAGCCTTCTCGTCGATGCCGGGGGCCGGCGCCTCTTCGATCACCTTCTGGTGGCGGCGCTGCAGGGAGCAGTCGCGGTCGCCGAGGTGGATGGCGTTGCCCTGGCCGTCGGAAAGCACCTGGACTTCCACGTGGCGCGGGTTGGTCAGGAACTTCTCCAGGTAGACCATCGGATTGCCGAACGCCGCGCCGGCCTCGGTGCGGGTCAGCTTGGCCGACTTGATCAGCTCGGATTCGTCGTAGACCACGCGCATGCCGCGCCCGCCGCCGCCGCCGGCGGCCTTGATGATCACCGGGTAGCCGACCTCGCGGGCGATCGCCAGGGCGGTTTCTTCATCTTCCGGCAGCGGGCCGTCGGAGCCCGGCACGGTGGGGACGCCGGCGCGCTTCATGGCGTCCTTGGCCGAGACCTTGTCGCCCATCAGGCGGATCACCTCGGCGGTCGGGCCGACGAAGGTGAAGCCGGAGCGTTCGATCTGCTCGGCGAAGTCGGCGTTCTCGGCGAGGAAGCCGTAGCCGGGGTGGATCGCGGTGGCGCCGGTGACCTCGGCCGCGGCGATGATCGCCGGGATCTGCAGGTACGACTGGGTGGCCGGGGCCGGACCGATGCACACCGATTCGTCGGCGAGCGACAGGTGCATCAACTCGCGGTCGGCGGTGGAGTGTACCGCCACCGTCTTGATCCCCAGCTCCTTGCATGCGCGAAGGATGCGCAAGGCGATTTCGCCGCGGTTGGCGATCAGCACTTTTTCCAACATCGCAGGTTCCCCGCGGCTTAGACGATGGTGAACAGCGGCTGGTCGAACTCAACCGGCTGGCCGTTCTCCACCAGGATCGACTCGATGGTGCCGCTAACTTCGGCTTCGATGTGGTTCATCATCTTCATGGCTTCGACGATGCACAGGATGTCGCCTTTCTTCACGCTCTGGCCGACTTCGACGAAGTTGGCCGAGGTCGGCGAGGCGGCGCGGTAGAAGGTGCCGACCATCGGCGAGCGAACCACGTTGCCGTTCAGCTTCGGCGCGGCCGGGGCGCTTTCCGCGGCAGCGGCGGCCGGAGCGGCGGCTGCCGGCGCCGGCGCGGCGACCGGAGCGGCGAAGGCCGGAGCCTGTGCGTACACCGGCTGGGCGGCGGTCTTGCTGTGGCGGCTGATGCGTACCGACTCTTCGCCTTCGCGGATTTCCAGTTCGTCGATACCGGACTCTTCCAGCAGCTCGATCAGTTTCTTGACTTTACGAATGTCCATTAGCGCTAGCACTCCCAGTGAGGTCAGGGGCGTTGAAGTTGTTCAAGGGCGGATTCCAGGGCCAGGCGGTAGCCTGTGGCGCCGAGACCGCAGATCACCCCTACCGCCACGTCGGAGAAGTAGGAGTGATGCCGGAAAGGTTCACGTTTGTGCACGTTCGACAGGTGCACTTCGATGAATGGGATGCTCACCGCAAGCAGCGCGTCACGTAACGCGACGCTGGTATGGGTGAATGCCGCCGGATTGATGATGATGAAGTCCACGCCTTCGTCGCGTGCGGCATGGATCCGGTCGATCAGTTCGTATTCGGCGTTGCTTTGCAGATGCAGCAGGTGGTGGCCGGCTTCGCGGGCGCGGCGCTCGAGGTCCTGGTTGATCTGCCCGAGGGTGGTCGAACCGTAGGTGCCGGGCTCGCGGGTGCCCAGCAGGTTCAGATTCGGCCCGTGCAATACGAGGAGGGTCGCCATTGTCTTGTTGATTGTCCTGTACAGGCTGCAAACGGCAAGCGGGCACTATGCCGGAATTTCCGTATGACTGTCCAGTCACTGTTAGATTGCAGTAGATCGCCGCATGTTGACCGGCAATTGCGGCAGAAGTATGTCAGCGCATGTCACTGCCGGGTAGCGGCCCGGCGCAGTCGTTCGGCGAGCCCGGCGGCGTCGATCTCTCCGATGACGCGCAAGTCGCTCCATTCGTCACCGCCCGGGGCGAAGAACAGAATCGCCGGCGGACCGAACAGGTTGTAGCGGTCCAGCAGGCCGCGCTGGGCCGGGTTGCTTTCGGTGATGTCGAAGCGCAGCAGGCGGTAGGCCGGCAGTCGTGCCTGCACCGTGGGATCGGTGAGAACCTGGCGCTCGATGACCTTGCAACTGATGCACCAGTCCGCATACCAGTCCAGCAGCACCGGCTTGCCGGCCTGACGTGCCTCGGCCAGGGCGGCGTCCAACTGCGCCGGGGTGGTCAGGTTCTGCCATTCGCCGGGCGTGCTCGGCGGCCCGACATGGATCGACGGCACCGAGCGGCCCAGCGGATGGATCGGGTCCGACTCGCCCTGCAGGGCGCCGATCCAGGCGGCCACCGCGTAGGTCAGGAACATCAGGCCAAGCAGTTGCAGCAGGCGGCGTGCGGCGCTCTTCGGGGTGAATTCGAGGGCGCCCAGGGCCAGGCCGGCGCCGCCGGCGAGCATGCCCCAGAGCATCAGCGCCACCGGGCCGGACACCACCCGCTCCAGCAGCCACACGGCGACCGCCAGCAACAGCACGCCGAAGGCGTTGCGCACGCCATTCATCCAGGCTCCGCTCTTGGGCAGCAGGGCGCCGCCGCCGGCGCCGAAGACCACCAGCGGCGTACCCATGCCCAGGCCGAGGGCGAACAGTTGCAGGCCGCCCCCCCAGGCATCGGCGCTGGCGCTGATATAGAGCAGCGAGGCGGCCAGCGGGGCGGAGACGCAGGGCGAGACCAGCAGGCTGGAAAGCACGCCGAGGGTGGCGGCGCCGAGGATCGAGCCGCCGCGCGCATCGCCGGCCAGGCGGTCGAGCGGTTCGCGGATGAAGCCGGGCAGGCGCAGCTCGAAGAAGCCGAACATGGCCACGGCGAACAGCGCGAAGAACGCCGCGAATGGCACCAGTACCCAGGGCGACTGCAATTGCGCCTGGAGATTGAGGCTGGCGCCGAACATGCCCATCAGCGCGCCGAGCAGGGCGAAGCAGAGCGCCATCGGCAGCACGTAGGCGAGCGACAGGACGAAGCCGCGACCACCGCCCGGCCGGCCGCGCAGGACCACTCCGGAGAGGATCGGCAGCATCGGCAGCACGCAGGGGGTGAAGGTCAGGGTCAGGCCGGCGAGGAAGAAGAACAGCAGGCTGCGCTTGCCCTTGTGCTCGAGCGGGCCCTTGCCGGCCGCGTCGCTCTCGGCTGGCGGCGCGGCACCGCCGTCGATGTCGAAGCGCCTGGTTTCCGGGGGGTAGCAGAGGCCCTTGTCGGCGCAGCCCTGGTACGTCACCACGAGGGTATAGGGCTGCCGGGCCGGGTTGTTCAGGGGAATCTTCAGGTCGACGATGTTGTAGTAGACCTCGGTATCGCCGAAGTACTCGTCGTGGTGCTGCTTGCCCGCTGGCAGCTGCACCTGGCCGAGGCTGACCTGGGCTGGCTCGACCTTGAACTGGAAGCGGTGGCGGTAGAGGTAGTAGCCCTCGGCGTTGACGAAGCGCAGCAGCACGTGCTGCGCGTCGCTGCGCTCGACGCTGGGCTTGAACGCCTGGTCGACCTTGAGGAAGCCGCCGCCATCGAGGCCGCCGCCGAGGGAGGCGCCGGGACGGCTGTCGAACAGGCCCGCGCCGGCGGGCAGGGCGACCAGCAGGAGGATCAGGGTCAGCAGGCGGCGCATGGATATCTCGTCGGATCAAAAGCCGGAATGATAGCGGAAAGCCGGGCCCGATCGAGCCCCGTGCGGCTGATCAGGTCCTGCCCCGGTTCCGCTGAGCGGTATCCGACCGGTCCGAAGCCAGACGGTTCCTCTGGCGCCTTGCGGCACGTCGCCGCAGGGTCACAGGCGGAAGGCCTGCACCGTGGTGCGCAGGTCGCCGCCCAGTTGCCGCAGTTGCTCGCCCTGTTCGCGGCTATGGCCGATCAGCCGCAGGTTTTCCCCGCCCAGGGCGTGGATGCGTTCGCTGTGCGAGCGAATCTCGCCGACCGCCTGGCTCTGCTGGGTCGAGCCTTCGGCGATGCGTTCGGCCATCACGCCGATGGTATGGATCGCGGCGACCACTTCGTCCAGCGCGCCTTCCGCCGCGCCGGCCTGTTCGGCGGTGCGTTCGGCATGCTCGACCTGGCTGCGCATGGCCTCCACCGATTGCCGCGCGGCCTGTTGCAGGCGGCCGATGAGCTGCTGGATCTCCTCGGTGGCGCCGGCGGTGCGCTGGGCCAGCGAGCGGACTTCCTCGGCGACCACGGCGAAGCCGCGGCCCTGGTCGCCGGCGCGGGCGGCCTCGATGGCGGCATTGAGGGCGAGCAGGTTGGTCTGTTCGGCGATCGAGCGGATCACCGTCAGCACGCTGCCGATGGTCGCCGACTCCTCGGCCAGGCGCTCGATCGACTGGGCGTTGCCTTGCACCTCGTCGACCAGCTCGCGCAGGCCGCCCAGGCTCTCGCCGATCACCCGCTGGCCATGCTCCACTGCCTGGCCTGCGCTGCGACTGGCGTCGGCGGTCTGGCTGGCGTCTCCGGCGACCTGCTGGATCGCCGCTTCCATGTCGCCGAGGGCGTCGCGGATCTGCCCGGTATCGCCGGCCTGGCGCTCGACCCCGGCGTGCAGGCCGCTGCTGACCTCGGCCAGGGTCTGGCTGCTGCCGGCGACCTGTTCGGCGCGGCGGTGGATCGCGCCGACCAGCTCGGCGAGGAAGCTGCGCAGGCGGTTCAGCGAATCTTCCAGGTTGCGCAGGTCCTCGGTGCGGGTACGCAGGGATATGGGGCGCGAGAAGTCGCCGTCGGCCCAGGCCGAGAGCGCCGGCACCAGTTGCCCGAGGACCCGCGCCAGGCGTCTTTGCAGGCTGTCGATGGCGAGGGCGATGAGCAGGATCAGGGCGATCATCCCACCCTGGATCAGGCGTACCTGGCCTTGCAGGCGCTGGCGTTCGCCGCGCACCTGCGGTTCCAGGGTGGCCAGGGCCTGGCGCACCGCGTCCAGTCTGGCGCCGGTGTCGGCGGACAGTTGCTGGCGACGCTCGATCAGGTCGCGGGTGCGGCGCAACTCGTCCGGATAGCGTTGCAGCAGGCTGGCGAGTTCGCGCCGCAGCGCCACGCCGCGGTCTTCGGCATTGCCGGCGCCAGCCTCGGCGTCGCCGGCCAGCCCCATCATGGCGGCGAAGTCGTCGCTGGCCGAGCGTTGCTCGTCGAGCACGCCGAGCAGCGGCAAGGCCTCGATCCGCCCGGCCTGCTCGCGCAGGTTGGCCAATTCGCGCTCGACGTCGCCGGCCAGGGCCGGGTTGGCGCTTTCCACCAGCTTGGCGCGGGCCAGGCTGAGGCGGGTCAGGTGCAGGCTGGCGAGCAGCAGCGGGGTGCGGTAGGCGCCGGCCTGGGGCTGCTCCGTCGCGGCGTCCAGGTAGGCGGACCATTGTTCCAGGTTGCCGGCGAGGTCGCGCTCGGCCTGTAGCAGCAGGCCCTGCGGGTCGCCGGCGAGCTTGCCGGCGGCGAGCAGGTCGCCGGCGCTGAATTCGTGCAACTCCGCGAGGCTTGGCGCGAGGGTCCGGGCGAGGTCCGGCGGTAGCTGCGGCAAGGCCTCGGTGAGGCTTTCCAGGGCCTGCAGCGCGGCCTGCTGGCGTACGGCGTCGCCGCTGCCGAGGTACTGGCGGACGTTGCGCGCGACCTGTTCGTCGAAGCGCTGCGACAGCTCCAGGTACTGGTCGAGCAACTGGAACGGGCGCTCCATGGCGCGTTGCGACCACCACAGGGTGATTCCCAGGGCGAGGCAGACGGTGAGCAGGAGCAGGGTGTTGAGATTGGTGAGTTGCTTGAGGCGCATGGCGGGTCTCGTCCGACTACGGAGCGGCGAGACCGCAGGTTATTTCCGTTTGGTTACCGGGTGATGACAAAGAGCCATTACCGGGCGTCGGGACGATATACCTCGATCCGGTTGCGTCCGCCGTGCTTGGCCCGGTACAGCGCTTCGTCGGCCTGCTTGGCCATGCTCTTGATATCGAGGTCCGGGGTCAGCTCGGCGATGCCGCAACTGAAGGTGCAGCGCAGGTCGGTCGGTTGCGCCGGGTAGTGGATCTCGGCGAAGCGCTGGCGAATCTCGTCGAGCACCAGGCGCGCGGCGTCCAGATCGGTGTCCGGAAGGACCACGGCGAACTCCTCGCCGCCATAGCGGCCGATGTGGTCGGTCTTGCGCAGGCGCTGCTTGAGAAACAGCGCCAGGCCCTTGATCACCCGGTCGCCCATGGGGTGGCCGAAACGGTCGTTGACCTGCTTGAAGTGGTCGATGTCGAGCATCGCGAAGCTCAGCGGACGGCCATCGCGACGCGCGCGCAGGCGGGCGTCCTCGAGCAGTTGCAGGGTATGGGTGTGGTTGTACAGGCCGGTCAGGCTGTCGCGCACCATCCGCGCCTTCAGGCTGCGCGCGCGGCTGGCGCGGGTGCGCACGGTGGCGATCAGGTGGCGCGGGCGGATCGGCTTGGTGAGGAAGTCGTCGCCGCCTTCGCTCATGGCGTCCAGCTGCTTGTCCAGGTCGTCCTCGGCGGACAGGTAGATGATCGGCACGCTGACGTGGCGTTCGTGCTGGCGGATCACCTTGGCCAACTCGGTGCCCAGGCACTCGGGCATGTACATGTCGAGGATGATCAGGTCGGGCTGGAAGTCGCTCAGCTCGGCCATCACCGACAGCGGCTCGGTGAGCGCGCGGGTGATGATCCCGGCGCTGTTGAGGACCATCTCGGTGTGCAGCGCCTGGGCCCGGGAGTCGTCGACGATCAGTACCCGGTAGGGTTCGTAGAAGCTCAGGCGGCTGAGGGTCTCGATCTTTTCCAGCACGCTGGAGGCGTCCAGGGTGCCGGTGAAGAATTCCTGGCCGCCGGCGCGGGCTGCAGCCAGGCGGGTCGGGGTGTCGGTCTCGCTGTCGCTGAAGAACAGCACCGGCAGCTTGTGTTCGAGGCCGGCCTGGGCCTCGCTGGCCAGTCGCAGGCCCATGTCGGGGCCGGCGAAGTCGACTTCCATGACGATCGCCGCCGGGTAGCGTTCGCGCATGCTGGCGCGGAAGGCGTCGGCGGTCTCGCAGCTCAGCGCCTGCAGACCGAAGAACTCCAGTTGCTGGGCCAGACGCTCGGCGCGTTCGCGGTCCTTCAGTGCTAGGTAGACCGGTTTGCGCAATGGCGGCAGGACGGTGTGCTCGAGCTGGTCGCCATGCCGCAGGCCGGTGCGCGACAGGCGCTGCATCAACTGGTTGAGTTCGCTGATCGACTCGCTGGAAAGCCGGCCGCGGTTGGCCTCGACGACGTCCAGGGTACGGTCGATGGCACCGGCCAGTTGGGCATGCTCGGCTTGCTCGAAGCGTTCGGCGTAGCGCTGCAGGCGCAGGGTGGCGTCGGCCAGTTCTTCCATGCCGTCGCTGTTCCACTCCGCGCGGGTCAGGCGTTGCCAGACCTCCAGAACCTGGCGCGCCTGGTTGATCACTCGCTGGGCGAAGTGGTGCTTCAGGCGGTCCAGGGTCGGGTCATCGTGCTCGGTCATCATGACGCGCTTCTTTCGTGGTCTTCGCGGCAGAGCGTCGCTGCGAATGATGGCTCTATGCTATCACCTATCGCCATGAAAGCCAGCGGCCGTTGGGCGGCTGACGAGAGGAGCCTTTTCTTTTCCAAATGTCATCCCCACCTGTTGGTGGGTGCCTTTGTGCGACGGACTACGGCATGCTTATGCCTGTTTCGGAAAATTCTCACTGAGCATTCCGGCACAAAACCGGCTTCCACTACGCTGAAAGCCGACGATGCCGAGGTTTTCGGCGTCCTGGAAGGGTTGGCGCTTGGCACGGAACGCGTTCGCCATGGTCCAATCCCCCATCTATCGAGCTGTTTTAAGGACCCTTGCCATGCTGGACTGGAAGAAGCGTCGTGGGACCATGCGCGATCGCGTGGACAATTCCGTGGATGATGTGCGTACCTACTTCGGCGGCCCCTGGCTGGTGCGCGTGGTGGGAGGCCTGCTGGGCGTCTACCTGCTGGTGGCGATGCTGGTCGGCTGGTACTGGAGCCAGGAACCCGACCTGTTCCCCGTGCAGCAGGACGCCCAGGCCGCCGCCGAGCGCGCCGGGCGGCAGATGGTCACCGGCTACACCACGGTGGAGACCCTCAAGGAAGTGGTCGACACCCTGCTGACCAAGCCGGGCGGCTACATCTCCAACGACATCTTCCCGCCGGGCATCTGGATGGACAACATGCCCAGCTGGGAGTATGGCGTGCTGGTCCAGGTGCGCGACATCAGCCGGGCGCTGCGCAAGGATTTCGCCCGTTCGCAGTCGCAGTCCACCGAGGACGCCGACCTGGCTCGCGCCGAGCCGCGTTTCAACTTCGACAACAAGAGCTGGGCGCTGCCGGCGTCCGAGTCGGAGTACCAGGAAGGCATCAAGTCGCTGGACCGCTACCTGGCCCGCCTGTCCGACCCGAACCAGCCCAACGCGCAGTTCTATGCCCGCGCCGACAACCTGAACAACTGGCTGGGCGACGTCGCTACCCGCCTGGGCTCGCTGTCCCAGCGCCTGTCGGCGAGTGTCGGCCGGGTCAAGCTGAACACCAACATCAAGAACCCCGAAGAGGTACAGCCGGGCGAGGCGCCCAAGGTCGAAGAAGTGGTCCAGGAAACCCCCTGGCTGCAGATCGACAACGTCTTCTACGAGGCCCGTGGCCAGGCCTGGGCGCTGTCGCACCTGCTGCGCGCCATCGAGGTCGACTTCGCCGACGTGCTGGCGAAGAAGAACGCCACGGTCAGCGTGCGGCAGATCATCCGCGAGCTGGAGGCCGCGCAGGAGCCGCTGTGGAGCCCGATGGTGCTGAACGGCAGCGGCTACGGCATCCTGGCCAACCACTCGCTGGTGATGGCCAACTACATTTCCCGCGCCAACGCCGCGGTGATCGACCTGCGCCAGCTGCTTTCCCAGGGCTGACCCATGGCCGCGCCGATCAGCGCCGAAGAGGTGGCCCACCGGGCCGCCTCCGACGCCGAACTCATCGCCTGGGTCGACGAGCAGGACCGCCCGCTCGGTAGCCTGCCGCGCGCGGAGCTGCGCGAGCGCGGGCTGATCGGTCGCGGCACCTTCATCCTGCTGTTCAACTCCGCCGGCGAGCTGTGCGTGCAGCGCCGGACCCTGAGCAAGGCGGTCTATCCGGGGTACTGGGACCTCGCCGCCGGCGGCATGGTCCAGGCCGGCGAGCCCTACGCCGACTCCGCCGCCCGCGAACTGGAGGAAGAGCTGGGAATCCGCGACGCGGTTCTGCGCGAACATGGCCGCTTCTTCTTCGACGAACCGGGCAACCGGCTCTGGTGCGCGGTGTTTTCCGCCGTCTCCGATGCGCCCTTGCGTCTGCAGGCGGAGGAAATCTCCGAAGCCCGCTTCATCCGTCCCGAACTGGCGCTGGAAGAGGCTCGCAGCCTGCCGTACTGCCCCGATTCCCTGCAGGCGTTGCGCCTGTACCTGGATGCTTGAGCCGCGGATGTCGCCATTTCACCGATCAATGGCGCATTTTCGCTCTTAGCATTTGCTCGCAATGCTGCTAAATTGCGCGACCTTTTCGGGCGGTCCCCATGCCGCCCCTGCGCAGCCCCTGCCTGAGTGGGGCGTCGCGGTCGGCTCCCGCCGGCCATCGTTATTGACCTGGCCCGTCGAGGCCATTCTGGGGGAAACGCCCGGTGGTCAAAAAAGCTTCGTCCCTGTCCGCCCTCGGCGGGCTGGTGTATTCCACGGATGGCGGCCGGCATTGCCCGGACTGCCAGCAACCCAAAGACGCCTGCATCTGCGGGCAGGCCGTAGCGCCTGTCGGCGACGGGATCGCGCGCGTGCGCCGCGAGACCAAGGGCCGCGGCGGCAAGACGGTGACCACCATCAGTGGCCTGCCGCTCGCCGGCGATGCGCTCAAGGAGCTGGCCAGCGCGCTGAAGCGGCGCTGCGGCACCGGCGGCAGTCTCAAGGACGGCGTGGTGGAGATCCAGGGCGAGCATGTCGAACTGCTGATCGACGAACTCCTCAAGCGCGGTTTCAAGGCGAAGAAGTCCGGCGGCTGACCGCGTTCTCCCCTGCAGAGAGCGGGCAGGTCCGGCACCGCGAAGGCCGCACCAGCCCTTTCCCTAGATGGGAGACTGCGGATACCCGCATGAGCGGATTTCCTCGGCTTTCCTAAACTACCGCCCAGTGTGGCGGTCAACACGGCAACGTCACATCCTCCGGCTAGCCTCCACCACAGGCGTGCCGGCCCAGGGCCATCCGGAGATCCCGGCGCCCGCCCGACCCCGAACATTGAGGAGATCACCGCGCATGGCCGCTCGACGGACTCGCAAAGACGATGGCAGCAACTGGACCGTGGCCGACAGCCGCGGCGTATACGGCATCCGCCACTGGGGTGCGGGTTATTTCGCCATCAACGATGGCGGCAATGTCGAAGTGCGTCCGCAGGGCGCCGACTCGACGCCCATCGATCTCTACGAGCTGGTCGGCCAGTTGCGCGAGGCGGGCCTGAGCCTGCCGCTGCTGGTGCGCTTCCCGGATATCCTGCAGGACCGCGTGCGCAAGCTCACCGGCGCCTTCGACGCGAACATCGAGCGCCTCGAATACCAGAGCCGCTATACCGCGCTGTATCCGATCAAGGTCAACCAGCAGGAAGCGGTGGTGGAGAACATCATCGCCACCGAGAACGTCTCCATCGGCCTGGAGGCAGGCTCCAAGCCGGAACTCATGGCGGTGCTGGCGCTGGCCCCGAAGGGCGGCACCATCGTCTGCAACGGCTACAAGGACCGCGAGTTCATCAAGCTGGCGCTGATGGGGCAGAAGCTCGGGCACAACGTGTTCATCGTGATCGAGAAGGAATCCGAGGTGCAGCTGGTGATCGAGGAGGCCGCCAACGTCGGCGTGCAGCCCCAGGTCGGCCTGCGCGTGCGGCTGTCCTCGCTGGCTTCGTCGAAGTGGGCAGATACCGGTGGCGAGAAGGCCAAGTTCGGCCTTTCCGCCGCCCAGCTGCTGTCGGTGGTCGAGCGCTTCCGCCAGGCCGGTCTCGACCAGGGCGTGCGCCTGCTGCATTTCCACATGGGCTCGCAGATCGCCAACCTGGCCGACTACCAGCACGGCTTCAAGGAAGCCATCCGCTACTACGGTGAGCTGCGCGCGCTCGGCCTGCCGGTGGATCACATCGACGTTGGCGGCGGCCTCGGCGTCGACTACGACGGCACCCATTCGCGCAACGCCAGCTCGATCAACTACGACATCGATGACTATGCCGGCGTGGTGGTCGGCATGCTCAAGGAGTTCTGCGACGCCCAGGGCCTGCCGCATCCGCACATCTTCTCGGAGAGCGGCCGGGCGCTGACCGCGCACCATGCGGTGCTGATCACCCAGGTCACCGACGTCGAGCGGCACAACGACGACGTGCCGAAGATCGTCGATCTCGACGAGCAGCCGGAGATCGTCCGCTGGCTGGCCGAACTGCTCGGCCCGACCGATGCCGAGATGGTCACCGAGACCTACTGGCGCGCCACCCACTACATCGGCGACGCCGCCGCGCAGTATGCCGACGGCAAGATCAGCCTGGCGCAGAAAGCCCTCGCCGAGCAGTGCTACTTCGCTATCTGCCGGCGCCTGCACAACCAGCTCAAGGCCCGCCAGCGCTCCCACCGGCAGGTCCTCGACGAACTCAACGACAAGCTCGCCGACAAGTACATCTGCAACTTCTCGGTGTTCCAGAGCCTGCCGGATACCTGGGCCATCGGCCAGGTGCTGCCGATCCTGCCGCTGCACCGCCTGGGCGAGGAGCCGGATCGGCGCGCGGTACTGCAGGACCTGACCTGCGACTCCGACGGCAAGATCACCCAGTACGTCGACGAGCAGAGCATCGAGACCAGCCTGCCGGTGCACGAGGTGAAGGAGGGCGAGGACTACCTGATCGGGGTGTTCCTGGTCGGCGCCTACCAGGAGATCCTCGGCGACATGCACAACCTGTTCGGCGACACCGACTCGGTGAACGTCTACCAGCGCGCAGACGGCGGCATCTATCACGCCGGCATCGAGACCCACGACACCATCGAGGACATGCTGCGCTACGTGCACCTGTCGCCGGAGGAACTGATGACCCTCTACCGCGACAAGGTCGCCGGGGCCAAGCTCACCGCCCGCGAGCGCAACCAGTACCTGGATGCGCTGCGCCTGGGGCTGACCCGCTCGGCGTACCTGTCCTGACTGGCTAGCCCGTCGGCGACGGGAAGCGAACCAGGCAATGGCCGGCTGGCGCGAGGCGCCCGCCGGCCATTTCGTTTCAGATCCTGCTCGTTATGTGGGAATTCCGCGCAACCCCTTCATTTCCGCTTCCCTGCCGGCGGTGGACGTCGGCGTGGTTGCCTGCTGTGTCCGGCGGATAACGCTTCGCGTCATTCGTCCTACCCGTGGGGGGAAGGGCCGGACTTTTTCAGCGGCTCCTGGATGCTCCGCGCCTCAGAAGTACTTCAACCAGGCGATATCCCGCCGCCGCGCCTTGAAACCGGCGAACCAGTGCACCGCCGGGTACAGCGCCACGGCCAGCAGGATGCTGCACAGCCATAGCGCCGGCACCGAGGAGAAACCGAAGTAGTCGCCCCGGTTGGCGCCCCAGATCGCCAGCGCCAGCAGGTACAGCAGCTTCAGTAGGTAGAGATGCAGCAGGTAGAAGAACATCGGCGCTCCGCCGAACGCCACCAGGGCCTTGCCGCGACCGCTCCAGTCCAGGCGTTCGAACCAGGCCAGGAGCAGCAGGCCGATTCCCAGGGTGAGGGCGAGGAACAGCAGCGACGGCGGATACTTGGTGACGTTGAAGAAGCCCATCAGGGTGATCGCCGGCGTCTCGCCGAAGGCCCAGGGTTTCTCGCCATAGCCGTTGAGCAGGCGCAGCAGGATGAAGCCGAGCAGCAGCCCGCCACCGCCCGCCAGGAGGTAGCGTCGGCGCGTGGTTGCCGGCGTGGCGCCGCTGAACCAGTTGCCTGCGGCATAGCCCAGGGCGATCACACCGATCCACGGCAGCAGGGGGTAGGAGGTGCGCAGGCGCAGGGCGTCGCCCGCTTCGATCCAGCCGCGGTCGTGGAGCACCGCCCACGGCAGGTGCCAGGCCGAGCCGGGAGCGAAATGCAGCGGATCGAGCAGGTTGTGGCCGGCCACCAGCAGCACGCCGAGCGCCGCGAGCAGAGGGCGCGGCAACCAGAGCAGGGCGGCCAGGGCGAGCATGCTCAGGCCGATCGCCCAGATCACCTGGAGGTAGATCACCGTCGGCGGCAACTGGAAGGTCCAGGCGAAGTTCACCAGGGTCAGTTCCAGCGCCACCAGGAACAACCCGCGCTTGAACAGGAACGCCGAGACCGCCCGGCGTCCCTGGTGCTTCTCGCCGTAGAGGAATGCCGACAGGCCGGTGAGGAAGACGAACACCGGCGCGCACAGGTGCGCCAGGGTGCGGCTGAGGAACAGCGCCGGCTCGGTGCTGGCGACGTCCATCGGGTCGCCGACCTGGCGGTGCAGGAAAAAGGTCTCGCGGACATGGTCGAGCAGCATGAACAGCATCACCAGGCCGCGCAGGGCGTCGATGCTGTGCAGGCGGGAGGAATTGGAGATGGAGTTGGGCATGTCTGGGCTGGTCGTCGGAAAAGAGGGATGAGTATCACAGCCTGGCGGCGAGACGCGAGATAGAGCCGGGCATTGTATTGCGAGGCCGGAATCGAACTGGTAGCGTTATAGTATATCATTTCTTTTCTGGTGCGATTTCCCATGAGAGTCAGTGTGTCGCTTGTCCTCGGTGTCGGCCTCGGTTGCAGCAGTCCGGCGCTCTGGGCGGAAACGGAAAGTCCCGCAGAGCTTGAGGTCCTCACTGTCACCGCCGAAGCGGAGCGCGCGGAAGGCCCGGTGCAGGGCTACCGGGCCAATCGGTCGGCCAGCGCGACGCGCACCGACACCCGTATCGAGGACATCCCGCAAGCCATCAGTGTGGTGCCGCGCCAGGTGCTCGACGACCTTGACAGCGCTCGTATCGAACGGGCGCTGGACTTCGCCGGCGGGGTCTCGCGGCAGAACAACTTCGGCGGCCTGACGATGTTCGAGTACAACGTCCGTGGCTTCACCACTTCGGAGTTCTACCGCGACGGCTTCAGCGCCAACCGCGGCTATATGAACGCCCCGGACAGCGCCACCATCGAGCGCGTGGAAATCCTCAAGGGACCGGCCTCCAGCCTGTACGGGCGCGGCGATCCCGGCGGCACGGTGAACCTGGTGACCAAGAAGCCCCAGGCCGAGCGCTTCGCCCGCCTGCATGCCAGCGCCGGCAGTTGGGACCGCTACCGCTCGACCCTGGACCTGAACACGCCGCTGGACGAAGAGGGCGACCTGCTCTACCGGATGAACCTGGCGGTAGAGGACAGCAAGGGCTTCCGCGACTACGCCGACGGCCAGCGCCTGCTGGTGGCGCCATCGTTCAGCTGGCAACTGGACCCGGACACCTCGTTGCTGGTGGAAGCCGAGGTGGTGCGCAACCGCCAGGTCTTCGACCGCGGCACCGTGGCGCCGCACAACCACCTGGGCAGCCTGCCGCGCTCGCGGTTCTTCGGCGAACCGGACGACGGCAAGATCGACAACAACAACGAAACCCTCCAGGCCACCCTGCGCCATCACTTCAACGAGCAGTGGAGCCTGCGCCTGGCCAGCCACTACAAACATGGCCACCTGGACGGCTACGCCTCGGAGAACTCCAGCCTCGCCGCCGACGGCTACAGCCTGCGCCGGGAGTACCGCTACCGCGACTTCGAGTGGCACGACAGCATCACCCAGCTCGACCTGCTCGGCGACCTCCATACCGGCTCGATCCGCCACCAGTTGCTGATGGGCCTCGAGTACGAGCGCTACCACAACGACGAACTGATCCTGCGTAGCATCCCGTCGCGCAACCCCTATGCCATCGACATCCGCCGGCCGGTCTACGGCCAGCCGAAACCACCCTTCGGACGCGACGACCGCAACCACGAGGAAGTCGACGCGATGGCCCTCAACCTGCAGGACCAGATCGAGTTCAGCGAGAAATGGCGCGGCCTGCTCGGCGTGCGCTTCGACCGCTACCGCCAGGACATGAACGCCACGCGCCTGAACAATGGCCGCTTCCGCGACACCAGCTCGCAGCAGACCCAGCGTGCCGCCACCCCGCGCATCGGCGTGCTGTACCAGGCGACCCCGGAGGTCGGCCTGTTCGCCAACGCCTCGAAATCCTTCAAGCCCAATGGCGGTACCGACATGGTCGGCAAGGCCTTCGACCCGGAGGAGGGGCGCGGCTACGAGGCGGGGGTGAAGCTCGACCTGCTCGATGGCCGGCTGGGCATGACCCTCGCCGCGTTCCACCTGAAAAAGAAGAACGTGCTCACCGCCGACCCGAGCAATCCCGGTTACCAGCAGACCGCCGGCGAGGCGCGCAGCCAGGGCTTCGACCTGCAGTTCAGCGGCCAGCTCACCGAGCAGTTGCGGCTGATCGGCGCCTACGCCTATATCGACGCCGAAGTGACCAAGGATGAGAACATCGCTCGCGGCAGCCGCCTGCTCAACGTGCCGAAGCACAGCGGCAGCCTGATGGGCGTCTACGAGTTCCGCGAAGGCTGGCTGCACGGCGCCGATGCCGGCGCGGCGGTCAACTATGTCGGCGAGCGCGCCGGCGACAGCAGCGACAGCGGCTTCGAACTGCCGGCCTACACCACCGTCGACCTGCTCGCGCACTATCCGCTGGCGAGCAATGCCACCCTCGGGGTGAACGTCAACAACCTCTTCGATCGTCGCTACTACGAGCGTTCCTATAACAACGTCTGGGTCGCCCCCGGCGAGCCGCGCAACCTGACCATGAGCCTGACCCTGAACTACTGAGCCCTCTACCGCCGCCAGGAAGCCATGCCATGCAAGGACGCACACCGCTGCTGGAAACCCTCCGCGAACTGGAATGCGAGATTCGCCTGCTCACCGTCTATGCCCGCGAGTGTTGCGGCTGCTACGAGATCCTCAGGCGCAAGCTCGACCGTCTGAGCGGACTGATCGGGGAGGATTGCAGCCGGGCGCAGTGGCAGGCCGATTCGGACGACCCTGCGTTGCAGGCGCTCGGCCTGCGCCTGCGCGACGCGGCGGTGCAGGCCCTCTGCGAACTGGAGAAGCACCTTTGCCAGGGCGTGCTGCATGAACCCGGCGAGATGGGCCGCTACCTGGGTAGCCTGCTGGAATCCATCCGCGGCGAACTCGACAGCGCCGGGATAGATGCCGATGCACGGGTCCTGTTCGTCGGCTCCGGTGCCCTGCCGACCTCGGCCCTGGTGCTGGCGCGGGAGGTCGGCGCACATTTGTGCTGCCTGGACATCGACGAGGAGGCCCTGGGCTGTGCCCGCGAGATCGCCCGCTGCCAGGGGCTGGAGGCGCGCATGCAGTTTTCCTCGCTGCCGCCGGCGGAACTGGCGTTTTCCCGCGATGCCACGCATTTCCTGATCGCTTCGCTGGTGCAGCAGAAAAGCGCGGTGCTGGCGCAGATCCGCCAGGTCATGCGCGCCGACGCCAAGGTCCTGCTGCGTCACGGCAGCGGCATCAAGGGACTGTTCAACTACCCGGTGGAACCGGCCGAACTGGAGGGCTGGCGGGTTTGCGCGGAGCGGGTCAGCCAGCCGCTATACGACACCCTGATCCTGGAGAAGGCCGGTCGATGAATGCCGCTGATGAGAGCCTGGGCAACGTCCTGCTGGTCGGTCTGGGCGCGGTGGCGATCCAGGTCGCGCTGGACCTGCGCCGCCACGGTGCCGGTCGCCTCGGCGCGCTGAACCATCCCGGCCGGCGCAGCCAGCGGATCGCCGAGGCCCTGGCGCGCGGCGCCTGCCTGCAGCTGGAAGGGCAGGGGCAGCATCGCTGGCTGTCCGGCAACGCCGCGCTGGACGTCTTCCACCAGGACCCCGCTGAGCTTCGCGACGATTGGCAGACCCTGGTGCTCTGCGTGCCGGCCGACAGTTACCTGGACGTGGTCCGCGGGTTGCCCTGGGAGCGACTCGGCGGGGTGCGCACGCTGCTGCTGGTGTCCGCCTTCATCGGCGCCAACCTGCTGGTGCGCAGCGCCCTGCCGGCGGGGTGCCAGGCGACCGTGCTGAGCCTGTCCAGCTACTACGCGGCGACCAAGGTGATCGACGAGACACAACCGCTGCGGGCCCTGACCAAGGCGGTCAAGCGCAGGGTCTACCTGGGTTCCAGCCGGCCGGACTGCCCGGCGCGGGAGACCTGGCGGCGAGTCCTGGCCGGCAGCGGGGTGGAGGTGGTACCCCTGGCGACGCCGGAAGCGGCGGAGGGCCGCAACGTCACCACCTACGTGCACAGTCCGTTCTTTCTCGGCGAGTTCGCCCTCGCCCGGATACTTTCCGAGCAGGGGCCTCCCGGTTTCATGTACAAGCTCTACCCGGAGGGACCTATCACCCCCGGGGCCATCGGCGCCATGCGGCGGCTGTGGTGCGAGCTGAGCGAACTGTTGCGGCGGATGGGCGCCGAGCCGTTGAACCTGCTGCGGTTCCTCAACGACGACAACTACCCGGTGCACGAGACGATGCTGCCGCGCGCGGCCATCGACGGCTTCGCCGAGGCCGGCGCCGAGCGCCAGGAATACCTGCTGTTCGTGCGCTACGCGGCGTTGCTGGTCGATCCGTTCTCTCCGGCCGACGAGCAGGGTCGCCACTTCGACTTTTCCGCCGTGCCGTTCCGCCGCGTCAGTCGCGACGAGGATGGACTCTGGCGGCTCCCGCGGGTGCCGCTGGAGGACTATCGCAAGCTGGCGCTGATCGTCGCGCTGGCCGCCCACTTCGACCTGGCCATGCCGCAGGCGCGCAGCCTGCTGGCGAGCTACGAGAACGCCGTGTCCCGATTCATCGATTGCCAAGGAGCGAGCCAGTGCCATCCAAGCCTGTATCCGATCGACAGCCGTCCGGCGGCGGACGCCATCTATCGCCAGTGGTGCTCGACCTGCTGAAGAGCGGGGTGCTGCTGGCGGTGCTGGCGTCCTTCACCTTCAGCGTGATGAACGCCCTGGTCAAGGAAGCCAGCGCCACCCTGCCGGCTGCCGAGATCGTGTTCTTCCGCAGCGCCATCGGTACCCTGCTGATCTACCTGCTGATGCGCCAGGCCGGTGTCGCCCTGTCGCGCCAGGGCGTGCCGATGCTGCTGGTGCGCGGGGTGATGGGGGCGCTGTACCTGGTCTGCTATTTCTACGCCATCGCCCACATCCCGCTGGCGGACGCGAGCATCCTGGCGCACATGTCGCCGTTCTTCGTCATCCTCTTCTCCGCGCTGTTCCTCGGCGAGCGGATTCCCCGGGCGGTCTATTGGCTGTTGCTGGTGGTGGTGCTCGGCGCGCTGATGATCGTCAAGCCGTTCAGCTATTCCAGCTACTCGGTATACGCCGTGGTCGGCCTGCTCAGCGCGGTGTTCGCCGCCGGTGCCTCGGTGGCGATCCGCCAACTGAGCGCGCGGCACCATACCTACGAGATCGTCTTCTACTTCCTGGCGGTGGCCACCCTGGTGGCCATCCCGCTGATGTGGAACGACTTCGTGGTGCCGGCGACGCTGCGTGAGTGGGGGCTGCTGCTGGCCATCGGGGTGGTGTCGCTGCTCGGCCAGGTGTTCCTAACCCGCGCCTTCAGTCACGAGAGCGCGACCATCGTTGCGGTGACCCGCTATATCGGCATCGTCTTCAACGCCGGCTGGGGCTGGCTGTTCTGGAGCGAGGTGCCGGACGCGCTGACCATCGCCGGCGGCGTGCTGATCGTGGTGGCGTGCATCGCGCTGTCGCGGACGAAGAAGGGCTGAGCCTCCGGCGCGACCAGCTCCCGCTGCTTCGCGCCGGACCGCGCCTAGAGTACGTAGCGCCAGATCGCCACGAAGTGGAGGAGGCTGCCGGCGATCACGAACAGGTGCCAGATGCCATGCCAGTGGCGGAAGCGGTGGTCATAGGCATAGAAGACGATCCCTACGGTATAGAGCACGCCGCCGGCCGCCAGCCAGGTGAAGCCGGCGCTGCCGAGGGCGGCGAGCAGCGGTTTCACCGCGATCAGCACGATCCAGCCCATCACCGCGTAGATCACCACCGACAGCACCCGCGCCTCGGAGCGTGGCTTGATCTCCTGGAGCATGCCGAGCACGGCCAGGCCCCAGACGATGCCGAACAGCGTCCAGCCCCAGGGACCGCGCAGCGTGACCAGGCAGAAAGGCGTGTAGCTGCCGGCGATCAGCAGGTAGATGGACAGGTGGTCGAGCTTGCGCATCACCACCTTCGCTCGCCCGCGCACGCTGTGGTAGGCGGTCGAGATGCTGTAGAGCAGCGTCAGGGTGACGCCGTAGACGCCGACCCCGACGATCTTCCACGGACTGCCGTTGAGGCTCGCCTGGACCGTCAGCCAGACGGCGCCGGTGCAGGCGGCGACCGCACCGATCAGGTGGGTCCAGGCATTGAGTCTTTCACCGTGATACATGACGCATGATCCTCCCGCGATGGACAACGCCATGGTAGGGCATGTCGGGGTGGCGTGGGTCCTGACCTTTTATTGGCGTTTTCCGTGACGGTTGCATGAAGGTTCTCCTCATCCCTCCCTGCTCGTTGGAACGGATAAAGGCTTGACGGTTTTAATTATGATCATAATATTAAGTGTGTAATATAAATAACCGCTGTCAGCGGTCAGGCTTTTTTCCAGCGAGAACCCACATGAACGAACAGATTGGCAATGGCGTCGCCCTGGTCACCGGCGCCTCTTCCGGAATCGGCGCGACCTACGCCGAGCGCCTGGCCCGCCGTGGCCACGACCTGTTGCTGGTGGCGCGCGACCGGCAACGCCTGGAAGCCCTGGCGGATCGCCTTCGCCAAGCCCACGGGGTCAGGGTGGAGATCCTGCGCGCCGACCTGTCCGAGCGCGACGATAGGTTGCGGGTCGAGCGACGGTTGCGCGACGACGCCTCGATCGCGTTGCTGGTGAACAACGCCGGCGTGGCGATGAACGGTCCGCTGGCCGATGCCGACATGGACCGGGCGGAGCGGATGATCGCCCTCAACGTAGTGGCCCTGACCCGCCTGGCTGCCGGCGCGGCGGAAGGGTTCCGCCAGCGTGGCGGCGGCGCTATCGTCAATCTCGGTTCGGTGGTGGCGCTGGCGCCGGAGTTGTTCAATGCCGTCTATAGCGCGACCAAGGCCTACGTGCTGAGCCTGAGCCAGTCGCTGCAGCACGAGCTGGCCGGCAGCGGCGTTTACGTCCAGGCGGTGCTGCCCGGCGTCACCCGTACCGAGATCTGGGAGCGCAGCGGCACCGGAATCGCCGGGATTCCCGCGGAGATGGTGATGGAGGTCGAGGACCTGGTGGAGGCGGCGCTGGTCGGTTTCGATCGGCGTGAAGCGGTGACCATCCCGTCGTTGCCGGATGCGGCCGATTGGCAGGCGCTGATGACGGCACGGGCCAGGCTCGCGCCCAATCTGTCGCGGCAGCGGCCGGCCGAGCGCTACCTCGGCTGAGGCCCTAGCGCTCCATCTGCTCCAGCAGCTTCTTGCGCGTCGCTTCCAGTATCCGTTGCGACAGCGCCTCATCCTGCACGCTGCGCGACAGTTGCAGCGCGCCGACCAGCGAAGCGAGCAGCAGCACGGCGCGCTCGCCTGCGTCCTCGCCCTCCAGGGCCGCTTCGATCATCGCCAGGCGCTTGCGCACGATGCTGTCGGTGGTCGGGCTCGGCGTGCCGCGCTGGCCGAGTTCCGCCGACAGGGTCGGCAACGGGCAGCCGGCGCCGGGGTTATCGCGGTGACGCGGCGACAGGTACTGCTCTATCAGCAGCGCCAGCGGTCGTTCCGCCTCCGCCAGGGGCGCGGTGATTTCGTCGAGTTGCGCCGCGGCATGCCGCAACGCGGTTTCCACCAGGTCGTCCTTGGACTTGAAGTGCGCGTAGAAGCCGCCATGGGTCAGGCCCAGGGCCTTCATCAGCGGTTGCAGCCCGGTGGCGCCGACGCCGTCCTGGCGGAACAGCCGGGCAGCCTCCTCGACGATACGCCGGCGGGTCTTCTGCTTGTGGTCTTCGGGATAACGCATGGCTTCGATACCTTGGAATGCAGGTCGTCATCTTAACGCCTGGCGGCCTTCCCTGGCGAAGCCGCGTTCATCCGGCCATGTGCAGGACCAGGCAGGTGGTCGAGCCGACGGCGTAGAGACGGTCGTCGACATCGTACAACCGGCCCTCGGCGACCGCCGTCGAGCGGCCGAGGTGCACCACCCGGCCTTCGGCACGCACCGGGCCGACCTTGTCGGTCAGCGCGCGCAGGTAGCTGATCCGCAGGTCGGTGGTGGTATAGCCCTGGCCGGCCTGGAGCCGGGTATGGATCGCGCAGCCCATGCAGGAGTCCAGCAGCGACGCGGCGTAGCCGCCGTGCACGCTACCCAGCGGATTGTAGTGGCGGCGGTCCGGGGTGCCCTGGAACAGGAAGCGCCCTTCGGACCACTCGATGGGAACGAAGTCGACCAGTTCGCCGTAGGGCGGACAGGGCAGTTGGCCGCTGCCGATGCGGTCGAAGAACTCCTGCGGGGAGAGCGCGGCGACTTGCGCCAGCTCCAGGGTTCCGCTGGCGCCGAGGCGGGCGCGGGCGGCCCGTTCGGTGGCGATCCAGGCGTTCAGGCGATCTTCGCGGCCGGGCTGTTCCATGGTAGTGCTCCTGTCGTGGTGGGAAAGGGTTGCAGGAAAATTACGGTCATCATATAAGCTTTGCATGACGAGCGAAATACAATCGCTTTCGGTCCCTCTACGCGACGTTTCCTCTATTTGCGCCGGCGTCGCCTACGCTGAGGGGGCCGTGGCGGGACAACCGAGGAGCAGGATGATGGAAAGCTATGACGTGATCGTGATCGGCGCCGGTCCGGGGGGCTACAACGCTGCCATTCGCGCCGGCCAGCTGGGCCTGAAGGTGGCCTGCGTGGAGGGTCGCGAAACCCTCGGCGGGACTTGCCTGAACGTCGGCTGCATGCCGTCCAAGGCCCTGTTGCACGCCTCGGAGCTATACGCCGCGGCGAGCGGCGGCGAGTTCGCCCGGCTCGGCATCCGGGTCAGCCCGGAACTGGACCTGGCGCAGATGATGAAGCAGAAGGACGAGAGCGTCGCCGCCCTGACCCGTGGCGTCGAATTCCTCTTCCGCAAGCACAAGGTGCAGTGGATCAAGGGCTGGGCGCGCTTGCAAGGCGAGGGCCGGGTCGGCGTGGCCCTTGCCGACGGCGGCCACGCGCAACTGGAGGCGCGCGACATCGTTATCGCCACCGGTTCGGAACCGGCGCCGCTGCCCGGCGTGCCTGTGGACAACCAGCGCATCCTCGACTCCACCGGCGCCCTGGAGTTGGTCGAAGTGCCTCGCCACCTGGTGGTGATCGGCGCCGGCGTGATCGGCCTGGAGCTTGGTTCGGTCTGGCGCCGGCTGGGCGCACAGGTCACGGTGCTGGAGTACCTCGAGCGGATCTGCCCGGGGCTGGATGGGGAAACCGCAAGGACCCTGCAGCGCGCCCTGACCCGCCAGGGCATGCGGTTTCGCCTCGGCACCCGCGTGGTCGCCGCGCGCAGTGGCGAGCAGGGCGTCGAACTCGACCTGCAACCGGCCGCCGGCGGCGCTACGGAATCGCTGCAGGCGGACTACGTGCTGGTGGCCATCGGCCGGCGCCCCTATACCGAAGGACTGGGGCTGGAGACGGTCGGCCTGGCCAGCGATCGTCGCGGCATGCTGGAGAACCAGGGACAGCGCAGCGCGGCGCCGGGCGTCTGGGTGATCGGCGACGTGACCTCGGGACCGATGCTGGCGCACAAGGCCGAGGAAGAGGCGATCGTCTGCATCGAGCGGATCGCCGGGCATGCGGCGGAGATGAACGCCGAGGTGATTCCGTCGGTCATCTACACCCAGCCGGAAGTGGCCAGCGTCGGCCTCGGCGAGGAGCAGCTGCAGGCGGCGAGGCGCGAGTACAAGGTCGGACGCTTCCCGTTCAGCGCCAACAGCCGGGCGAAGATCAACCACGAGAGCGAAGGCTTCATCAAGATCCTCTCCGATGCCCGCAGCGACCAGGTGCTCGGCGTGCACATGATCGGGCCGGGCGTCAGCGAGATGATCGGCGAAGCCTGCGTGGCCATGGAGTTCAGCGCTTCGGCGGAGGACCTCGCGCTGACCTGCCATCCGCATCCGACCCGCTCCGAGGCGCTGCGCCAGGCGGCGATGGACGTGCATGGCCGGGCCATGCAGAACTGAGGGCTCAGCCGCGCATGCCGAAGCCGCGCGCCATCAGCGTAGCCAGCAACGGAATGACCAGCAGCAGGAGCAGTTGCAGGCGCACCGCCAGGACCACCCGCCGGCCCCGGGCCGGCGTCACCGCCGGCACTTCGCCGGCCTTGAGGGCGCCGCGCCAGCCAAGGAAGGTAACGGTCGGCAACAGCGAGACCAGGGCCGCGAGGACGAATAGCCCGACCTTGGCGTGGAACAGACCATTGTGCAGGTAATAGTCGACGCCCTTGCCGTACCACAGCACCCGCGCCAGCCCGCTGGCCAGTACCGCCAGGGCGCAGAGGCCGTAGCCGCGGTCGATCGCCGCCAGGCTGCGGGCGCGCTCCAGGTCCAGCGGCAGGCGCAGCAGGCGGTGCTGCAACACCAGCAGGGCGAACAGCAGGAAGATCGACAGGTAGTGCAGGTAGGCGACGATTGCCTGGGCCATGGCGGCGCTCCTCGGGGTGGGATGGGCACAGTCAAGCAGACCCCGGGCCAATGTGCCTGACGGCGCTTCCGGTATTCCCCGAGAATGCGTCTAGAATCGAGCTGGCCATTTTCCGGAGCCCGCCATGACCCCGCTGACGCCCGAGCAGACCCATGCCTACCTGCACCATATCGGCATCGACGATCCCGGTCCGCCGAGTCTGGCGAGTCTCGACCGACTGATCGACGCGCATCTGCGCCGGGTCGCCTTCGAGAACCTCGACGTGCTGCTCGACCGTCCCATCGAGATCGACGCCGACAAGGTTTTCGCCAAGGTCGTCGAGGGCAGCCGCGGTGGTTATTGCTTCGAACTCAACTCGCTGTTCGCCCGCCTGCTGCTGGCCCTCGGCTACGAGCTGGAACTGCTGGTGGCACGGGTACGCTGGGGGCTCCCGGAGGACGCGCCGCTGACCCAGCAATCGCATCTGATGCTGCGTCTGTACCTGGCGGAGGGCGAGTTCCTGGTGGATGTCGGCTTCGGCTCGGCCAATCCGCCGCGAGCACTGCCTTTGCCGGGCGACGAGGCGGACGCCGGACAGGTGCATTGCGTGCGCCTGGTCGACCCGTACGCCGGTCTCTACGAAAGCGCCGTGCGCGGTCGCAGCGGCTGGCTGCCGCTGTACCGCTTCGACCTGCGCCCGCAGTTGTGGATCGATTACATCCCGCGCAACTGGTACACCTCGACCCACCCGCACAGCGTGTTCCGCCAGGGCCTGAAGGCCGCCATAACCGAGGGCGACCTGCGCCTGACCCTGGCCGACGGGCTGTTCGGCCAGCGCGCCGGCAACGGCAAGACGCTGCAGCGCCAACTGCGCGACGTCGAGGAACTGCTGGACATCCTGCAGACCCGTTTTCGCCTGCGCCTCGACCCGGCCTCCGAAGTGCCGGCGCTGGCGCGACGGCTGGCGGGACTGATCTCCGTCTGAGCGCTTTTGGCCGATGTCTTTTCGCCGGACTCCTGCGGGAATTTTCCGATGTTCCATAGAAGCCTGAACGAAACGGCTTTTTCGGTTGACCTCGTCTGGCAAGAGGTCTATAAAACCCCCGCCCGCAGAGCCGGGCACTTTCTTTCCCCCTACGAAGAGAGCCATGGACAGTATTCCCAGTAGTCGTCGCCCGGCCCAGCAGATGCCGGCTGGTGCGATGACCCAAACCAACGCACGACGGAACCCGCAACGGGTCGGTCGGTTGAGCGGCATCCTGGGCTGACCCACTGCTTCTCACCCGTGTCCGGCACGCCGGGTACAGGTGAGTCATGAACTTCGAGAATTCGGTATCCCCCGGCGTATCCGCCTTCGTGGCGAAGATGCGCGTGCGCGCCGCGTAGTCCCCCGGCGCGATCCTTCCCGGCCACGGCCATCCCGCGAGCCTCGCCTGGCGTGTCGACCCGGCCGGCGGTCGCCTGGAGTATCGCCGCCTGGAGACGCAGGTCGAAGAGAACCCTGTGAGCGGACGCCGCCCGATGCGCGGCTGACGCTTTCTCCTGCCTAACCCTTCGCACAAGGAGCCTGCCATGGACGAACCACCAAGTCGGCCTGCTGCGTGCCGCCTGAGCGGCCGCGCGCAGTGGGCCTCACCCGGACAAGCCGAACATTCTTCCCACCGATCGCGAACATCGCGACCCGGCACGCCTTTGCCTGTCACCTGACCGGCAACCGACTCGTGTCGCCGTCGCGCAGCTCGCGACAGGAGACCGAGTCATGAGCGTAGCGACCCAACGCAATACCCAGCTCGATACCGAGCGCCGCAACGACCGACTGTCCATGCGCGCCGCCCGCGAAGCGCAGAACAGCCTGGAAACCACCCTCACCAACGTCCGCGGTCGCCAGGACGGCCTCGACCAGGCCGAGGCCGCCGCCCGGCTGCACGCCGACGGCCCCAACGAAGTGGCCCACGACCGTCCGCCACACGTCCTGGTGCAACTGCTGCAAGCGTTCAACAACCCCTTCATCTACGTGCTGATGACGCTCTCCGCGATCAGCTTCTTCACCGACTTCTGGCTGCCGCTGCAGGACGGTGAGGAAACCGATCTCACCGGCGTCATCATCGTCCTCTGCATGGTCCTGGTCAGCGGCCTGATGCGCTTCTGGCAGGAATACCGCTCGGGCAAGGCCGCCGAGGCGCTCAAGGCCATGGTGCGGAACACCGCCACCGTGCTGCGCCGCGACGAGCGCGGGATGCGCGGCGAGCTGCGGGAAATCCCCATGGGCGAACTGGTGGTCGGCGACATCGTGCGCCTGTCCGCCGGCGACATGATCCCCGCCGACATCCGCCTGATCGAATCGCGCGACCTGTTCATCAGCCAGGCCGTACTCACCGGCGAGGCGCTACCGGTGGAGAAATACGACACCCTCGGCGCGGTCCGCGAGAAGTCCGCCAAGCGGATCGCCGCCGACCAGCAGGACCTGCTCGAACTGCCGAACATCTGCTTCATGGGCACCAACGTGGTCAGCGGCACGGCCACCGCGGTGGTGGTCGCCACCGGTGCGCGCACCTATTTCGGTTCGCTGGCCCGTTCCATCGTCGGTTCGCGGGCGCAGACCGCCTTCGACCGTGGGGTGAACAGCGTCAGTTGGCTGCTGATCCGCTTCATGCTGGTGATGGTGCCGATCGTGCTGCTGATCAACGGTTTCACCAAGGGCGACTGGACCGAGGCGTTCATGTTCGCTCTCGCCGTGGCGGTCGGCCTGACCCCGGAAATGCTGCCGATGATCGTCAGCGCCAACCTGGCCAAGGGCGCGGTGGCGATGTCGCGGCGCAAGGTGGTGGTCAAGCGCCTCAACGCGATCCAGAACTTCGGCGCCATGGACGTGCTCTGCACCGACAAGACCGGCACCCTGACCCAGGACCGGATCATCCTCGAGCATCACGTCGACGTTGCCGGCCGGCGCTGCGACCGGGTCCTGCAAATGGCCTGGCTGAACAGCTTCCACCAGTCCGGGATGAAGAACCTGATGGACCGCGCGGTGGTCGCCTTCGTCGAACAGAACCCGCGCATCACGCCGTCGGATGCCTGGCGCAAGGTCGACGAACTGCCCTTCGATTTCGTCCGTCGGCGTCTCTCGGTGATCCTCGAGGGCAAGGACGGCGAACAGCTGCTGGTGTGCAAGGGCGCGGTCGAGGAAATGCTCGAGATCGCCACCCGCGTGCACCAGGACGGTGTCGACCTGCCGCTCGACGAGGAACGCCGCCGGGCCCTGCTGGCGCTGGCCGAGCAATACAACCGCGACGGCTTCCGCGTGCTCCTGCTCGGCACCCGCAGCCTCTCGCGCACGGAGTCCCAGGCCCAGTACGGCGCCAGCGACGAGCGCGACCTGGTGATCGCCGGCCTGCTGACCTTCCTCGATCCACCGAAGGAAACCGCCGGCCCGGCCATCGCCGCGTTGCGCGAGAACGGCGTGGCGGTGAAGGTGCTCACCGGCGACAACCCGGTGGTCAGCGCGAAGATCTGCCGCGAGGTCGGCCTGGACGTCGGCGAGCCGCTGCTCGGTCGCGACATCGACCTGATGGACGATGCCACCCTGCAACGCCTGGCCGAGGAGCGCACGGTGTTCGCCAAGCTGACGCCGCTGCAGAAGTCGCGGGTGCTCAAGGCCCTGCAGGGCAACGGACACACCGTTGGCTTCCTCGGCGACGGCATCAACGACGCCCCCGCGCTGCGAGATGCCGATGTCGGCATCTCGGTGGACAGCGGCACCGACATCGCCAAGGAATCGGCCGACATCATCCTCCTGGAAAAAAGCCTGATGGTCCTGGAGGAGGGCGTTATCAAGGGCCGCGAGACCTTCGGCAACATCATGAAGTACCTGAACATGACTGCCAGCTCCAACTTCGGCAACGTGTTCTCGGTACTGGTGGCCAGCGCCTTCATCCCCTTCCTGCCGATGCTGGCGATCCACCTGCTGCTGCAGAACCTGATGTACGACATCTCCCAGCTGTCGCTGCCGTGGGACAAGATGGACAAGGAGTTCCTCGCCAAGCCGCGCAAGTGGGACTCGAAGAACATCGGCCGCTTCATGGTCTGGATCGGCCCGACCTCGTCGATCTTCGACATCACCACCTACGCGCTGATGTGGTTCGTGTTCGCCGCCAACAGCCCGGAAATGCAGTCGCTGTTCCAGTCCGGCTGGTTCATCGAGGGCCTGCTCTCGCAGACCCTGGTGGTGCACATGCTGCGTACCCAGAAGATTCCCTTCATCCAGAGCACCGCGGCGCTGCCGGTGATGCTGATGACCGGGCTGGTGATGGCGCTGGGCATCTACGTGCCGTTCTCGCCGCTGGGGGCGATGGTCGGCCTGCAGCCGCTGCCGTGGGAGTACTTCCCCTGGCTGGTGGGCACGCTGCTCTGCTACTGCGTCACCGCGCAGACCATGAAGACCCTCTACATCCGCCGCTTCGGCCAGTGGTTCTGAGCGATCGGCCGGGCTTCGTCCCGGCCTTTCCCGGCGCGTCGGCAAGCCTCGCCGCGCCGCGCAACGCACACCGGACCCACGCATGGAGAGACGCATCATGACCCTGCACGACCGGCGCCCGCGGGCGCCCCTTTTCCAACCGCTGCCGGCCGCGCTGCGACGCGCCCTGTCCTGGCGCCTGGGCTTCGTCGCCGCCGCGCTAGCCTGCGTCCTGCTGCTGGCACTGCTGTCCGAGGCTCGCGCCGCGGGCGGCGCCTACCGGGTCGACGACGGCGAGATCGATCCCGTCGGCGAATGCAACCTGGACGCCTGGCACCAGCGCGAACGCCACCACGGCAACCGCTACCAGTCGGTGCTGTCGCCAGCCTGCACCTTCTCCGCCCTACCATCGGTGCAGCTCGGCGCGGCGCTGGTGCGCGAGGGCGACGCAGGCGATCGGCACAGCCGCCTCAGCCCCGAGTTGAAGACACCGCTGCTGGCCCGCGACGACCTCGGCCTGGCGTTGGCCTTCGCGCTCTCGGCGGATCTCTACCTGGACCGCCGGCACGCCTTCGAAGGCGCCGGCTTCAACCTGCCGCTGAGCTACCAGCCGTTCGAGGCCCTGCGCCTGAACGCCGGGGTCGGCCTGGGGCATGCCTACGCCGAGGGCGAGCGCCGGCATCGCTGGAACTGGGGCGTGGGCATGGAATACCGGGTCGGCCAGCCGTTGACCCTGATCGCCGAACGCTTCGGCGAGTCGGCCGGCGACAGCGGCTGGCAGGCCGGACCGCGGCTGCACCTGGGCGAACGGCTGGACCTCGATCTGCTGGTCGGCGGCCACCTGCGCGGCGAGCGCGAGCGATGGCTGGTCTCGGGAGCGACCTTGCGTTTCTGAGCCCAAGGGCGTGCCGCGCTGCGGCGCGCTCCTCCACCGAGGAAGCAGCCATGAACGTCGTACGCAAATGCCTGGGCGCGTCTCGCCGCGCGCTCTGTGGCCTGGCAGCACGGCTGCTGGCGAAGGCCGCGCACCTGCTGATGGTGGTCAGCGTGCGCGCATACGCCAGCGGCCGCCTGAGCCAGGTCGAAGTGAAATACCTGCTGGACTGCTCGAGCGCGCTCAACCGTGCATCGCTCAGGCTGGCCATGGGTCAATGAGCCCGTTCCCTTCACGATCCATTCCGAACCGGGAGTTCCGCCATGCTGGGAACCATCCTCCTGATCAACCTGGCCGGTGCCGTGGCCCTCCTGTTGTGGGGCACGCACATGGTCTCCAGCGGCGTGCTGCGCGGTTTCGGCACTGCGCTGCGCAACTGGCTCGGCCGCCATCTGGGCAACCGCTGGCTGGCCCTGCTCGCCGGGCTCGGCATCACCGGCCTGCTGCAGAGCAGCACCGCCACCAGTCTGATGGCAGCGTCCTTCACCGCCAGTGGCACCCTGGGCCTGGCGCCGGCGCTGGCAGTGATGCTCGGCGCCAACGTCGGCACCACTCTGGTGGTGCAACTGCTCAGCTTCGACACCTCGTTGCTGGCGCCGCTGGCCCTGCTGTCCGGCCTGCTGCTGTTCCGCCTGGGCGACGGTCCGCGCCTGGAGAGCCTTGGCCAGTGCCTGATCGGACTCGGCCTGATGCTTCTGGCGCTGGCGTTGCTCGGCCATTCACTGCAGCAGATCGAGGCCTCGCCAGCCTTTGTGGCGGTGATCCACGGCCTCGAAGGCGATCCGCTGATCGCCCTGCTGCTCGCCGCGCTGCTGACCTGGGCCTGTCATTCCAGTGTCGCGGTGGTACTGCTGGTGGCGTCCCTGGCCCAGGCCGGACTGGTCTCGTTGCCCATCGCCCTGGCCCTGGTGCTCGGTGCCAACCTCGGCGGCGCCTTGCCGGCGCTAGGGGTGGCCGGTAGCCGGGTGGCGCGGCGCTTGCCGTTGGGCAACCTGCTGGTGCGCCTGCTCGGTTGCCTGCTGGTGCTGCCCTGGCTGACGGCGCTGGCGCAACCGGCCAACGCACTCGGCGGTGCGGCGGCGGTCTGGTTCCACAGTGCTTTCAACCTGGCCCTGGCACTGCTGACGATCGGCTTCACCGGACCGCTTGCGGCGCTGCTCGCGCGCCTGTTGCCGGAAGAGGCACAGTCCGACGAGCCGGGCATGCCGCGCTACCTCGACGAAGCCGGGCTGGAGGTGGCCAACATCGGCCTGGCCAACGCTACTCGCGAAGTCCTGCGGCTGGCCGACATGGCCAGTCTGATGCTGCGCGCCACCAGCGGCCTGTTGCAGCGACCGGAGGCGAAGGTGGCGGCGGAAATCCGTCGCCAGGACCAGGCCCTCGACCAGTTGAGTGCGGCGATCCGCGCCTACCTGGCAGACCTCGGCCAGGACGGCCTCGGCGACAGCGACGCCGATCGTGCCCAGGAAATTCTCCTGTTCGCCATCAACATCGAGCACATCGGCGATCTCGTCGCCAACAGCCTGCTGCCCCTGGCGATGCGTTGGGCCGGGCGCAGTCGCGCCGGCAGCGAGTTCGAGCTGGGCCGCATGCTGCCGTTGCAGGCGGCGATCGAGGAGAGCCTGCACCTAGCGATCAGCGCGTTCCTTCGCGAAGACCTGGACGCCGCGCTGCGCCTGGTGGCGCGCAAGAAGTTGCTGCAGCGACTGGAGGCCGATGCCAGTCGCGAGCGCTTCCGTCGCCTGCGCGACGATCGCGGTGCCTGGGTGGAGTCCGGTGACGTATTCCAGCGCATTCTCCGCGACTACCGACGCATCCACCATCATGTCACCGCCCTGGCCTATCCGCTGCTCGAACGCAGCGGCATCGATCCGATGGCGAAGCGGCCGGACGAGCCAGGGCAAGGGGAGGGATCGGCATGCGCCTCCTGATCTGCGCCGGACGCCATTTCAAGGACGCCGAACGCCTGCGCCTGGCGCTCGACCAGTGCCACGGCCTGCAACCGGTGGCGCTGCTCGGCCACCTGCTGCATGCCGGCAGCGGCCTGCCGGACGAGGTCGAGCGCTGGTGCCGCGAGCGTGGCGCGGATTCGTGCGCCTACGATTATCCGGAGCGCAGTGGCAGCGACAACGGCCTGCGCGAGTATGGCGAGGCCGTCCTCGGCGATGCCGCGCCGGAGCTGGTGCTGGTGTTTCCCGGCGGGCGCCTGGCCAGCGAACTGATACAGGTCGCGCACGCTGCCGACGTCCCGCTGATGCTCGCCTATCGCCCGCTGTCGGCGCCCTGAGCGGCGAACCAGCCATCGCGGCGGGTCAGGCGCCAGCCGTAGGCGGCCAGGACCAGCCCGCGCAGCAGCATGAAGGCGAGGAACGCCAGCCATAGCCCGTGGTTGCCCAGCCCCTGCAACAGCCAGCCGAGGGGCAGGCTGGCGGCCACCGCGACGAGCATCGCGTTACGCATCTCGCGGGCGCGGGTGGCGCCGATGAACAGGCCGTCGAGCAGATAGCTCCACATCCCCAGCAGCGGCAGGCAGGCCAGGTACGGCAGATAGGCGTAGGCGACTTCGCGGACGCCGGCGATGTCGCTCTGCAGGTCGATGAACAGGTGGCCGAACAGGGCGAACAGCGCGGCGAACGCCAGGCTTGCCAGCAGCGACCAACCACCGGCCACCACCAGCGCGCGGCGCAGGGCAGTTCGGTCGCGGGCGCCGATGGCGTGGCCGCAGAGCGCCTCCACCGCGTGGGCGAGACCGTCGAGGGCGTAGGACGTCAGGAGCAGGCCGTTGAGCAGCAGGGCGTTGGCGGCTACCGTGGCGTCGCCGAGGCGGGTGCCCTGTACGGTGAGCAGGAAGAACACCAGTTGCAGGGCCAGGCTGCGGATAAAGATATCCCGGTTGACCATCAGCAGCGGCAGCCAGGACAGCCAGTGGCGCAGGCGTTGCCACTGCGCCCGCCCGGGGCGCCGGGCCAGGTCGCGGCGGGTCAGGGCCAGGCCGAGCAGGGCGCCGCTCCATTCCGCCAGCACCGAGGCGCGGGCCGCGCCTTGCACGCCCCAGTCGAGGCCGTGGACGAACCAGAGCACCAGGGCGATGTTGCTCAGGTTGGTGGTCAACAGGATCGCCAATGGCGCCCGTGCGTTCTGCGTGCCGAGGAACCAGCCGACCAGCGCGTAGCTGGCCAGGGCCGCCGGCAGGCCGAGCAGGCGGGTATGGAAGAAGGCGCGGGCCTCGCCGGTCAGTTCCGCCGACGGTTGCATCAGTTGCAGGGCCCAGCCGCTCAGGGGCAGGGCCAGCGCGCCGAGCAGCAAAGCCAGGAGCAGCGCCATGCCCAGGCCCTGGGCGAGGATCAGGCGCAGCGCGCCGCCATCGTCGCGGCCGGCGGCCTGGGCGGCGAAGCCGGTGGTGCCCATGCGCAGGAAGCCGAGCACGCCGACCATCAGGGTGTACAGGCTGCCGCCCACGGCTACCGCGCCGAGCTGGTAGGCGTGCGGCAGGTGGCCGACCACCGTGCTGTCCACCAGGTGCACCAGGGGAACGGAAACGTTCGACAGAATCATCGGCCCGGCCAGCGCCCAGACCCTGTGGTGGGTCGGGGCGTGGCGCCAGGCATCGCGCAACAGGCTCATGGGGTCCTCCGGATCGGCCGGGCAGTATAGCGACGGCGGCGAGGCCTGCGGAAAACCCGTTTTTCATATCCGGTAACAGACCTCTGCCTGCCGTGTATTCCTTGTCCGACGCGGCTTCCAGGCCTGCCGCGGGGAACCCTGCGAAAACCTGTCAGGAAGCTTGCGCAGCGCTAACCGCGGGGCTTTGCGCACCTTCCTAGAATGCCGGCGTCGGTTGTTTCCAGAGGAAGCCATGCATGCTCCTGGGGCGTTTCGTCTCGGTCGGCGCCGGTGCCACCGCCGTTCATTACCTGGTGCTGACCCTCCTGGTCGAGGGCTTCGCCGTTGGCGCCGCCGTGGCCGCCGCGACGGGAGCAAGCTGCGGGGCTCTGGCTGCCTACCTGGGGCATCGCCGGAAGACTTTCCGCCACCGTGGCCCGGTGTTCCGTTCGCTGCCGCGCTTCTTCGCCGTCAGCCTGCTTTGCGTACTCGGCAACGCCGTCCTGGTGTTGCTGCTCGGCGACTTCGCCGGACTCGACTATCGCCTGGCCCAGCTCGCCGCGACCGGCGCACTGCTGTTGGCGACCTATCACCTTCATCGACTCTGGACCTTCTCATGATGATCGAACCTTCCCTGGCGTCGAAGCTCGAGGCCCCCTGCCTGCTCAGCGTGGTAGTGCCGGTGTTCAACGAGGAGGCGGTGCTGCCAGCCTTCCACCAGCGCCTCGGCGCCGTGCTCGGCGACCTTGGCGACGATTGCGAGGTGCTCTATGTCGACGACGGCAGCACCGACCGCAGCGCGACGATCCTCGCCCAGCTACAGGCCGCCGACCGCCGGGTGGGCGTGGCCCGCTTCACCCGCAACTTCGGCAAGGAACAGGCGATGAGCGCCGGGCTCAAGCTGTCGCGCGGCGCCGCGGTGATCGTCATCGATGCCGACCTGCAGGATCCCCCGGAACTGATCCCGCAGATGCTCGACGCCTGGATCGGCGGCGCCGAAATGGTCAACATGCGCCGCCGTAGCCGGGCCGGTGAAAGCTGGCTGAAGCGCGCCTCGGCGAGCGCCTTCTACCGGCTGATCAACCGCCTCAGCGAGGTGCCGATCCCGCGCGACGTCGGCGACTTCCGCCTGCTCGACCGGCGGGTGGTCGATGCCCTTTGCGAGCTGCCGGAAGGCAATCGCTTCATGAAGGGACTGTTCGCCTGGGTCGGTTTCCGCCAGGTCGATATCGCCTATAGCCGCGCCGCTCGCGTCGCCGGCCACAGCAAGTGGCGCTACTGGCGGCTGTGGAACTTCGCCCTGGAGGGCATCACCGGGTTTTCCACCGCGCCGCTGAAGGTCGCCGGCTACCTCGGTCTGCTCAGCCTGCTGGCGGCCCTGGCGACCCTGCTCGCCGGGATCTTCGGCCAACAGGAGATCCACGAGCACTGGCCGGTGATCGCCGCGCTGTTCCTGATCGGTGGCCTGCAACTGCTGGCCATCGGCGTATGCAGCGAATACCTCGGGCGGATGACCATGGAAGCGCGGCGCCGCCCGCTCTACCTGATCGACCGCTACCTGCCGGCGCAGGTCGGCGGGGCCAATCCGTGAGGGCGCTGCGCGGCTGGCCGCTGGCCTGGTTCCTGCTCGCCCTGGCCTTCGCCATCCGCCTGCTGAGCCTGGGCAGCTATCCGCTGATGGACACCACTGAGGCCCGCTATGGCGAGGTGGCGCGGAAGATGGCCGAACTGGGCGACTGGATCACGCCCTGGTACGACGTCGGCGTGCCGTTCTGGGGCAAGCCGCCGCTGGCCTTCTGGCTCAGCGCCGGCGGCCAGCTTCTGCTCGGCGCCAACGAGTTCGCCAGCCGCCTGCCGCACTGGTTGCTGGGCGTGCTGGTGCTGTGGCTGGTATGGGACTGGCAGGCTCGCGAAGATCGTCGGCAGGCGCGGATCGCCTGCGTCCTGCTGGGCAGTTCGGCGCTGTTCTTCGTCGCCTCCGGGGCGGTGATGACCGACATGGCCCTGGCCCTGGCCCTGGTCCTGACCATGCGCAGCTTCTGGCTGGGCCTGCATGGCGCGGAGGGAATCCGGCGCCGCGAGGGCTGGCTGATGTTCCTCGGCCTCGGCCTCGGGCTGCTGGCGAAAGGGCCGCTGACGCTGATCCTCGCCGGACTGCCGATCGGCCTGTGGGCCTTGCTGGAGTGGCGCTGGCGCGCGCTCTGGCGGGGCCTGCCATGGATCCGCGGAAGCCTGCTGATGCTCCTGGTGGCGGCGCCCTGGTACCTGCTGGCGGAGTTGAAGACGCCGGGCTTCCTCGAGTACTTCCTGCTCGGCGAGCATTGGCAGCGCTTCGTCACCGCCGGCTGGGACGGCGACCGCTACGGCAATGCCCACGCCTATCCCTACGGCAGCGTCTGGCTGTTCCTGCTGGCCGCCGCGTTTCCCTGGAGCCTCTGGTTGCCGCTGCTGCTCTGGCTGGGCTGGCGCCAGCGCGGGGAGGTGGTCGATGGCGTCGCCTCGCGCAGGCGCTACTGGCTGTTCTGGGGACTGGCGCCGTGCCTGTTCTTCACCTTCGCCGGCAACGTCCTCTGGACCTACGTGCTGCCCGGCCTGCCGGCCCTGGCGTTGCTCGCCGCCGACCTGCTGCGCGCGCCGCTGGCGCGCAGCGCCTGGCTGCGCCGTGGCGGGCTGGCCTGCCTGGCGCTGACGCCGTTGCTGTTCGCGCTGTTCCTCGGCTCCCTGCTGCTGGGCTCGCGCGCCGAGCAGAAGTCCACCGCCGCGCTGCTGGCCAGCGACGCCGGCTGGCGCGAGCGGCCGCTGGTGTTCTGGCCGAAGCGGCCGTACTCGGCAGTGTTCTACAGCGGCGGGCGGGCACAACGGGCGGAGGACAGCGAACTGGCCGGCTGGTTGCGTCGCGACGCCCTGCTGGCGATCCGCTCGCGTTCGTTCGGCGCCTTGCCCGACGAGGTGCGCCAGCGCTTGCGCTGCCGGCCGCCGGTGGGACAGTACCAGCTATGCCAGAGCGTGGCGCCGCCTGGCTGAGGCTACTTCGGCCGGTAGGCGCAGTGGCCGGGACGCGGGCCGATGCGCGGGTGGTTGCGGCAGGTGTCCGGGCGGCGGGCATAGATGGTGCACAGGCGGGTCTTGCGGTCGAGGTACAGGCAGTCGCCGTTGGCCATGCGGGTGAGGGTGAAGATCTCGCGCTTGTGGTTGAAGTGCTCGATCACGCCATCCTTTTCCAGTCGCTTGGCGATTCGCTTGGCCGGTTCCTCGCGCTCGAACTCGTCGACCAGTCGCATGCGGATCAGGTCGTCGATGCGCACTTCCACCGGCAGCGTGCAGCAGGTCGCGTTGCACTCGCCGCACAGGCCTTCGCGGTATTTCACCCAGGTATCCAGGCGGTCGGGGTCGGCGGCGGCGAGCGGGATCTTCTTCATCGGCGGGCGGGGGCGGGGAAAACGGGCGCGCAATGATAGTGGCTGCGCGCCCGTTGCGCTCGTCCGGGCGATGAGCGTCAGTGCCGTGGGTCCTCCCGCCATACCGGCCGGTCCTGCTCGTCCAGCGCCCAGTGCGCGGTGCCGGCGCGCAGGCGTACGCCGCCGACCCAGCGTTCGGGGGCGCCGAGGTCGAGGCGGTAGCGCCGCCCGGCCAGGACCTCGCGGCATGCAGCGGTCAGCGCCAGCGGCTGGCGTTCCCAGGGCAGTTCCGGCGCCGGCGTGCGCAGCAGCGCACCGGGCTCTTCCAGCAGCGCGCGGAGCAGGACGCGGAACATCAGGTCGCCGAGATAGGGCAGCGGCTCGCGCCGTGCGGTCAGCTCGGCGAAGACCTGACCGGCGCTCGGCCGCTCGCCGTCGCGGACGATCTCCAGTGTCAGCCGTTCGCTCAGCGACAGGCCGTCGCGCAGGGCCGGCAGTTCATGCAGTTGCCGACGCAGCGCCGGCCCCAGCAACGGTAGCGCCGGGGTCGGCGCGGCGGCCAGTTGCGCCCAGCGCAGTGGCGCCGGATCGCGGTAGGCGTCCCAGGCCGCGCGGGCCAGCGCCAGGGCTTCGGCGTCCAGCGGGCGACGCCGAGTCCATAGCCAGGCGAGCAGCTCAGGCGCCAGTTGGCCGATGCCGACGAAGCGCTCGACGCCTGGCACGCGGTCGATCTCGATCAGTTCCAGGTGCTCCGGCGGCGTCTGCATTCCTGCCAGCACCCGGACCAGGAACAACTGGTCGTAGGCATCCGCCTCGCACCAGAGCGCCACCCGCGAGTATTCGCCGAGCCGCTCGAGCCCGGCGTATTCCTGGCGCTGGCGGGCCTGGGCGTCGGCCGGGTCGAGGTCGAAGGCGCGGCTCAGGTAGTCGCTGCGCAGGGCGAGGAACTCGGGCAACGGCAGGTTCGGCACCGGTCCCATGGTCAGCGGGTCGGCGAACATCCGGAAGTCGCCGCGAAAGCCGGCGAGCTTCAGGCCGTGGGCGATGTCGTTGCCGCAGCGCAGGTGCAGGGTCGCGGCCTCATCGCCGCCGACCAGATCGGGGTGGCGGCTGGCGAAGGCGATGGCGTCGACATGCGCCTTGAGTCGCGGCCAACTGGCGAAGCCCAGCTCGCGCGCCACCTGCCACTGGGCGTCGGCCAGGCGCGGCTCCTGCCCCGGAAGCCCTGTACGGCTGGCCGGGTCGCGGCGCCACTGGCGCAACAGCTCCTTGGCGCGCTTGCGTTGCTGTTCGAGATTGATCCGGCCGTCGCCGAGAGTGCGGGAAAAGGACATACGATCTCCTCTGCAGCCTTGTCCGCCAGCAGGCCTGGAGTCGCATGCGCGATGCGTGGGGTGGATCGCCTGGGCGCTGCCCTTTCCGCGGACGGGAGGCGTGGAGAACGCCGAGGCCGACTATAGGCCGGCCGACGCGTCCGCGGCAAGACGCACTCAGCCCTTGCGGATCATCCAGATGCCGGCGCCGATCAGTGCCAACCCGCCCAGCTTCAGCGCGCTGATCGGTGCCTCGCGGAAGCCGGCCCAACCGAAGTGGTCGAGGCTCATGGCCATGCCCAACTGGCCGGCGAGCACCAGCACCATGAACATCAGCGCGCCGATGCGCGGTGCGGCGAAGGCGGCGATGAAGATGAAGAACATGCCGAGGAAACCGCCGCACCAGTGCCACCAGCTCAGCCCGCGCAATGCCGCCAGGCCGGGAAACTCGCGCTGCGAGAGGGTCAGGGCGAGCAACCCGAGGGTGCCGACGAAGAACGAGATCAGTGCCGCGGCGAGGACGCTGGACACCTGCTTGGCCAACTGGCCGTTGATCCCCGCCTGCAGCGGCAGGCAGGCGCCGGCGAGCAGGGGCAGGACGAACAGCCACCAGGGGGGAGTGGGCATGCAAGACTCCTGGAACGATGACGGCGAGCGCGCCCCGCGCATGGCGAGGGACGGGCCGGAGTGGTACGGGGAGTCGCACAGTATGCACCAGGCGGGGGCGGAGGAGGAAAACGCGAGGCCCCATCGCTCGCCCTCGGATTCCGCCCGGCGGGTAATCGCGAGCGGTTGTTCGCCCTACGGCCGCCATGCCGCCAGCGGCGTTGTCCCCCTACAAGCGTGCCGCCAGCATGGCCCCCTCGCGAATCGCCCGCTTGGCATCCAGTTCCCCCGCCACTCGCGCCCCGCCGATCAGGTGGAAGCGCAGGCTTTCCGCCGCCTGGCTGATCTGCAACTCGCGCAGCGGCTCCTGGCCGGCGCAGATCACCACGTTGTCCACCTCCAGCCAGCGTTCCTCGCCGTCGACGCGGATCAACAAGCCGCGTTCGTCGATCTTCAGGTACTCCACCCCGCCGAGCATGCGCACGGCGTTGTGCCTGAGGTGCGCGCGGTGCACCCAGCCGCTGGTCTTGCCGAGCTGCGCGCCGGGGGCGCCGGGCTTGCGCTGGAGCAGCCAGACCTGGCGCGCCGGCTGCGTCGGAGCGGGTTCGCGGAGGCCGCCGGGCTGGCTGTTGTCGAGGTCCACGCCCCATTCCGCGAGCCATTCGCCGAGCGCCCGCGGCTGGCCGTCGCTGGGCGCGGCGACGAGGAAGGCGGCGACGTCGAAGCCGATGCCGCCGGCGCCGACGATGGCGACCCGCGCGCCCACCGGCGCGCCGCGCAGCACGTCCACGTAGCTGAGTACGGTCGGTCCGCCGATGCCGTCGATCCTTGGCCGGCGTGGCTGGATGCCGGTGGCCACCACCACGTCGTCGAACTGACCGTCCAGCTCGCCCTGGCGCACCCGGTGGCCGAGGCGCAGGTCGACGCCGAGGCGTTCCAGGCGCACGCGGAAGTAGCGCAGGGTTTCGCGGAACTCTTCCTTGCCGGGAATCCGCTTGGCCAGGTTGAACTGCCCGCCGATTTCCCCGCTCGCCTCGAACAGGCTGACCCGATGCCCGCGCTCGGCGGCCACGCAGGCGGCGGAGAGCCCGGCGGGGCCGGCGCCGATCACCGCGATGCGCTTCTGCGTGCGCGCCTTGCGGTAGCGCAACTCGGTCTCGAAGGCCGCCCGCGGGTTGACCAGGCAGGTGGCGCGGCGGTTGGCGAAGGCATGATCGAGGCAGGCCTGGTTGCAGGCGATGCAGGTGTTGATCTCCTCGGCCCGGCCGGCACCGGCCTTGGCCACGAACTGCGGGTCGGCCAGCAACGGCCGGGCCATCGATACCAGGTCGGCCTTGCCGGCGGCGAGCAGGGATTCGGCGACCTCCGGGGTGTTGATCCGGTTGCTGGCGATCACCGGCACCTTCAGTTCGTGGCGCAGCCGTGCGCTGACCTCGGCGAAGGCCGCGCGCGGCACCGAGGTGACGATGGTCGGCACGCGCGACTCGTGCCAGCCGATGCCGGTGTTGAGCAGGGTGATGCCGGCTTCCTCCAGGGCCAGGGCGATGCGCCGTACTTCGTCCCAGGTATTGCCGCCCTCGACCAGGTCGAGCAGCGACAGGCGATAGCAGAGGATGAAGCGTTCGCCGACGATCCGCCGGATGCCGCGGACGATCTCCAGCGCCAGGCGCATGCGGTTTTCCAGCGGGCCGCCCCACTGGTCGTCGCGGCGGTTGGTGCGCGGGCAGAGGAACTGGTTGAGCAGGTAGCCTTCGCTGCCCATCACTTCCACGCCGTCGTAGGCGGCGGCCTTGGCCAGCCGCGCGCAACGGACGAAGGCGCGGATGGTCTTGCGGATGCCACGCTCGGAGAGTTCGCGCGGGGTGAACCAACTGATCGGCGACTTCAACGGCGAGGCGGACACCGCCATCGGGTGGTAGCCATAGCGCCCGGCGTGGAGGATCTGCAGCAGGATCTTGCCGCCCTCGGCATGCACCGCCTGGGTCAGGCGACGATGGGCGGGCACCTCCAGGGCGCTGGTGAGGCTGCTGCCGAAGGGCAGCAGCCAACCTTCGCGGCAGGGCGCGAAGCCGCCGGTGACGATCAGCCCGACGCCGCCCCGGGCGCGCTCGCGGTAGTAGGCAGCGAGCTTGCCGAAGTCCCACAGGCGATCCTCCAGCCCGGTGTGCATCGAACCCATCACCACGCGGTTGCGCAGACGGGTGAAGCCCAGGTCCAGCGGGGCCAGCAGGTGCGGATAGGGAGCGGCGGCGAGCGGCGGGTAGGGGTTGCGCATGGCGCGGTTCCGGTAGCCAGGGACGCTTCACCATAGGAAGTTGCGCCGCCGCCGAATGCGGCCCGCTTGCCGGAACCGCCAGGCATTTCGGTCAAGCCGGCGGACTGGCTGATCGGATAGGTGCTCGCTGCGCTGCACCGCTGTGGCCCCGGGTGACAGGCGTCGAAAGCTCTCCGACAGCACTTGCGGCGCGGCGGGCGGAATGGGAACGGCGGCGCTGTTACCCGGGGTAATGGCGTGCGCCGGGAGCCCAACTTAAGCACGGCTCGACGCCTTTGGCGGCGCTGTCAGGCTGGGGTTCCGGCCCGCCCAGCACGTGCCTTGCCAACTGCCTGTCCAATCCGAACGGAGTCTCGACGATGAACAAGAACAAGACGTTCCTCGCGGCGGCGCTGGTAGCGCTGGCCGCCAGCCTTCCCGTGCACGCTGCGACCGACTACACCCGCACGCGTTATCCCATCGTGCTGTCCCACGGTCTGTTCGGCTTCAAGAGCGTCGGCCCGGTGGACTACTGGCACGCTATCGTGCCGGCCCTGGAGAAGGACGGCGCGAAGGTCTTCGCCACCTCGCAGTCGCCGGTGAACAGCAACGAGGTGCGCGGCGAACAGCTACTGGCGCAGGTGGAGGAAGTCCTGGCCCTGACCGGCGCGGAGAAAGTCAACCTGATCGGCCACAGCCAGGGCGGCATGACCGTGCGCTACGTCGCCGGGGTGGCGCCGCAACTGGTGGCCTCGGTCACCACCATGGGCACGCCGCACAAGGGCACGCCGGTAGCCGACGCGGTGACCGGCTTCAGCGAGTTCCTCGGGCCGATCGGCACCGAGGTGATCGCCTCGGCGGTGGAGGCGCTGTTCTCGGTGGTCGACATCGTCGACGGCGGCGAGTGGGTCAAGGGCGACGCGCTGGCTGCCCTGAACAGTCTCAACACTCCCGGCACCGCGCGGTTCAACCAGCGCTTCCCGCAGGCGATCCCGGCCAGCGCCTGTGGCCAGGGCGCGGAGACGGTAGCCGGGGTGCGCTACTACTCGATGAGCGGCACCGGCTCCCTGACCAATGCGCTCGACCCGAGCTCCGCCGGCCTGGCGGTGACCGGGCTGCTGTTCGGCGAGGCCAACGACGGTCTGGTCGGCCAATGCTCCAGCCACCTGGGCAGCGTGGTGAAGGACAACTACCGGATGGACCATCTGGACGAAGTCAACCAGTTGCTCGGCCTGGTCAGCCTGTTCGAGAGCGACCCGACCCAGGTCTATCGGCAGCATGCCAATCGCCTCAGGAACGTCGGACTCTGATCCGCTCGCCGGGTCGCCGCAGCCCTAGGCGACCCGGCATTAGTCTTTGGTCTAATGGCACCTGGATATCACCTCCTGTTCGCGCGCCTCGCGGCGTTCGGACCTGTCCCGATTCCGCGCACCTTGCTGGACAAGGTTTGCGCCGCCGTGTAATGACTCCGGTCAAGGCAGAAAAACCCAGCGTTCGTGTAGGGTTCGCTGCCCCGTAGCCATGCCCGGCTGGCGTACCTCGCCAGGCTGGCTATCTTTTAACCAGAGACATCCGGCCATGTCCCGGGTGTCCTTTGCCTGATGCAGGAGATGCACGATGGATATGAACCGTCGGCAATTCTTCAAGGTCTGCGGTATAGGCCTTGGAGGATCGAGCCTTGCGGCGCTCGGGATGGCCCCCACGGAGGCCTTCGCCGACCAGGTCCGCCACTTCAAGCTGGCGCACACGGTCGAGACCCGCAACACCTGTACCTACTGTTCGGTCGGTTGCGGCCTGATCATGTACAGCCAGGGCGACGGCGCCAAGAACGTCGCGCAGAACATCATCCATATCGAGGGCGACGCCGACCATCCGGTCAACCGCGGCACCCTCTGCCCGAAAGGCGCCGGCCTGCTGGACTACATCCACAGCCCGAACCGCCTGAAGTATCCGGAAGTGCGCGAGGCCGGCTCCAGCGAGTGGAAGCGCATCGAGTGGGACGAAGCCCTCGAGCGCATCGCCAAGCTGATGAAGGAAGACCGCGACGCCAACTTCGTCGAGAAGAACGAGCAGGGCCAGACCGTCAACCGCTGGTTGACCACCGGCTTCCTCGCCGCGTCCGCCTCGTCCAACGAGGCCGGCTACATCACCCACAAGGTGATGCGCTCCCTCGGCATCCTGGGATTCGACAACCAGGCGCGTGTCTGACACGGCCCGACGGTGGCAAGTCTTGCCCCGACGTTTGGCCGTGGAGCCATGACCAACCACTGGACCGACATCAAGAATGCCGATCTGGTGCTGATCATGGGCGGCAACGCCGCCGAAGCCCACCCGTGCGGATTCAAATGGGTCACCGAAGCCAAGGCGCACAACAAGGCGCGGCTGCTGGTGGTCGATCCGCGTTTCACCCGTTCCGCCTCGGTCGCCGACTACTACGCGCCGATCCGGACCGGCACCGACATCGCCTTCCTCGGCGGCCTGATCAACTACCTGCTGGAAAACGACAAGATCCAGCACGAATACGTGCGCAACTACACCGATGTCTCGTTCATCGTGAAGGAAGGCTTCAGCTTCGAGGACGGCCTGTTCAACGGCTACGACGCCGAGAAGCGGACCTACCCGGACAAGTCCTCCTGGGGCTACGAGATCGGTGAGGACGGCTATGCCAAGGTCGACCCGACCCTGACCCACCCGCGCTGCGTGTTCAACCTGCTCAAGCAGCACTACAGCCGCTACACCCCGGACGTGGTGAGCAACATCTGCGGTACGCCGAAGGACATGATGCTCAGGGTCTGGGCGGAAATCGCCGAGACCTCCAAGCCGGGCAAGGTCATGACCATCATGTACGCCCTGGGCTGGACCCAGCACTCGGTAGGCGCGCAGATGATCCGCACCGGCGCGATGGTCCAGCTGCTGCTGGGCAACATCGGCATGCCCGGCGGCGGCATGAACGCCCTGCGCGGCCACTCCAACATCCAGGGCCTGACCGACCTCGGCCTGCTGTCCAACTCGCTGCCGGGCTACCTGACCCTGGCGATGGACGCCGAGCAGGACTACGACGCCTACATCGCCAAGCGCACGGCCAAGCCGCTGCGCCCGGGACAGCTGTCCTACTGGCAGAACTACGGCAAGTTCCACGTCAGCCTGATGAAGGCCTGGTTCGGCAAGTCGGCGACCAAGGAAAACAACTGGTGCTACGACTGGCTGCCCAAGCTCGACATGCCGGGCGCCGGCTACGACGTGCTGCGCTACTTCGACATGATGTACCAGGGCAAGGTCAACGGTTACTTCTGCCAGGGCTTCAACCCCATCGCCTCGTTCCCCAACAAGGCCAAGGTCGGCGCCGCGCTGGCGCGCCTGAAGTGGATGGTGGTGATGGACCCGCTGGTGACCGAGACCTCGGAGTTCTGGCGCAACGTCGGCGAGTACAACGACGTCGACACCGCCAGCATCAAGACCACGGTGTTCCGCCTGCCCACCTCCTGCTTCGCCGAGGAAGACGGCTCGATCGTCAACAGCGGCCGCTGGTTGCAGTGGCACTGGAAGGGCGCCGAGCCGCCGGGCCAGGCGCGTCCGGACATCGCCATCATGGCCGGGCTGTTCCACCGCCTGCGCGAGATGTACCGCAAGGACGGCGGGGCCTTCCCCGACCCGATCCTCGGCCTCGACTGGTCCTACCTCAAGCCCGACGAACCGGGCCCGGACGAACTGGCCCGGGAGTTCAACGGCAAGGCCCTGAGCGACCTGGTCGACCCGGCCAACGGCATGATCCTGGCCAAGGCCGGCGAGCAGTTGCCGGGCTTTGCCCTGCTGCGCGACGACGGCAGCACGGCGAGCGGCTGCTGGATCTTCGCCGGCTCCTGGACCCAGCAGGGCAACCAGATGGGCCGCCGCGACAACAGCGACCCCTACGGCATGGGCCAGACCCTCGGCTGGGCCTGGGCCTGGCCGGCGAACCGGCGGATTCTCTACAACCGCGCCTCGGCCGACGTCAGCGGCAAGCCGTGGGACCCGGAGAAGAAGCGCCTGGTGTGGTGGAACGGCAAGTCCTGGGGCGGCACCGACGTGCCCGACTACAAGGCCGACGTACCGCCGGAAGCCGGGATGAACCCGTTCATCATGAACCCCGAAGGGGTGGCCCGCCTGTTCGCCGTCGACAAGATGGCCGAAGGCCCGTTCCCCGAGCACTACGAGCCGTTCGAGACGCCGATCGGGGTGAACCCCTTGCACCGCGACAACCGCAAGGCGATCAGCAACCCGGCGGCACGGGTGTTCAAGAACGACATGGAACTGTTCGGCACGGCCGACGAGTTCCCCTACGCGGCGACCACCTACCGGCTCACCGAGCACTTCCACTACTGGACCAAGCACTGCCGGCTGAATGCGATCACCCAGCCCGAGCAGTTCGTCGAGATCGGCGAGGCGCTGGCCAAGGAGCTGGGCATCAATGCCGGCGACAAGGTCAAGGTCTCCTCCAACCGCGGCTACATCAAGGCGGTGGCGGTGGTGACCAAGCGCATCCGCCCGCTGCAGGTGGACGGCAAGACCGTGCACCACGTCGGCATCCCGATCCACTGGGGCTTCGCCGGCATGGCGCGCAACGGCTTCCTGGCCAACACCCTGACCCCCTTCGTGGGCGACGGGAATACCCAGACGCCGGAGTTCAAGTCGTTCCTGGTCAACGTGGAAAAGGCGTGAGGTGAAACATGAGTAGTCAGGACATCCACGCCCGCTCCGCGACCACCACGCCGATGCCCTCGGTGCGGAACCAGGAGGAAGTGGCGAAACTGATCGACGTGTCCAAGTGCATCGGTTGCAAGGCCTGCCAGGTCGCCTGCTCGGAATGGAACGAGCTGCGCGACGAGGTCGGCCACAACCACGGCACCTACGACAACCCCATGGACCTGACGGCCGACTCGTGGACGGTGATGCGTTTCACCGAGCACGAGAACGAGGCCGGCAACCTCGAGTGGCTGATCCGCAAGGATGGCTGCATGCACTGCGCCGAGCCGGGCTGCCTGAAGGCCTGCCCGAGCCCGGGAGCGATCGTGAAGTACGCCAACGGCATCGTCGACTTCAACCAGGACAAGTGCATCGGTTGCGGCTACTGCATCACCGGTTGCCCGTTCGACATCCCACGGATCTCGCAGAAGGACCACAAGGCCTACAAGTGCAGCCTGTGTTCCGACCGCGTCTCGGTGGGCATGGAGCCGGCCTGCGTGAAGACCTGCCCGACCGGCGCCATCGTCTTCGGCAGCAAGGAGGACATGAAGGAACACGCCGCCGAACGCATCGTCGACCTGAAGAGCCGCGGTTACGAGAACGCCGGCCTGTACGACCCCGAAGGGGTGGGCGGCACCCACGTGATGTACGTGCTGCACCACGCCGACAAGCCGTCGCTCTATGCCGGCCTGGCCGACCAGCCGAGCGTCAGCCCGCTGGTCAGCCTGTGGAAGGGCGTGACCAAGCCGCTGGCGCTGCTGGCCATGGGCGCCACGGTGCTCGCCGGGTTCTTCCACTATGTGCGCGTCGGTCCCAACCGCGCGGACGACGAGGAAGACCACGGGCAAGCCGAGGCACCGGTGCACCAGGTCGATCCGTCGGTACACACCTTTGACCCGCACGAGCGTCGTTGAGCCTGCGCGCGGGCGTTGCCGCCGGTCCTCCGCGACCCGGCGGCAGCGGCGGCGCTCTCGAGGAGTCGGAAATGAAAAATGAAATCCAGCGCTACAACGCCAACGAGCGCAGCAACCACTGGGCCGTGGCGATCCTGTTCTTCATGGCCGGGTTGTCCGGGCTGGCGCTGTTCCACCCGGCGCTGTTCTGGCTGACCAACCTGTTCGGCGGCGGTCCCTGGACGCGTATCCTGCACCCCTTCCTGGGGCTGGCGATGTTCGTCTTCTTCCTCGGCCTGGTGGTGCGCTTCGCCCACCACAACCGGGTGCAGAAGAGCGATATCCAGTGGCTCAAGCAGTGGCGCGACGTGGTCAGCAACCGCGAGGAGAACCTCCCGGAAGTCGGCCGCTACAACGCCGGGCAGAAGCTGTTGTTCTGGGTGCTGCTGCTGAGCATGCTGACCCTGCTGGTCACCGGCATCGTGATCTGGCGCCAGTACTTCAGCGCCTGGTTCGGCATCGAGGCGATCCGCCTGTCGGTGCTCCTGCACGCCTTCGCCGCCTTCGTCCTGATCGCCAGCATCATCGTGCATATCTACGCCGGCATCTGGGTCAAGGGCTCGATGGGCGCGATGCTCTACGGCAAGGTCAGCCGCGCCTGGGCGCGCAAGCACCATAACGGCTGGCTGAAGGAAGTCGGCAAGGGCGAGGAGCACTGACGCGTATAGTGTCGCCATCGCCCGACCGGAGGCCCCAGCGATGGGGCCTTTGCATTCATTCCGCGCCCCACCGGGCGCCCGATCGTTGCGGCGCGGCCCACCGGCCCGCCGGCGCAGACCCGAGGAGTTCCCGTGTCACGCACCATTCTTCAGCCGGGGCAGATCGAAGCCGCCGCCAACATTCCCCCGCACCTGCACCAGCCGTCGCGCGACCTGTTCGCCCGCCGCGGCGAGCGTCTGCTGCAACTGGCCGAGGGGCACCCGATGGGCGACTACCTGCGGCTGGTCGCCGGTCTCTGCCGGCTCCAGCAGGCGCTGCTGGACAACCCGCCGACCCTGGCCCCGCTCGACCCCGAGCGCCTGCGCAAGAGCCGCGAGCACGGCATGCCGCCGCTGGCCTACGACCTGCTGGTGCGCGAAGGCGCCTGGCTGCCCTGGCTGGATGCCCTGCTCGCGGGCTACCCGGCACCGGCCAACGCCGCCGTCGGCGCGGCACTCGAACAATTGCGCGAAGCCGACGAAGGCCAGCGCAAGGCCTGGGCCATCGCCTTGCTCAGCGGTCAGTTCGACCTCCTGCCGGCGGCCCTGGTGCCGTTCCTCGGCGCCGCCCTGCAGGTAGCCTGGAGCCATTGGCTGCTGGGACTGGAGGAGGGCGCGGTGGTCGAGACCGAGAGCCGGACCCTGTGCCCCGCCTGCGGCTCGCCGCCGATGGCCGGGATGATCCGCCAGGGCGGCAAGGAAACCGGTCTGCGCTACCTGAGCTGCTCGCTGTGCGCCTGCGAATGGCACTACGTGCGGATCAAGTGCAGCCACTGCGAGGAAAGCAAGCACCTGGCCTACCTGTCCCTGGAGCATGACGGGCAGCCGGCGGAAAAAGCCGTGCTGCGCGCCGAGACCTGCCCCAGTTGCCAGGGCTACCTGAAGCAGTTCTACCTGGAGTTCGACCGCCACGCCGATGCCCTTGCCGACGACCTGGCCAGCCTGGCGCTGGACATGCGCCTGGCCGAGGACGGCTACCTGCGGCGTTCGCCGAACCTGTTGCTGGCCCCCGGCGGCGAATAGCCGAAGACGCTGCGGGCATGCGCCGACGCGTCTATGATGGGCGTGTCGGTGACCCTACCCTGTGGATAAGGTTTCTCCATGAGTTCCGTTCGCTTGCCTTCGGTCGACCGCCTGCTGCGCAGCGCGGCGGCCGCTCCCCTGCACCAGCGCTACGGCCGCGAGGCGTTGCTGGCGACCCTCCGCGACCTGCTCGACGAACTGCGCGAGCCGGCCCGACGCGGTGTCCTCGCCGAGATCGAACTGAGCGAGGCGGTGCTCGCCGGGCGCGCCGGCGAACGCCTCGCCGCGCAGCATGCCAGCCGCGTGCGGCGGGTGTTCAACCTGACCGGCACGGTGTTGCATACCAACCTCGGCCGCGCCCTGCTGCCGGACGAGGCCATCGAGGCGATCACCCTGGCCGCGCGCTACCCGCTGAACCTGGAGTTCGACCTGGCCAGCGGCAAGCGCGGCGACCGCGACGACCTGATCGCCGGGCTGATCCGCGAACTCACCGGCGCCGAGGCAGTCACCGTGGTCAACAACAACGCGGCGGCGGTGCTGCTGGCGCTGAACAGCCTGGGGGCGCGCAAGGAAGGGATCATCTCGCGCGGCGAGCTGATCGAGATCGGCGGTGCCTTCCGCATTCCCGACATCATGGCCCGCGCCGGCGTGCGCTTGCACGAGGTGGGCACCACCAACCGCACCCACGCCAGGGACTACGAAGCCGCCATCGGCCCGCGCAGCGGCCTGCTGATGCGCGTGCATACCAGCAACTACAGCGTCCAGGGCTTCACCGCCAGCGTGCCCACCGCGCAACTGGCGGCCATCGCCCATGGCCATGGCCTGCCGCTGCTGGAAGACCTCGGCAGCGGCACCCTGGTGGACCTGACCCGCTGGGGCTTGCCCAAGGAACCGACGGTGCAGGAAGCCCTGGCCGACGGCGCCGACATCGTTACCTTCAGCGGCGACAAATTGCTCGGCGGGCCCCAGGCCGGGCTGATCCTCGGCAACCGAGAACTGATCGGGCGGATCAAGAAGAACCCGCTCAAGCGCGCTCTGCGCGTCGACAAGCTGACCCTCGCCGCCCTCGAGGCGGTGCTCGGCCTGTACCGCGATCCGGACCGCCTCGCCGAACGCCTGACCACCCTGCGCCTGCTCAGCCGCCCGGCGGCGGAGATCCGCGCCCAGGCCGAGCGTCTGGCGCCGGCGTTGGGCGAGGCGCTCGGCGAGGGCTGGGAGGTCGCCGTGGTCGACGCCCTGGGCATGATCGGCAGCGGCGCGCAGCCGGTGGCGCGGCTGGCCAGCGCCGCGCTGTGCCTGCGTCCGCGGCAGCCCAGGCGCCTGCGCGGACGCGCCCTGCGCAACCTCGAGGAAGCCCTGCGCGGGCTGCCGCTGCCGGTGATCGGTCGGCTCGAGGACGACGCCCTCTGGCTCGATCTGCGCCAGCTCGACGACGAGCCGGCGTTCCTCGCCCAGTTGCCGCGACTGCGGAGCGAGCTGTCGTGATCGTCGGCACCGCCGGGCACATCGACCACGGCAAGACCTCGCTGCTGCGCGCCCTCACCGGCATCGAGGGCGACCGCCGCCCGGCCGAGCGCCAACGCGGGATCACCATCGACCTGGGCTATCTCTACGCCGACCTTGGCGACGGCAGCCCCACCGGCTTCATCGACGTGCCCGGCCACGAGCGCTTCGTCCACAACATGCTGGCCGGCGCCAGCGGCATCGATTGCGTGCTGCTGGTGGTGGCCGCCGACGACGGCCTGATGCCGCAGACCCGCGAGCACCTGGCGATCGTCGAACTGCTCGGTATCCGCCGGGCGCTGGTGGCGCTGACCAAGATCGACCGGGTCGAGCCGCAGCGGGTGCAACAGGTGCAGACCCAGGTCGAACACCTGCTGGCCTCCGGACCGCTGGCGCGCTCGCCGATCTTCCCGCTCTCCAGCAGCACCGGGGAGGGCGTCGCGGCGTTGCGCGAAGCACTCGGCGGGCTCGCCGGCGAAGTCCGCGAGCGTAGCCGCGAGGGATACTTCCGCCTGGCGGTGGACCGGGCCTTCAGCGTCGCCGGCAGCGGCATCGTGGTCACCGGCACGGCCTTCTCCGGACAGGTCGCGGTGGGCGACGAACTGCTCCTCGGCAACGCCGGACGGCCGGTGCGTGTGCGCGGCCTGCACGCGCAGAACCGGCCCGCGCAACAGGCCTGGGCCGGCCAGCGCGTGGCCCTGAACATCGCCGGCGAGCGCCTCGCGCTGGAACAGATCCAGCGCGGCGACTGGCTGCTGCAGGCCGCGCTGCACGCGCCGACCACGCGGGTCGACATCGACTTCCGCCTGTTGCCCGACGAACTCCGCGACTTCACCCACTGGACCCCGGTGCACCTGCACCTGGGCACCCAGGACGTCACCGGGCGCCTGGCCCTGCTCGAAGGCGAACAACTGGAGCCTGGCCACCGCGCCTTCGCCCAACTGGTGCTGAACGCGCCGATCCAGGCCCTGCACGGCGACCGCCTGGTGCTGCGCGACCAGTCGGCGCAGCGCACCCTTGGCGGCGGGCGGGTGCTCGACGGCGCCGCGCCGGCGCGCAACCGACGAACGCCGGCACGCCTGGCGCAGCTCCAGGCGCTGCGCCAGGAAAGCCTGGAGGAGGCGCTGCCGACCTTGCTCGGCGCGGCCGAGAACGGCCTCGACCCGCAACGCCTGGTGCAATCCTTCAACCGCCCGCGCGAGCACTGGCGGCTGCCGGAAGAGGTGGTCGAGGTGCAGACCCGCCTCGGCCCCCGGTTGTTCGCCGGGGAGCGCTGGTTCGCCCTGGTCGAGCAACTGCTCGCCGGCCTGCGGCGCTTCCACGAAGAGCTACCGGACGAACTCGGTCCCGACCGCGACCGCCTGCGTCGCTACGCCCTGCCGCAGCTGGAGCGGCCGGTGTTCATCGCCCTGCTCGACGCCGCCCTGGCCGGCGGCGATGTGCACAGCAGCGGGCCCTGGCTGCACCTGCCCGGCCACGAAGTGCGCCTGAGCGATAGCGAGGAGCAACTGCGCGCGCGCCTCTGGCCGCTGCTCGAAGCCGGCCGCTACGACCCGCCCTGGGTTCGCGACCTGGCCCGCGAGCTGCGCCAGGACGAAGCCGCCATGCGCAACCTGCTGCGCAAGCTGGCGCGCCTGGGCCAGTTGCAGCAGGTGGTGCGCGACCTGTTCTACCCGGAAGCCACCCTGCGTCAATTGGCCGAGATCGCTGTGCAGGTGCGCGACCCCGCCGGGCTGATCCGCCCGGCGGAATTCCGCGACCGCCTGGGCATCGGCCGCAAGCGCAGCATCCAGATCCTCGAGCACTTCGACCGCATCGGCCTGACCCGCCGCATCGGCAACGACCGTCGCCTGCGCGAGGGCTCGGCGCTGGCCGAACAGTTGCTCGGCGGCGTCTCGCCCTGAGTCTCAGGGGCCGACGCGCTGCCCCTGGCTCAGGCACTCGATGAACAGCGCGAACAGTTCCGACTGCGAGCCGACTTCCAGCTTGGTGTAGAGATTCTTCCGGTGCATGCGCACGGTCTCCGGGGAGATGTCCATCAGCCGCGCGCTGGATTTCGCCGAGTGGCCGCTGAGCAGCAGGTGGCAGGCTTCGCGTTCGCGGTCGGTGAGCACGCCGCGACCGAAGCCGCGCAGCACTTCCTGAAGGCGCGGGGCGAGGTCGGCCTGCGGGTTCGGCGAGAGGTTGGCGCGCCCGGCGCAGAACTGCCGGGCCAGCTCCAGCACCGGCGGCGCCAGGCCGGCGAGGGCGGCGACCTGGGCGTCGCTGTAGCGGCTCGCCGAAAGGCCGTTGTAGAGACAGATCGAGAGCTTCTCGGTGGGGCCGAGGTCGAGGATGTAGTAGACGTCCTCCACCGCTCCGGCGCCGAGGTAGTAGGTCTGGTAGTAGGCGCTCTGGAAGAAGTCGTCGGGGGCGATCTCGCCGAGGGTGTAGAAGCCTTCCGGAAGGCCTTCCTCCACCGCCAGGCAGAAAGGGTCGAGCAGGTAGCCGCGGGAGAAGTAGCGGCGGATGATCGCCTCGCGGAAGCGCTCGGCGATGCCGCGCTCGTAGAGCAGGGTGGGCGCGTGGCCCTTGCGTTCCAGGCTGATCATGCTCGACTCGATCGGCACCAACTGGTGGATGGCGTCGACCAGCGCGGCGAGGAAGTCGGGTTGGCGCAGGCGCCGGATCGCCAGCGCCAGGTGTTCGTGCCAGCGGTCGAGCGCGTTCGGGGCGATGGCCTGCATGGACGGTACGGCTCGTTCTTGTCGTTGTCGCCGCAGGATAGCAAGCCGCGTCGGCCGCACCCAGCGCTTACCCCAAAATGGGGTATGGCCCGCCGCGCGGTGCTCTTGCACCCTCGGAGCATCCATCCGAGAAGAGCGACAGCCCGATGAACGCAAGACTGCACGCCACGTCCCCCCTCGGCGACGCCGACCTGGTCCGTGCCGACCAGGCCCACTACATGCACGGCTACCACGTGTTCGACGACCACCGCGTCAACGGCTCGCTGAACATCGCCGCCGGCGACGGCGCCTATATCTACGACACCGCCGGCAACCGCTACCTCGACGCGGTGGGCGGCATGTGGTGCACCAACATCGGCCTGGGGCGCGAGGAAATGGCTCGCACCGTGGCCGAGCAGACCCGCCTGCTGGCCTATTCCAATCCCTTCTGCGACATGGCCAACCCGCGCGCCATCGAACTCTGCCGCAAGCTCGCCGAGCTGGCCCCCGGCGACCTCGACCACGTGTTCCTCACCACCGGCGGTTCCACCGCCGTGGACACCGCGATCCGCCTCATGCACTACTACCAGAACTGCCGCGGCAAGCGCGCCAAGAAGCACGTCATCACGCGGATCAACGCCTACCACGGCTCGACCTTCCTCGGCATGTCGCTGGGCGGCAAGAGCGCCGACCGGCCGGCCGAGTTCGACTTCCTCGACGAGCGCATCCACCACCTCGCCTGTCCCTATTACTACCGCGCTCCGGAAGGGCTGGGCGAAGCCGAGTTCCTCGATGGCCTGGTGGACGAGTTCGAACGCAAGATCCTCGAACTGGGCGCCGACCGGGTGGGGGCGTTCATCTCCGAGCCGGTGTTCGGCTCCGGCGGCGTGATCGTCCCGCCCGCGGGCTACCACAGGCGGATGTGGGAGCTGTGCCAGCGCTACGACGTGCTGTACATCTCCGACGAAGTGGTGACCTCCTTCGGCCGCCTCGGCCACTTCTTCGCCAGCCAGGCGGTGTTCGGCGTACAGCCGGACATCATCCTCACCGCCAAGGGCCTCACCTCCGGCTACCAGCCGCTGGGCGCGTGCATCTTCTCCCGGCGCATCTGGGAGGTGATCGCCGAGCCGGACAAGGGCCGCTGCTTCAGCCATGGTTTCACCTACTCCGGCCACCCGGTGGCCTGCGCGGCGGCGCTGAAGAACATCGAGATCATCGAGCGCGAGGGCTTGCTCGCCCACGCCGACGAGGTCGGCCGCTACTTCGAGGAGCGCCTGCAAAGCCTCCGCGACCTGCCCATCGTCGGCGACGTGCGCGGGATGCGCTTCATGGCCTGTGTCGAGTTCGTCGCCGACAAGGCGAGCAAGGCGCTGTTTCCGGAAAGCCTGAACATCGGCGAGTGGGTCCACCTGCGGGCGCAGAAGCGCGGCCTGCTGGTTCGTCCGATCGTCCACCTGAACGTGATGTCGCCGCCGCTGATCCTCACCCGCGAACAGGTCGATACCGTGGTCCGGGTGCTGCGCGAGAGCATCGAGGAAACCGTGGAGGATCTTGTCCGCGCCGGTCACCGGTAAGCGCCGGGGCGCCGCCGGCGCCCCACCCGAACATTCAGGAGAATCCCAATGGACGACAACAAGAACAAGGTCCTGCGGTTGCGCGATGTGGTGCTCTACACGGTCTCGGCGATGCTCTTCATGGACCAGATCGCCCTGGCTTCCTCCCTCGGTCCGTCGAGCCTGTTCTGGTGGCTCTACGTGCTGGTCCTGCTGTTCCTGCCGATGGCCATGATGACCTCCGAGCTGGGCACCGCCTTCCCCGCCAACGGCGGCGTCTACCACTGGGTGCGCAGCGCCTTCGGCTTCCGCTGGGGGGCCCGGGTGTCATGGATGTACTGGGTCAACAACGCACTGTGGATGCCTTCGGTCTACACCCTGTTCGGCAGCATGCTCGGCGCCTTCTATTTCCCCGAGCTGAGCCTCTGGGGCAAGATCGCCATCGGCATCGCCCTGGCGCTGCTCACCGCGGCGTTCAACGTGGTCGCGCTGCGCCTGGGCAAGTGGCTGCCGAACCTCGGCGCGCTGCTCAAGCTGCTCGCGGTGCTCGCCCTGGGCGTCGGCGGCCTGCACTTCGGCTGGAACCATGGCTTCGCCAACGACTTCAGCCTGGACTCCATCGTCCCGTCCTCGCCGGGCCAGATGGCCGCGCTGGGAGTGATGGTCTATGGCATCATGGGGACCGAGCTGGCCTGTTGCAGCGCCGCGGAGATGCGCAACGCGCGCCGCGACATCCCGCGCGCGGTGCTGATCTCCGGGCTGATCGTCGGCGCCTTCAACATCTTCGGCACCCTCGGCGTGCTGGCCGCGGTACCGGCCGAGGAAACCGACGTCACCCGGATCTTCGCCCATACCCTCTACAACATCTACGGCCACGACGGCGCCGGCGGGATGCTCGCCGACCTGGTCGGCGCCTTCGTCCTGTTCACCCTCTTCACCAACATGGTCACCTGGAGCATGGGCACCAACCGTGCCGCGGTGGAAGCGGCCAAGGCCGGCGAGCTGCCGGCGCTGTTCGGCGTGGTCCATTCGCGCCACGGCACGCCGATCGGCTCGGCGGTGCTGGCCTCGGCGGTGAGCATCGTCCTGCTGCTGCTCTACGGCCTGGTGGCGCACACTGCCGAGGAACTGTTCTGGACCCTGCTGTCGATCTTCGCCATGGTTTTCATGATGCCCTATGTGCTGATGTGCCTGGCCTTCGTCCGCCTGCGCCGCGCCGACCCGCGTCCACGGCCCTACCGGATGCCGCTGGGCGACCGCCTGGCCAGTCTCTGGGCGCTGTTCGTCGCGCTGCATGTGCTGGCCGGCATCTGCCTGTTCGTCGTCACCCCCGGCGCGCCGATGGACTGGGCCTACGCCGGCAAGATCGTCGGCGGCGTGGCGCTGGCCCTGGCCGTGGGCGAACTGCTGATCCGCCAGGCGGCGCGAAGGCGCGGCGTGATGTCGCTGCGCGGTGCCTACGGTTGAGGAGCGGCCCTGTCGCAACACCGCCTATGGAGTTAATGTGCCGTTAACGCCCTTGGTGGGTAATGGGTCGCAGCGCAACACGGAGAAGGTCGTCATGTCCGAACGAGAGCACTGGCAACGGGTATACGAGAGCAAGCCGTCCGACGCGGTGAGCTGGTTCCAGGCCGAGGCCACGCTGTCTCTCGACCTGATCCGACGCATCGGCGCGCCCCGCGAGGCGGCGATCATCGATGTCGGCGGCGGCGCCTCGACCCTGGTCGACGGCCTGCTCGCCGAAGGCTTCGGCGACCTGACGGTGCTCGACCTTTCCGACGCCGCCCTGCGTGTCGCCCGCAACCGCCTCGGCGCGCGCGGCGAAGAGGTGCGCTGGATCGCCGGCGACATTACCGGCGTCGACCTGCCGGAAGCCACCTATGATGTCTGGCACGACCGCGCCGTGTTCCACTTCCTTACCACTGCCGAAGCCCGCCGCGCCTACGTGCGCCAGGTGATGAAGGCGGTCCGCCACGGCGGCCACGTGATCGTCGCCACCTTCGCCGCCGACGGCCCGACCGAATGCAGCGGCCTGCCAGTCATGCGCTACGACGCCGACGAACTGCACGCCGAGTTCGGCTCCGCCTTCCAGCTCACCGAGCACCGCGACGAACACCACGTCACTCCCGCCGGCCGGGTCCAGCACTTCGTCTACTGCCATTGCCTGAAACGCCTGTGAAGTGCTCCGAGGCTGGGCTACGCTCTGCTCGCCCGGCCATGCGAACGACTTTCCATGACATCCGGCATTTCTTCTTCGGACCCCGGCCTGATAAGCTCCCGTCTCGAGGAAAACCTCTTGCAAATCAAAGAGGAAGGCAATCACGCCCGGTGGCGTGGCCGGACTTCAAATCCGGTGGGGGACGGCAGCCGTTCCTGGGTGGGTTCGACTCCCACTGCCTTCCGCCAATTCTCCGCTCGCTTTCGGCGGCCATCGTGTCTCACAGGATCAAGCGTCTATCTCGGTCCGTTCCAGCAGAAGCAGCGTCTCACCCGTCCCCGTCGTCTCCCTGACCAGCGCTCCCCGCTCATTCCAAAACGCACTCCTGCCCGCCGCCTTCCAGCCACCCGTCGGCCCGCCATGGTTGGCCAGCAGCACGCCCATTCCGTGCTCGCGGGCATAACCGGCCAGTAGGGCCGAGTCGGCCGGGTAGCCGTTTTCTCCGATCAGCGCGCTGGCGATGTAGAGGCGAGCGCCGGCACGGGCGGCGTGGGCCGGGTGGCTGGGTTGGCTGAAGTCGGCGCAGACCGCCAACGCCATCGGCAGGCCGTCGATCTCCAGCAGGGGGCCGCCGTCGCCGGCTGAGAAGTGGCGTTCCTCGCCCGCGTGCAGGTGCTGCTTGGCATAGACGCCGAGGCTGCCGTCGGCGCCGAGGATCAGGGCGGCGATCAGCGGCTTGGCATGCTTCGGCGAGCGCAGCGGCAGGCCGACCACCGTGGTCATCCGTGCCTGCTCGGCGAGCTGGCGCAGCGGTTGCAGCAGGGGCGTGTCCGCCGGCTGGGCGAGGGCGGCGGCAGCGCTGGGTTCGTAGCCGGTGAGCGACAGTTCGGGAAACACCAGCAGGCGCACGCCCCGTGCCTGGGCGATACGCATCAGGCGCAGGTGGTCGTCGAGGTTGCGTGGCAGGTCGGCGGGGTGGGCGCAGCTCTGGGCGGCGGCGATCAGCGTCATGGGGCTGTCTCGGGTATGGATGGCACAAATTCGCCAGTAGAGCCGAAGGCAGCATTTCCGGGAAGAGGCGATTAGCGGCTGCGCTACGTTTGGCTGGGGAGGGCGCTTTCGTCGCCGCGAAGCCGTAAGATAACGCGCTTCATGGCGCGCCCGACGGACGGGTGCGCACGCTTGCCTCGGGAGAACAGGGATGGCCGAGATCAATCCGCTTTCAACGGACCTGCAACAGCAACTGGCGGAGCTGCAGGCACAGGGGCTCGCCTTGCTTGGCGTCGCCGCGGACGAGACGCCGGCGCAGATCGTCGCCGCCGTCACCGACTACGTGCGCGATGCGAGGGAGCAGGGGCGCAGCCTCGACGACGAGGCGGTCTTCGCCCTCGGCGCGCTGATCGGCGCGCAGTACGTGCGTGGCCTCGGCTGGCACTGGGGCGACGTGACCTGGGACGGCGACCCGGACAGCGCCGCCGTCGGCGTGCTCAGCCCCGACGAATCGCTGTTCAACAACCCCATCGGCTGGGTAAGCCAGATCGCCGAAAGCGGCGGCGGGGTGCCGTTCATGCTCAGCTACAACATGATCCTGGCCAACCAGGTGCCGCTGTTCGAGCGGGGCAGCGCCACCGGTCTCTATTGAGCATGCAGGCGGATCGCCGCGACGCGCCGGCGCATCCCGCCAGGCGGGGCCGACAACCTGAACGGCCGGCGTCAGGCGCCGCGACCCGCCGAGCAGCGCCAACCGGCGAACGAGGTGCGGGTGACCGTGGTGGAACAGACGCTGCCTCTGAGAAACCGCGCCTGCGGCGCTTTCCAGGAAGGCAGCCTGGAACGACGCGACTGCCGAGCCCATATCGGGCTGCAATTCCGCGATTGAGTGGGCTGCGGGTTCGCGACTCGGCTGGCCTTCCTGGGAACACTTCTGAGGTTTTCGCATGACGGATCTTGAACACGCGGTGGAAAGCAACCGACGCGCCTGGGACGCGTCCGCCGACAGTCACCTGCGTGGCAGCGGCTGGCAGGAATTGTCGCTGGCGGTACAGGAAACCGGCTTCAGTTGCCTGGACGAGACCCTGGCTGGCGTGCTGCGCAATCTGGACCTGGCCGGCAAGGCGGCGGTCCAGGTCGGCTGCAACAACGGCCGGGAAGTGCTTTCGCTGTACGCCTTCGGCGTCGCGCGGGCGGTGGGGATCGACCAGTCCGCCGCCTTCCTCGCCCAGGCGCGGCAACTGGCCGAGCGCTCGCCGCATCAGCCGCGTTTCGTCGAAGCCAATGCCTACGAGCTGCCGGCCGAGCTGAACGGTCAGTTCGACCTGCTGCTGATCACCATCGGTGTGCTCAACTGGATGCCCGACATCGCGCGCTTCTTCGCCTCGGTGAGCGGCCTGCTGAAGCCGGGCGGGCAATTGGCGATCTATGAAACCCACCCGTTCCTGGAGATGCTCGAACCCGAGTCGGAGCGACCGTTCGAACTGCGCAACGACTACTTCACCGACACGCCCCACGTATCCCGGGAGGCCATCGTCTACGAAGGCAGCGGCAGCGATACCGGCATCGCCAGCTACTGGTACGTCCACCCGCTCGGCGACATCCTCGGCGGGCTGCTCGGCGCCGGCCTGCGCCTGAGTCACTTCAAGGAGTACCCGCACTCGAATCGCGAGGAACTCTACGACCTCTACGAGGACGGACCGCTGGCGATCCCGATGTGCTACACGCTGGTCGCGGTCAAGGCATGACCTGCGTCGAGGCCGGGCGAGGCGCGCCGCTGCGTGTGGTGGTGGTCGGCACCAGCGGGGCCGGGAAGTCGACCTTCTCCGCCGCGCTGGCCGCCAGGCTGGGTTGTACGCATGTCGAACTCGACCGACTCTACTGGGGCCCCGGCTGGCAAGCCGTGCCCCACGAACGCTTCGAGCACGCAGTGGAGCGGGCGACGACGGCGCCGCGCTGGGTCGCCGACGGCAACTACAGCGCCGTCCGCGAGTTGCTCTGGGGCCGCGCCACCCATGTGGTATGGCTGAATTTCGGGCGCTGGACGGTGTTCTCCCGGGTCCTTCGCCGCACCCTGGCCCGGGGCCTGCTGCGCACCCGCCTGTCCCACGGCAACCGTGAATCGCTGCGGATGGCGTTCTGCTCCAGGGATTCGATCCTGCTCTGGTCATGGACCACCTTCGCAGGCAACCGCCGCAAATACACCGGCCTGCGCGAGGATCCGCGGTTCGCGCATTTGCGCTGGGTGGAGGTTGGCGAGCCGGGGAGGGTGGGGGAGGTGATCGAGAGGTTGGTGGAAGCCGTGCTCGCACAGTCGCAGTAGTGAGCGAAGCACGCTATCCGCCTCAGTCCTGGGGCTTGCTTACCCGGCTGCGCAGCGACTCGAAATAGGCTGTATCGGCGGGGCCGCCTGGCGTCGATTCCGCGCCGGCGACCAGCGTTTCACGCAGTTCCCTGGCGTGCATTTCGCGTTCTCCCCTTACCAGGCCACTCTGTATCATTGGGTGCCGCGTCGCCGCCAGCGCCCGGCCGAGAATCCTTGCGACGACCTCGTCCTTGCCACGGGTATAGGCCTCGCGGTCGGTGGGGTAGCGGCGTGCCAGAGTGTGCTTGGTTTCGGCGTAGAGGCGGGCGTCGTCGGGGTGGTTGCGCAGCCAGTCGCGGAACAGCAGGTAGCGGTCGGCCTGGGCCAGGGGCATGACATGGACATGGTGGGTGCGGCCATGGCCGAAGGGCGGCATGCCTTTGACGAAGAACATCCGCTGGGTGTTCGGGTTCTCGCGCCAGAACTGGTAGCCGAGGCCCTCCAGCGGGGCTACCAGCCGCTGCGGATCGTGGCCGGGCGGCGGCAGCAGGAGGATGTCGATGATCGGCTTGGCGTCGAGCCCGGGCACCGCGGTGCTGCCGACATGCTCGATGCCCAGCCCGGGCAGCGCCAGTGCCGTGCGGATGGCCTCGGCTTCGGCGGCGAAGCGTTGTGGCCAGGCGGGGTCGGCGGGCAGCACCTCGATGCGGTCGTCGTCGGCGTTGCTCCAGCGTTGGCCGTCGAAGCGGGGCGGTTGGGGTGAGGACATGGCGGACTCCGGGGATATGCGGGAGATTGGCGGCGATGGGGAGCTGGGGTAGGGCGAATAACGCCAGCGGCGTTATCCGCCTTCCGCGAGCGGGGTGCGGGTAAAACCCGGGAGTCTCAGACGTCCAGCGCCTGCACCCCTGGATGCTGCGGATCGAACCCATCCAGGCGCATGCGCTCGGCGAATGCCTCCCGCGCCGCGTCTCCCTGGAGAAACGCGCTCCGCGCCGAGGCCCAGTCGTCCGGTTGCAGCCGTACCATCCAGCCCTCGCCGTAGCAATCCCGGTTGATCAGCGCCGGGCGCTTGACCACCGCCGGGTTGCTCGCCAGCAGGGTCCCGGCCAACGGGCTGCGGGCCGAGGAGGCAGCCTTGGCGAACTCGACCACGCCGAAGCTGCGGTCGCGTTCGATGTGCCAGCCGTCGCGCTTGGGGGTGAAGGCGAAGATTTCGCCATACAGCGCGCAGCCGTAGGCGCTCAGGCCCAGGGTCAGGCTGCCGTCGACTTCCTCGCGCAACCACAGGTTGTAGTCCGGGGCGTAGAACAGCCCGTCGGGGAACTCCAGGCCGTGCAGGTTCGCGCTCATAGGGTCAGCACCCGCTCGGATTCGAGGATCAGCCGTGCCAGTTCGCCGCCGCTGGAGATTTCGTCGAGTTCCTCGATCAGTTCGCTTTCGTCGATGTTCACCCCGGGTTGGCGGCACATCAGCAGGCGCGCGCCGGCCTCGCGGGCCTGGCGGATGAAGTGGCGCAGCGGCTCGCCGCCGTCCAGCGCGCGCAACTGGTCGGCGACGGCGCGGCGGGCCAACTGCACGCCTTCGCCGCTGAGGAACAGGGTCACCTCGGCGTCCATGCAGGCCAGCAGGGTGGCGGTGTGGAAGGGCGCGGCGCAGCGGGCCGGGGTGCTCGGGCCGCTGGAGACGATGATGAGGACGCGCTGGGCGTGGGTGTCAGGGTTCAAGGGGCTTGTCCATCTGGATCAGCGCCACGCGCCGGCCGTCCGGATCGTGGCGTTCGGCGATGGCGCGCGGCTGGTAGCCGAGCTGGGTATAGAGCAGCAGCCCGGCGGCGTTGGCGTTGAAGCAGGAAATCTTCATCAGGCGCGCTTTGTACTGTTCGCGGGCGAGGTTTTCCATGACCCCGATCAGGTAGCGGGCCACGCCCAGACCGCGCGCGGCGGGCGCCACCATCATGTTGCCGAGGGCGCAGAAGTCGCCGTGCTGCCACTGGTAGAAGTTGGCGAAGCCGAGCACCTGTCCGTCGTGCACGGCCACGGTGCTGCCGCGGCGTTCGGCGATGGCGGCGGCCAGCTGGGCGACGCTGAACGGCCAGATCGCCTTGGGGTAGCAATAGAAGAGTTCGTCGCGGTCCTGGGGGAAGCCGGCGACCGTCTCCAGGTCACCGGTCTCCGCCGGGCGGTGGCTGAGCTGCATGTCAGCGCGGCGGGTATTGCGACATGACTTTCTGCACCGTCTCGCGGATCGCCTGCTCGCGCTCGGCCGGGCTCGGCGGGCTGGTGCGCATGATCTGCTCGCCGCTGCCGCGCCAGACCAGCTTGCCGTCCTTGCCGTCGAACAGGTCGACCTGGAGGGTGGCAACCTTGTAATTCACGGTGCGCGTCTCGGCCATCGCCGGGCCGCCCCAGTATCCTCCCCAGTAGCCGCCCCAGTAACCGCCGCCGTAGTTGGTGGTGATCTGGTCCTGGCGATCGTCGACGATCAGGTAGGCGCGCACCGTGACGTCGCCCCTGGCGTTGCCCTGGGCCGGACGCAGGCCGCGCTGGTCGAGCTGCTGGGCGACGGCTTCGCGGATGCGTTGCTCGGTGAGGTCGCTCTTGATGCGTGGGTCGTCGGGGCGGTATTCGAAGGCGGGTTGCGACCAGCTCCAGCTACGGTAGGCGGCGAAGTCGCGGGAGCTGTCGAAGTCGCGGTCGAGCTGGGTGGTTTCGCAGGCTGCGAGGCTGAGGAGCAGGCCGAGCAGCAGGATTCGGCGGATCATGGTTTTTCTCCAGTCAGAGTTCACATCCAAGCTCAGCGCCGGATGAAAGGCAAGAGGAAACGCGGGTTTGAAGCGTCTCCACAAGTAACGTTGGCGAGCACCCGCCCTATAGGGCGCGACGGGAGAATGAAATGAATCGAAGTATTGCGATCCTGCTGCTGGGCCTGTCGCTGACCGGCTGCGTCGAGGCACGCTCGGTGGTACCGGCGGATGGCCCGGGCCCGCTGCTGGTGGCCCATCGCGCCGGCACCGCGGACTACCCGGAGAACACCCTGCTGGCGATCCGCAAGGCGCTGGACAACGGCGCCGACGCGCTATGGTTGTCGGTGCAGTTGAGCGCCGATGGCCATCCGGTGCTCTATCGCCCCGCTGACCTGGCGGTCCTGACCCAGGGCGCCGGCGCGGTCGGCCAGTCGAGCCTGGCCGAGCTGGCGCGCTTGAACGCCGGCTATATGTTCAAGGCCGAGGACGGCAGCTATCCCTACCGCCAGAAGCCGCTGCGGATTCCTACGCTGCGCCAGGCGCTGCGGGCGATCCCGCCGCAGGTGCCGGTGTTCCTCGACATGAAGTCGCTGCCGGTGGAGCCGCTGGTCGATGCCGTGGCCGGCGAGCTGGAGCGGCAGAAGGCCTGGTCGCGGGTGCGTTTCTATTCCACCGAGAAGGCCGCCAACGACTACCTGACGCAGCGCTACGCGGACCGCGCGCGACAGTTCGAAAGCCGCGATGCGACGCGCAACCGCCTGGTCGGCCTGGCCTTCGGCGAGCGCTGCGAGGCACCGCCGGCCGGCGGCACCTGGATGGGCATCGAGCTGCGCCGCGAACTGACGGTGACCGAGCGCTTCACCCTTGGCGAGTCTTCCTACAAGGTGCCGGCGGCGCAGTTGTGGACGCGCAAAGCGATGGACTGCGTGCGCCGCGAGCCGGTGAAGGTGGTGATGTTCGGCATCGAGACCGCCGAGGACTACCGCACCGCGCGCGCCCTGGGCGCCGACGCGGTGATGAGCAACTCGCCCAGGAAGATGGAGGCGATCCGCCGCCGGGTGCTCGCCGATCAGCCCGGCGGGTAGCTCGACAGCGCCCGTTTCACCGCTTCGCGCAGGGCCTTGGCCTGTTCGCTGGCGGAGTCGCCGGAGTCGAACTCGGCGCTGTTGCCCCACACCGGCTGGCCGCTGCGGGCGTCGTTCAGCTCGACGCGGACCACGGTGACCTGCACGGTGTAGCTGCGGGTCACCGGGTAGCTGGCGCCATAGCCGTACCAGGGATCGCGCCAGCCGCCGTAGTTGCCGTAGTAGCCGCCGTAGTAGTCGGTGACCTGGCGGGTGCGCAGTTCGTTGCGCAGGAACGCGCTGACCTGCAGGTCGGCCGCGCTGCCCGGCCGCGCCGGGCGCAGGCCGCGCTGGTCGAGCTGCTGGCTGACGGCGTCGCGCAACTGGTTGTCGTCCAGGCCCTGGGGAAAGCCGCTGACCCCGGCGGCGGCCCAGCTCCAGCTACGGTAGCGGGCGTAGTCGCGCGGCGCCGCCGGATAGGCCCCGGGATCGAGGCCGGGATTGGCCGCGGCGGCCGGCTGCGGCGGGTAGGGCAGGGAGCTGGCACGGTAGGGATTGTCGCCCTGGCAGGCACCGAGGGCGGCCAGGCTGGCGAGTAACGGTAGGATCAACAGTCGCGATTGCATGCTCGACGCTCCGTGGCCGCGCTACGTCGGCGGCCCTTGCAGGCTCAGACTGCATTCTGCGCCTTTCATTGCGGGCGGCACAGCCAGTGCAGGTAGCGGCCAAGCCCGGCAAAGGCCGGGTGGCGGCGGTAGGCCAGTTCCATTTCCACCAGGTCGAGCCGTTCGGCCTTGGCCTGGAACTCGCTCGGCATGTAGTCGTGGAACACCCGCACGCCGCTGCGCGCCTCGATGCGCCAACGCGCTGCCAGCGCCTGTTCCAGCTCGCGCGGGTCGAGCGGGCGCTGCGGGGTCAGGCTCTGCCCCTCGCCAGCGAAGCGTTCCTTGCGCAGCTTGCGGAAGTGGCCCTTGAGCAGGTTGCGGTAGATCAGCGCGTCGCGATTGTAGAAGGCCAGCGACAGCCAGCCGCCGGGTGCGCAGAGTTGGTGCAGCACCGGCAGGATCGCATGGGGTTCGGCCAGCCACTCGAGCACGGCGTGGCAGAGCACCAGGTCGTAGGGCTCGGTGAGCTGGCCGAGCAGTTCCTGCCAGGGCGCCTGGATGAATTCGGCGGCCTGCCCGGCTTCGGCGAAGCGCTGGCGGGCGCCGTCGAGCATGGGTTGCGCTGGCTCGGCGAGGGTTACGCGGTGGCCGCGAGCGGCCAGCCAGAGCGACATGTGGCCGAGCCCGGCGCCGATGTCGAGGACCCGCAGAGGTCGCTCCGGGAGGGCCTCGGCGAGGTCGGCCTGGAGTACCGCGAGGCGGATCGCACCCTTGGCGCCGCCATAGATCTTTTCGGCGAAGCGCGTCGCCAGTTCGTCGAAATGGCGGTCGCTCATGGCAGGAAGCGCCGTTCGCAGTCGGCCAGCTTGGCGCGCACCACCTGTTCCAGGTCGAGGCCGGTTTCCCCGCAGAACAGCAGCAGATAAAGGACGATGTCGCCAACTTCCTGGCCAGCGTGTTCGAGCTGCTCGGCCGACAGCGTGCGCGACTGGTCTTCCGTCAGCCACTGGAAGATCTCCACCAGTTCGGCCATCTCGACGCTGGCGGCCATGGCCAGGTTCTTCGGGCTGTGGAATTGGCGCCAGTCGTTGCGGTCGCGGATGGCGTGCAGGCGCGCGGTGAGTTCGTGCAGGTCCATGGGGGATTCTTCGCGGTGGCGGTAAGCAGCCGCATAGCTTCGGGCTTTGCGCCCGAAGCTTCAAGGCATGGCGGACCGGCGTCAGCCCTGTAGCCGGCTCCAATGCCCGGCCATGTGCGGCAGGTCGTCCTTGCCGCGCAGGCTGAACTGGCCGTCCGCCGCCGCCGCGCTGGCCAGGAGGGTGAGGCTGGCCGGCAGCAGCACTGGCTTCTGGAAGCGCACCTCGACCCGATAGCCCGAGGCTGGCAGTCGCTCGCCGAGGGCGGCCAGGCTGCGAGCCTTGTTCCACAGGCCGTGGGCGATGGCGCGGGGAAAGCCGAACAGCTTGGCGCTGGGCGCCGACAGGTGGATCGGGTTGTAGTCGCCGGCGGCACGGGCATAGCGCCGGCCGATGTCGGCGGGCGCCTTCCAGTTGTCGACCGGCTCCAGCGGCAGCGGCTCCTGCTCGGCTTTCGGCGGAATTTCGCCGGGCACCTTGACGCCGCGGCAGAGCACCTTGCTGTCGCCGACCCAGAGCAGGCCAAGCTGGTCTTCCAGGCGGGTGACGATGCTGAAGGTGGCGCCCTTGTCGTGCGGTTGCAGGTTTTCCACCGCGACGCTCACGGTGAACGGGCCGAGGCCGCCGAGCGCGCGCAGCACGTCGATGCGGTTCTCCAGGTGGACCAGGCCGAGCAGCGGGAAGGGGAAGCGCTTGTCGGTGAGCAGCGCCATCTGCAGCGGGAAGGCGAGGATGTGCGGGTAGGTCGGCGGCAGCAGGCCGTCGTCGCGGAAGCCGCAGACCTGGCGGTAGCGCTCGAGGTGCTTCGGGTCCACCGTGACCTGGCTGCGCAGGCCGCGCTCGGGCAGGGCCTTGCCGCGGATGCCGCGGCGCAGTGCGGCGCGCAGGAACAGGCCGGGCAGGGCGGGTGGGGCGGGCAGGTCGAGCCAGGCGGTGGGCATTGGACATCTCCTCGAAATAGGTGGCTGTCAGCTTAGTCGAGCACCCGCAGCAGGCATTGGCCGCCTGGCCGACGCCGCTGGCAGGGCGGTCAATCGGCTCCGGGATGCGTCTGCATCGAGATTTTCGACCACGCCGGCGGCTAGTCGATCTGAGGGTTTTTCCGTCATGCGGGATGGGTTATTTCTATGGCCTCTCCTTGAGAGGGGATGGCAAAGCTGCCTAAGATGGGCCCGCCCCATGGATAACTAGAAAAAACACCATGCGTGATCTGACCGACGATGTAGCGCTGATGCGCCCGGTGATCGACGCCCTGCGCGCCAGCGGCTGCGATCCGGACCGGGTCCTGGTCCGTGTCGGGCTGCCGCCGGGTGGCCTGCCGGCCGGCCGTTTCCCCCATTCCGCACAGAACCTGTTCTGGAAGGCCGCCGCCGACGAGTGCGGCGAAGAGCATGTCGGCCTGCACCTGGCCGAGCACCTGCCGGCGTTCCACGGCCTGCTCCTGGAATACCTGTTCCTCTCCAGCGATACCTTCGGCGCCGGCCTGCGCCATTCCCTGCGCTACGTACGCCTGCTGTCCGACACCCTGCAGGCGCAACTGGAGGTGGAGGGCGAGCGCGCGGTGCTGTCGCTGGGCGAATCGCCGGCGATCAACCGCCACTTCCCGGAAATGCTCGCCGGCGCGGTGATCCGCCTGTTCGGCGCGCTCACCGAGGGCGAGTTCAAGCCGCTGGAAGTGCAACTGATGAACGAAACCGGCGCGCCGATGGAGCGCTACCGTGCGGTCTACGGCTGCCCGACGATCCTCGGCATGCCGCGCTACGCGCTGGTATTCGATGCCGCGGTGCTGGACAAACCCTCGCGCCACGCCGCCCCGGAACTGCTGCGCATGCACGAGTCGCTGGCGCGCCGGCAACTGGCCGAGGTGGAGCGCCTGGACCTGGTGCGCCAGGTCCGCGAACTGATCGGCGAGTTGCTGGTGGACGGAGGCGCCACCCTGGAGCAGGTCGCCGCGCGCCTCGGCATGCCGGCCCGACGTCTGCGCGAACGCCTGGCGATGGCCGGGGTGCGCTTCAACGACCTGGTCACCGACTACCGCTGCCGACTGGCCAAGGAACTGCTGCTGAAGACCGACGAGCGCATCGAAGTGATCGTCGAACGCACCGGGTTTTCCGAGCCGAGCACCTTCTATCGCGCGTTCAAGCGCTGGGTCGGCGAGACGCCGGTGGAGTTCCGCCGGCGCGGGCAGCAGGGGCGCGGGTAGGGCCTGTCCGAAGGGGCTACCGGTGGTTTCCCGGTGCAGGGCCAGATAACGCCGTTGGCGTTATCCGCCCTACCGGGTCGGCGTCCTGTTGCCGGGGAGTCAGGGGCCGCCTCAGGCCCCCAGCAGGCTCTGCCCGCACACCCTCAGCACCTGGCCGCTGACCGCGCCGGACGACGGCTGGGCGAACCAGGCCACCGTTTCGGCGACGTCCTGCGGCAGGCCGCCCTGGCTCATGGAGTTCATCCGCCGGCCGGCCTCGCGGATGGTCAGCGGAATGGCGGCGGTCATCTGCGTCTCGATGAAGCCCGGCGCCACCGCGTTGATGGTGATGCCGCGCTTGCCCAGCGCCGGCGCCCAGGCCTGGGCCAGGCCGATCAGGCCGGCCTTGCTCACCGCGTAGTTGCTCTGCCCGAGGTTGCCGGCGATGCCGCTGATCGACGCCAGCAACACCACCCGGCCGTTGTCATGCAGCTTGCCGCCGTCGAGCAGGGCCTGGGTCAGCACCTGCGGGGCATTGAGGTTGACGTTGATCACCGAGTTCCAGAAGTCGCTGCTCATCTTCGCCAGGGTCTTGTCGCGAGTGATCCCGGCGTTGTGCACGACGATATCGACGCCCTCCGGCAGCGCCTCCACCAGTTGCTGCCCGGCGTCCGCGGCGCAGATGTCGAGGGCCACGGCACGGCCGCCGAGGCGCGCGGCGAGGCCTTCGAGGGCCTCCCTGGCCGGCGGCACGTCGAGCAGCACCACTTCCGCGCCGTCGCGCGCCAGGGTTTCCGCGATGGCCGCGCCAATGCCGCGGGCGGCGCCGGTGACCAGTGCGCGCTGGCCGGCCAGCGGCTTGCTCCAGTCGTGGACCTGGGCGCTGTTGGCGGCAAGACGGATCACCTGGCCGGAGACGTAGGCGCTCTTCGGCGAGAGGAAGAAGCGCAGCGCGCCTTCCAGTTGGTCCTCGGCGCCCTTGCCGACGTACAGCAACTGCACGTTGCCGCCGCGACGGATTTCCTTGCCCAGGGAGCGGGTGAAACCTTCCAGGCTGCGTTGCACGCTGGCGGTGACCGGGTCCTTGAGAGACTCGGGGGGGCGTCCGAGGACCACCACCTTCGGGCACTTGTCGAGGCCCTTGAGCACCGGCTGGAAGAAGTCGCGCAGCGCCACCAACTGCTCGAAGCGGGTCAGGCCGCTGGCGTCGAACAGCACCGCCTTGGCCCGCGGGCTGTGCTCGGCGGTCCAGCGCGGCAGCTCGAACTGTCCGTCGACGGCGGCGAACACCGCGTCGGTCAGCTTGCCGGCGAAGGGCAGCACGGCCTCGGCCAGCGCGCCGCTCCCGCCGATCACCAGCGGGCCGTCCACCGGCCGCACCCGGCCGGCCTGCCAGCGCTCCAGGCGCAGCGGGGAGGGAAGGCCGACGGCGCCAACCAGGCGGCGGCCGACGGGGGAGTTGGCGAAGGCGATGTAACGATCGGTCATGGAACGGGCTCCCGGTGGAAAGGCTCCAAGGCTGAAGGTGGATTCCGCCGGCCAACGATGCCGAGGGAACGCGGGTAACAGTGTGGACAACTCTACGCAGCCACCTGTTCGCCGCAATTGACCGCGCTGACCGGGATAACGGCAGGGCGGCCAATGCGACGCGACCGGCTAAGGTTAGCCTGTGCGCCACTGACCGCTCAGTTAACGGGTCGAGCCTCGGCTCGGCGTAAACGATTCCAGCAAGGAGTTCTTCCATGACCCAGCTGCGCCGGGTCGCCATTGTCGGCGGCAACCGTATTCCCTTCGCCCGCTCGAACACCGTGTACGCCACGGCGAGCAACCAGGAGATGCTCACTTCCGCCCTGGAAGGCCTGGTGGAGCGCTACAACCTGCACGGAGAGCGCCTTGGCGAGGTGGTGGCCGGCGCCGTGCTGAAGCATTCGCGCGACTTCAACCTGACCCGCGAATGCGTGCTCGGTTCGCGCCTGGCCCCGGAAACCCCGGCCTACGATATCCAGCAGGCCTGCGGTACCGGCCTGGAGGCGGCGATCCTGGTGGCCAACAAGATCGCCCTCGGGCAGATCGACAGCGGCATCGCCGGCGGCGTCGATACCACTTCCGACGCGCCGATCGGGGTCAACGAGGGCCTGCGCAAGATTCTCCTCGAGGCCAACCGCGGCAAGAGCAACCTGGACAAGCTCAAGAGCCTGCTGAAGATCCGCCCGCGCCACGTGGTCCCGGCCATCCCGCGCAACGGCGAGCCGCGCACCGGGCTGTCGATGGGGGAGTCCTGCGAACTGATGGCGCAGACCTGGCAGATTCCCCGCGACGAGCAGGACAGGCTGGCCTTCGAGAGCCACCACAAGCTGGCCGCGGCCTATGAGGAGGGCTGGCAGAACGACTTGATGACGCCATTCCGCGGCCTGACCCGCGACCAGAACCTGCGCCCGGATATCGACCTGGAGAAGATCGGCACCCTCAAGCCGGTGTTCGAGCGCGGTTCGCGCGGCACCCTCACGGCGGCCAACTCGACGCCGCTGACCGACGGCGCCTCGGTGGTACTGCTGGCCAGCGAGGAGTGGGCGAAGGCGCGCGGCCTGCCGATCCTGGCCTATTTCAAGGACGGCGAGGCGGCGGCGGTGAACTTCGTCGATCGCCAGGAGGGCCTGCTGATGGCGCCGGTCTACGCGGTGCCGCGGCTGCTGGCACGCAACGGCCTGAGCCTGCAGGACTTCGACTACTACGAGATCCACGAGGCCTTCGCCGCCCAGGTGCTCTGCACCCTGAAGGCCTGGGAAGACCCCGAGTACTGCAAGACCCGCCTCGGCCTCGACCAGCCGCTGGGCTCCATCGACCGCAGCAAGCTCAACGTCAAGGGCAGCTCGCTGGCCGCCGGCCACCCGTTCGCCGCCACGGGAGGACGGATCGTCGCCAACCTGGCCAAGCTGCTCTCGCTGGCGGAGCAGGGACGCGGGCTGATTTCCATCTGCGCCGCCGGTGGGCAGGGTGTGACCGCGATCATCGAGCGGTAATCCAATAAGGCGAGCGGCCTTGTCGCTCGACGATGTAAGCAACTCCGTGACTTGGGCGGTGCCGTGCGAACGGGACCGCCTTTTTTTTGCCGGTGCCCTACGGTTCGGGTTCGTCGGCGGCGTTGGAGACAGCGAATTCGACGCTTGTACGGAGAATCCCCTCTCTCTTCAGGGAGAGAGTTGGGGTGAGGGCGGCTCCGCTATCGGCCGGGAGTGCCGCTGCGGCGGATAACGCCGTTGGCGTTATGCGCCCTACGGTTCGGGTTCGTGGCGGCGATGAAGTACGGATCCCGACGCCTGCCGGATAACCCCGGCGCAGGGCTCACGCCGCACATCCGCCATTGCCGTCCTGCCCCCGCAGGCTTGCCGGCTGGCGGTCGGCGAAGGGGGTGGAGAGGATCATCGAGGTCTTGCTGATGCCGAACTTCATCAGCCGGTCGATCAGGTCCTGCAGCTCCGGCATCGAAGCCACGGCGGCCTTCATCAGCACGCAGGCGTCGCCGGTGATCCGGTGGCAGAGGGTCAGTTGGGGGATCCGGGCCAGTTCGTCGAGCACTGACTGGCAATCCTTCTCGGTGATCCGCAGTTCGATCACGCACTCGATGGGCAGGCCGAGCTTGGCCAGGTTCACCGAGGCGTGGTAGCCGGTGATCACCCCTTCGGCCTCCAGCTTGGCCACCCGGTCGGCCACCGCCGGGGGCGACAGGTTGATGCGCCGGGCCAGTTCGGCGAAGGTCAGGCGGCCGTTGTCGATCAGGGCGGCGAGGAGCGCACGGTCGTATTTGTCCATGATGGATCCCGGTTGTCGAATCGACGGAAAGCATGGCCGATTTCCATAGAAAGAAAAGTGTTACGTCCCGATAACCAGCGGCTGTGCCTTAACCGGCGGGTAGCGACCTCATAAAATGAAGTCTTTCTCCCGCCTGCCCTGTCGAGTGCTTTCCATGCCTGCCCGTCGCCTTCCGCTGTTGCTTTTCGGTGCGTTCTTCGCCCTGTACTTCATCTGGGGCTCCACTTACCTGGCGATCCGCTTCGGCGTCGAGTCCTGGCCTCCGATGCTGATGGCCGGGGTGCGCTTCGTCATCGCCGGCGGCCTGATGTTCGCCTGGTTGCGCTGGCGCGGCGCGCCGTTGCCGACCTGGCGCGAGTGGCGCGGCGCGGGGATCGTCGGAATCCTCCTGCTCAGTTGCGGCAACGGCGGGGTGACGGTGGCCGAGCACTGGGGCGTGTCTTCCGGGGTGGCGGCCCTTGCGGTGGCTACGGTGCCGCTGTTCACCCTGCTGTTCAGCCAGTTGTTCGGCCAGCGCAACACCACGCTGGAATGGGGCGGCATCGTGCTCGGGCTGTTCGGCATCGTCCTGCTCAACCTCGGTTCGAACCTCCAGGCCAGCCCTGCCGGCGCCGGCCTGATCCTGTTCGCCGCCGCGTCCTGGGCCTTCGGCTCGGTGTGGAGCCGGCGCCTGTCGCTGCCGGCCGGACCGATGGCCAGCGCCGCGGAAATGCTGGTCGGCGGCGCGGTGCTGCTGGTCGGCAGCCTGGCCAGCGGCGAGCGCCTGGAGCATTGGCCGAGCACCAGCGGCTGGCTGGCGCTGGTGTACCTGATCCTGTTCGGCTCGATCATCGCCTTCAGCGCCTACCAGTACCTGCTGCGCAACGTACGGCCGGCGGCGGCCACCAGCTATGCCTACGTCAATCCGGCGGTGGCGGTGTTGCTCGGCACCCTGTTCGCCGGCGAGCGGATCGGCGGTATCGAGGGGCTGGCGATGGCGGTGATCATCAGCGCCGTGGTGCTCATCGGCCTGCCCCAGTGGCGCGCCAGCCGCGCCGCCGCCTGAATGCCTTAAGCGATCCCTAAGGCGGGCTGCGCCATGCTGCGGCGCAGCGCCCGGATGGGCCGGGCTGACGGGGGGTACGAAGATGAAAGCGCTGGTCATCGGTGTGGTCCTGGTGTTCCTTGGCGGTTGCGCCAGTCACGTGAGCCCCGGCGGCAAGGCCATCGAGTCGCCGATCAAGGAGTATTTCGGCCAGGACCCCATCGAGCGCCGGGCCTTCGGCGAGAGCGAGAACGGCGCCGAGGCCGAGGATTCGCCACTGCGTTTCCGCCTGACGCCCTGAACGGTCGCCCCGGGCGCCTGACCGGACGTGCAGAAGTCGTCTCCAGCGTCTTCAATACGGAATGACGGTCGCCGCCAGGCGGCCCCGTAGCGAAGGCCGGAGGGGCGATGGAGAGCATGCTGGACAGGCCCGAGCAGGAACTCGTGCTGGTGGTGGACGACACCCCGGACAACCTGCTGCTGATGCGCGAGCTGCTCGAGGAGCAGTACCGCGTGCGCACCGCCGGCAGCGGCCCGGCCGGGCTGCGGGCAGCCGTCGAAGAGCCGCGCCCGGACCTGATCCTGCTCGATGTGAACATGCCGGGCATGGACGGCTACGAGGTCTGCCGACGGCTCAAGACCGATCCGCTGACCCGCGACATCCCGTTGATGTTCCTCACTGCCCGCGCCGATCGCGACGACGAGCAACAGGGCCTGGCCCTGGGCGCGGTGGATTACCTGGGCAAGCCGGTGAGCCCGCCGATCGTCCTGGCGCGGGTGCGTACCCATCTGCAATTGAAGGCCAATGCCGATTTCCTGCGCGACAAGAGCGAATACCTGGAACTCGAAGTGCGCCGTCGCACGCGCCAACTGCAACAGTTGCAGGACGCCGTCATCGAAGCCCTGGCGACCCTTGGCGATCTTCGCGACAACCCGCGCAGCCGCCATCTTCCGCGTATCGAGCGCTATGTCAGGCTGCTCGCCGAGCACCTGGCGGCGCAGCGGGCGTTCGCCGACGAGCTGACTCCGGAGGCTGTCGACCTGCTGAGCAAGTCGGCGCTGTTGCATGACATCGGCAAGGTCGCGGTGCCCGACCGGGTCCTGCTCAACCCCGGGCAACTGGACGCCGCCGACACCGCCCTGCTACAGGGCCATACCCGCGCCGGGCGCGACGCCCTGGCCAGCGCCGAGCGGCGGCTCGGCCAGCCTTCCGGATTCCTCCGCTTCGCCCGGCAGATCGCCTACAGTCATCACGAACGCTGGGATGGCCGGGGCTTTCCGGAAGGCCTTGCGGGCGAGCGGATTCCCCTGGCGGCGCGGATCGTCGCCCTGGCCGACCGCTACGATGAACTGACCAGCCGGCACGCCTACCGTCCGCCGCTGGCGCATGCCGAGGCGGTGCTGCTGATCCAGGCCGGCGCCGGCAGTGAATTCGACCCACGGCTGGTGGAGGCCTTCGTCGCCGTGGCCGACGCTTTCGCCGAGGTTGCCCGGCGCTACGCCGACAGCGCCGAGGCGCTGGACGTGGAGATGCAGCGGCTGGAACAGGCGGTGGCGGAAAGCATCGAACTCACCGCGCCACCGGCCTAGTACGCCGATCGGTGCGCAGTCCGGCGGAAAGCCGGCGCGTCCGGCTGTGCTCGGCACGGCGTTTGCCGTATAACGTCAGACCCTTTGCCTTACACATTGGCCCCGAGGAACCGCGTAGCACCGATGAAGACACCCAGACGCCTGGAACCGTTGATCGAAGACGGTCTGATCGACGAGGTCGTGCGCCCGCTGATGAGCGGCAAGGAAGCCTCGGTCTATGTGGTGCGTTGCGGCGACAGCCTGCGTTGCGCCAAGGTCTACAAGGAAGCCAACAAGCGCAGCTTCCGCCAGGCCGCCGAGTACCAGGAGGGCCGCAAGGTCCGCAACAGCCGCCAGGCGCGGGCCATGGCCAAGGGCTCGAAGTATGGCCGCCGCGAACAGGAGGAAGCCTGGCAGAATGCCGAAGTGGCGGCCCTGTTCCGTCTCGCCGGGGCCGGTGTGCGGGTGCCGAAGCCCTATGATTTCCTCGATGGCGTGTTGCTGATGGAACTGGTGGCGGACGCCGACGGCGATGCTGCGCCGCGTCTCAACGACGTGACGCTGGAGCCCGACGAGGCACGGCGCCACCACGCTTTCCTGATCCGCCAGATCGTCGCCATGCTCTGCGCCGGCCTGGTGCACGGCGACCTCTCCGAGTTCAACGTCCTGCTCGGTCCGGACGGCCCGGTGATCATCGACTTGCCGCAGGCGGTCGACGCGGCCGGCAACAACCATGCGTTCAGCATGCTCGAACGCGACGTCGGCAACATGGCCGCCTACTTCGGCCGCTTCGCCCCGGAACTCAGGCAGACCCGCTATGCCAAGGAAATGTGGGCGCTCTACGAAGCCGGCGAGCTGACAGCGGAAACCCCGCTCAGCGGCACCTTCGTCGAAGCCGAAGAGGCCGCCGACGTGCGCGCGGTGCTCCGCGAGATCGATGCCGCGCAGCGCGAGGAGGCGCGTCGCCAGGCGCTGCGCCAGGCCGACGACGCGCCGCGTGGCGAGCGCGAGGAACCGCCGCCGCCCTGGTTGCAGTGAGCGGCTGGCGGATGTTTTTTCCCGCCAACTGTATCGCGACCCTTGCGCACGCAACTGCTAGCGTGGCCTGAAGTTTTCCGGAGGCCGCCATGCCTGTTGCACATATCCTGCTCGCCCTGCTGGTGACCCTGATCTGGGGTCTGAACTTCGTCGTGATCAAGGTCGGCCTCGGCGACTTCCCGCCGCTGCTGTTCTGCGCCTTGCGCTTCGCCCTGGCGGCGTTGCCGCTGCTGGTCCTGCGCGGGCCGATGCCGGCGCCGTTCGGACGCATCCTGCTGATCGGCGTGCTCCTCGGGGTGGTCAAGTTCGGCCTGCTGTTCGTCGGCATGGCCCAGGGCATGCCGGCCGGGCTGTCGTCGCTGGTGCTGCAGAGCCAGGTATTCTTCACCATCCTCATCGCCGCCCTGTGGCTGGGCGAGCGGCCGTCGCCGCGCGGGTTGTTCGGCCTCCTGCTGGCGGCGGCGGGGCTGGTCCTGATCGGCCTGGAACGGCCGCTGGGAGACAGCCTGCTGGCCTTCCTGCTGGTGGTCGCCGCAGCGCTGGCCTGGTCCTTCGCCAATATCGCCACCAAGCGTTCCGGGGCCACCGACATGCTGCGCCTGATCTGCTGGGTCAGCCTGGTCCCGCCTTTGCCGCTGCTGGCGCTTTCCTATCTATTCGAAGGTCCGCAAGCCATCGAGCGCGCAGTGCTGAACATGAGCTGGGGCGGCTTCGGCGCGCTGCTCTACATCGCCTTCGGCGCGACCACGGTGGGCTTCGCCATCTGGAGTTTCCTCCTGCGCCACTACCCGGCCAGCCTGGTGACCCCGTTCGCCCTGGCGGTGCCGGTGTCGGGCATGCTCGCCGGCTGGCTGCTGCTCGGCGAACGCCTCGACCTGGACAGCCTGCTGGCCTGCGCGCTGGTGTTCGTCGGGCTGGCCATCACCCTGTTGCCGGCCAGCCTGCTGCGACGCTTCGCCTGGCCGGTGCGGCGGTTGGGATGAAAACGGCGGAAGACATCCTCGCGCTGATCGCCGCCGATTCCTCGCGCCTGCATCTGCTCCGCGTGCTGCGCGAGGTCGGCCCGGAGGGCGCCTGGATCGGCGCCGGCTTCGTGCGCAACGCGGTATGGGACCATCTGCATGGCTACGGCGAAGCCACGCCGCTGGCGGACATCGACGTACTTCATTTCGCCCCGCGGGCCCTCGACCCGCAGGCCGACGCCGACTTCGAGGCCGCGTTGCGCCGTCGCTGCGAGGCACCATGGTCGGTGAAGAACCAGGCGCGCATGCACCTGCGCAACGGCGACCGGCCCTACCGGGATTGCGCCGATGCGCTGTGCCACTGGGCGGAAACGTGCACGGCGGTGGCGCTGCGGCTCGTCGGCGAACGCCTGGAGCTACTGGCACCGCTGGGCGTCGACGACCTGCTGGCGCTGAAGGTGCGGCCCACCGCGCATTTCGCCGGCAAGCCGGAGGTCTACCGGCGGCGCCTGCGGGAGAAGAACTGGACGGCGCGCTGGCCGCTGCTGGATATCAGTGGCAGCAGCCAGACGCCAGGTCCTTGAGGATCGGGCAGTCGGGGCGGTGGTCGCCCTGGCAGTGCTCGACCAGGTCCTGCAGGGTGTCGCGCAGGGTGCTGAGCTCCTCGATCTTGCGATTCAGCTCGCGCACGTGCTGCGCCGCCAGGGCCTTGACGTCGGCACTGGCACGCTGGCGATCCTGCCAGAGGGTGAGCAGCTTGCCGACTTCGTCGAGGGAGAAACCGAGGTCCCGCGAACGGCGGATGAACGCCAGGGTATGCAGGTCGTTCTCGTTGTAGTGGCGGTAGCCGCTGGCGCTGCGTCCGGCTGGGCGGAGCAACTCGATGGACTCGTAGTAACGGATCATCTTCGGCGTCAGTCCGCTTTTCTTCGCCGCTTCACCGATGTTCATCCGGGTCTCCTGGGAGGTTGCGAAGCCGCTAGCCTATCCCTTTCCCGGCCAATGCGCAGGCTATCAGATATGTGACCGCCCGCTGTCCGGACCTCTGGCCGGCGGCCGCGTCGCGTCCGGCTGGGTCTTCGGCAGGAACACCTGCACTTCCAGACCTTTGCCCTCCAGTCCCTTGCCCAGGCCGATACTGCCGAAGTGCAGTTCGACGATGCGCTTGACGATCGGCAGGCCCAGGCCGCTGCCCTCGCCGCTGCTGGTGGCGGGGCTGCGGTAGAAGCGGGTGAAGATCGCCTGCTGCTCTTCCAGGGCGACCCCGGGGCCGTTGTCGCGCACCCGCAGCACGGCGTGCTGGGCGCGATTCTCGACGCGGATCTCGACCTGGCCCCCGGCCGGTGTGTAGCGCAGGGCGTTGCCCACCAGGTTGCCGACCATCGCCTTCAGCCACAGGTCGATGCCCATCACGTGCACGGTCTCCTGGTGCAACGACAGCTCGATGTCCTTGTCGATGGCCTGGCGCGCCAGTTCGGAGAGTACGTCTTCGGCCAGGGTGGCGAGGTTGACCGGGTGGAATTGCTCCAGCAGGGCGTCGCCGTCGAGGCGGGCGAGGAGCAGGATCTGCTCCATCAAGGTGCTGATCCGCTCGACGCTGCGACTGACTTGCAGCAGGCCGCGGGCGTGGGCCTTGGGGTCTTCCGAACGCAGCGCGACCTGGGCATGGGTGCGCAGGCTGGCCAGTGGCGTGCGGATTTCATGGGCGGCGTCGCTGGTCAGTCGGCGTTCGGCCTCGAGGGCGGTGCGCAGACGCTCCAGCAGGAGGTTGAGTTCGTCGATGAGGCCGCGGATCTCCAGCGGCACCGCTTCCACGGCGATCGGCTGCAGGTGTCGCGCGGAGCGCTGCTGGACCTCGGCCTGCACTTCGCGTAGCGGCGCCAGGCCGCGGGCAACGCCGAACCAGACCAGGCCGCCGAGCAACGGTAGCGCCAGCAGCAGTGGGAACAGCGAGTAGAACAGCAGCAGGTTCATGGTGTGCTGGCGGTAGATCAGGTTTTCGCTGATCCAGATCTGGAAGCCGTCGATATTCAGCTGGAGCACCCGCCAGTGGGTGCCCTGGGCTTCCACGGTGCTGAAGCCGGGGCCCTGGGCCGTGATCTCCGGCGGCAGGTTGAGGCTCGACAGCAGCGGCTGGCCGTCGCGCCACAGGGCGTAGCCGAGGGCGCTTTCGCGGCGCAGCAGGGGCAGACCCTGGATCGCTTCGCGGCTGCGTTCGATGATCTCGGTGATGGAGCCGTCCTCGCCGGCCTGGTCTTCGGTGGCAAGGTCGAGCAGGCGCAGGGCGGCTTCGCCGAAGTCCACCATGTCGTCGTCGAACAGGCGGTTCACCTGCTTCAGCGAGAGGTGGTAGGTCAGCGCCGCCACGCTCAGCCAGCACAGCACGAAGCCGACCAGCAGGTTGACCAGCAGGCGCCGGCGGACGGAGGGGACGGCGGTACGCGGCATCGGAGGACTCCGGTAGGCGGTTTTCAGGGCGCCGGCTGGTCGATGCCGTAGCCGATGCCGCGGACGGTGCGGATCAACTGGTTGCCGAGCTTGCGCCGCAGGTGGTGGACGTGGACTTCGATGGCGTTGCTCTCGACGTCGCCGCTCCAGCCGTAGAGGCTCTGCTCCAGTTGGTTGCGCGAGAGCACCTTGCCGCTGTTCTCCAGCAGCAGGCGCAGCAGTGCGTATTCGCGCGGCGCCAGTTCCACCGCCTGCCCGGACAGGGTCACCTGGTGGGTCGCCGGGTCCAGGCGCAGCTCGCCGTGCACCAGTTGCGGCAGGGCGCGACCGGTGGTGCGGCGGGTCAGGGCGCGCACCCGTGCCTGCAGTTCGTCGAGATCGAAGGGCTTGGTCAGGTAGTCGTCGGCACCGCTGTCGAGCCCGGCGACCCGGTCGGCCACCTTGTCCCGCGCGGTGAGCAGCAGCACCGGGGTGAGCCGGCCCTGGTGGCGCAGGTTACGCAGGATGTCCAGGCCGCTGCGGCGCGGCAGTCCGATGTCGAGCACCAGCAGGTCGAACTCGTCGGTGACCAGCGCGTTCTCCGCGGCCACGCCGTCGGTCACCCATTCCACGGTATCGCCTTCCAGGCGCAGCCCGGCGCGGATGCCGTCGCCGAGCAGCAGGTCGTCCTCGGCCAGCAGTATTCTCATGGCAGCCTCGTTTCAGTGATTCCACAATTCCCACAGGCTCAGGCCGGCCTCCAGCAGGAGGATGGCGACGATCAGCCATTCGACCCGCAGTTCGCCCCGGAAGTAGCGGTATTCGCCGAGGCGGTCGGCGGCCAGTTCGTAGAGGTCCTGCAGCACTTCGATGCGGTCGTCCAGGGTCGCCAGGCGATCGTGCACTTCGGCCTGCATGGCCAGTTCGTTGTAGAGCCGGCGCACAGCGCCGTTCAGTTGCAGCGGCGGCTTCTCCAGGTGCGACTCCAGGCGGGCATAGGCCATGCGCCAGAGTGTAGTGCGTCGCACCTGCCGGTTCACATGTTCCTGGCGCCGCAGGGCGGCACGGCGCGGTAGCTGGGTCAGTTCGACATCGGCCTGGGCCGGTTCCCAGGCGGCCGCGGTCTCGCCTTCCAGGCGGCGCAGGTGACCTTCGTGCCAGGCGAAGACGGCCAGGCCTTCGAGCAGCTCCCGGCAGCGCTCGGGGTTGCCGATGACCAGCGCGCGGCCGGGGCGCCACAGCACCCGCTCGCCGAACGAGGGCGCTTCCAGGGTCGGCTGGCGCTCGTCCTCGCCGGCGGCCATCCAGGCTTCCAGGCGCTGGCGCCAGGCGTGCCCGGTCTGTAGCCCGGCGTTGGCGAAGATCACCAGCAGCTCGTCGTCGACGGCGGTCTCCGGCAGTTCCGCGTCTTCGCTCAGCTCGATGCGTTGCGCCAGGACGGCCAGCGCCGGCTGCGGATCGCGCAGGGTGGCCAGCAGCGGCAGGCCGCCGCCGTCCGCGGCGGAGCGGAAGCGTACCCGGTGCAGCAGGCAGGGCGCGCCGTTGACGGCCAGCGGTACGCTGGCCAGGGGAGCGGCGGACATCTTCAGGTCCTCGCCAGGGCCGGCAATTGTGCCGGGCCGAACTCGATCTCCTCGATATCCGGCGGTGCGACGAAGGGTACGCCGTCTTCCAGTACCGGTCCCGGTTGGGCGAGCAGGAAGCGGGTTTCCCGGTCCATCACGAAGCAGGCCTTGAGGTAGTCGCCGTCGAGGTGGTCGAGCCACAGCGGGCCGAGCTTGCGTTCGATGCGTCGGTCGATGTCCTCGGCCTGCCAGTGGTTCGTGTCGAGCCAGTCGGAAGCCAGCAGGAAGCCCCAGGAGGAGAGGAACGAGGGCACCGTGGCGCGGTAGCTGTGGACCTGGGAGAAGACACTGCGCAGGGTGCGGGCGAGGGCCGCGTGGGGCTTGTCGTCGCTGTGGGAGAACTCCAGCCCCTGCACCGCGACCACCCCGCCCGGTCGCAGGCGCGAATGCAGCAGCTCGTAGAACTGGCGGGTATAGAGAGCCTGGGCCGGGCCGTTGTCGAGCATGTCGACGACGTCGATGATGACCACGTCATAGAGCGACGGGTCGCGCTCGAGATAGGCCCGGCCGTCCTCGGCGAGCAGTTCGCAGCGTGGGTCGTCGAAGGCGCCCTGGTGCCACTGGAACAGGTGTTCGCGACACAGTTCCACCAACTCCCGGTCGAGATCGACCATCACCGCCCGCCGCACGCTGGCATGGGACAGCACCTCGCGCAGGGTGGCGCCTTCGCCGCCGCCGATGATCAGTACGTCGCGCGGCTCGTCGTGGGCGAGCATGGCCGGCTGCACCAGCAGCTCGTGGTACAGCGACTCATCGCTCTCGGCGCTCTGGATCGCGCCGTCGAGCATCAGCACGCGGTCGTAGTTGTAGGTGTCGGCGATCAGCACGTTCTGCCAGCGCGTGCGGCCCTGGTAGAGCACCCGGCGCAGGCGGTAGACGTACTGGTCGAAGGGGTCGCTGTCCTCGATCGCGGTGATCGCGCCGTCGCCTTCCAGCAGCGGGTCCGGCGGATAGAAATAGAAGTGGTTCGGCGGCAGCGGCGGCAGCCCGGCGGCGACCTCCGCCGGCACCAGGCCGGTGAGGTCGACGGCGTAACGGGCCTGGCTCAGGTCGGGAGCCAGCGGGGCGCGTTCGATCGGCGTATCCATCAGGCCACCCCCGTGCCCTGGCCCAGCGCCCAGCGCAGGGTCGGGCTGTCTTCGTCGACCGGGCCATTGCCGGCCAGGCTGCGGCTGAGCAGCCCCAGGCGATGGCCGCCGAGGCCGCGGTCCATGCTCGAGATCAGGTGCCGACGGCTGCCCAGGCGTTCGCTGAGCACGCGCACGGCCTGGGCGCCATCGAGCACGTCGCCGCAGGTGAACACGTCGACCGCGGCATAGCCGTACTCCGGCCAGGTATGGATCGCCAGGTGCGATTCGGCGATCACCACCACGCCGGAGATGCCGATCGGGCTGAACTTGTGGAACGCCGAGGTGATGATGGTGGCGTTGGCCTGGCGGGCGGCCTCGAGCATGCTTTCCTCGATCCACTGGATATCGTCGAAGCGCTGGTCGACGCAGTCGAACAGCTCGATGACCAGTTGCTTGCCGAGCACGGTGATCGGATCGAGTCGCAACGGTTGAATTGCCATGAAGGCCTCCTGCTTCCGTTTCGGCGAGGGATGTCCTCGCGGTGGAAGGCACGATAGGCGCGGCTGACTTAAGAGGTGCTTAACGACGGATTTTTTGCCCGACCCGGCGCGGGCCGACGACGCCGGAGCAGCCATTTCGCCTGACGTAGGGCGAATAGCGCCAGCGGCGCTATCCGCCGCTTCTGCGGAGCATGGCCCGGCGGATAACCGCGAGCGGTTATTCGCCCTACCGGTGGGAGTCGTGAGGTAGGGCGAATAGCGCCAGCGGCGCTATCCGCTGCTTCTGCGGAGCATGGCCCGGCGGATAACCGCGAGTGGTTATTCGCCCTACCGAGGCGCGCCCTTCGCCTGCGTCACCCGGTCCACCAGGTAGACCACCCCGCGGTAGTCGATCCCGCCGTGCTCGCTGAGGCCGATCTCGCAGGTACGGCTGGTGGATACGCCTTCCTCGCAGAACTGCACGGCATCCTTCAGGCTGCGCAGGGAGTGAGCGTTCAGTTCCGGCGTGGTGAAGCCCTTGTCGCCGGCGAAGCCGCAGCAGTGGATGCCTTCCGGGATCACCACCTTGCGGGTGCAGCGGCCGACCAGGTCGATCAGCGCCTGGCTCTCGCCGAGGTGCTGGGTGCTGCAGGTGACGTGCACCGCTACCGGTTTGTCCTGCGGGATGAACTCCAGGCGATCGAGCAGGTGACTGCGGATGAATTTCACCGGGTCGTGGATCTGCAGCCGCGGATCGTCCAGACCCTGGACCAGGCGCAGGGTGCAGGGACTGGTGTCGCAGTAGATCGGGTCGAGGCCGCCGCGGCTGGCCTGGAGCAGGGCGGCGAGCAGCTCGTCGCGCTTGTCGTCGGCCTGCTTCGCATACCCCTTGGACGCGAACGGCTGGCCGCAGCAGAGGTTGTCCAGGTTATCCGGGAACACCACCTGGTAGCCGGCCTTTTCCAGTAGACGGCGGGTCTTGTCCAGCAGCGGCTCGCGCTCTTCGTCGCCGAAGGCCGGGCCCATGGCACGCGAGACGCAGGCGGCGAGATAGACCACCCTCGGCCGCTCGTCGTCGAGCGGGGCGGTCGGCGGCGCCAGGCGTACCGGCTGCGGCAGCGCCGGCGTCCATTGCGGCACGCGGCCGCCGCTGGCCTGGCTGAGGCCGCGGCTGGCCCTGGCCAGCAGGGGCGCGCCAAGCAGGCGCCGGGCGCCGTCGGCAGCGAGCAGGGCGAAGCGCGCAGCACGCATGGCTCCGGCAAAGTTGCGCGCCAGCCAGGTGGCGCCTTCGGCGTGGCGGGCGTCGGCGCCGCGCAGCTTGCGGATCAGCTCGCCGGTGTTGATGTTCACAGGACAGCGCTGGGCGCATAGGCCGGTGGCGGCGCAGGTGTCGATGCCCTGGTAGCGGTAGTCGCGCTCCAGCGCCGTGGTGTCGACGCCGGCGCGCTTCTTCGCCTGGATGTCGCGCCACAGGACGATGCGCTGGCGTGGCGTGAGGGTCAGTCCGCGCGACGGGCAGACTGGTTCGCAGAAACCGCACTCGATGCACTTGTCGACGATCTCGTCGGCAGCCGGCAGCGGCTTGAGGTTCTTCAGGTGGCTCTGCGGGTCGTCGCTGAGGACCACACCCGGGTTGAGGATGCCGCGCGGGTCGAGCAGGCGCTTGAGCTGCCACATCAAGCGATAGGCGTCCTCGCCCCACTCCAGCTCGACGAACGGCGCCATGTTGCGCCCGGTGCCATGCTCGGCCTTCAGGGAGCCGCCGTACTCCACCGCCACCAGGTGCGCCACGTCGTCCATGAACGCCGAGTAGCGGGCGATCTGCTCGGGCGAGTCGAAGCCCTGGGTGAAGACGAAGTGCAGGTTGCCCTCCAGCGCGTGGCCGAAGAGGATCGCCTCATCGTAGCGGTGCTTGTCGAACAGCTCGATCAGGCGGTTGACTCCCTCGGCCAGTCGTTCGACGGGGAAGGTGACGTCCTCGATGATCACCGTGGTGCCGGTCTCGCGCACCGCGCCGACAGCCGGGAAGGTGTCCTTGCGGATGCGCCAGAGCTGGTTGTAGACCGCCGGGTCTTCGCTGAAGTCGACCTGCTTCTCCAGCGGATATTCGGCGATGGAGGCCATGATCCGCCCGAGCTGTTCGTGCAGCAGCGTGCGGCTCGCCGCGCGGGACTCGATGAGCAGGGCGCAGGCACCGGCGGAAAGACTCTTCACCCATTCCGGCATGCCCTGCATGTTCTCCACCGAGCGCAGGCTGCGCCGATCGAGCAGTTCCACCGCCGAGACCGGCTGGCGCTTGAGCACCGCGACCGCCGTGCAGCAGGTTTCCACCGTGGGGAAAACCAGCAGCGCCGAGGCCTTGTGCGGGTGTTCCGGGACGGTGTCGTAGGTCACCGCGCTGATGAAGCCGAGGGTGCCCTCGGAGCCGACCATCAGGTGGGTGAGGATGTCCAGCGGCTCGTCGTAGTCGACCAGCGCGTTAAGCGACAGGCCGGTGGTGTTCTTCAGCCGGTACTTGTGGCGGATCTTCGCGGCCAGTTCGGCGTTGGCGCGGGTCTCGCGGCCGAGTTCGGCGAGCCGTTCCAGCAGCTCGCCGTGGCTGGCGCGGAAGGCCGCGACGCTGGCCGGGTCCTCGCTGTCCAGGCGGGTGCCGTCGGCCAGCAGCAGGCGCAGGCCGGCGAGGGTGTGGTAGCTGTTCTGCGCGGTGCCGCAGCACATGCCGCTGGCGTTGTTGGCGACGATGCCGCCGATCTTGCAGGCGTTGATCGAGGCCGGGTCGGGACCGATCTTGCGGCCGAACGGCGCCAGCCAGGCGTTCGCCTGGGCGCCGATGACACCCGGCTGCAGGCGGATCTGCGCGCCGTCGGCGCGGATTTCCCGGCCGTTCCAGTTGTCGCCGAGGACGAGCAGCACCGAGTCGCTGATGGCCTGGCCGGAGAGGCTGGTGCCGGCGGCGCGGAAGGTCACCGGGACCTGCTCGCGGTAGGCGGCGGATAGGATCGCGGCGACCTCGTCCTCGCTTTCGACGCGCAGCACCAGCTTGGGAATCAACCGGTAGAAACTGGCGTCGGTGCCGAAGGCCAGGGTCGACAGCGGGTCGTCGAAGCGGCGTTCGCGCGGTATCAGCCGCTCGACGGTCTCGAGAAAGGGAATCGGCAGGCTCATCGGCTTTCCTCGGCCCTGGGACGACGGTCACGCCCCGGGCGTTTTCAGGCTTTTCTGGCGGGCGTCTCAGGCGCCCAGTTCGCGGACCAGCGAGTCAGCGCTGATCTCGCCGATCGACTTGGCCCCGGTGAGGACCATGGCCACGCGCATTTCCTTTTCGATCAGTTCGAGCAGGTTGCGCACCCCGGCCTCGCCGGCGGCGGCCAGGGCGTAGACGAAGGCGCGGCCGAGCAGCACGCTGTCGGCGCCGAGGGCGATCATCCGCACCACGTCGAGACCGGTGCGGATGCCGGAGTCGGCAAGGATCGCCAGTTCGCCCTTCACCGCATCGGCGATCGCCGGCAGCGCGCGGGCGCTGGACAGCACGCCGTCGAGCTGGCGCCCGCCGTGGTTGGAGACGACGATGCCGTCGGCGCCGAACTTCACCGCATCCCTGGCATCCTCCGGGTCGAGGATGCCCTTGATCACCATCGGGCCGTCCCAGAACTCGCGGATCCACTCCAGGTCCTTCCAGGAAATCGACGGGTCGAAGTTGGCGCCCAGCCAGCCGATGTAGTCCTCCAGTCCGGTCGGGTTGCCGCGGTAGGCGGAAATGTTGCCGAGGTCGTGGGGCTTGCCCAGCAGGCCGACGTCCCAGGCCCAGGCCGGGTGGGTCATGGCTTGCAGGATGCGGCGCGGCGCGGCGTAGGGGCCGCTCATGCCGGAATGGGCGTCGCGGTAGCGGGCGCCGGGGACCGGCATGTCGACGGTGAACACCAGGGTGGTGACGCCGGCGGCCTTGGCCCGCTCCAGGGCGTTGCGCATGAAGCCGCGGTCCTTCAGCACGTAGAGCTGGAACCACATCGGCCGGTCGATGGCCGGGGCGACCTCCTCGATCGGGCACACCGATACCGTCGACAGGGTGAAGGGCACGCCCTTCGCCGCCGCCGCGCGCGCCGCCTGGACCTCGCCGCGGCGGGCGTACATGCCGGTGAGACCGACCGGGGCGAGCGCCACCGGCATCGCCAGGGTCTCGTCGAACAGGCGGGTTTCCAGGCTCAGCTCGGACATGTTCTTCAGCACCCGCTGACGCAGGGCGATGGCCGACAGGTCCTCGACGTTGCGGCGCAGGGTGTACTCGGCGTAGGCGCCGCCGTCGATGTAGTGGAAGAGGAACGGCGGCAGCTTGCGTTGGGCGGCGGCGCGGTAGTCGGTGGAAGCGGAAATGATCATTGGGCTCTTCCGTTGTGTCGAAAGGTTTTGCATCGAGCGCAGTGGAGCGGGACACGGCGGAAATGGCCAAGGGAGCCGGGCCTACGATCGTAGGCGAGCCTCCCCGGGCCATTTCCTGCGCAGTATCGCCGACGCGCGGCCGATCAGGGCGCGGTCAGTGCACCAGCATGCCGGTGAATAGGTATGCCTGGGCCAGGGTGATCAGTCCGACCAGCGCGGCGAAGATCAGGCTGTGCTTCAGGGTGAAGCGGAACAGGTCGGATTCCTTGCCGACCATCCCGGTCGCGGCGCAGGCCACGGCGATGGATTGCGGGGAGATCATCTTGCCGGTCACGCCGCCGCTGGTATTGGCGGCCACCAGCAGGGTGTCGCTGACCCCGATCTGGTGCGCGGTGGTCGACTGCAGGGAGCTGAACAGGGCGTTGGAGGACGTATCCGAACCGGTCAGGAATACCCCCAGCCAGCCGAGGAACGGCGAGAAGAACGGGAACGCCGCGCCGGTACCGGCCAGGACCAGGGCCAGGGTGGTGGACATGCCCGAGTAGTTGGTGACGAAGGCGAAGGCCAGGACCATGCCGATGGACAGGATCGGCCACTTCAGCTCTACCAGGACTTCCTTGAAAGTGGTAATACCAATTTTTGCTCCGATGCGCAGAATGAACATCGATACCAACGCCGAGAGGAAGATCGCCGTGCCGGTGGCGGAGATCGGGTCGAACTTGAATACCGCCGCGATCGGCGTGGCGCTGGTGGCGATCGGCGCGCCCTTGACCACCAGTTGGTCGAGGTGCGGGATGGCGAAGTTGAACACCAGCCAGTAGAGCTCGCCGCCCGGGGCGAACAGGGCCTTGAAAGGTTTCAGGGTCCAGATGGTCACCAGTACGGTGAGCACCAGGAACGGCGACCAGGCCTTGAGGATCTCGCCGAAGCTGTAGGCGGACGGTTCGACGCTGCGTTGCCCGCCGAAGCCGCCACCGGCCACGGCCGCGCCGCCGCCTGCGGCGAGCGCTTCGCTGGCGCCCTGCGGCTGCCAGACCTTGAGGAACAGGGTCAGGGAGACCAGGCTGACCAGTGCCGAGGTGATGTCCGGCAACTCCGGGCCGATGAAGTTGGACGTCAGGTACTGGGTGATGGCGAAGCTGCCGCCGGCGACGATGGCGGCCGGCCAGGTTTCGCGGATGCCGCGCCAGCCGTCCATCATGAACACCAGCCAGAACGGTACCAGGATCGACAGGAACGGCAGTTGGCGGCCGGTCATGGCGCCGATCTTGAAGGCGTCGATGCCGGTCACCTGGCCGGCGACGATGATCGGGATGCCCAGTGCGCCGAAGGCCACCGGCGCAGTGTTGGCGATCAGGCACAGGCCGGCGGCGTAGAGCGGATTGAAGCCGAGGCCGACGAGCAGGGCGGCGGTGATCGCCACCGGCGCGCCGAAACCGGCGGCGCCTTCGAGGAAGGCCCCGAAGGAGAAGCCGATCAGCAGTACCTGCAGGCGCTGGTCGCCGGTAATCGACAGCACCGAGCTGCGGATCACCTCGAACTGGCCGCTCTTCACCGTCAGTTTGTAGAGGAAGACCGCGGCGACGATGATCCAGGCGATCGGCCAGAGACCGTAGAGGAAGCCGTAGCCGGCGGCGGCGAAGGCCATGTCGGCGGGCATGTGGAAGGCGAAGATGGCCACCGCGATGGCCAGCGCCAGGGTGATGCTGCCGGCGATGTGGCCCTTGAGGCGGAATACCGCCAGGGCGAGGAAGAAGAACACGATCGGGATGACGGCCGCGGCGGCCGACAGGCCGAGACTGCCCAGGGGGGTATAGAGTTGTTGCCAGGCTTGCATGGGGGTTGGCTCCCTAATTGTTGTTGGGTTTGCCTGTGACCAGATCGGATACGCGCCAAGACCTGTGTGTGCAAGGGCGCTGGGCAGCCGAACCTGGCAAAGCTCGCATAATTGGTAAGACCAATTTACAAAAGCGAGCGCTCAGGTTAAGAGTCGAGCGTTCGGCGTGTCAATTTGCCCGTCTACGACTTTTGTCTAAGGATGCTCGTGCGGGGCTCGTGGCGCCTCGCTTGTGGTGCGGGGAGCGGCTCGGTACGCTTCCTCTCTTTTTCGCGCTGGGCGCATGGCAGAGGCTTTGCGACGAAACTTCGGGTAAGGGTGTCGGGATATGGAATTTGGTCAGGTCAGGCAGCGCCGTCTGTCGGATGACATCGTTGCGCAACTGGAGGCGATGATCCTGGAGGGCACGCTGAAGTCCGGCGAGCGGCTGCCCGCCGAGCGCGTGCTTGCCGAGCAGTTCGGGGTTTCCCGGCCGTCGCTGCGCGAGGCGATCCAGAAACTGGTGGCGAAGGGGCTGCTGGTCAGCCGCCAGGGTGGCGGCAACTATGTGACCGAATCGCTGGGCGCGACTTTCAGCGATCCGCTGCTGCACCTGCTGGAAGGTAACCCGGAGGCCCAGCGCGACCTGCTGGAGTTTCGCCACACGCTGGAAGGGTCCTGTGCCTACTACGCGGCGCTGCGTGCGACCTCCCTCGATCACCAGCGCCTGACCGAGGCCTTCGAGGCGCTCCAGGCCTGCTATGCGCGCAACGACCAGGTCAGCGCGGAAGAGGGCGCCGCCGACGCGCGCTTCCACCTGGCGATCGCCGAGGCCAGCCACAACACCGTGCTGCTGCACACCATCAAGGGCCTGTTCGACTTGCTGCGGCGCAACGTGGTGACCAATATCGGCGGGATGTACGCGCAGCGCACGGAAACCCGCGCGCAACTGATGGAGCAGCACCAGCGCCTATACGACGCGATCATCAGCGGTCAGGCGGAGCTGGCCCGGGAGGTGTCCAACCAGCACATCCACTATGTGCAGGAGGTCCTGGCGGAGGTCCAGGAAGAGGCACGCAGGATGAAGCGCTCGCAGCGCCGTCGCAGCGTGCAGGAAGACTAGCGAGGCGCGGGCAGGGACGCGTTCAGTCGTCCTTGCCGTGGCGCATGGCGCGCTGGATCTCCCGATCGGAGTCGCGCTCCTTCTCGGTGTGGCGCTTGTCGAAGTCCTTCTTGCCCTTGGCCAGGGCGATCTCGCACTTGACCAGGTGCTTCTTCCAGTACATCGACAGGGCGACGCAGGCGTAGCCCTTCTGTTGCACGGCGCCGAACAGCTTGCCCAGTTCGCGCTTGTGCAGCAGCAGCTTGCGCGTGCGCACCGGGTCGGCGATCACGTGCGTGCTGGCGGTGGTCAGGGGCGTGATGTGGCTGCCGAGCAGCCAGGCCTCGCCATCCTTGAGCAGCACGTAGCTGTCGACCAGCTGGGCCTTGCCGGCGCGCAGGCTTTTCACTTCCCAGCCCGCCAGGGCGACGCCCGCCTCGAAGCGTTGTTCGATGAAATAGTCGTGCAGAGCCTTCTTGTTCTGCGCGATGGTCCCCGAAGGGTGTTTCTTCTGCTTAGCCATAGGCGGCGCATTATAGGGAGTCGCCGGCTTCACCGCTATGGGGCGGCGTCGCGCTTGAGGGATAGAGGCGAATTTCGGACAATGCCCACTCTTTTCCTGGCCGCTGGCCAAGGTTTTGTAAGAAAAGTCTTCAAGTGGCGTCAGGCTGCGCTGAGCGTTTTTTCTGCCGAACCCTGGCCCCGGTCGACGGGCGCAGCGCGCCGCCGTGGCGGATGCCGCCGTCCCGCCGGCTATGCTTGGGGAGTCGCCCGCTCGACAGCAGAAGTGAGAGTTCTATGAGCACCCATATCCAGCGTTCGGCGCTGTTGCCTTATCCCGCCCGCGCGCTGTTCGATCTGGTGAACGACGTGAAGCGCTATCCGGAGTTCCTGCCCTGGTGTTCGGCCAGCCAGGTCCTGGAGGAGAGCGAAAGCCTGATGCGCGCCGAGCTGACCGTGGCCAAGGGTAGCCTCAGCCAGCGCTTCACCACCCGCAACGTGTTGGTGCCGGGAGCTTCCATCGAGATGAACCTGGAAAACGGACCGTTCACCGAACTGCATGGCGTCTGGCAGTTCAAGGCGCTGGGCGAGAAGGCCTGCAAGATCACCCTCGACCTGACCTTCGATTACGCCGGGCCGCTGGTCAAGGCGACCCTCGGGCCGCTGTTCACCCAGGCCGCCAACACCATGGTCGACGCGTTCTGCCAGCGCGCCAAGCAACTCTATGGCTGAGATCGCCGTCGAGGTGGTCTACGCGCTGCCGGAGCGACAGGCGTTACTGCGCCTGAGCGTGCCGGCAGGTACCAGCGCACGCGAGGCCGTGCTGCTCTCCGGCATCGGCGAGGCCTTTCCAGGCCTGGATGTGCAAGGTTGTCCGCTGGGTATCTTCGGCAAGCTCCTGGCACGCCCGGAGGAGCGGATGCTGGAGGCTGGCGAGCGGGTGGAGATCTACCGTCCGCTGATCGCCGATCCCAAGGAGGTGCGCAAGCAGCGTGCCGCACGTGCCCGGAGCGAGCGCGAAGGCGGTTAGCCGCGGGGTTTCCTGCGGAAATGAAAAAGCCCGGCGAATGCCGGGCTTTTTCGTGGAACGCCAGCCGTCATTGCGGGCTGGGATCCAGAGGTTCGGGAGTCGGAACCGGTACCGGCTGGGCTTCGTCCACTTCGCGCTGGAGCTGTTCCAGGGTGGAGCCCGGTTTCGGCGGCTCTTCTTTCTGCGCTTCCGGTTTCTGCTGGTCGGCCGGCTGGGTGACGGTGGTGCTGCCTTCCTTGCCGAGGATCGCTTCGTCGCGGCTGACGCCGGGCATGAAGTCGCCGTTCAGGCCGGCCAGCTGGTCGCTGTCGTTGAAGAACAGGCTGACGCGCTCCTGCTGGCGACGACCGCCGCCCGGCTGGATGCTGTAGAGGTAGTCCCAACGATTGGCGTGGAAGGTATCGACGATGAGCGGGTTGCCCATGATAAACCGCACTTGGCGTCGGGTCATTCCGGGACGCAACTGGTCTATCATGTCCTGCGTTACGACGTTGCCTTGCTGGATGTCGATTTTATAGACGCCAGGAAACGAGCAACCGGCGAGTGCGGCAAGCCCCGCGAAAGCGAGACAGGTCAGCATGAGCTTGGCGTTTTGCATCGGTGAGCGACTTCCACTATCTTGGCTGGGCAAATAAAAGCCCGATCATACCCGTATTCCGGGATACTGCGAAACATCCCGCGCTGAGAAAGCAGACATGGTTGAAAATAGCGAACTTCGAAAAGCCGGCCTTAAAGTGACCCTGCCGCGGGTCAAGATCCTGCAGATGCTCGACTCGGCCGAGCAACGCCACATGAGCGCCGAAGACGTGTACAAGGCGCTGATGGAAGCAGGCGAGGACGTGGGCCTGGCAACCGTCTATCGGGTGCTGACCCAGTTCGAGGCCGCCGGCCTGGTGGTGCGTCACAACTTCGATGGCGGCCATGCCGTGTTCGAGCTCGCCGATAGCGGCCACCACGACCACATGGTCTGCGTCGATACCGGCGAGGTGATCGAGTTCATGGATGCGGAAATCGAGAAGCGCCAGAAGGAAATCGTCCGCGAGCGCGGCTTCGAGCTGGTCGATCACAATCTGGTGCTCTACGTGCGCAAGAAGAAGTAGTCGCGCAACGGTTCCATGCGAAAACGGCGACCCTGGGGTCGCCGTTTTCATTTTCCATTGAAGGAACGTTCAGTTCTGGGCGGCCAGGTTGACCAGTTTCTTCGCGTGGGCCAGGGATTCCTTGGTCAGGTCGACGCCGCCGAGCATGCGGGCGATCTCCTCGATCCGCTGGGCCTTGTTCAGGGTGGCGACCGCCGTACGGGTTTCGCTGCTGCCGCGTTCCTTGTGCACGAACAGGTGCTGGTGGCCCTGGGCGGCGACCTGCGGCAAGTGGGTCACGGTGAGGACCTGGCCGCGTTCGCCGAGGCGGCGCAGCAACTGTCCGACCACTTCGGCGGTGGGGCCGCCGATGCCGACGTCGACTTCGTCGAAGACCAGGGTGGGGATGCGCGAGGTCTGTGCCGTGATCACCTGGATCGCCAGGCTGATCCGCGACAGTTCGCCGCCCGAGGCGACCTTGGCCAGCCCTTTCAGCGGCTGCCCGGGGTTGGCGCTGACCAGGAACTCCACGCTTTCCAGTCCGTTGGCCTGCGGCTCGGCGCTGTCGCCGGGATGCAGGACGATGGCGAAGCGCCCCCCGGGCATGCCCAGGCGCTGCATTTCCTGCTCCACGCTGGCGGCAAGAGGTGCGGCCGCGGCCTGGCGCAGGCGGCTCAGTTCTTCGGCTTTTTCCTGGTAATGCCGGGCGTAGGCGGCCAGCTCGTCGCCCAGGCGTCCGACCGCTTCGTCGTCGGCGTTCAGCGCCTCGAGCTCGTCGAACAGGCGCTGCTGCAGGTCGGCCAGTTCGGCGGGCTGGACCCGGTGCTTGCGCGCCAGGGAGTAAATGACGTCCAGGCGCTCCTCGACCTGCTGCTGGCGATTGGGATCGGCATCGAAGTGGTCGACGAAGCGGTTCAGTTCGCCGATCGCCTCCTCGACCTGGATCTGCGCGCTGGACAACAGATTGACCGCTTCGCCGAGAGCGGCGGGCTGGCCGCTGAACGAGGTCAGGCGGTTGAGGCTGGCATTGAGCGCGGAAAGGACGTTGCCGGCATCGCTCTCGCTGCACATTTCCACGACTTGGCGGCAGGCGGCGAGCAGGCTTTCGGCGTTGCTCAGGGTCTTCTGCTCCTGCTCCAGGCTTTCCAGTTCGTTTTCGCCGAGGGACAGGTTTTCCAGTTCTTCCAGCTGGTAGCTGAGCAACTGGTGGCGGGCGCGCTGTTCGTCGCCGCTACGCGACAGGCGTTCGAGTTCCTGGCTGGTCTGCTTCCAGCGTTGCGCGGCGAGCTGCACCTGGCGCGCCAGCTCCTGGCAGCCGGCATACTCGTCGAGCAGGCGCCGGTGGGTCTCGCTCTTCAGCAGCGACTGGTGCTCGTGCTGGCTATGGATGTCGATCAGCAGTTCGCCCAGGCTCTTCAGGTCGCCTAGCGGGCAAGGCGTGCCGTTGATGTAGGCACGCGAGCGACCTTCGGCAGTGATCACCCGGCGCAGGATGCACGGACCGTCCTGTTCCAGGTCGCGCTCGGCGAGCCAGTCGCGGGCCTCGGCGATGGCACTGACGTCGAAGCTGGCGAGAATGTCGGCCTTGTCCGCTCCGGGACGTACCGCGCCGCTGTCGGCGCGGTCGCCGAGGGTAAGGCCGAGGGCGTCGAGCATGATCGACTTGCCCGCGCCGGTTTCGCCGGTGATCACGCTCATGCCGGTAGCGAGTTCGAGATCCAGGTGCTCGACGATGGCGTAGTTGTGAACGGACAGGTGAACCAGCATGGCGGGCGGCTCCGTGGGTTTTGTCTGGTTATTTATACAGTATTTTTTCCGGCTGGCAATTGCTGCTCGCCCCTTGAACCGTGGAAAGCCGTCCCCATATAGCCGGCAACGTTGCGAACTTATGCGTTCGCCTTGTATTTGCCAGCTTATTTTTGAAGGAGAGTGGCATGGCTGACGAACAGCAGACCCTGGATCAACAGACCCCCGAGCAGCCCACCGGCGCCGCCGAGGACCTGACCGCCCGCGTGCAGGAACTGGAGGAGCAGCTGGCTGCCGCCCAGGACCAGGCGCTGCGCATGGTCGCGGATCTGCAGAACGTACGCCGGCGTGCGGAGCAGGATGTCGAGAAGGCGCACAAGTTCGCGCTGGAGAAATTCGCCGGCGACCTGCTGGCGGTGGTCGACACCCTCGAGCGCGGCCTGGAGATGTCCGATCCCAACGACGAGGCGATCAAGCCGATGCGCGAAGGGATGGAACTGACCCTGAAGATGTTCGACGACACCCTGCGCCGCTACCAGGTGGAGGCGCTGAACCCGGAAGGCGAGCCTTTCAACCCCGAGCAGCACCAGGCGATGGCCATGCAGGAAAGCGCTTCGGCCGAGCCGGGCAGTGTCCTCAAGGTGTTCCAGAAAGGCTACCTGCTCAACGGCCGCCTGCTGCGTCCGGCGATGGTGGTAGTCAGCAAGGCGCCGGCGGAAACCCCGCCGTCCATCGACGAGCAGGCTTGAAATTCGACGCGACGACCCCATCTGGGTAGTCAACCGAGCACGAGACCCACGGGCGGGTCGCACGGAATCAAAGTTTCTGGAGAGTGAATATGGGCAAAATCATTGGCATCGACCTGGGTACCACCAACTCCTGCGTGGCTATCCTGGAGAACGGTAACGTCAAGGTCATCGAGAACGCCGAGGGCGCGCGTACCACCCCCTCGATCATCGCCTACACCAACGATGGCGAAACCCTGGTGGGCCAGCCGGCCAAGCGCCAGGCGGTCACCAACCCGCAGAACACCCTGTATGCGGTGAAGCGCCTGATCGGCCGTCGCTTCGAAGAGAACGTGGTTCAGAAAGACATCCAGATGGTGCCGTACAGCATCGTCAAGGCCGACAACGGCGACGCCTGGGTGGAAGTGAAGGGCCAGAAGATGGCGCCTCCGCAGATTTCCGCCGAAGTGCTGAAGAAAATGAAGAAGACCGCCGAAGACTACCTCGGCGAGCCGGTCACCGAAGCGGTGATCACCGTTCCGGCCTACTTCAACGACAGCCAGCGCCAGGCCACCAAGGACGCCGGCCGCATCGCCGGCCTCGACGTCAAGCGGATCATCAACGAGCCGACCGCGGCGGCGCTGGCCTACGGCCTGGACAAGGCCAAGGGCGACCACACCGTGATCGTCTATGACCTGGGCGGCGGTACCTTCGACGTGTCGGTGATCGAGATCGCCGAAGTCGACGGCGAGCACCAGTTCGAAGTGCTGGCCACCAACGGCGACACCTTCCTCGGCGGCGAAGACTTCGACATCCGCCTGATCGACTACCTCGTCGACGAGTTCAAGAAGGAAAGCGGCATCAACCTGAAGGGCGACCCGCTGGCCATGCAGCGTCTGAAGGAAGCGGCCGAGAAAGCCAAGATCGAGCTGTCCTCGACCCAGCAGACCGACGTCAACCTGCCGTACGTGACTGCCGACGCGAGCGGTCCGAAGCACCTGAACGTCAAGGTTTCCCGCGCCAAGCTGGAGTCCCTGGTCGAAGACCTGGTGCAGCGCACCATCGAGCCGTGCCGCACCGCGCTGAAGGATGCCGGCCTGGATGTTTCCGATATCCATGAAGTGATCCTGGTCGGCGGCCAGACCCGCATGCCGCTGGTACAGAAGACCGTTGCCGAGTTCTTCGGCAAGGAAGCGCGCAAGGACGTCAACCCGGACGAAGCCGTGGCTGTCGGTGCCGCCATCCAGGGCGCGGTCCTGGCCGGCGACGTGAAGGACGTGCTGCTGCTCGACGTGACCCCGCTGACCCTCGGCATCGAGACCCTGGGCGGCGTGATGACCGGTCTGATCGAGAAGAACACCACCATCCCGACCAAGAAGTCGCAGGTGTTCTCCACCGCCGACGACAACCAGGGCGCGGTGACCATCCACGTGCTGCAGGGCGAGCGCAAGCAGGCCGCGCAGAACAAGTCGCTGGGCAAGTTCGACCTGGCCGACATTCCGCCGGCTCCGCGCGGCGTGCCGCAGATCGAGGTGACCTTCGATATCGATGCCAACGGCATCCTGCACGTCTCGGCGAAGGACAAGGCCACCGGCAAGCAGCAGTCCATCGTGATCAAGGCATCCTCCGGCCTGTCCGAGGATGAGATCCAGCAGATGGTCCGCGATGCCGAGGCGAACGCCGAGGAGGACCGCAAGTTCGAGGAACTGGCTGCCGCTCGCAACCAGGGCGACGCGCTGGTCCACGCGACCCGCAAGATGATCACCGAGGCGGGCGACAAGGCCACCGCCGAGGACAAGGCGACCATCGAGAAGGCGCTGGGCGAGCTGGAAGCGGCGGTGAAGGGCGACGACAAGGCCGAGATCGAGGTCAAGATGAACGCTCTGTCCCAGGCTTCCACCCCGCTGGCGCAGAAGATGTACGCCGAACAGGCCCAGCAGGGCGAAGACGCTCCCCAGGGCGAGCAGGCGAAAGCCGCTGACGACGTGGTGGACGCCGAGTTCGAAGAGGTCAAGGACAACAAGTAAGCCCCGGCTTGCTTCTGCCCCGCGTGCCGGCCAGGCCGGTACGCATGATCCGCCACGCGGGAGCCTGCTCCCGCGTTGGCGTGTCTGGAGGGTCCTTAATTGAGACGGAAAGGTTATGGCGAAACGAGACTTTTACGAGGTTCTGGGGGTTGAGCGTGGCGCCAGCGAGGCGGACCTGAAGAAGGCCTACCGCCGCCTGGCGATGAAATACCACCCGGACCGCAATCCTGGCGACAAGGAAGCCGAGGACAAGTTCAAGGAGGCCAACGAGGCCTACGAGGTCCTCTCCGATGCCAGCAAGCGGGCGGCCTACGACCAGTACGGCCATGCCGGCGTCGATCCGAATATGGGTGGGGGCGCTGGCGCCGGTTTCGGCGGGGCGAGCTTCTCCGACATCTTCGGCGATGTGTTCAGCGATTTCTTCGGTGGCGGCGGTGCCCGCGGTGGCTCGCGCGGCGGCGCGCAGCGCGGCGCGGACCTGCGCTACACCCTGGACCTCGACCTGGAGGAGGCGGTACGTGGCACCACCGTCACCATCCGCGTGCCGACCCTGGTCGGTTGCAAGACCTGCAACGGCAGCGGCGCCAAGCCCGGCACCACACCGGTCACCTGCACCACTTGCGGCGGTATCGGCCAGGTGCGCATGCAGCAGGGCTTCTTCTCGGTCCAGCAGACCTGCCCGCGCTGCCACGGCACCGGCAAGATGATTTCCGATCCCTGTGGCTCCTGCCATGGGCAGGGGCGCGTGGAAGAGCAGAAGACCCTGTCGGTGAAGGTGCCGGCCGGCGTCGACACCGGCGACCGCATCCGCCTCACCGGCGAAGGCGAGGCCGGCAGCATGGGTGGTCCGGCGGGCGACCTGTACGTGGTGGTCAATGTGCGCGAGCACCCGATCTTCCAGCGCGACGGCAAGCATCTGTACTGCGAAGTGCCGATCAGTTTCGCCGACGCTGCGCTGGGTGGCGAGCTGGAAGTGCCGACCCTGGATGGCCGGGTCAAGCTGAAGATTCCGGAAAGCACCCAGACCGGCAAGCTGTTCCGCCTGCGCGGCAAGGGCGTGGCCCCGGTGCGCGGCGGCGGCGCCGGCGACCTGATGTGCAAGGTGGTGGTGGAAACCCCGGTGAACCTGGACAAGCGCCAGCGCGAGCTGCTCGAGGAGTTCCGCAAGTCGTTGCAGAGCGACACCTCGCATTCGCCCAAGGCCAGTGGCTGGTTCGAAGGCATGAAGCGTTTCTTCGACGACCTATAAACAAAGCCATGGGCGCGGCCTGACAGCCGCGTCCGGGTTCCGCGTGGAGTGGTTTTATGCGACGTATAGCCGTAGTGGGCGCCGCCGGGCGCATGGGCAAGAACCTGATCGAGGCCGTTCAGCAGACCGGCGGTGCCGCCGGGCTGACGGCGGCGGTGGATCGTCCGGATAGCACCCTGGTGGGGGCGGACGCCGGCGAGCTGGCCGGTCTCGGCCGGATCGGCGTGCCGCTGTCCGGGGACCTGGGCAAGGTCTGCGAGGAGTTCGACGTCCTGATCGACTTCACCCATCCCTCCGTAACCCTGAAGAACATCGAGCAGTGCCGCAAGGCGCGCCGGGCGATGGTCATCGGCACCACCGGCTTCAGCGCCGACGAGAAGCTGCTGCTGGCCGAGGCGGCGAAGGATATCCCGATCGTCTTCGCTGCCAACTTCAGCGTCGGCGTGAACCTTTGCCTGAAGCTTCTGGATACCGCGGCACGGGTGCTGGGCGACGAAGTGGATATCGAGATCATCGAGGCCCATCACCGGCACAAGGTCGATGCACCGTCCGGCACCGCCTTGCGCATGGGCGAGGTGGTAGCCCAGGCGCTCGGCCGGGACCTTCAGGAAGTGGCGGTCTACGGACGCGAGGGGCAGACCGGCGCGCGGGCGCGGGAAACCATCGGCTTCGCCACCGTGCGCGCCGGTGACGTGGTGGGCGACCACACCGTGCTGTTCGCCGCCGAGGGCGAGCGCGTGGAGATCACCCACAAGGCTTCCAGTCGCATGACCTTCGCCCGTGGCGCGGTGCGTGCGGCGCTGTGGCTGGAGGGCAAGGAGAACGGCCTGTACGACATGCAGGATGTGCTCGGCCTACGCTGAGGCGCTGCCGCACGTCGTCTTATTGGTGGACCGGAATGTCGCGATTCTGTAAACTACAGCTTTAGTGTGTCCACTAAAAGCAGCGCAGCATGAATCGAAAAAAAGCGGGATGACTCTTCACGGTGTCATCCCGCTTTTTTACACCTGCGCGACCAGTCAGGCTTGATTTACGGGAGGTCTTCTTGACTAAGCCAGCCATACTTGCACTTGCCGACGGCAGCATTTTTCGCGGTGAAGCCATCGGTGCCGACGGTCAGACCGTTGGCGAGGTGGTGTTCAACACCGCCATGACCGGCTACCAGGAAATCCTCACCGATCCTTCCTACGCCCAGCAGATCGTCACCCTGACCTACCCGCACATCGGCAATACCGGTACCACCCCGGAAGACGCCGAGGCCAACCGTGTCTGGGCCGCCGGCCTGATCATCCGCGACCTGCCGCTGATCGCCAGCAACTGGCGCAGCAAGCAGTCGCTGCCTGACTACCTGAAAGCCAACGGCACCGTCGCCATCGCCGGCATCGATACCCGTCGCCTGACCCGCATCCTCCGCGAGAAGGGTTCGCAGAACGGCTGCATCCTGGCTGGTGCCGACGCTACCGAGGAACGCGCGCTGGAGCTGGCTCGCGCCTTCCCCGGCCTGAAGGGCATGGACCTGGCCAAGGAGGTCACCACCGCCGAGCGCTACGAGTGGCGCTCCAGCGTCTGGAACCTGGAAAGCGACAGTCACCCGGAGATCCCGGCCGGTGAACTGCCGTATCACGTGGTGGCCTACGACTACGGCGTCAAGCTGAACATCCTGCGCATGCTGGTGGCGCGCGGCTGCCGCCTGACCGTGGTGCCGGCGCAGACACCGGCCAGCGAAGTGCTGGCGCTGAACCCTGACGGCATCTTCCTTTCCAACGGCCCCGGCGACCCCGAACCGTGCGACTACGCGATCCAGGCGATCCGCGAATTCCTCGATACCGAGATCCCGGTGTTCGGCATCTGCCTCGGCCATCAGTTGCTGGCCCTGGCCTCTGGCGCCAAGACCCTGAAGATGGGCCACGGCCACCACGGCGCCAACCACCCGGTGCAGGACCTGGACAGCGGCGTGGTGATGATCACCAGCCAGAACCACGGTTTCGCGGTCGACGAGAGCACCCTGCCGGACAACCTGCGAGCCACTCACAAGTCGCTGTTCGACGGTACCCTGCAGGGTATCGAGCGCACCGACAAGGTCGCTTTCAGCTTCCAGGGCCACCCCGAGGCGAGCCCCGGTCCGCATGACGTCGCCCCGCTGTTCGACCGCTTCATCTCGGCGATGGCCGAGCGTCGCTGAGGAGCAGAGCCATGCCGACCCTGGGGATAACCGATTTCTGGACCTACGTGCTGGGTGTGGTTTTCGTGATCCTGTTGCCCGGACCGAACTCGTTGTTCGTCCTCGCGACTTCGGCCCAGCGTGGCGTGGCGACCGGCTACCGGGCCGCCTGCGGCGTGTTCCTCGGAGACGCGGTGCTGATGCTGCTGTCGGCCCTCGGTGTGGCCTCCCTGCTGAAGGCCGAGCCGATGCTGTTCATCGGCCTGAAGTACCTCGGTGCGGCCTACCTGTTCTATCTCGGCGTCGGCATGCTGCGGGGCGCCTGGCGCAAGCTGCGCAATCCCGAGGCGACGGCGGCGCAGGCCGAAAAGGTGGATGTCCACCAGCCGTTCCGCAAGGCGCTGCTGCTCAGCCTGTCGAATCCCAAGGCGATCCTGTTCTTCATCTCCTTCTTCATCCAGTTCGTCGATCCCGGCTATGCCTATCCGGGGCTGTCGTTCCTGGTGCTGGCGGTGATCCTGGAACTGGTCAGCGCCCTTTACCTGAGCTTCCTGATTTTCACCGGTGTGCGGCTGGCGGCCTGGTTCCGCCGGCGGCAACGGTTGGCTGCCGGCGCCACTTCGGGCGTCGGCGCCCTGTTCGTCGGCTTTGGTGTGAAGCTGGCCACCGCAACCCTGTCCTGATTATTGCAACGAGAGTCCCATGCCAAAACGTACAGACATAAAGAGCATCCTGATCCTCGGTGCCGGCCCCATCGTGATTGGCCAGGCCTGCGAATTCGACTACTCCGGCGCCCAGGCCTGCAAGGCCCTGCGCGAGGAGGGCTACCGCGTCATCCTGGTGAACTCCAACCCCGCGACCATCATGACCGATCCGGCGATGGCCGACGCGACCTACATCGAGCCGATCAAGTGGGCCACCGTGGCCAAGATCATCGAGAAGGAACGCCCCGACGCGCTGCTGCCGACCATGGGCGGCCAGACCGCGCTGAACTGCGCCCTGGACCTGGAGCGCCACGGCGTGCTGGAGAAGTTCGGCGTGGAGATGATCGGCGCCAATGCCGATACCATCGACAAGGCCGAGGACCGCTCGCGCTTCGACAAGGCGATGAAGGATATCGGCCTGGCCTGTCCGCGCTCGGGCATCGCCCACAGCATGGAGGAGGCCTACGGCGTGCTCGAGCAGGTCGGCTTCCCCTGCATCATCCGTCCGTCCTTCACCATGGGCGGCACCGGCGGCGGTATCGCCTACAACCGTGAAGAGTTCGAAGAGATCTGCGCCCGTGGCCTCGACCTGTCGCCGACCAACGAGCTGTTGATCGACGAGTCGCTGATCGGCTGGAAGGAATACGAGATGGAGGTGGTCCGCGACAAGAAGGACAACTGCATCATCGTCTGCTCCATCGAGAACTTCGACCCGATGGGCGTGCACACCGGTGACTCGATCACCGTGGCGCCGGCGCAGACCCTGACCGACAAGGAATACCAGATCATGCGCAACGCCTCGCTGGCGGTATTGCGCGAGATCGGCGTGGAAACCGGCGGTTCCAACGTGCAGTTCGGCATCTGCCCGAACACCGGGCGCATGGTGGTGATCGAGATGAACCCGCGGGTTTCCCGCTCCTCGGCCCTGGCCTCCAAGGCCACCGGTTTCCCGATCGCCAAGATCGCCGCCAAGCTGGCGGTCGGCTACACCCTCGACGAACTGCAGAACGACATCACCGGCGGCCGCACCCCGGCGTCGTTCGAGCCGGCCATCGACTACGTGGTGACCAAGATCCCGCGCTTCGCCTTCGAGAAGTTCCCGAAAGCTGATGCCCGCCTGACCACCCAGATGAAGTCGGTCGGCGAAGTCATGGCCATCGGCCGGACCTTCCAGGAGTCGGTGCAGAAAGCCTTGCGCGGCCTGGAAGTCGGCGCCACCGGCTTCGATCCGAAGCTCGACCTGAACGACCCGGAGGCCGACAGCATCCTCAAGCGCGAGCTGACCGTGCCCAGCGCCGAGCGTGTCTGGTACGTCGCCGACGCCTTCCGCGCCGGCAAGAGCGTCGAGGAAGTGTTCGAGCTGACCCGCATCGACGAATGGTTCCTGGTGCAGATCGAGGACCTGGTCAAGGACGAGGAGAAGGTCAAGACCCTCGGCCTGTCCTCCATCGATCGCGAGCTGATGTACAAGCTCAAGCGCAAGGGCTTCTCCGACGCGCGCCTGGCCAAGCTGCTAGGCGTCACCGAGAAGAACCTGCGCAGCCATCGCCACAAGCTGAAGGTGCTGCCGGTCTACAAGCGTGTCGATACCTGCGCCGCCGAGTTCGCCAGCGACACCGCCTACATGTATTCGACCTACGAGGAAGAGTGCGAGGCCAACCCGTCGAGCCGCGAGAAGATCATGATCCTCGGCGGCGGTCCGAACCGCATCGGCCAGGGCATCGAGTTCGACTACTGCTGCGTGCACGCGGCGCTGGCGATGCGCGAAGACGGCTACGAGACCATCATGGTCAACTGCAACCCGGAAACCGTCTCCACCGACTATGACACCTCCGACCGCCTGTACTTCGAGCCGGTGACCCTCGAGGACGTCCTTGAGATCGTCCGCGTCGAGCAGCCCAAGGGCGTGATCGTCCAGTACGGCGGCCAGACCCCGCTGAAGCTCTGCCGCGCCCTCGAAGAGGCCGGCGTGCCGATCATCGGCACCAGTCCGGACGCCATCGACCGTGCCGAAGACCGCGAGCGCTTCCAGCAGATGGTCCAGCGCCTGAACCTGCGCCAGCCGGCCAACGCCACCGCGCGCAGCGAAGACGAGGCCCTGGCCGCGTCCAAGGCCATCGGTTATCCGCTGGTGGTACGCCCGTCCTACGTGCTGGGCGGGCGGGCGATGGAAATCGTCTACCAGGAAGAAGAACTCAAGCGCTACATGCGTGAGGCGGTTCAGGTTTCCAACGACAGCCCGGTGCTGCTCGACCACTTCCTCAACTGCGCCATCGAAGTCGACATCGACGCGGTATGCGACGGCGAGATCGTGGTGATCGGCGCGATCATGCAGCATATCGAGCAGGCTGGCGTTCACTCCGGCGACTCCGCCTGTTCGCTGCCGCCGTACTCGCTGCCGCAGCACATCCAGGACGAGATCCGCGAGCAGGTCAAGAAAATGGCCCTGGAGCTTGGCGTGGTCGGCCTGATGAACGTGCAGATGGCGGTGCAGGGCGAGGATATCTTCGTCATCGAGGTCAATCCGCGCGCCTCGCGTACCGTGCCGTTCGTCTCCAAGTGCGTCGGCGAGTCGCTGGCCAAGGTCGCCGCCCGCGTCATGGCCGGCAAGACCCTGGCCGAGGTCGGCTTCACCCAGGAAATCATCCCGCCGTTCTTCAGCGTCAAGGAAGCGGTGTTCCCGTTCGCCAAGTTCCCCGGCGTCGATCCGATCCTCGGCCCGGAAATGAAGTCCACTGGTGAAGTGATGGGCGTCGGTGATAGCTTTGCCGAAGCCTTTGCCAAGGCTCAGTTGGGGGCCAGCGAGATTCTCCCGACCGCCGGTTGCGCCTTCATCAGCGTCCGCGAAGACGACAAGCCGTTCGCCGCCCAGGTGGCTGGCGACCTGGTCGCGCTGGGCTTCGAAGTGGTAGCCACCGCCGGTACCGCGCGTGTCATCGAGGCCGCGGGCCTGCCGGTGCGTCGCGTGAACAAGGTGACCGAAGGTCGCCCGCACGTGGTGGACATGATCAAGAACGACGAGGTCACCCTGATCATCAACACCACCGAGGGCCGGCAGTCCATCGCTGACTCCTACTCCATTCGTCGAAACGCCCTGCAGCACAAGATCTGCTGCACCACCACCATTGCGGGTGGGCAGGCGATCTGTGAGGCGCTCAAGTTCGGTCCCGAGAAGACCGTTCGGCGTCTGCAGGATCTCCACGCAGGAATCAAGGCATGAGCAAGTTCCCCATGACCGTCCAGGGCGCCCGCGCCCTGGAAGAAGAAGTGAAACACCTGAAGGGCGTGCTGCGCCCGCAGATCAGCCAGGCCATCGCCGAAGCGCGTGAACTGGGCGACCTCAAGGAAAACGCCGAGTACCATGCGGCGCGCGAACAGCAGGGCATGGTCGAGGCGCGTATCCGCGACATCGAGGCCAAGCTGTCCAACGCCCAGGTCATCGATGTCACCGCCATCCCGCACAGCGGCAAGGTGATCTTCGGCACCACCGTCGACATCGCCAATGTCGAGACCGACGAGACCGTGACCTACCAGATCGTCGGCGACGACGAGGCGGATATCAAGGGTGGCAAGATCTCGGTGAATTCGCCGATCGCCCGTGCGCTGATCGGCAAGACCGAAGGCGATGCCGTGCTGGTGAGAACCCCGGGCGGCGACGTCGAGTACGAGATCGTCGAGGTTCGCCATATCTAAGCGCGCCCCGTTGCGCGCAGGCGCGATCAGTTGGCTGCTGGCCCAGACGTTCTGGGTCGGCGGCCTCTGGTTGCTGCAGTTCGTGGTCCTGCCTGCGTTGGCCAAGACCGGACTGGCGCCGCTGCTGGTGGAAACCGTAGCCGCGGCGTTGACGCCGCTGCTGATCGGCTTCGCCGGATTCTGTGCGGCGCTGCAGGCGCTGGTGTTGGTGTCGAGCCACGGGCCGAGGAGCCTCTGGCGAGACCTTCGCGGTCAGTTGTTGCTCGCCGTCGCGCTGCTCTGCCTGGTGTATTTCCTGGTGCGTGGGCTGGCGCCCGAGGCGGTGCGCTGGCTGCTGTTCAACTACCTGGCGGTGGCGATGTGTGGCCTGCTGCTGGTGTTGCAGCCGGTACCGGGGCGGGACGAGGAAGGCGTCTGAACCAGGTCGGGAAGTTTCCCGACCTTGGTTGGATGGGGCATCAGATGCCGGCGAAACGGCTGATGTTCGAGAGATTCTTGTTCGGCTTCGGGTTCTTCCGATAGACCAGCGCCATCTTGCCGATGCTTTGCACCAGGTCGCTGCGCGACTGCGCGCAGAGTTCGTCGAGCAGGGCGCGGCGATCGTCGCGCTCGGCCAGCGCCAGTTTCACCTTGATCAGTTCGTGATCGTTGAGTGCGCGCTCGAGTTCGGCGAGAACGCCTTCGGTCAAGCCGTTCTCGGCTACGATCAATACCGGTTTCAGGTGGTGACCGATAGATTTGAACTGTTTCTTCTGCTCTTGAGTGAGCGCCATAATCAGACCCCTGGGAAAAAGTCGTCTATTTTACCCCAGTTTTAGTCCAAGTGATGCTGCCCCCGCCGACCGGGGGTGCCCGAAGAGGTATTCCGTGGCCCGCTCCAAAACCAGCCAGCGTTGGCTGAAAGAACATTTCGACGATCCCTACGTGAAGATGGCCCAGCGCGATGGCTATCGCTCGCGCGCCAGCTACAAGCTGCTGGAGATCCAGGAGAAGGACCGCATCCTGCGTCCGGGCATGACCGTGGTCGACCTGGGCGCCGCGCCGGGCGGGTGGTCGCAGGTCACCAGCCGGGTGATCGGCGACCGCGGCCGGCTGATCGCTTCGGACATCCTCGAGATGGACAGCATCCCCGACGTCACCTTTATCCAGGGCGACTTCACCGAGGACGCGGTGTTCGCGCGGATCCTCGAGGCGATCGGCGACCATCCGGTAGACCTTGTGATTTCCGATATGGCCCCCAATATGAGTGGAGTGCGGGCCTCCGACCAGCCGCGCGCCATGTATCTCTGCGAACTGGCGCTGGACCTGGCCGGCCGTGTGCTGCGGCCGGGCGGCGATTTCCTGATCAAGATCTTCCAGGGCGAAGGTTTCGACCAGTACCACAAGCAGGCCCGGGAAATGTTCGACAAGGTACAGATGCGCAAGCCCCTGTCGTCGCGTGATCGTTCGCGGGAACAGTATCTGCTCGCACGCGGCTTTCGCGGGGAATAGACTGGAATGATTGACCCTATAGCCTGTCTATTGGTCGATGACCTGTTGTGCCGGGACGGGCGAGGGTTCATAAAGGGTTACAGACAACGCCTGCGTGCGCGGGCGCTTGTGTAGTACTTTTGGCCGGAAGGAGTCTGGCCGTCGTGTGAAGCGGTTTCCAGGACGGAGCCGGCTTCAGAGGGTAGTCAATTGAACGACATGGCAAAGAATCTGATTCTGTGGCTGATCATCGCGGCGGTACTGGTGACCGTGATGAACAATTTCTCGAGCCCGAGCGAGCCACAGACGCTGAACTACTCGGACTTCATCCAGCAGGTCAAGGATGGCAAGGTCGAGCGAGTGACCGTGGATGGCTATGTCATCACCGGCAAGCGTAGCGACGGCGATACCTTCAAGACCATCCGCCCGGCGATCCAGGACAACGGCCTGATCGGCGACCTGGTCAACAACAACGTCGTGGTCGAGGGCAAGCAGCCCGAACAGCAGAGCATCTGGACCCAGTTGCTGGTCGCCAGCTTCCCGATCCTGGTGATCATCGCCGTCTTCATGTTCTTCATGCGCCAGATGCAGGGTGGCGGCGGCGGTCGCGGCGGCCCGATGAGCTTCGGCAAGAGCAAGGCGCGCCTGCTGTCCGAGGACCAGGTCAAGACCACCTTCGCTGACGTCGCCGGCTGCGACGAGGCCAAGGAGGAGGTCAGCGAGCTGGTCGAGTTCCTTCGCGATCCGGGCAAGTTCCAGCGCCTGGGCGGCCGTATCCCGCGCGGCGTGCTGATGGTCGGCCCGCCCGGCACCGGCAAGACCCTGCTGGCCAAGGCCATCGCCGGCGAAGCCAAGGTGCCGTTCTTCACCATTTCCGGTTCCGACTTCGTCGAGATGTTCGTCGGCGTGGGCGCTTCCCGTGTCCGCGACATGTTCGACCAGGCCAAGAAGCATGCGCCGTGCATCATCTTCATCGACGAGATCGACGCCGTCGGCCGCCATCGCGGCGCCGGCCTGGGCGGTGGTCACGACGAGCGCGAGCAGACCCTCAACCAGTTGCTGGTGGAGATGGATGGCTTCGAGATGAACGATGGCATCATCGTCATCGCTGCCACCAACCGTCCGGACGTTCTGGACCCGGCGCTGCTGCGTCCGGGCCGCTTCGACCGCCAGGTGGTGGTCGGCTTGCCGGATATCCGCGGGCGCGAACAGATCCTCAAGGTGCACATGCGCAAGGTGCCGCTGGGCGACCATGTCGATCCTGCCGTCATCGCCCGCGGTACGCCCGGTTTCTCCGGCGCCGACCTGGCCAACCTGGTCAACGAGGCTTCGCTGTTCGCCGCGCGCTCCAACAAGCGCATCGTCGACATGCGCGAGTTCGAGCTGGCCAAGGACAAGATCATGATGGGCGCCGAGCGCAAGACCATGGTCATGTCCGAGAAGGAGAAGCGCAACACCGCCTACCACGAAGCCGGCCACGCCATCGTCGGTCGCCTGGTGCCGGAGCATGACCCGGTCTACAAGGTGTCCATCATTCCGCGCGGACGCGCCCTGGGCGTGACCATGTTCCTCCCCGAGGAAGATCGCTACAGCCTGTCCAAGCGCGCGCTGGAAAGCCAGATCTGCTCGCTGTTCGGCGGCCGTATCGCGGAAGAGATGACCCTCGGCTTCGAAGGCGTCACCACTGGCGCTTCCAACGACATCATGCGTGCTACCCAGTTGGCGCGGAACATGGTGACCAAGTGGGGTCTGTCCGAGAAGCTCGGCCCGCTGATGTACGCGGAGGAGGAGGGCGAGGTGTTCCTCGGCCGTAGCGCCGGCAGCCAGCACGCCAATGTGTCGGGCGAGACCGCCAAGATGATCGACCAGGAAGTCCGGCGCATCATCGACGACTGCTACGGTACCGCCAAGCGACTGCTCGACGAGAACCGCGACAAGCTGGAGATGATGGCCGACGCACTGATGAAGTACGAAACCATCGACTCCGACCAGATCGACGACATCATGGCCGGTCGCGTGCCGCGCGAGCCGCGTGACTGGCAGGGTGGTTCGGGTACCGGCACCCCGCCGGCCAACCTGGAAGAGTCGGGCCGCCGCGAGAACACCCCTCCTATCGGTGGGCCGGCCGGCGAGCACTGAGAGCCCTGAATGAGCAATCCGCAATACCCGACCCGACTGCCTTGCGGCAGTCGGGTTCTTGATTTGGCCCGCCCACATGTCATGGGCATCCTCAATGTCACCCCCGATTCCTTTTCCGATGGCGGCCGTTACGACCGGCTGGACGATGCCCTGCGGCATGCCGAGCGCATGGTGCGGGAAGGCGCAACGCTCATCGACGTCGGCGGCGAGTCGACCCGTCCCGGTGCGCGCAGCGTTTCTCCGACGGAGGAGCTGGAGCGGGTCGCTCCGGTAGTCGAACGCATCGCTCGCGAGCTGGACGTCGTGATTTCGGTGGATACCTCCACGCCCGCGGTCATGCGCGAAACTGCGCGTCTCGGAGCGGGTCTGATCAACGACGTCCGTTCGCTGCAGCGCGACGGTGCGCTGGATGCTGCGGTGGATAGCGGCCTGGCGGTCTGCCTCATGCACATGCGTGGAGAACCGCAGACCATGCAGGATGCGCCTGCCTACCAGGATGTGGTGGCGGAAGTCGGCGCGTTCCTGCAGGAGCGTGTGAATGCCTGCGTGGCGGCCGGAATCGACCGCGAGCGGCTGTTGCTGGATCCGGGTTTCGGTTTTGCCAAGACACTGGAGCACAACCTGGTGCTGTTCAGGCATCTGCAGGCACTCCATGGCCTGGGCTTGCCGTTGTTGGTCGGCGTTTCGCGCAAGAGCATGATCGGCAAGGTACTGGGGCGGGAGGTGGACGAACGCCTCTACGGCAGCCTAGCTCTGGCGGCCCTGGCGCTGGCCAAGGGCGCACGGATAATTCGAGTGCATGACGTGGCGGCGACCGTCGACGTGATGCGAATGATCTCCGCCGTTGAAATGGCGGATTGAGCACGGAAGACAAAAGATGAGCAGAAAATACTTCGGGACTGACGGTATCCGTGGTCGTGTTGGCGAGTTTCCGATTACTCCGGACTTCGTTCTCAAGCTGGGCTGGGCGGTGGGCATGGCCTTCCGCCGGCAGGGCAACTGCCGGGTCCTGATCGGCAAGGACACGCGCAGCTCGGGTTACATGTTCGAGTCGGCCTTCGAGGCGGGGCTCTCCGCTTCCGGCGCCGATACCCTGTTGCTGGGACCGATGCCTACCCCCGGCATCGCCTACCTGACGCGGACTTTCCACGCCGAGGCCGGGGTGGTGATCAGCGCTTCGCACAATCCCCACGACGACAACGGCATCAAGTTCTTCTCCGGGCAGGGGACCAAGCTGCCGGATGACGTCGAGCTGATGATCGAGGAACTGCTCGATGCGCCGATGACCGTGGTGGAGTCCGCCCGTCTCGGCAAGGTTTCGCGGATCAATGACGCGGCGGGGCGCTACATCGAATTCTGTAAGAGCAGCGTGCCGACCAGCACCGACTTCAACGGTCTCAAGGTCGTGCTCGACTGCGCCAACGGCGCTACCTACAAGATCGCTCCCAGCGTCTTCCGGGAACTGGGCGCGGAAGTGACGGTGCTGGCGGCCAGCCCGAATGGCCTGAACATCAACGACAAGTGCGGTTCCACTCACCTGGATGGCCTGCAGGCTGCGGTGGTCGAGCACCATGCCGACCTCGGCATCGCCTTCGACGGCGACGGCGACCGGGTGATGATGGTCGACCATACCGGTGCGGTCGTGGATGGCGACGAACTGCTTTTCCTCATCGCGCGCGACCTGCAGGAAAGCGGGCGCCTGCAAGGCGGTGTGGTCGGCACCCTGATGAGCAACCTCGGCCTGGAGCTGGCTTTGCAGGAGCTGCATATCCCGTTCGTGCGGGCGAAGGTCGGCGATCGCTATGTGATGGCCGAACTGCTGGCTCGGAACTGGATGCTGGGAGGGGAGAATTCGGGACATATCGTCTGCTGCCAGAACACCACGACGGGCGATGCCATCATCGCGGCGCTACAGGTGCTGATGGCGCTCAAGCATCGCGGCCAGACCCTGGCCGAGGCGCGCCAGGGGATTCGCAAGTGCCCCCAGGTGCTGATCAATGTGCGCTTCAAGGGCGAAAGCGATCCGCTCGAGCACCCGTCGGTGAAGGAGGCCAGCGTCCGCGTCACCGAGCAAATGGGCGGGCGCGGCCGTGTCCTGCTGCGCAAATCCGGCACAGAGCCGTTGGTCCGGGTGATGGTCGAGGGCGACGAGGAAGCTAGCGTTCGTGCCCACGCCGAACAGCTGGCAAAAATTGTTTCTGAGGTATGTGCTTGATTTTGCTTGCCAGTCTGGAAACTGTTGAGTAACATCTGCGCCCACTTTGCCCCGCGAGGTACAGCATGCGTCGACCCTTGGTGGCCGGTAACTGGAAAATGCACGGTACGCATTCCAGTGTGGCCGAGTTGATCAAAGGCTTGCGTCAGCTGGCGTTGCCGAGCGGAGTCGATGTAGCTGTGATGCCGCCTTGCTTGTTCATCAGCCAGGTCATCCAGGGCCTGGCCGGCAAGGCGATCGATGTAGGTGCGCAGAACAGCGCCGTCGAGCCGATGCAAGGCGCGCTGACCGGTGAGACTGCTCCCAGTCAGTTGGCGGATGTCGGTTGTAGCATGGTCCTTGTGGGCCACTCAGAGCGTCGCCTGATTCTCGGCGAGAGTGACGAGGTTGTGAGTCGCAAGTTTGCCGCGGCTCAGTCGTGCGGCCTGGTGCCGGTGCTGTGTGTCGGGGAAACCCGGGCGGAGCGCGAGGCGGGCAAGACGCTGGAGGTTGTCGCAAGGCAGCTGGGAAGCGTGATCGACGAGTTGGGTGTTGGAGCTTTTGCTCGCGCAGTCGTGGCTTACGAGCCGGTCTGGGCGATCGGGACCGGGTTGACCGCGTCCCCCGCGCAAGCCCAGGAAGTGCACGCGGCGATCCGCGCGCAACTGGCAGCGGAAAATGCCGAGGTCGCAAAAGGTGTGCGACTCCTTTACGGCGGCAGTGTAAAGGCGGCAAGTGCAGCCGAGTTGTTCGGCATGCCGGATATCGATGGGGGGCTGGTAGGTGGAGCCTCCCTCAATGCGGATGAGTTCGGCGCGATCTGTCGTGCCGCGGGAAGCTGAAGATGCTGGAAAAGGTCGTAATTGTCGTGCATCTGCTGATGGCATTGGGTCTTGTTGGCCTGATCCTCGTTCAGCATGGCAAGGGTGCGGATGCAGGGGCTTCTTTCGGTGCAGGTGCTTCGGCAACTGTTTTCGGAAGCCAAGGTTCCGCTACCTTTTTGAGTCGGATTACTGGTATACTGGCAGCGGTTTTTTTCTTGACCAGCCTTGGCTTAGCGTACTTCGCTAAAGAAAAGTCTGATGCTCTGCAACACATCGGGCTGCCGGATCCGGCAGTTCTGGAGCAGAAGCAAGAGAAAGCACCGGCCGCTGACGATGTGCCGGTTCTTCAGGAGCAGTCCAAGCCTGCGGAAAGTGCAGGCGATGTACCGGCGGCTCCTGAACAGAAGTAAGAGAAAGGTTTCTGCCGAGGTGGTGGAATTGGTAGACACGCTACCTTGAGGTGGTAGTGGCCATAGGCTGTAGGGGTTCGAGTCCCCTCCTCGGTACCATATAAGCAAGCCCCGTCCTGCGGGGTTTGTCTCCGCAAGGTTCGGTTGACCCATCAGGGTGTCGGTCGTATAATCTTGCACCAGCTTTGACGCGGGGTGGAGCAGTCTGGTAGCTCGTCGGGCTCATAACCCGAAGGTCGTTGGTTCAAATCCAGCCCCCGCAACCAGTTTTTCAGGGCCCCTTTTTAGGGGCTTTTTGTTAGCTGGACAGTCCATGCCACGGTTCCGAGTGGCAATTTAGGGATGGGCGTTTCGCCCATTTTTTGTTTCTACGACATACGCGAGGCGATCAGGTGTCGAGCAAGCTAGAACAGTTGCAGGCCTTGCTGGCCCCTGTGGTCGAGGCGCTCGGCTATGAGTGCTGGGGCGTCGAGTTCATTTCCCAGGGTCGTCATTCGGTGTTGCGCGTCTATATCGACCGCCCCGAAGGCATCCTCATCGATGACTGTGAAGCCGTCAGTCGGCAGGTCAGCGGTATTCTCGACGTCGAAGACCCGATCAGCGGCGAGTACACCCTGGAGGTGTCCTCTCCGGGCATGGATCGGCCGCTGTTCACCCTCGAACAGTTCGCCAAGCATGCCGGCGAGCAAGTGAAGATCAGGCTGCGTTCGCCCTATGAGGGGCGGCGTAACTACCAAGGCATTCTCCGTGGTGTGGAGGAGCAGGATGTGGTGGTCCTGGTGGACGATCACGAGTACCTGCTGCCGATCGATTCGATCGACAAGGCCAACATCATTCCCCGTTTTGATTGAGACGCGAATCCGCGGATCCAATGGATTGAAAGGCGAGGCGTACAATGAGCAAAGAAGTACTGCTGGTTGTTGAGTCGGTATCCAACGAAAAGGGCGTACCGGCCGGCGTGATTTTCGAGGCGCTGGAGCTGGCTCTGGCGACCGCCACCAAGAAACGTTTCGAGGACGAGGTCGACCTGCGCGTCGAGATCAATCGTCATAACGGCAGCTACGAGACTTTCCGTCGTTGGCACGTCGTCGCCGACGAGGACTACCAGGACCCCGCCACCGAGATCACCGTCGAGGACGTCCAGGAGCAGAAGCCGGGCGCGAAGGTCGGCGAGGTCATCGAAGAAAAGATCGAATCCATCGAGTTCGGCCGCATCGCTGCGCAGACTGCCAAGCAGGTCATCGTGCAAAAGGTCCGCGAGGCCGAGCGCGCCCAGGTGGTCGATGCCTACCGCGAGAAGGTCGGCGAGATCATTTCCGGTACCGTGAAGAAGGTCACCCGCGACAACGTCATCGTCGATCTCGGCAACAACGCCGAGGCGCTGCTGGCCCGCGACCAGATCATTCCGCGCGAGACCTTCCGCGTTGGCACCCGCGTGCGTGCCCTGCTGAAGGAGATCCGGACCGAGAACCGCGGTCCTCAACTGGTCCTGTCGCGTACCGCGCCGGAAATGCTGATCGAGCTGTTCCGCATCGAAGTGCCGGAAATCGCCGAGCAGTTGATCGACGTGATGGCAGCCGCCCGTGACCCGGGCTCGCGCGCCAAGATCGCCGTTCGTTCCAAGGACAAGCGCATCGACCCGCAGGGCGCCTGCATCGGCATGCGCGGTTCGCGGGTCCAGGCGGTATCCGGCGAGATCGGTGGAGAGCGGGTGGATATCGTCCTGTGGGACGACAACCCGGCGCAATTCGTGATCAACGCCATGGCTCCGGCCGAGGTGGCGGCGATCATCGTCGACGAGGATACCCATACCATGGATATCGCCGTCGCCGAGGACAATCTGGCGCAGGCTATCGGCCGCAGTGGCCAGAACGTCCGTCTGGCCAGCCAGTTGACCGGCTGGACCCTGAATGTGATGACCGAGGCGGATATCCAGGCCAAGCAACAGGCCGAGACCGGGGATATCCTGCAGCGCTTCGTCGACGAGCTGGATGTCGACGAGGAACTGGCCCAGGTACTGGTGGAAGAGGGCTTCACGACTCTTGAGGAAATCGCCTACGTACCGATGGAAGAGATGCTCAGCATCGATGGCTTCGACGAAGACATCGTCAACGAGCTGCGCTCCCGTGCCAAGGATCGCCTGCTGACCAAGGCCATTGCGACCGAAGAGAAGCTCGCCGACGCACAACCGGCAGAAGACCTGCTCAGCCTCGATGGCATGAGCAAGGAGCTGGCCCTGGACCTGGCGCTGCGTGGCGTAACCACCCGTGAAGATCTGGCCGAGCAATCGATCGACGATCTGCTCGACATCGACGGCATGGACGAAGAGCGTGCCGGCAAGTTGATCATGGCCGCCCGGGCCCATTGGTTCGAGTAAGCAGTCGCGGCCTGAGGAGAGAAGTGCATGACGCAAGTCACGGTGAAAGAACTGGCCCAGGTGGTCGACACACCGGTGGAGCGCCTGCTGCTGCAGATGCGTGACGCAGGTCTGCCGCACACCAGTGCCGAACAAGTTGTAACGGATAGCGAGAAGCAAGCCCTGCTGACCCACCTGAAAGGCAGCCATGGCGATCGCGCCAGCGAGCCGCGCAAGATCACCCTGCAACGCAAGACCACTACCACGCTGAAAGTGGGTGGCAGCAAGACGGTGAGCGTCGAAGTTCGCAAGAAGAAAACCTATGTCAAGCGCAGCCCCGACGAGATCGAGGCCGAGCGCCAGCGCGAACTCGAGGAGCAGCGCGCGGCGGAAGAGGCGGAGCGTCTGAAGGCCGAAGAGGCCGCTGCCCGCCAGCGTGCCGAAGAGGAAGCGCGCAAGGCCGAGGAAGCTGCGCGTGCCAAGGCTGCCCAGGAAGCAGCGGCTACTGCCGGTGCCGAGCCTGCCGTGGTGGCGGATGTCGCGGCTGCCGAACCGGTGGCCAAGCCTGCCGCCGTGGAAGAACGCAAGAAGGAAGAGCCGCGCCGCGCGCCCAAGCGTGACGAGGACGATGACCGCCGCGACCGCAAGCACACCCAGCACCGTCCCTCGGTCAAGGAGAAGGAAAAGGTTCCTGCTCCGCGCGTGGCTCCACGCAGCACCGACGAGGAAAGCGATGGTTACCGTCGCGGCGGTCGTGGTGGCAAGTCGAAGCTGAAGAAGCGCAACCAGCACGGGTTCCAGAACCCGACAGGACCGATCGTGCGTGAAGTGAACATCGGTGAGACCATCACCGTAGCCGAGTTGGCCGCCCAGATGTCGGTCAAGGGCGCCGAAGTCGTCAAGTTCATGTTCAAGATGGGCTCCCCGGTGACCATCAACCAGGTCCTGGACCAGGAGACCGCCCAACTGGTCGCCGAAGAGCTGGGCCACAAGGTCAAGCTGGTCAGCGAGAACGCGCTGGAAGAACAACTGGCCGAGTCCCTGAAGTTCGAAGGCGAGGCGGTCACCCGCGCGCCGGTCGTCACCGTCATGGGCCACGTCGACCACGGCAAGACCTCGCTGCTCGACTACATCCGTCGCGCCAAGGTCGCCGCGGGCGAGGCCGGTGGCATCACCCAGCATATCGGTGCCTACCACGTCGAAACCGAGCGTGGCATGGTGACCTTCCTGGATACCCCCGGCCACGCCGCGTTCACCGCGATGCGTGCCCGTGGCGCCCGGGCGACCGATATCGTGATCCTGGTGGTCGCGGCCGACGACGGCGTCATGCCGCAGACCCAGGAAGCCGTGCAGCACGCGAAAGCGGCGGGCGTGCCGATCGTGGTCGCGGTGAACAAGATCGACAAGCCCGAGGCCAACCCGGACAACATCAAGAACGGCCTGGCCGCTCTCGACGTGATCCCGGAAGAGTGGGGCGGCGACGCTCCCTTCGTCCCGGTTTCGGCGAAGCTCGGTACTGGCGTCGATGAACTGCTCGAAGCGGTCCTGCTGCAGGCGGAAGTGCTCGAACTGAAAGCCACTCCGTCGGCCCCGGGCCGTGGCGTGGTGGTCGAGTCGCGCCTGGACAAGGGACGCGGCCCGGTGGCCACCGTGCTGGTCCAGGACGGTACCCTGCGCCAGGGCGACATGGTGCTGGTCGGCATCAACTACGGTCGTGTCCGCGCCATGCTCGACGAGAACGGCAAGCCGATCAAGGAAGCCGGCCCGTCGATCCCGGTCGAGATCCTCGGCCTGGACGGTACGCCGGATGCCGGTGACGAGATGACCGTGGTCGCCGACGAGAAGAAGGCCCGCGAAGTCGCCCTGTTCCGTCAAGGCAAGTTCCGTGAGGTGAAACTGGCGCGTGCCCATGCCGGCAAGCTGGAAAACATCTTCGAGAACATGGGCCAGGAAGAGAAGAAGACCCTGAACATCGTCCTCAAGGCCGATGTGCGCGGTTCGCTCGAGGCTCTGCAAGGCTCGCTCAGCGGCCTGGGCAACGACGAAGTGCAGGTCCGCGTGGTCGGTGGCGGCGTCGGTGGCATCACCGAGTCCGACGCCAACCTGGCGCTGGCTTCCAACGCGGTGCTGTTCGGCTTCAACGTGCGCGCCGACGCCGGCGCGCGCAAGATCGTCGAAGCCGAAGGTCTGGATATGCGTTACTACAACGTGATCTACGACATCATCGAGGACGTCAAGAAGGCCCTGACCGGCATGCTCGGCAGCGATCTGCGGGAGAACATCCTGGGCATCGCCGAGGTGCGCGACGTGTTCCGCTCGCCGAAGTTCGGCGCGATCGCCGGCTGCATGGTCACCGAGGGCATGGTGCACCGCAACCGTCCGATCCGCGTGCTGCGGGACGATGTGGTCATCTTCGAAGGCGAGCTGGAGTCTCTCCGTCGCTTCAAGGACGACGTCGCCGAAGTGCGTGCCGGCATGGAGTGCGGCATCGGCGTGAAGAGCTACAACGACGTCAAGGTCGGCGACAAGATCGAAGTGTTCGAGAAGGTCGAAGTCGCACGCAGCCTTTGATGGCGAGTGCGTAACCACAGCGCCCGGGCCGGCTTCCAGCTGTCCCGGGCGTTTGTCGCTTTTTTTTCCAGTGGCCGGGTGTCGCTGGAGGCAGGTTGAAAAATGGCAAAAGACTACAGCCGTACCCAGCGTATCGGCGATCAGATGCAACGCGAACTGGCTCAACTGATCCAGCGCGAGATCAAGGACCCGCGCCTGGGCCTGGTCACCATCACCGGTGTCGAGGTCAGCCGCGACGTGGCGCACGCCAAGGTGTTCATCACCGTCATGGGCCAGGACGATGCCGGCAAGATCGCCCTGAACATGGAAATCCTCAACGACGCCGCCGGCTACCTGCGCATGTTGCTGGGCAAGTCGATGAAGCTGCGCAGCGTGCCGCAACTGCATTTCCACTACGACGAAAGCATCCGCCGCGGCGCCGAGCTGTCCGCGCTGATCGAACGTGCGGTGGCCGAAGACGGCCGCCGCCACGGCGACGAGACCGAGGACTGAGCGTGGCCCAGGTGAAGCGTATCCGCCGCTCCATCAGCGGCATCCTGGTGCTCGACAAGCCTCGCGGCATGAGTTCCAACCAGGCACTGCAGAAAGTCCGCTGGCTGCTCAATGCCGAGAAGGCCGGCCACACCGGCAGCCTCGACCCGCTGGCCACCGGGGTGCTGCCGCTGTGCTTCGGCGAGGCGACCAAGTTCTCCCAGTATCTTCTCGATGCCGACAAGGGTTACGAGACGGTGATGCGCATGGGCATCACCACCACCACCGGCGACGCCGAGGGCGAACTGCTCGCCGAGCGGGACGTGACCGTCGGTCGGGACGATCTCGAACAGGCCCTGCCGCGCTTCCGTGGCGACATAGAGCAGGTACCGCCGATGTACTCGGCGCTGAAGAAAGACGGACAGCCGCTGTACAAGCTCGCCCGTGCAGGAGAGGTAGTGGAGCGCGAGGCGCGTTCTGTTACTATTACGCGCCTGGATTTGCTCTCCTTCGAGCCGCCCTGTGCGACCCTGGCCGTTTCCTGCAGCAAAGGCACCTACGTGCGTACGCTGGTGGAAGATCTTGGCCAGGTCCTGGGCTGCGGCGCGCACGTCGCGGCACTGCGGCGGACCCAGGCCGGGCCGTTCGCCCTGGCCCAGGCGATCACCCTCGAGACGCTCGAACGCGTGCATGCCGAAGGTGGTCCGGAAGCGCTGGACCAATTCCTGATGCCGGAAGACAGCGGCCTGTTGCATTGGCCGGTGTTGCAGTTGTCCGAGCACAGTGCGTACTACTGGCTGCACGGGCAGCCGGTGCGGGCCCCGGAAGCGCCGAAGTTCGGCTGGTTGCGGGTGCAGGATCACACAGGTCGTTTCATCGGTATCGGTGAAGTGACCGACGACGGGCGTATCGCCCCGCGTCGACTGATTCGGTCATAAGACCGATACGAGGGTGGCTGTCAGCAGGCACGGTCATTCCTCCTTTTAAAACACGGGAAGCGATTCCCGGCCTGTTCACTCAGAGGAAGCCCATCATGGCACTGAGCGTTGAAGAAAAAGCGCAGATCGTTAACGAATACAAGCAAGCTGAAGGCGACACCGGTTCCCCGGAAGTGCAGGTAGCCCTGCTGTCCGCCAACATCAACAAGCTGCAGGATCACTTCAAGGCCAACGGCAAGGATCACCATTCCCGCCGTGGTCTGATCCGTATGGTTAACCAGCGCCGTAAGCTGCTGGACTACCTGAAGGGCAAAGACGTGTCTCGCTACACTGCCCTGATCGGCCGTCTGGGTCTGCGTCGCTAAGCGACGCCGGTCGGCAGCTTGAAGCAAGAAGCTGGAAGTCTGGCGTCGATACCCGCACACGAGGCGGGTATCGGCGTCGGGCTTCCAGCTTCGCGCTTTCTAGGAATCGATTCGGGTCCGACTCCCGGCATTCCACCGATTTCCCCCAAGGCAACATAGAAGGTAAAGACACCGTGAACCCGGTAACCAAGCAATTCCAGTTCGGTCAGTCGACCGTCACTCTCGAGACCGGCCGTATCGCTCGCCAGGCCACCGGCGCCGTACTGGTCACCATGGACGACGTCATCGTGCTGGTCACCGTGGTCGGCGCCAAGTCGCCGGCCGAAGGCCGCGACTTCTTCCCGCTGTCCGTGCACTACCAGGAAAAGACCTACGCCGCAGGCCGTATCCCCGGCGGTTTCTTCAAGCGTGAAGGACGTCCTTCCGAGAAGGAAACCCTGACCTCGCGCCTGATCGACCGTCCGATCCGTCCGCTGTTCCCCGAAGGTTTCATGAATGAAGTGCAGGTCGTCTGCACCGTCGTTTCCACCAACAAGAAGTCCGATCCGGACATCGCCGCGATGATCGGTACCTCCGCCGCCCTGGCGATCTCCGGCATTCCGTTCGCCGGCCCGATCGGCGCCGCCCGCGTCGGTTTCCATCCGGAAATCGGCTACATCCTCAACCCCACCTACGAGCAACTGCAGAGTTCCAGTCTCGACATGGTCGTGGCCGGTACCGAAGACGCCGTGCTGATGGTGGAGTCCGAGGCCGACGAACTGACCGAAGACCAGATGCTCGGTGCCGTGCTGTTCGCCCACGACGAGTTCCAGGCGGTGATCCGTGCCGTCAAGGAGCTGGCCGCCGAAGCTGGCAAGCCGGCCTGGGACTGGAAAGCCCCGGCGGAAAACACCGTGCTGGTCAACGCCATCAAGGCAGAGCTGGGCGAAGCGATCTCCCAGGCCTATACCATCACCATCAAGCAGGACCGCTACAACCGTCTGGGCGAGCTGCGCGACCAGGCCGTGGCCCTGTTCGCCGGCGAGGAAGAGGGCAAGTTCCCGGCTTCCGAGGTCAAGGACGTATTCGGCCTGCTGGAATACCGCACCGTTCGCGAGAACATCGTCAACGGCAAGCCGCGTATCGACGGTCGTGACACCCGTACCGTGCGTCCGCTGCGCATCGAAGTCGGCGTGCTCGGCAAGACCCACGGTTCCGCGCTGTTCACCCGTGGCGAAACCCAGGCCCTGGTCGTTGCGACCCTCGGCACCGCGCGCGATGCCCAGTTGCTGGATACCCTGGAAGGCGAGCGCAAGGACGCCTTCATGCTGCACTACAACTTCCCGCCCTTCTCGGTAGGCGAGTGCGGCCGCATGGGCAGCCCGGGTCGTCGTGAAATCGGCCATGGCCGTCTGGCCCGTCGTGGCGTCGCTGCCATGCTGCCGACCCAGGACGAGTTCCCCTACACCATTCGCGTGGTTTCCGAGATCACCGAGTCCAACGGTTCCAGCTCGATGGCCTCCGTGTGCGGCGCCTCCCTGGCGCTGATGGATGCCGGTGTGCCGGTCAAGGCGCCGGTCGCCGGTATCGCCATGGGTCTGGTCAAGGAAGGCGAGAAGTTCGCCGTCCTGACCGACATCCTCGGTGATGAAGACCACCTGGGCGACATGGACTTCAAGGTTGCCGGTACCGACAAGGGCGTCACCGCCCTGCAGATGGACATCAAGATCAACGGTATCACCGAAGAGATCATGGAGATCGCCCTGGGCCAGGCCCTGGAAGCTCGCCTGAACATCCTCGGCCAGATGAACCAGGTCATCGCCAAGCCGCGCGCCGAGCTGTCCGAGAACGCCCCGACCATGCTGCAGATGAAGATCGACTCGGACAAGATCCGCGACGTCATCGGCAAGGGCGGCGCGACCATCCGTGGTATCTGCGAAGAGACCAAGGCCTCGATCGACATCGAGGACGATGGCAGCGTGAAGATCTACGGCGAAACCAAGGAAGCCGCCGAGGCCGCCAAGCTGCGCGTCCTGGCGATCACCGCGGAAGCCGAGATCGGCAAGATCTACGTCGGCAAGGTGGAGCGCATCGTCGACTTCGGTGCCTTCGTCAACATCCTGCCGGGCAAGGACGGCCTGGTGCACATCTCGCAGATCAGCGACAAGCGCATCGACAAGGTCACCGACGTGCTGCAGGAAGGCCAGGAAGTGAAGGTCCTGGTGCTCGACGTGGACAACCGTGGCCGCATCAAGCTGTCGATCAAGGACGTGGCTGCCGCCGAAGCTTCCGGCGTGTAAGTCGAGTCGTGATCGATGAAAACAGGGCCCTCGGGCCCTGTTTTCGTTTCCGCGACACGCTTCTCGGCGAAGGGGGCGAATCCTTGCATTTTGCAAGCCCTGTCATCGCCAATTCGGCATTCTGCAACCGTCTCGCTTCCAGCTTATTTTTTAACTTATTGTTTTTAAAGGATTTTATTTTAGAGGAAAACTGGCACAGCGCTTGCGATATCTACTATGCAACTGACGCCAGGAATGGCTGCAGTTTTTCGAAATCCATAGGAGAAACCGCAATGAAATTCAGCAAACTCGCTATTGCCGCTGCTACTGCCACTGCTCTGAGCTTCTCGATGGCCAATGCGTTCGCTGCCCAGCCCATCAGCCTGGCGGCCAACGACACTATGCAGAAAACCGAAGAAGCGGTTTCCGATACCTGGATCACCAGCAAGGTGAAATCCAGCCTGATCGCCAACAAGAATGTCAGTGGCGTCGATATCAAGGTCGAGACCAACAAAGGTGTGGTTTCCCTTTCCGGCAACGTGAAGAGCGATGCCGAGCGTGACCTGGCGATCGAGACCGCCAAGGGCATCAAGGGCGTGAAAGCCGTTTCCGCCGATGGCCTGAAGTCGGTCGAGTAAGCGCCCGGGCCGAACGACCCCTTTTCCCTCGTCACCAGGAGGAAGACCGATGAATTCCGATGTGATCAAAGGTAAGTGGAAGCAACTCACCGGCAAGATCAAGGAGCGTTGGGGCGATCTGACCGACGACGATCTCCAGGCTGCCGACGGACATGCCGAATACCTGGTCGGCAAGCTGCAGGAACGCTATGGCTGGTCCAAGGAAAGGGCTGAACAGGAAGTTCGCGACTTCAGCGACCGCCTGTGAGCAGGTAGAAAGAAGCCCCGCCGGGATTGCCCGGCGGGGCTTTTTCATGGGCGCTGGATTCAGTCGCCGCGCCGGCTCTGGATGGCGCTGAGACGGTTGCCCTCGAAACGGACGAAATACAGCATGCCGTTCCATGGGCCATAGATCCATTCCTGGACCTCGACCTCGTAGCGCTTGCCCCATTCCCCGACGACCTCGCGATAACCCAGGCTGTCGCGGCTGCGTGGCTCACCGCAGCGCGCAAGGACGTCGGCGCTGCTGTCGCCGGTGCTGACCAGGCGGCTGCCGCAACGCAGCGAATCGGCCTGCGCATGTGCCAATGGCAGCAGGGACAGCAGCGCCACCAGGCCGGTACGCGGAAGCGAGCGATTCAACGCTTGAACTCGATGCGTTTCAGCTTGTTGGCTTCGAAGGTCAGGATGTAGGTCACGCCGTTGCGCGGGCCGTACACCCACTCCTCGACCTTGAATTCCCGGCGATCGTAGCTGCCCAGGGTATAGCCGACGTCGTCGCGGTGATCCGGATCGCCGCACTTTTGCTGTACTTCGAAGGCCCGGTCGCCGACGCTGACCAGCGCGCTGCCGCAACGCATGGTGTCGGCCTGCGCGCTAGCGCAGGCGAGGAGGAGCAGAGGGGCCGCGAGGGCGGCGAATCGCTTGTGCAAGGTATCACTCGCTATCCAGGTGCAATTGGGTGTCGACATTACCCTTGTCTTCGCCTTCGGCGAAACTGACGTCGATCAAGTAGATGCGATCGTCCGGCAACTGGCCTTTCTCCACCAGGTAATCCTTGATCCGGGTGGCCCGGGCCTGGCCAATCTGGCGCAGCAGCACCTGGCTCTTGGCCCAGGAAGCGATCACCGCTTCGCGCATCTTCGCGGTGCGTTCGTCGCTGTCCAGTTCCTTCCACTCGGCCGGTGGCTGCTGCTTCAGGCGGGTCCGGTAGATGCCTTCGAGCAGCGGTGCCTGCATGTTCTCCGGCACCTCGAGCTGCTTGGCGTCGCTCGGTACCTTGTCGCCGCGACGCTGGAGCATGCGGTAGTAGGTGTTCTGGTATTCCAGTTCGAGACGCTTGGCGCCGATCGAGGGACCGTCAGCCGCGGCGGAGGCCACGCCTTCCACTTCCAGGCGCAGCGCCGGCCGCTCCTTGAGCGCATCGGCGAGCTTGTCGAGGTTGGCCTGGGCTTCTGGCGTCAGCTCGTCGCTGCCCGCGGCGAAGGGTACCGTGCCGAGATCCTCGTTACCGCCGGCGGCGAGGCCGGCGATGAACTTGAACGGCGCCTGCACGGCGCGCAGGACCAGGTTGCGCAGGGTCTGCCAGACGATCGGCATGACGCTGAACTCCGGGTTGTTCAGATCACCGGCCACCGGCAACTGGATATCGATGTTGCCCTTGGTGTCCTTGAGCAGGGCTACCGCCAGCTTCACCGGCAGGTCTACGGCATCCGGGCTGTCGACCTTCTCGCCGAGTTGCAGGCCTTCCAGCAGGACCTTGTTTTCCGCCTTCAGTTGGCTACGTTCGATCTGGTAGTGCAGGTCCAGGTTGAGTCGCCCCTTACGGATGCGGTAGCCGGCGAACTTGCCGGAATAGGGCGTCAGGGTGGTCAGCTCGACGCGCTTGAAGCTGGTGGTGATGTCGAGCTTCTTCAGCGGGTCGAATGGGTCCAGTTCGCCGGCGATGGTCACCGGTGCGTACTTGTCGACCTTGCCCTTGATGTCCACCTTGGCCGGCTGCGAGTTGCGCGTGTCGAGGGTGCCGACTTCGCCGCTGAGCTGCTGGATGGCGGTACCGAACGGCGGCATCAGGGTCAGGTCGGCGAAGTTCGCCGAGCCGTTGTTGATCCGTACGCCGCCGATGTGAATGCCCAGCGGCTTGCTCGCCGGCGCATTCTTGCTTTCGGCGGCGGTCTTGCCGGACGAACTAGCCGGTTGCGGGATGATCAGCTCGCTGACGTTGGTGCTGCGATCTTCGTTGATGATGAAGCGGGCGTAGGGCTCCTCGAAGGACACGCTCTGGATCGACAGGCTGTCCTCGTGCCGGTAGGCGAGGCCGTTGAGGGTCAGTTTGGTCCATTTGACGAAGTCGCGGTCCCTGATGGTATCCAGGGTATGCAACTGGCTGACTTCGGCGCTGCCGTCGACGCTGAAAGCCAGCGGCTCGACGCTCTTCAGGTCGACCGCCAGCTCGCTGCCAAGGAAGCCGCTGCGCAGTTCCAGGCGGATGAACGGCGAGATGTAGGCCTGGGCCACGCGCAGGTCGATGTCGCGGGTACTGACCTTGAGCCTGGCGCTGACCGGGTCGAGCACCACCTGGCCGCTGGCCTGGACCTGGCCGCGGTTGCCGAGGCCGGTCTTGAGCTTGAGGTCGAAGGGGGTCTTGCCGAGGCTGTCGACGTTCTGCAGGTCGAGGTCCAGCGGGCCGACTTCCAGCGGGACCTCGGTGGCCGGCTGGCGATCCACCAGGTGCGCCTTGTAGCCGCGCAACTGGGCGTCGCGCAGGACGATGTGCCAGGGCTTGGCAGGCGTCTCCGCGGCGGCTTTCGTACTTTCCGGCGGAGGCGTCTTTGCAGTGCCGGCGAGCTGTTGCGGCTTGTCGTTGGCCGCCTTGTCGATCTCCGCAGTCTTGGCCGTTTCCTGCCCGGTTGCCTTGCCGGTCTTCGGAGCCTTGCTCGTCTCTTGCTTGGCTACCTTGTCGGCAGCGCCTTCCGCGGCCTTGGCGGACTCTTTGTCGTCCGTTGCCCTTTCCGTCTCGGCGACGCTGGCGTCCTTCTCCGCCGGCCTGTCCTTGCTCGCTTCGCCCGAGGCTATCGCGGCTGCCTTGGCGGCACCGTCGGTTGCCGGTTCGCGGGTGGTCTTCGCCGTGTCGGTCGGGGCAGCGGCGGGATCGGTGTTTTCCGCCGGCTTGGGTGCAGGCGCCTTGCGTGGCGGCGGCGTGAAGTCGGCGAACAGTTTCTGCCAGTCGAGCTGGCCGTCCTTCTCGCGCGCGGCCCAGGCCTCCAGGCCCTGGCTGCGGACTTCGCCGAGCACCACTTCCTGCTTGGCCAGGTCCAGGGTGGTAGCGGCCACGTCGAGGCTGGCGAGCTTGGCCAGCGGCTTGCCCTGGGGCGAATTGATGCTGAAGTCGGCGAGTTTCAGCGCGGCCTTGTCGAGCAGCAGTTGGGTGTCCTTGGACAGGTCCAGGCGATAGTCGCTGGAGAGGCTGACCACGCCGTTCTCCAGCACCAGCGGGGCATTGTCGCGGACATAGGGCCACCAGGCCTTGAGCTGGATATCCTTGACGCTCAGGTGGCCCCTGGACGTGATCGGCACCAGGGTCAGGTCGCCTTCCCAGTCGAGGCGGCCGCCGTTCGGGCCGGTGGCGACCAGGGTCATCTTCGCGCCGTCGTCGGGCAGGGTGCTGAGGTTGTGCAGCTCGAAGCCCAGCGGATCGAAGCTGAAGTCCACCGGCTCGCTCGGTCGCAGGTCCTGGAAGTGCAGGCTGCCCTCGGCCAGTTGGATGCGGTCGATGCGCAGCGGGAACGGGTCGCTCGGCTGTTCAGGCTCGGGCGATTCGCTCGGCGGGATCCTGAACAGGCTGGCCAGGTTGAGCTGGCCCTTCTCGTCGAACAGCAGTTCGGTATGCGGACCTTCCAGCTCGACGTCGGCCAGGTGCAGCTGGCGTTTCCACAGGCTGTCCAGCTGCAGGTTGGCGTACAGCCGGCGGAAGGCGAGCTGGGGGTTCTTCTCCTCGCCCAGGCGCAGACCCCAGAGGGTCAATTCCAGGCTGAAGGGGTTGAATTCGATACGTTCGAGACGTGCGGGGACGGTGGCGTATTGCGCCAGTTGCTGGTTGGCGACGCGCAGCCCGATGCCGGGTATGAGCAGAAAGCCCAGCAGGCAATAGACGAGGAAGGTGATCAGCAGGGCGCTGACAGCGCGTTTCAGTCCTTTGGGCATGGCTCTCTTTCGTTTTCCGTTCTAAGCGGTGCGTTGGAGTATGGCACGGCCTCAAGGTTCCGACCGTGATTCGCGCCGTTTCAGAGCCTTTGGACGGGTATTCTTGCTGTCACGGCACGAAAGTTCAGTGGCTCACCGGCGGCAGACCCATGCGCCGGCAGGCTCGATGCATCGAAGCGTTGCGCACCGCCCAGCGCAGCAAGGGTACGCTGCGCCTGACGCTGCCGCGGATCAGGCGGCGTTGTAGCGGACTGAACGGGAGGTCGAGCATCGATCCGGCCCATTCCGGCAACAGCTCGGCGCCTGCGCGCAGCATCAGCGCGCCGAACGGCCTGGCCAGGGTGCTGGGCGCTGGTGCGTTGAAGAGAATCCGCACCACTTCGTGGGTGCGTTCGTCGCAACGCAGGCGTGGACGCATCGCCTCCAGGTAGGCGGCGATCTGCTGGCGGTCGCGCGGTACCGCGCGGGCGCCGAGGCGTTCGGCGACCAGGGCGATTTCCGAGTAGTAACGGTCCTGCTCGCTGCCCGGCAGGTCGGGATTGAGATAGCGCAGGTAGGACTTGAGAAAGCTGCTGACCTCGGCGACATGCACCCAGGTCAGCAGGTCCGGGTCGCTGGCGGAGTAGGGCGTGCCGTCGGGCAACTGGCCGATGACGCTTTCGTGGATGCGCCGGACCCGCTCGATCAGTCGCTCGGCATCGGCCAGCGGGCCGTAGGTGGTGGCCGAGATGAACTGACCGGTGCGACGCAGGCGCCCGAGCAGGTCGTCGCGGAAATTGGAGTGGTCCCACACCCCCGCCAGGGCCAGCGGATGGAGCATCTGCAGGAGCAGCGCGCCGATGCCGCCGATCATCATGCTGCTGAAGTCGCCGTGGACCTTCCAGCAGGCGGCATCGGGGCCGAACAGGCCCGGATCGCCTTTCGGCGACTCGAAGTCGACACCGCCGACGGCGAGCCCGGTAAGGCTCAGCACCTGGCTTTCGATATGGCGACGGACGCTTTCCATGGGGGGCTCGCTACGACAGGGCAGGCACGAGCTTAACCCAGGCGCCGGAGAGACTGGAACCGTCCCGCGCCGCAGGGCGGCGGGACGGTTGCGCGGGTCAGCGGTTGAGGCGGTTGTCGATCAACCCCTGCACCACTCCCGGATCGGCCAGGGTCGAGGTATCGCCGAGACTGTCCAGCTCGTTGCAGGCGATCTTGCGCAGGATACGCCGCATGATCTTGCCGGAGCGGGTCTTCGGCAGGCTGGGCGCCCATTGCAGGTGATCCGGCTTGGCGAAGCTGCCGATCTCCTTGCCGACCAGGGCCAGCAATTCCTGTTGTAGCGCCTCGCTGGGCTGACTGCCGGCCATCAGGGTGACGAACGCGTAGATGGCCTGGCCCTTCACGTCATGCGGGCAGCCGACCACTGCCGCCTCGGCCACCGCATCGTGCAGGACCAGCGCGCTCTCGACCTCGGCGGTGCCGATCCGGTGTCCGGAGACATTGATCACGTCGTCGACCCGGCCGGTGATCCAGTAGTAGCCGTCCTCGTCGCGGCGCGCGCCGTCGCCGCTGAAGTAATACCCGGGGTAGGGCTTGAAGTAGGTGTCGATCATCCGCTGGTGGTCGCCGTAGACGCTGCGGATCTGACTCGGCCAACTGGCCTTGATCGCCAGTACGCCGCTGCCCGCGCCGTCGATTTCCTTGCCTTTCTCGTCGAGCAGCACGGGTTGCACGCCGAAGAACGGGCGGGTAGCCGAGCCTGGCTTTAGCGCAGTGGCGCCGGGCAACGGGGTGATCAGGATGCTGCCGGTCTCGGTCTGCCACCAGGTATCGACGATGGGGCAGCGCTTCTCGCCGACCACCTGGTAGTACCACTCCCAAGCCTCCGGGTTGATCGGCTCGCCCACCGAGCCGAGCAGGCGCAGGCTGCTGCGCGAGGTCTGGCGGACCGGGGCGTCGCCTTCGCGCATCAGCGCGCGGATCGCGGTCGGCGCGGTGTAGAAGATATTCACCTGGTGCTTGTCGATCACCTGCCAGAAGCGCGAGGCGTCCGGGTAGTTGGGCACGCCCTCGAACATGAGGGTGGTGGCACCGTTGGCCAGCGGGCCGTAGACGATATAGCTGTGTCCGGTGACCCAGCCGACGTCGGCGGTGCACCAGTAGACGTCGCCATCGTGGTAGTCGAACACGTACTTGTGGGTCATCGCCGCGCCGAGCAGGTAGCCCCCGGTGGTGTGCAACACGCCCTTCGGCTTGCCGGTGCTGCCGGAGGTATAGAGGATGAACAGCGGGTCCTCGGCGTCCATCGCTTCCGCCGGGCAGTCGGCTGAGGCCGCGTGGAGCGCCTCGTGGTACCAGATGTCGCGGCCTTCGACCCAGGGTATGTCGCCCTGGGTGCGCTCGACCACCACCACGGTAGAGACGTCCGGGCAGTCCTTCAGTGCCTTTTCCACATTCTGCTTCAGCGGGATGTACTTGCCGCCGCGCACGCCCTCGTCGGCGGTGATCACAGTGCGGCAGTCGGCATCGAGGATGCGGTCGCGCAGCGAGTCCGGCGAGAAGCCGCCGAACACCACCGAGTGCACCGCCCCGATACGGGCGCAGGCGAGCATGGCGTAGGCGGCCTCGGGAATCATCGGCATGTAGATGCAGACCCGGTCGCCCTTTTCCACGCCGCGGCTCTTCAGCACGTTAGCCAGGCGGCAGACGTTGTGGTGCAGCTTGCGGTAGGTGATGTGCGCGGATTCGCTGGGGTTGTCGCCTTCCCAGACGATCGCGATCTGTTCGCCGCGGCGTTCCAGGTGGCGATCGATGCAGTTGTAGGCGACGTTCAACTGGCCGCCCTTGAACCAGGTGGCCTGGCCTTTCCTCAGGTCGCCGTGGTGGACGCTGTGCCAGGGCTTGAACCAATCGAGGAAGGCCTTGGCCTGCTCGCCCCAGAACTCGTCGGGGTTCTCGACGGATTGGCGGTACAGGCGCTGGTAGTCGTCGTCGTTCAGGTAGGCACGCTGGCGGACGGCGTCCGGCACCGGGTGGACGCTGATCTCGAACATGGCGGTTTCCTTTGTTTTTCTGCTCCGCAAGGTGTCGAGAGACCGCACGCGGCCCCTCTCCAGGTTCGACCAAGGGTGGGCCAGGCGAGAGCCATGTTCAAGTGCCAAAGGCGGGAGCGGGGAAGGCGCCGGGGTCAATCGCCGGACGGAATGAAAAAGCCCGGCCTAGGGCCGGGCTTTGGGGAGAGGCGGATCAGCCGCGATGGCGGCCGCGGAAGAAGTCGATCAGGCCTTGGGTCGAGGCGTCCTCGGCCGGGGTTTCCTCGCTGCCGACCAGGCGCGAATAGACACCCTTGCCGAGTTCCTTGCCAAGCTCCACGCCCCATTGGTCGAAGGCGTTGATGCCCCAGAGGATGCTCTGTACGTAGACCTTGTGCTCGTACATGGCGATCAGCGCGCCGAGGCGGCGGGCGCTGATGCGCTCGACCACCAGGGTGTTGCTCGGTCGGTTGCCCGGAATCACCTTGTGCGGCGCCAGGCGCTGCACTTCGGCTTCCGGCAGGCCCTTGGCGCGCAGTTCGGCCTCGGCCTCCTCGCGGCTCTTGCCGAGCATCAGCGCCTGGCTCTGCGACAGGCAGTTGGCGTACAGCCACTGGTGATGGTCGGCCACCGGGTTGTAGCTGCTCACCGGGACGATGAAGTCCGCCGGGATCAACTGGGTGCCTTGGTGCAGCAACTGATGGTAGGCGTGCTGGCCGTTGCAGCCGACACCACCCCAGATCACCGGCCCGGTGCCGCTGGTGACCGGCGTGCCGTCCTGGCGCACGCTCTTGCCGTTGGATTCCATGTCCAGTTGTTGCAGGTGGTCGGTGATATTCCGCAGATAGTAGTCGTAGGGCAGGATCGCGTGGCTGTTCGCGCCCCAGAAGTCGCCGTACCAGACGCCGAGCAGGCCGAGCAGCACCGGGATGTTGCGTTCGAACGGCGCGGTCTGGAAGTGCTGGTCCATGTTGTAGGCACCGGACAGCAACTCCTTGAAGTTGGAGATGCCGATGGACATGGCGATCGGCAGGCCGATGGCCGACCACAGCGAGTAGCGGCCGCCGACCCAGTCCCACATGGGGAAGATGTTTTCCTCGCGGATGCCAAAGGCGATCGCGGCCTCCTTGTTGCTGGAGACGGCGATGAAATGGCGGTAAAGCTCTTCCTCGGTGCCGCCCTGGGCCAGGTACCAGGCGCGTGCGGCCTGGGCGTTCTTCAGGGTTTCCAGGGTCCCGAAGGACTTGGAGGAAACGATGAACAGGGTGGTCTCGGCGTTCAGGCGGCTGGCCAGTTCATGGAACTCGCTACCGTCGATGTTCGCCAGGTAGTGGCAGCGCACGCCTTTCTGGGCGAACGGCAGCAAGGCTTCGGATACCAGTTGCGGGCCGAGGAAGGAGCCGCCGATGCCGATGTTCACCACGTCGGTGATCGGCTTTTCGGTATAGCCGCGCCACAGGCCGTTGTGCACGTAGCCCACCAGCTCGGTCATCTGGTGCAGGACGCGGTGGACTTCCGGCATCACGTCGACGCCATCGACCAGCACCTTGTCGCCGATCGGTCGACGCAGCGCGGTATGCAGTACCGGCCGGCGCTCGGAGGCATTGATCGCCTCGCCGTCGAACATCGCCCGGATCGCGTCGCTCAGCCGTGCTTCCTCGGCCAGCTTCACCAGCAGGTCGATGGTGTCCTGGCGAATCAGGTTCTTCGAGAAGTCGAGGAACAGCCCACAGGCGCTGAAGGAAAACCGCTTGAAGCGCTCCGGATCGTCGATGAACGCCTGGCGCATCCTGAAGTCCTGCAGTTCCTGGCGATGGGCGGCCAGGGCGCGCCAACTGTCGAGTTGCGTGGCATCCAGCGGAGTGAGGTGGTGCTTCATGGCTGACCTTCTGGTTGGAATTCGATGGCGCACTTATTTGAACATGAAAAAGCCCGGATGAAACCGGGCTTTATCCAGAGGGGGCGAGGTCAGGCGACCTGTATAGGAATCGCCTCGCTGGTATGGCTGAGCTGGTTGCCCGGCGCCATGTACAGCATGCGCGGCTTGTGGCTGGCCAGTTCGGCTTCGCTGTAGTGTGCGTAGGCGCAGATGATCACGCGGTCGCCGACCTTGGCCTTGTGTGCCGCGGCGCCGTTCACCGAGATCATCTTCGAGCCGTTCTCGGCGCGGATCGCATAGGTGGTGAAGCGCTCGCCGTTGTCGACGTTGTAGATCTGGATCTGTTCGTACTCGCGGATTCCGGAGAGGTCCAGCCAATCGCCGTCGATGGCGCAGGAGCCTTCGTAGTCGAGGACGGCATGGGTGACTTCGGCGCGATGCAACTTGGCTTTGAGCATGATGGCGTGCATGGGGCGACTCCTATCGGGTCCGCGGGGGGCGGCAGAGTATGGCGAGTCCGTGGTGAGCGCTCAAGCCCCCGGGAACCGGGGGCTCGGCATGCGTCAATCGAGGTGGACTGAGAGGTTGTCGATCAGCCGCGTACTGCCCAGGTAGGCGGCGACCAGGATCACCAGTTGGCGGTCGCCGGGTACCCCGGGGCGCAGGCTGATCGGCTCGCGGATTTCCAGGTAGTCGGGGCGCAGCCCGGCCTGTTCCAGGGCCTGGCGGGCGTCGGCGAGCAATGCCGGGAAGTCCTCGGCGCCGGCGCGGATGCGTTCGCCGAGCTGCCGCAGGGTGCGGTAGATCGCCGGGGCGGCGGCGCGCTGCTGCTCGTCGAGGTAACCGTTGCGCGAGGACAACGCGAGGCCATCGGCGGCGCGCACCGTCGGCTCGCCGAAGATCTGCACCGGCAGGTTGAGGTCGCGGACCAGCTTGCGGATCACCGCCAACTGCTGGAAATCCTTTTCGCCGAACAGCGCGAGGTCCGGCTGGACCATGTTCAGCAGCTTGCTGACCACGGTCGCCACGCCTTCGAAATGGCCGGGACGACTGGCGCCGCAAAGACCTTCGGAGACGCCGGGAACATGGATGCGGGTCTGCCCGTCCATGCCGTCGGGGTACATTTCCTCGACGGTCGGGGTGAACAGCAGGTGGCAGCCGGCTTCGAGCAGGCGTTCCTGGTCGGCTGCGAGGGTTCGCGGGTATGTGTCGAGGTCTTCGCTGGGGCCGAATTGCAGCGGGTTGACGAAGATGCTGACGACCACGAAGTCGGCGCGTTCGCCGGCTTTCTTTACCAGCGCGGCATGGCCGGCGTGGAGGTTGCCCATGGTCGGCACGAAGCCGATGCGCTTGCCTTCGCTGCGGGCGCGCGCCACCGCGGCGCGCAGTTCACGGACGGTCTTGACGGTGTTCATGCGTTGAATCCGTGTTCGGCGGCGGGGAAGGACACGTCCTTGACGGCGCGGACATAGGCCGCGATGGCGGCCGGGATGCTCTCCTGGCCTTGCATGAAATCCTTGACGAACTTGGGCGAGCGGCCGGTCAGCGAGAGACCGAGCATGTCGTGCATGACCAGCACCTGGCCATCGGTCGCCGCACCGGCGCCAATCCCGATCACCGGGATCTTCACCGCCTGGGTGATCTCTTCGGCCAGCACGCTGGGCACGCACTCCAGCAGCAGCATGGCGGCGCCGGCCTGCTCCAGGGCGATGGCATCGGCGCGCAACTGGCGCGCCTGGGTTTCCTGGCGGCCCTGGACCTTGAAGCCGCCGAACAGGTTGACCGCCTGCGGGGTCAGGCCGAGATGCGCGCAGACCGGCACGCCCATCTGTGCCAGGCGGGCGATCGGCTCCGCCAGCCAGGCCCCACCCTCCAGCTTGACCATGTGTGCGCCGGCCTGCATCAGGCGGACCGCGTCGGCAAGGGTCTGGGCCACGGAATGGCTGGATTCGAAGGCCAGGTCGGTGACGATCAGGGAACCTTTGTTACCGCGTTTCACGCAGGCCGTGTGATAGGCCATTTCCTCGTTGCTGACCGGCAGGGTGCTGTCGTGACCCTGCAATACCATTCCGAGCGAATCTCCGACCAGAAGCACGTCCACGCCGGCCTGGCTGGCGGTGTGGGCGAAGGTGGCGTCGTAGCAGGTCAGCATGGCGATCTTCTCGCCGCTCTGCTTCAACCCTTGCAGGGTGGTCAGGGTTACATCAGGCATGGAAAGGCTCCTCGTTGGGCCGGTGATGAGCCGGCGCGGGGCAAACGGCCACTTATAGTCCGGATGGGGTGGCTCGAAGTCAATTGCAGGTGTTACCGCATTGTTACGGCGTTACTGCCACTGCCGAACGCCGCGCCGCCTGCGGTTGCGCGCGCAGTGTACGCCCATCCGCGGCGTCCTTCGTCAGCTTTTCGGTAACAGTGTGAAGAGCCCGCCGCGAGGTATCCGCGCAGCGGCGGGCAAGCAGGGTCAGGCGCCCGGAAGGCGTTCGATGCCCTCGAACGGACAGGCCGCGAGCAGCTCCGGCAGGTGGCGGCCATCGGGCAGGCGCAGGTCGGGGGCGAGATCGGCGAGGGGATAGAGCACGAAAGCGCGCGCCTGCATGTGGTAGTGCGGCACCTTCAGGCGCGGCAGGTCGAGCAATTGTTCGCCGAACAGCAGGATGTCCAGGTCGAGCGTGCGCGGACCCCAGCGCAGGTCGCGGACGCGCCCCTGTTCCAGTTCGATGGCCTGCAGGGCGTCGAGCAGGTCGAGCGGCGCCAGGTTGGTGTCGAGGGCCGCCACGCCGTTGACGAAGCGCGGCTGGTCGGCGGGGCCGAGCGGGTCGCTGATATAGAGCGGCGAGACGGCGACCAGGCGGGTCTCGGGAAGCCGCTCGAAGGCATCGAGGGCAGCCTGGATCTGCTCGCGCGGTTCGGCCAGGTTGCTGCCCAGCGCCACGTAGACGCGCTGGATCATTCGCCGCTTCCGCCGCTGCCTTCCTTGCGCGGCCCGCGGCGCCGACGGCCGCTGTTGCCGCCGCGGCGACGCTTGCGCGGGGCGCTGCCGTCTTCCTGGCTGACCAGGTCGCGGATCATGTTGCGCCGCTCGCTGTCGCTGACTTCCTGGTAATCGGTCCACCATTGGCCGAGTCCTTCGGTTTCCTCGCCGGCACTTTCGCGCAGCAGGAGGAAGTCGTAGCCGGCGCGGAAGCGCGGGTTTTCCAGGAGCAGGTCGGCGCGCTTGCCCTGGCGTCGCGGCAGACGTTCCTGCATATCCCAGATCTCGCGGATCGGCAGGGTGAAACGCTTGGGAATGGCAATCCGCTGGCACTGTTCGCTGATCAGTTCGTGGGCGGCTTCCTGCATCGCCGGGATAGCCGGCATGCCTTTCTCCTGCAACTGCGCGACGCGCGCCGGCAGGGCCGGCCAGAGCAGCGCGGCGAAGAGGAAGGCCGGGGTTACCGGCTTGCCCTGGCGAATGCGCGCATCGGTATTGGCCAGGGCCTGGCGGATCAGCTTGCCGGTGTAGTCGGGGTTGGCCTGCAGTGCCTTGGCGCTGGCCGGGAACAGCGGCGCGAACAGTTCGTACTCGACCAGCAGTTCGAAAGTGCGCTCGGCCCGGCCGGCGAGGAACAGCTTGAGCACCTCGTCGAACAGGCGCGCCGAAGGGATTTCCCGCAGCAGCGGGGCCAGCCGGCGAATCGGCGCGGCGCTGTGCTTCTCGATCTCGAAGTCGAGCTTGGCGGCGAAACGTACCGCCCGCAGCATCCGCACCGGGTCTTCCAGATAACGCTGCTCCGGATCGCCGATCAGGCGGATCAGGCGATTGCGGATGTCGTGAACGCCATTGGCGTAGTCCAGCAGCCGCTCGCTGGTGACGTCGAAGTACAGGGCATTGATGGTGAAGTCACGGCGCTGGGCGTCGTCTTCCAGGCTGCCATAGACGTTGTCGCGCAGGATGCGGCCGCTTTCGTTGCTGGACGCGCGGCTATCGCCATCGTCCTGGCCTTCCGGATGATGGGCGCGGAAGGTGGCGACCTCGATGATCTCGCGGCCGAAGTGCACGTGTACCAGTTTGAAGCGGCGGCCGATGATCCGCGCGTTGCGGAATTCGGCGCGGACCTGCTCCGGCGTGGCGCTGGTGGCGACATCGAAGTCCTTGGGAGCGATGCCGAGCATCTGGTCGCGTACGCAGCCCCCGACCACGTAGGCCTGGTAGCCGGCACGCTGGAGAATCTCGACGACCTTGACGGCGTTCCGGCTGAACTGGTCCCGGCGCAGGGAGTGCTGGTTGTTACCGATGACTTCCGGGGTTGTACGGACGGCGCGCGGACGGCGCAGGGGGGAACGAATGGTCTGGATCAGCTTTTTCAGCATGGATGTGTTATCGGGAGCACGATGTGGGTGATTGCACGCCTGCGTTGCTCAAACAGGACGGACGTCGGGTAATGCTGCGGCATTATCAGGACCTCTCGGGCGAGGCGTGTTCTGTACCCGTTGAATGTTTGGCCCCGCGACGCACAGGGCGTCCCGGGCGCCGGAACCGACTGCGCCATGCATCCTGACAGAAACGAACAGGGGCCGTACATCCTGTTCCCGCGAAGCGGGAGAGGGCCGGGAAGGCTGCGGTGAATCTGGCAAGGCATGCGGATGGCCGCATAGTCTGCGCGGATTCTAGCATTGGATGGGGAAATGGTGTAAGGCGAAGGAAAAACGGGGAAAACGGAGGGAGGGGGTGAAGCTACTGGGGGAGCCGAAGCTCCCCCCCAAGTAGGTGCGTGCTTTGTTTTTATTATGATTTCGGGCTTGTTGTTTTTGTTTGTCGACCCGTCCCTTGAGCCAGTCGCTTCAGGGATATCTCCCAGGCTGGGAGTTCAATAGCAAACGGATTGCTTTGGTCGCTGATGCTGCCATGATCGTCGAGCGATCCAACCAGTCTGTGCGCTGCCTCGAGGCAGTTTTATTCTTCTTCCGACTGGCTGCGGGACGGGTCCCGACAGCAACTCCTCTCCAAAAGAATCAGTTAGCTGCGCCTCCGCGATTTTGTTTTTGTTGTGCTGGAGTCGTTACGTGTTGTTTTTATTGTCTTCGTCGTTGCTTGTTATTGTTGTTGTGCCAATACATAAGCAGATGCCGTGCCAGTTTTTCGAAACCCAGTAAAATCAAGGGGTTGAGGTTTTCGGTGGGTCGGCGGAGGGCACAAAAAAACCGGGTTCCCGTTACCGATGAACCCGGTTTCTGTTACGCGGTACGTCCGCGGTAACAGGTTGCAGGGTGTTACGAGTCGGCCGAGGCCCCTGATTTACGCCGCGGAATGCCCAGGCGCTGGCGGCGTTCCCACAGGCATTTGCGGCTGATGCCCAGCTTGCGGGCCAGCTCGGTCTCGGTCATGTGGTCCTGGTGCTCGAGGACGAAGTGCTGGAAGTAGTCTTCCAGCGAAAGGTCCTCGGTGGGCTCGTGGTTGCTGGCCGCGGCGCCCGCCGGGCCGAGGCCGAGGTCGGCGGCGAAGTCGTCCTCGAGGTCGTCCAGCTCGATGTCGATACCCAGCAGGTCGGCGTGGATTTCCTGGCTCTCGCTGAGGATCACCGCCCGCTCGATGGCGTTTTCCAGTTCGCGCACGTTGCCCGGCCATGGGTAATGGCGGATCGCCTGTTCGGCGTCGTGGGCGAAGCTGAGCGGCGCGCGCCCCATCCGGGTGCACTGGCGAGCCAGAAAGGCGCGGGCGATCTCCATCACGTCGTTGCCACGCTCGCGCAGGGCGGGCAGCTTCAGCGAGATCACATGCAGGCGGTAATAGAGGTCTTCGCGGAATTGCCCGGTCTTGGCCAGGGTTTTCAGGTCGCGGTGGGTGGCGGCGATCAGGCGCACGTCGACCTTCTGCGATTGCACCGAGCCGACCCGGCGGATCTCGCCTTCCTGCAATACGCGCAGCAGGCGGGCCTGGGCCTCCAGCGGCAGTTCGCCGATCTCGTCGAGGAACAGGGTGCCGCCGTCGGCCGCTTCGACCAGCCCGGCGCGCCCGGCGCTGGCACCGGTGAAGGCGCCTTTTTCATGGCCGAACAGCTCGGATTCGATCAGGGTTTCCGGAATCGCCGCACAGTTCACCGAGATCAGCGGCGCCTTGGCGCGCTTCGACAGGTTGTGCAGGGCGCGGGCGACCAGTTCCTTGCCGGTGCCGGACTCGCCCTGGATCAGTACCGTGGAGTCGGTCGGCGCGACCTTGCGAATCTTGCTGTACAGCTCTTGCATCGGCGCACAGGAGCCGATGATGCCTATCTCGCCGTCGGCTGCCGCCGGGCTGGCGCCGCGCTCGCCGCCGGCCTTGCCGCCGTTGGCGGAGACCGGGGCCGCGCTGCGGTTCTCCTGGCGGTCCTTGAGGATGCGCGCCACGGCCTGGAGCATTTCGTCGTGGTCGAAAGGCTTGGCGATGTAGTCCACCGCGCCCATCTTCATCGAATCCACCGCCGAACGCAGGCTGGCGTAGCTGGTCATGATCAGAACCGGAATGCCTTCGGCGAGCTTGATCAGTTCGGTGCCGGGGGCGCCCGGCAGGCGCAGGTCGCTGACCACCATGTCGAAGGAGGGGATGGTGTAGCGCTCCTGGGCTTCCTGCACCGAGCCGGCTTCGCTGACCTGGTACTGGTTGCGCTCCAGCAGGCGTCGCAATGCAGATCGGATAATGGTTTCGTCTTCGACGATCAGAATATGTGCCATGTATTCAGCTCTCTCGACGTGCTCGTCTACAGCTCGGCCGTCGGGCCAGGGTGCCGCGGCAGGGTCACGCGGAAGCGGGTGCCGCCTTCTCGCTGGTGATCCGTCGGGCTCTCGATGGTTATCTGTCCATAATGCTCTTCCACGATCGAATAGACCAGTGCGAGGCCGAGCCCGGTCCCCTTGCCGGGGTCCTTGGTGGTGAAGAACGGTTCGAACAACTGGTCCATGATCGCCTTCGGAATGCCGCTGCCCTCGTCCTCGACGACCAGGTCCACGGTATGTTCCGAGGCTTCGCTGCGGACCCGGATCGCGCCGCCCGGCGGGCTGGCGTCGCGAGCATTGGAGAGCAGGTTGATCAGCACCTGGGCCAGGCGCTGCGAGTCTCCCTCGACCCAGTGCGCCGGATCGCAGAGGTTGAAGAACTCTACTTCGACGCTACGCCGGTTCAGCGACAGCAGTCCGATGGCCTCCTGGGCGACTTCGCTCAGGCACACCGGTTCCAGGGCCTGCAGGTGGCTGCCGGAGTGGGCGAAGCTCATCAACGACTGGACGATGCGCGATACGCGCTTGGTCTGGTCGAGGATCTGCTCGCTGATTTCGGTCAGCTCGCCATCGCCTTCGCGTTCCTCGCGCAGGTTCTGCGCCAGGCAGGCGATGCCGGTGATCGGATTGCCGATCTCGTGGGCCACCCCGGCGGCAAGGCGGCCGATGGAAGCCAGGCGCTCGGAGTGGACCAGCTTGTCTTCCAACAGTTGGGTTTCGGTGAGGTCTTCCACCAGTAGCACCAGGCCGCTGTTGCCCGGCGCCAGGGGTTCCTCGATGGCCGCCTTGTGCAGGTTCAGCCAGCGGGTGTGGCCGTCGTAGACCAGGCGCTGCTTGTGCAGGTGCTCGTCGGGGGCGTCGATGAAACGTTCCAGCAGGCCCTTCCAGGGTTCGGGCAAGGCCGACAGGCGCGAACCGACGACCTTCTGCGCGCCGACCCCGGTGAGTTCCTCGATGGCGCGGTTCCACATCAGCACTTCCTGGTCCTTGGCCAGGGAGCAGACGCCCATCGGCAGGTCTTGCAGGGTCTGCCGGTGGTAGCGGCGCAAGGTGTCGAGTTCGGCAGCCAGGCCAGTCAGCCGGGAGTGATAGTCCTCCAGGCGGCTCTCGATGAAGTGGATGTCCTCGGTGACGTAGCTTTCTTCGCTGGTCTTGTAGGGAAGGAAGGTCTCCACGATGTCCTGGGCGACACTGGGTCCCATCAGCCCGGAAAGGTTCGCCTCGATGCGGTCGCGCAAGCGACGCAGGGCATAGGGGCGACGTTCGTCGAAGGGCAGGTGGAGATCGCGCAGGGCCTGCTCGACCTCCTTCTGCGCGGTCTTGGCGCCCAGCGGCTTGGCCAACTGGCTGGCGAACTCCTGCGGCGAACCGGCGAACAGTTCGCGGCGTTGCGGACGGCGTACGTTGTCCACCGCGCAGGCCTCGGCGGCGCCTTTTTCCTCGTCGCTGGCCTCGGTGAACAGCGACACCAGGGTGAATACCAGCACGTTGGCCGCCAGCGAGGACAGCGCCGCCAGGTGCCAGTTCGAATCGTCCAGCACGTAGATCACGTCGAACAGCGGCAGGTACAGGCCCTGTACGTTCCCCATCAGGGGCAGCAGCATGGTGATCGCCCAGACCAGCATGCCGGCGATCAGCCCGGAGATGAAGCCACGGCGGTTGGCGGTCGGCCAGTACAGCACCGAGAGGGCGCCGGGAAGGAATTGCAGGGTGGCGACGAAGGACACTATGCCCAGGTTGGAGAGGTCCTGTTCGGCGCCCAGCAGCAGGTAGAAGGCGTAGCTGGCCATGATGATGGCGACGATCAGCAGGCGCCGGGTCCATTTCAGCCAGCGGTAGATGTTGCCCTGCGCCGGCGGCTGGTAGAGCGGCAGCACCAGGTGGTTGAGGACCATTCCCGAGAGCGCCAGGGTCATCACAATAGTCAGCCCGCTGGCGGCGGAGATGCCGCCGATGAAGGCGGCCAGGGCCAGGGCCGGGCTGTCCACCGCCAGGCCGAGGCCGATGGTGTAGTACTCCGGTGTGGTCGAGGCGCCGAGGCGCAGCCCGGCCCAGAGGATCGGCGGTACCGCAAGGCTCATCAGCAGCAGGAACAGCGGCAGGCCCCAACTGGCGGAAATCAGCGCGCGCGGGTTGAGGTTCTCGGTGAAGATCATGTGGAACATGTGCGGCATCACGATGGCCGCGGCGAAGAACACCAGCAGCAGCGTTCGCCATGGACCCTCGGCCAGCGGCGTGTGCAGGGTGGTCAGCGCGGTCTGGTTCTGCAGCAGCCAGACTTCCAGGCCTTCCGGCCCGCCGAAGACGCCGTACAGGGCGTAGAGGCCGATACTGCCGAGCATCACCAGCTTGACCAGCGACTCGAAGGCGATGGCGAACACCAGTCCCTCGTGGCGTTCGCGGGTGGCGATGTGGCGAGCGCCGAAGAGGATCGCGAACAGGGTGATCAGGGTGCAGAAGACGAACGCGACCCGCTCCTGGGCCGGGTCGCGGGTGAGAATGCTGATCGAATCGGTGACCGCCTGGATCTGCAGGGCCAGCATCGGCAGCACGCCGATCAGCATGAACAGCGTGGTCAGGGCGCCGGCCCAGGTACTGCGGAAACGGAAGGCGAAGAGGTCGGCCAGCGAGGACAGCTGGTAGGCGCGTGTCACCCTGAGGATCGGATAGAGCAGCACTGGGGCGAGCAGGAAGGCCCCGGAAATCCCCAGGTAGATGGCGAGGAACCCGTAGCCGTACTGGTAGGCCAGGCCTACCGTGCCGTAGAACGCCCAGGCACTGGCGTAGACGCCCAGCGACAGGGTGTAGACCAGCGGGTGGCGTACCAGCCGGCGCGGCACGTAGCCGCGCTCGGTGATCCAGGCGATGCCGAAGAGGGTGGAGAGGTAGGCGACGCTGATCAGGATCAGCTGGGTCAGGCTAAAGCTCGTCAGCATCGCGCTGGCTCTGCAGGATGAAAGTGACCACGATGAGGATCAGCCACAGCAGGTACGGGCGGTACCAGGCGCCGTTGGGGTCGATCCACCAGTCCATGATGGCGGGGGAAAAGAGATAGATGCCCACGACCAGGAGCAGGACCAGTCGGTAGATGTACATGCCGCTTCCCTCATGCTTGGGCCGGCAGGCTACAGGCTGCGGGTGGGTGCCGGCAAGCCGCCGGGCGGGCTACAGGCGTTCCTCGGGAAGGGTAGCGCAGCGCGGGATGCGCGTGGCGTCCCAGTGCGCGACGCCCCAGGCCAGCGCCTCGCTGGCGCTGGCCTGGGCCAGTTCGGCCGGCGGCCGCTGGCCGAGCGCGCGCAGGGCGCGGGTCAGCGGCGCGGCGGCCTGCTCGGCGGGCAGTGGCGGGGAGCGGTAGGACTTGCCGAGCTTGTGCCCGTCCGGCTGGACGATCAGCGGCACGTGCAGGTAGCGCGGCTGGCTCAACCCCAGCAATTCCTGGAGGTAAAGCTGGCGCGGGGTCGAGTCGAGCAGGTCGGCGCCGCGGACGATGTCGGTGATGCCCTGCCAGGCGTCGTCCAGCACCACCGCCAGTTGGTAGGCGTAGAAGCCATCGCGGCGCTGGATGACGAAATCGCCGACCTCGCGGCCGAGATGCTGGTGGACTTCGCCCTGCACGCGGTCGACGAAGCGATATTCCAGCTCCGGCACGCGCAGGCGGATCGCCGCATCCTCGCGGGCGTGCCCGGCGTCGCGGCAGAAGCCCGGGTAGATCCCGGCGAATCCCTCAAGCTGCTTGCGCGAGCAAGTGCAGGCGTAGGCCAGGCCGCTGCGCAGCAGTTGCTCGACCACTGCGGCGTAGTCCGGGAAGCGTTCGCTCTGCCGCTCCACCGCGCCGTCCCATTCGAAGCCGTAGCGCTCCAGGGTTTCCAGGATCGCCTGCTGGGCGCCCGGGACTTCGCGGGGCGGGTCGAGGTCCTCCATGCGCACCAGCCAGCGGCCGCCGACGGCACGTGCGTCCAGGTAGGAGGCGACGGCCGCCACCAGGGAACCGAAGTGCAGGTAGCCGCTGGGCGTCGGGGCGAAGCGGCCTACATAGGAAAAGGTCATGGCGCGGGCGGTGCGGCGGGGAACGGCGGAAACGAAACGGGGCGCCTTGGCGCCCCGTCGGTCCGGCTCAGGAGCCGAGTTGCTTCTCGCGGATTTCCGCGAGGGTCTTGCAGTCGATGCAGAGGGTCGCGGTGGGGCGCGCCTCCAGGCGACGGATGCCGATCTCGACGCCGCAGGAGTCGCACCAGCCGTACTCTTCGTCTTCGATCAGTTGCAGGGTCTCGTCGATCTTCTTGATCAGCTTGCGCTCGCGGTCGCGGGCGCGCAGTTCCAGGCTGAATTCTTCTTCCTGGCTGGCGCGGTCGGCCGGATCGGGGAAGTTGGCCGCTTCGTCCTGCATGTGATGCACGGTACGGTCGACTTCTTCCATCAGCTCCTGTTTCCATTTGTTCAGGATCGCGGTGAAGTGCGCGCGCATGCGCTCGCTCATGTACTCCTCGCCCTTGGTTTCCTGATAGGGTTCGAAGCCGCGGGTCATCTGCTGGCTGCTCTGTTGTTTTGCTTTGGTGGACATGAATGGCCGCCTCTCACTTTCGCTAATCCTGTCCGCGGCAGGGTTCCCTCGCCGGCTCTCCGGCCCCGCGGTCGCAAGCGGGCGAACTTACCAGAACGATAACCTTGGCGCTACTCCCGGTTGTCGAGGCTGGTGTCGCCCGCGTAATGGCTTGGTTAGAATCGGTTTTTCCTCGCAAAGTTCGGAATATCCATGGCTACCTCCTATAGCGCGCGCAGTCGGGCCATCGAGCCTTTCCATGTCATGGCCCTGCTGGCGCGGGCCAACGAGTTGCAGGCCGCCGGCCACGATGTGATCCACCTGGAGATCGGCGAGCCGGACTTCACCACGGCCGAGCCGATCGTCGAGGCCGGGCGCGCCGCCCTGGCCGCCGGGCATACCCGCTACACCGCCGCCCGCGGCCTGCCGGCGCTGCGCGAGGCGATCGCGAAATTCTACGGCGAACGCTACGGGGTCGACCTCGACCCACAGCGCGTGCTGGTCACTCCGGGCGGTTCCGGAGCCCTGCTGCTGGCCAGCAGCTTGCTGGTCGACCCCGGCCGCCACTGGTTGCTCGCCGACCCGGGCTACCCGTGCAACAGGCATTTCCTGCGCCTGGTGGAAGGCGCCGCGCAACTGGTGCCGGTGGGGCCGGACAGCCGTTACCAACTGACACCGGATCTCATCGAGCGGCACTGGGATTCAGACAGTGTAGGCGCTCTGGTGGCGACGCCGGCGAATCCGACCGGGACCCTGCTCGATCGCGACGAACTGGCCGGCCTGTCGGGCGCCTTGAAGGCCCGCGGCGGGCACCTGGTGGTGGACGAGATCTATCACGGGCTGACCTATGGCGTGGACGCCGCGTCGGTGCTGGAAGTCGACGACGACGCTTTCGTCCTGAATAGTTTTTCCAAGTATTTCGGCATGACCGGCTGGCGCCTGGGCTGGCTGGTGGCGCCGGCAGCGGCGGTGCCTGAGCTGGAGAAGCTGGCTCAGAACCTCTACATCAGCGCGCCGAGCATGGCCCAGCAGGCCGCGCTGGCCTGTTTCGCGCCGACCACCATCGCCATTCTCGAAGAGCGTCGCGAAGAGTTCGCCCGCCGTCGCGACTTCCTCCTGCCGGCCCTGCGCGAGCTGGGTTTCGGAATCGCCGTGGAGCCGGAAGGCGCCTTCTATCTCTACGCCGATATCAGTGCGTTCGGCGGCGATGCCTACGCCTTCTGCAAGCACTTCATCGAGACCGAGCACGTGGCCTTCACTCCGGGGCTGGATTTCGGCCGCCACCAGGCCGGCCACCACGTGCGTTTCGCCTATACCCAGAACCTGCCGCGCCTGCAGGAAGCGGTGGAGCGGATCGCCCGCGGCCTGAAGAACTGGCGGCCCTGATGCGTTTCGAGCAGCCACTGGAAGAAGGCCGCCTGCTGCGTCGCTACAAGCGTTTCCTCGCCGATATCGAGAGCGCCGGCGGCGAGCGCCTGACTATCCACTGTCCGAATACCGGTTCGATGCTCAATTGCATGAGCGAAGGTTGCCGGGTCTGGTTCAGCCGCTCCAACGACCCCAAGCGCAAGCTGCCGGGGACCTGGGAGCTGAGCGAGACTCCGCAGGGCCGCCTGGCCTGCGTCAACACGGCGCGGGCCAACCGCCTGGTAGAGGAGGCGCTGCTGGCCGGGGACATCGCGGAGCTTGCCGGTTTCACCGCTCTGCGCCGGGAAGTGGCCTACGGCGTGGAGAACAGTCGCGCCGACTTTCGCCTGGAATACCCCACGGGCGCACTGTTCATCGAGGTGAAGAGCGTCACCCTGGGCTTCGACGAAACCGCCGTGGCGGCCTTTCCCGACGCGGTGACGCTGCGCGGCGCCAAGCACCTGCGCGAACTGGCGGCGCTGGCGCGGGAGGGGATCCGCGCGGTGCAGCTGTACTGCGTGAACCTTTCCGGGGTCGAGGCGGTGCGCCCCGCCGACGAGATCGATCCAGCCTATGGCAAGGCGTTGCGCGAGGCGGCGCAAGCGGGCGTCGAGGTGCTGGCCTATGGCGCCGAGGTGACGACGGAAGGATTGCACCTGGCGCGGCGCCTCCCGGTGCGACTCTGAGGCACGGCCGCGCCGTGGGGCGCGGCCACTCTCAGCGGCGTTCGAGCAGGACGCCGCTTTCCATGTGGTGGGTGTAGGGGAACTGGTCGAACAGCGCGCAGCGGCTGATCCGGTGCGTGTCGTGCAGTTGGGCGATGTTCTGCGCCAGGGTTTCCGGGTTGCACGAAATGTACAGGATGCGCTCGAAGCGTCGGGCCAGCTCGCAGGTGTCCGGATCCATGCCGGCTCGTGGCGGATCGACGAAGACACTGCCGAAGGCGTAGCTCTTCAGGTCGATGTCGGCCAGGCGGCGGAACGGGCGAACCTCGTTCAGCGCCTGGGTCAGCTCTTCGGCCGACAGGCGCACCAGGCTGACGTTGTCCACCGCGTTGTCGGCCAGGTTGGCCAGCGCCGCATTGACCGAGGACTTGCTGATCTCGGTGGCCAGCACCTTGCGTACCCGGGTGGCCAGGGGCAGGGTGAAGTTGCCGTTGCCGCAGTACAGTTCGAGCAGGTCGTCGTCGCGCTGGCCGAGCGCCTCGTAGGCCCAGCCGAGCATCTTCTGGTTGACCTCGCCGTTGGGCTGGGTGAAAGCCCCCTCGGGCTGGCGGTAGCGGAAGCGCCGGCCGGCGACCGACAGTTCCTCCTCCACATAGTCGCGTCCGACGACGATGCGCTTGCCGCGCGAACGCCCCACCAGGTTCACGCCCAGTTCCGCCGCGAGCTTTTCCGCTGCCTGTCGCCAGGCGTCGTCGATCGGCCGGTGGTAGCAGAGGGTGATCAGCGCGTCGCCGGCCAGGGTGGTGAGAAACTCCACCTGGAACAGCTTGAAGCCCAGCGCCGGGTCGGCCCAGGCCGCCTTCAGGCGCGGCATCAGTTCGTTGATGCGGCGGCTGGCGATGGGGAAATCCTCGATCAGGATCGGCGTGTGCTTGTCGCCCTGCTCGAACATCGCGTAGTGACGCTTCTCGTTGCCGGTTTCCCGCCACAGGCGGAATTCGGCGCGCAGCCGGTAATGCTCGCGCGGCGACTCGAAGACCTCCGGCGCGGGTGCCGCGAACGGGGCCAGCAATCCGGCGAGGCGGGACTTCTTGTCTTCCAGTTGCGCGGCGTAGGCGCTGGGGTCGAACTGTGGACGGCTCATGCGTTGAAGAAGCCCAGCTTGATCACGAACAGCACGGAGAGGATCACCAGCGCCGGGTTCAGTTCGCGCCAGCGCCCGGACAGCACCTTGATCGCGGTCCAGGAAATGAAGCCGAAGGCGATGCCGGTAGCGATCGAATAGGTGAACGGCATGGCCAGCGCGGTGACGACCACCGGCGCGGCGACGGTGATGTCTTCCCAGTCGATCTCTGCCAGGCCCGAGGCCATCAGTACGGCGACGAAGAGCAGCGCCGGGGCGGTGGCGAAGGCCGGTACGCTGCCGGCCAGCGGGGCGAAGAACAGCGCGAGAAGGAACAGGATGGCGACGACGATGGCGGTCAGGCCGGTGCGGCCGCCGGCGCTGACGCCCGCGGCGGACTCGATGTAGCTGGTGGTGGTCGAGGTGCCCAGCAGCGAGCCGCCCATGGCGGCGGTACTGTCGGCGATCAGCGCGCGGCCCATCTTCGGCATGTGGCCGTCCTTGCCCATCAGTCCGGCGCGCTTGGCGACGCCGATCAGGGTGCCGGAGTTGTCGAACAGGTCGACGAAGAGGAAGGCGAAGATCACGCTGACCAGACCGATGTCCAGCGCGCCCTTGATGTCCAGTTGGAGGAAGGTCGGCGCCAGCGACGGCGGCATCGAGACCACGCCGCCGAACTGGGTCACGCCGAGCAGGATGGCGATGGCGGTGACCACCAGGATACCGATCAGCACCGCGCCGGTGACGCTACGCGCCTCCAGGGCGACGATCAGGATGAAGCCGAGGGTGGCGAGGATCGGCGCCGGCTTGGTCAGGTCGCCCATGCCGATCAGGGTTGCCGGGTTGTCCACCACGATGCCGGCGTTCTGCAGGGCGATCAGTGCGAGGAACAGGCCGATGCCGGCGGCGATCGCCGAGCGCAGCGGCAGGGGGATGCTGTTGATGATCCATTCGCGGATGCGGAAGATCGACAGCAGGAAGAACATGGTGGCGGAAATGAACACTGCGCCCAGCGCGACCTGCCAGCTGTGGCCCATGTGCAGCACCACGGTGTAGGTGAAGAAGGCGTTGAGGCCCATGCCGGGGGCCAGGGCGATCGGGTAGTTGGCGATCAGGCCCATGATGGTCGAGCCGATGGCCGCTGCCAGGCAGGTGGCGACGAACACCGCGCCCTTGTCCATGCCGGTCTCGCCGAGGATGCTCGGGTTGACGAAGAGGATGTAGGCCATGGTCAGGAAGGTGGTGATCCCCGCCAGGATCTCGGTGCGCACCGTGGTGTTGTGCGCCTTTAGTTGAAACAGCTTTTCCAGCATGTTGGATTCCCCTGAATGTGCTCTGCAACGATCCCCATGGCGCCAGCAGAAGTGGCCGGCCGCGGAGCCGGCCGCCGACCAGGGAAAACCGAATTTCCGCGTGGCGGGCGTTGCATCGCTGTCTCGTCGGCGCGGTATCGCGAACGATCCCGGCAGACGGCTGAGTCCCGAAAATGCGCGAGCCGCATGAAACGACCCACGCACGCCAGGGGCCTCGCGGCGGCCTGCGTGGGGTTCATACGGCTCGAAAAGGCGCGCATCATACCAGTTCGCGGGAGAGGGGTGAATTTCCGCCAGTCTAGTCGATCGTCGCCTCGCGGAAGGGCCTGCTCGCCCGCCCGGCGCGGTCGGCGTTAACATAGGCGTTGGCGTCCGGACGGACGCTCCGCCCAGGTTTTCTGCAGTACCTCATCATGAAACGCTCGAAACTCGCACTCCTTCCGCTGGGCCTGGCGCTGCTGCTGGCCGCCTGCGCCAGCGATCCGCTGCCGATCCCGCAGCACAGCTTCGGGGTCTATGCCACCGCCAGCACGCCTTCCGCGGCGTTCCGCACCCTGGCCGACCCGCAGGGCAAGGCCATGCTGGTGGCGCTGAAGCCCAGCCTGACCCAGGCTGACGTACTCCGCGCCGAGGTCCTGTACGACCAGAACGGTCGACCCGGCGTCGAAGTCACCTTCACCGAACCGGCCGCCCGCCGCCTGGCCGCGCTGACCGGCGAGGCCCGGGGGCGCACTCTCGCGGTACTGGTGGACGGGCGCCTGCGCCTGGCGCCGCGGGTGCGCGAGCCGATCCGCAACGGCAAGGTCTATCTCGACGGGTTGGCTTCGGTCTACGAGGCCAGGGAACTGGCCGATCAGTTGAATGCGCTGGGAAGCCAGCCGGGGCGCTAAGCGCCCGGCTGGCGGCGAGGCTCAGAGCGTCTGGGCCTTGAAGGTATCGCAACTGGCCGGCGAGCCGCTCTCGAAGCCGGTCTTGAACCAGCGCATGCGTTGCGCCGAGGAGCCATGGGTGAAGGAATCCGGCACCACCATGCCGCGGCCCTGGCGTTGCAGGCGATCGTCGCCGATGGCGTTGGCGGCGTTCAGGGCTTCCTCGATGTCGCCCGGCTCCAGCCAGTTCAGCCGCTGCTGTGCACGGTTGGCCCAGACCCCGGCGAAGCAGTCCGCCTGCAGTTCCTGGCGTACCAACAGGCCGTTGGCGCCCTCCATGCGCGCGCCGCGCTGGCGGGCTGCGTTGATCTTGGCCGAGATGCCCATCAGGTTCTGCACGTGGTGGCCGACCTCGTGGGCGATCACATAGGCCTGGGCGAAGTCGCCGGCGGCGGAGAAGCGCTGTTCCATCTCGCGGAAGAACTCCAGGTCGAGGTAGACTCGGCGGTCGGCCGGACAGTAGAACGGCCCGGTGGCCGACGAGGCGAAGCCGCAGGCGGAATTCACCCCATTGCTGAACAGCACCAGCTTGGGCTGTTGGTATTGTGCCTGGCCGCTGGCGAAGATCTGTTCCCAGGTGTCCTCGGTGTCGCCGAGGATCGAGCGGACGAACTCGCTCTGCTCGTCATTGGCCGCCGGGGCCCGACCGCCGGCCTGCTGCTGGGTGGCCGGCGCCGGGCTGTCCATCTGGCCGAGCAGCGACCCGAGGATCTGCATCGGGTCCTGGCCCATCAGCAGGCCGACCACCACCACGATGGCCACCCCACCCAGGCTGAGGCCCTTGCCGCCGATGCGCATGCCGCCACCGCCGCCTGCGCCTCCTTCGCCCCGGGCATCAATCACGTTGTCACTGCGTCGTCCTTTGCGCCAGAGCATGGCGGTTCTCCTGTACGTTTCGCTTCTTCAGTGTTGTCGTCGTCCGCCGCCAGCGCCACCCCGACCGTCAGGCCGAGGTCAGCAGCTCGGCGCGGGCGAGCAGTTGGACGTGGCCGCCGACCCTGACGCCGCCGTCTGTCGCGACCTGGACGTCGAGCCGGCTCGGCCGGTCGAGGAAGCGTCCCTGGTGCAGGACGAAGGGTTCGCCGCGCGCGGCAAGCCCGTATTCCACCAGGTAGGCGGCGACCGGACCGGCAGCGCTGCCGGTAGCCACGTCTTCCACCAGCCCCAGGTTGTCCCAGGTGCGGCCCTCGCGCCCGTCGACGTCGAGCAGATAGACAAACGCCGCGCCGAGTTTATCCAGGGCTTCTTGCAAATCGTTGACCTGACGGGCTCGACCCAGTGCCTCGGCTGTCACCGGCAGGAGCAGGTAGGGCAGGCCGGTGCTCACCACCCGCGGCGGATGCCCGGACAGGTCGTTGGCCGATAGCGAGAAGGCTTCGGCGAACCAGCGGCAGGTCCCGGCGTCCGGGGTGGCGCCGAATTCGGCGCGGCCCTGGTCCATCTCGGCGTAGAAACCGCTGCCCGCCCGCACGCTGCGCAGGGCCACCGACTTGCTGGCCAGGTGCAGCGTCCAGTGCTGTTCGTTGTCGCCGCCGCGCAGGTGATGGAGCAGGGCGGCGGCGCCGAGCAGCGGGTGGCCGGCGAACGGCAGTTCTTCCTCCAGGGTGAAGATCCGTGCGCGGAAGGCCCGTGGGTCGTCGCCCGGCAGCAGGAAGATCGACTCGAACTGGCGCAGTTCGCGGGTCCAGGCCTGCATGGCGGCGTCATCGAGGGCGCTGGCGTCGTCGAATACGGCCAGGCCGTTGCCGGTGAGCGGACGCTCGGCGAACACATCGAGTTGCCAGTAGCGTCGGGACATGGGCCTTTTCCTGTGAAATGGAATGAAAAACGCGAGGGGGGACTCGACAAGCAGCCTATCGGCCTTTATGTTCGCCGACAAGAAAGCGCCTGGCTGGCGCTTTCCAGGCCGCCGCAGCGGTCGGCGTCGCTCGGACGGTTCCGGGCGCTTACGTTACTCCGAGGACAGCATGGCTGAATCACGCCCTGCGCGCCGTTTCGCGCGCATCGACCGCCTTCCCCCCTACGTTTTCAATATCACCGCCGAACTGAAGATGGCCGCTCGTCGCCGTGGCGAGGACATCATCGACCTGAGCATGGGCAATCCCGACGGGCCGACCCCGCCGCATATCGTCGAGAAGCTCTGCACCGTCGCCCAGCGCGAAGACACCCATGGCTACTCCACCTCGCGTGGCATCCCGCGCCTGCGCCGGGCCATCTCGCACTGGTACCGTGACCGCTACGACGTGCAGATCGACCCGGAAAGCGAAGCCATCGTCACCATCGGCTCCAAGGAAGGCCTCGCGCACCTGATGCTGGCGACCCTCGACCATGGCGACACCATCCTCGTGCCCAACCCGAGCTATCCGATCCACATCTACGGTGCGGTGATCGCCGGCGCTCAGGTGCGCTCGGTGCCGCTGGTGCCGGGCATCGATTTCTTCAACGAGCTGGAACGGGCGATCCGCGAATCGATTCCCAAGCCGCGCATGATGATTCTCGGCTTCCCCTCCAACCCTACCGCGCAGTGCGTCGAGCTGGACTTCTTCGAGCGCGTGGTGGCGCTGGCCAAGCAGTACGACGTGATGGTCGTGCACGACCTGGCCTATGCAGACATCGTCTACGACGGCTGGAAAGCGCCGTCAATCATGCAGGTACCGGGTGCCAAGGATATCGCCGTGGAGTTCTTCACCCTGTCGAAGAGCTACAACATGGCCGGCTGGCGGATCGGCTTCATGGTCGGCAATCCCGAGCTGGTCTCGGCCCTGGCGCGGATCAAGAGCTATCACGACTACGGCACCTTCACGCCCCTGCAGGTGGCGGCCATTGCCGCTCTGGAAGGCGACCAGCAGTGCGTCCGCGATATCGCCCGGCAGTACCAGCAGCGCCGCGACGTCCTGGTGAAGGGGCTGCGCGAGGCCGGCTGGATGGTGGAGAACCCGAAGGCCTCGATGTACGTCTGGGCGAAGATCCCCGAGCCCTACGCGCATCTGGGCTCGCTGGAGTTCGCCAAGAAGCTGTTGCAGGACGCCAAGGTCTCGGTGTCGCCGGGGATCGGCTTCGGCGACTACGGCGACGATCATGTGCGTTTCGCCCTGATCGAGAACCGCGACCGCCTGCGCCAGGCGGTGCGCGGGATCAAGGCGATGTTCCGCGCCGACGGGCTGCTGTCGCCGCAGAGGAAGGTCGATAGCCTGGCGGAGTGATCCTCACGTCCTGCTACAAGGAAAAACGCCGTTTTCCCTGGGGAAAACGGCGTTTTCGTTAGCGTCCCGGGTACTCCGCCAGTACCGAGGCCTGGCCGCTCCTGGTCAGGCCGACGACCTGGTAGGCGTCCTGGCGGTCGCCCATATCCATGCCCGGCGAGCCGACCGGCATGCCCGGTACGGCGGCGCCGACCAGGTCGGCGCGTTCGCGCAGCTTGAGGATGTCGGCTGCCGGCACGTGGCCTTCGACGAACTTGCCGTCGATCACTCCGGTATGACAGGAGCCCATGCTGTAGGGCACGCCGAGACGGCTCTTGACTGCGCTCATGTCTGCTTCCACATGGTCGGTGACCTCGAAACCGTTGGCTTCGAGGTGCTTGATCCAGTCCTTGCAGCAGCCGCAGTTGGCGTCGCGGTGGACGTCGATGGCCAGCGGTTCGGCGGCCTGGACCAGGGAACCGTGGAGCAGGGTGGCGGCCAGGACGGCCAGGGGTGCGAAGCGGCGCATGGGATTCTCCTTGCTGCGAGCGAATGCCGGGAGCATACCGCTGGCACCCGCCGCCACCCAGCCGGTGAGCTGTATCCACTTGTGACGAAGCGATGCGCTGCCCGCCGCGCCGGGTTGCCGTTGGGCAGGGACGGATTGTCGCAGCGAACTCGTCGGCGCGGTTTGGGTCTGCTGTCCTTAGGGTTGCCGGGGCGTTCGCCGCCGGTGTCGAACTGACCGCTGGGGGCAACAGGCCCGAGGAGAAAGGGGATGCTCTTCGCCCGTTTGGTTTTGCTGGTTCAGGCGCTGGTATGGGGCGCGCTGGGAGTGCTGTACTGGGTGCGTCCCTACGAGATGGCCAATCTCAGTGGCATGCTGCTGATGGAGCCTTCGGCGGTCAGCGATGCGCGTGTGTTCTATGGCGGCCATCAGTTCGCCCTGGCGTTGTTCCTGCTGTTCGCCCTGCGCCGGGCTTCTCTGGTGCAGCCGGCGTTGATCCTGGTAGTGCTGCTGCAATCGATCCTGACCCTGTCGCGGCTATTGATTGCCTGGATCGAGGGCGGGATGGAGGCCGACGGCAACCTGTTCGGCCTGCTGTTCCGCGGCGCAATGGCTGCCCTGGGGATCGCCGCCCTGTGGTGGCTGCAACGGCGGCCGCCCCGGCTGTCGGCACCCGGCGAGAGCGCCGAGCGTCGCGAGGACGACTTCGACGGCCTGTGACATTCAAGGTTGACTGCGACTCGGGAAGTCCTTCAGCAACTGCGCGACGCCGCGGTCGAACGCTTCCTGGGTCAGCGCCGGATCGTGCAGTTGGCGGCTCAGCACGCTTTCCAGAAGGACCCTGCCGTTGCTTTCGTCAAGGATGCGCAGCGCCAGCCTGGCCTCGGTGTCTTCGGTCAGTTGGGTCTGGGTGAAGACGCCATCCTGGGTGATCACCGGGCGCATTTCCAGGCCCGGCTGGCGTTGCAGGCCGAGGGCGTAGATCACCCGCAGGTCGCCGTGTTCCGCGTGGTAGCGATAGCCCTTGGCCTCCAGGGCGCGGCGCACGGCCGTATCGAAACGCTCCTCGAAGTCGATGCGGTGCCCCTCGGCGCGTACCGCCTGGATGAAGAAAGTCCGGTAATCCGCCGCTGTTACGCCAGGGGCGAGCCGTACGGGGCCCGGTTCATTGCGGCAGGCATAGAGCAGCAGGCCGAACAGGAGCAGCAGGACGAAGCGCAGGCTGAATCGGCGCATGGCGCGTTCCTTCCTCTTTTTTATCTTTGTGCCGCAAGCCTAGCCGTTGCCTCGCGGCTTGCCGCCCATTCCCCGTTGGGTCAGTCGTCCAGCTCCACCCAGAGGCCTTCGGCGTCTTCCCGGCAGGGCAGGGCGCGCAAGCGCTCGCCAGCGCAGGGGCCGGCGACGCACTCGCCGGACTCGATGAGGAACAGCGCGCCGTGGCTGGCGCAACGGATCAGGCTGGCGCTGTCGTCGAGGAAGGCATCGGGCTGCCACTCCAACGGGATGCCGCGATGCGGGCAGCGGTTCAGGTAGATGTAGGCGCGGCCGTCGCGACGCACCGCGAACAGCCGCCGCTCATCGACGAGGAAGCCGCGGCTGTTGCCTTCGGCGAGATGGGAAGAGGGGCACAGGTGGATCATGGGCGCTCCGTTTGCCGGGATCATTATCCCTGATCCGGAGGACGGCTTTCACCTGTGGCATGGAAAGCGCCCGGCATGGCCAGGCGCTGGGTATGGGGGCACTTCCGTGTGCGAAGGGGTAACGGGTCAGATGTCCCAGACCAGGTTGACCGCGAAATTGCGGCCTGGCTGGGACAGTCGGTCGATGTTGGCCGGGGCCAGCGCCGAAGCCTCGCCGACGCTGTCGTAGCCGCGCACGTCATCCCACAGCCAGTATTTCTTGTCGGTCAGGTTGTAGAGACCGGCGTTGAGGGTCAGGTCCTTGCTCAGCCTGTAGTAGGCGCTGAGGTCGAGGGCGCCGAAGCCCGGGGTCTTGAACTGGCTGGCGGTGCCATCCGGGGTGTGGAAGGTGCTGTCGTCGACGCGATCCTTGCGTTTGACCAGGGTCCAGCTGAGCAGCCCGCCGTAGTTGCCGTCTGCTTCGTCGTAGCCCAGGCCGAACACTCCGGTAAGTGGGTTGACGCTGTTGATCGGCTCGCCGTTGTCCTTGTTGCGACCGTAGGCGTAGGCCACGCTGCCCTGGGTGTAGAGTCCCTGCGGCGCGCCGAAGGCGCCCAGCTCCAGGCGGCCCTTGAGCTCGACGCCCTTGATCACCGCCCGCTCGATGTTGTTGGACTGGAAGGTCTGGCCGTTGCCGCCGGTGCTATCGGTATTCAGGGCGTCTTCGTCGATGAAGTCGCGATATTTGTTGTAGAACACTGCTACGCCGAAGCTGCCTTCGTCGAACTTGCCGCGCAACCCGGTCTCGAAGCTCTGGCTCTTTTCCGGCTTGAGGTCGGGGTTAGGCTCGATGTGGTAGCCCGCCTGCAGGTTCTCGAATCGACCGTACAGCGCCTTGGCGGTGGGCGTGCGGAAGCCCTGGGCGTATTGGCCGTACCAGGTGTAGTGCTGGGCGAAGTCGTAGGTCACGCCGAACTTGGGCGAAACCCGGTGCCATTTCTTGTCCGACTCGTCGACCGCGGTGTTCTGGCTCTGCTTCATGGTGCGCAGGAACTCGTCGGTGATGTGCGGCTCCATGCGCGTGTAGTCGTAACGCAGGCCGGGAGTGAAGGTCCAGTCGTTCCAGCTGATGCTGTCCTGGGCGAACAGGGCGTAGGTCTTCACCGTCGGATCGGGAAAGTCGCTGCTGCGTTCCAGGGCATCGCGCGGGCTGTCCGCGCCGGTGTCCAGGTTGGTGCCGGTGCCGCTGCGCATGCCGGTGACCTTCTGGTGCTTGAGATTGATCCCGTAGCTCAGCAGGTGCTCGGTCTCGCCGATGGCGAAGCTCTTGTCCAACTGGCTGTCGAAGACCCACAGGCGTTCCTTGTAGGTAGTGTCGCGGGTACGCAGGACCTTGCGGGTGATCGGGTAGTAGAACTCGCGGGTCGCCTGGTCGGTCTTCGCCAACTGGTAGTTCAGGCTCCACTGGATGCGATCGGCGACCGGGCTGTCGAGCAGGAAATGGTGCTCCAGGCCGTAGCGCTCGCGAGTCAGGGTGTCGTTGCCCTTGCGCCACTGGTACATGCCGCCCGGCAGCATGCTCGGCGGGATGGCCGGCTTGCCCTTGTCGTACGGGCCGCCATAGGCGCTCTTCTGGTCGGTATCGACGTCGCTCTTGTACTTCTCGAAGACCAGCCCGAAGCGGCTGCCCTCGGCGTAGTTCCAGCCCAGCTTGCCGAGCAGGCTGTAGCTGTCGGCGTCTTCCGGGTTGGCTTCGCTGCGCGAGAGCCCGGTGCCGCCGTGGCCGCCGTTGGATTCGGTCTCGTGGCCCTGGCGGTAGCCATAATGCAGCAGGCCGTCGAAGTCGTCGGCGCGGCCGGCGACGGTGGCCGAGGTCAACCAGGAGTGGCTGGCCGACTCGTAGCCGGCCTTCAGCCGGGCGCCGACGTCCTTGCCGTCCTTGATGATGTCCGACGGGTCGAGGGTGAAGTAGCTCACCGCGCCGCCGATGGCGTTGCTGCCGTACAGCGCCGAGGCCGGGCCGCGAAGGATTTCCACGCGCTTTACGATGTCCGGATCGACGTAGTTGCGGTGGGTCTGCGCGTAGGGGCCGCTGAAGAAGTCGTTGGGCAGTTCGACCCCGTCGATCTGCGTAAGGATGCGGTTCCCGTCGATGCCGCGGATGTTGTAGCCGGTGATCCCGGCACGCTGGCCGGCGCCGCCGACCGAGACTCCCGGTTCGTAGCGCACCAGTTCCTTGATGTTGTTGACGTTCTGCCGGTCCAGTTGTTCGCGGGTCTGCACGCTGACGGTGCTTGGCACCGAATCCACTGCCTGCTCGGTACGGGTGGCGGTGATGGTGGTCGGGGTCAGCGGGACGGCGTTCCCCGCCAGGGCCAGGGAAGGGCTGAGCAACAGCAGGGCCAGGCAGGGGCGCAGGGCGAAGGGCGGGGAGAGCGGCATGTGGGACTCCTTGGGTCGGGCCGGTGGCGAATAGCCAGGGGGACGTCGGGCGCACAAGGTACTGCCAGAAAAACGCTAATGCAAATAATTATCAAATGGATTCAGATATGCGTTTTGTGGCAAAGTTCACCTGTTTTTGCGCGTAGCGCGACCGAACCGGATATGCCCGAGGAACCGTCGATGAGCAGCACTCCCAGCCTTTCCCATTCCCCTGCCGAGCTTTACCGCGCCTGGCAGGACCTGCGCGCCGAGCGACCGCAGCTACGCGCGCGCGACGCCGCCGCGCTGTTGCAGGTCAGCGAAGGCGAGCTGGTCGCCAGCCGGGTCGGCATCGATGCCGTGCGCCTGCGGCCGGACTGGGCCGCCTTGCTGCCGGCGCTCGGCGAACTGGGGCCGATCATGGCGCTGACCCGCAACGAGCATTGCGTCCACGAACGCAAGGGGCCGTATCGCGAAGTGACGGTCTCTGCCAATGGGCAGATGGGCCTGGTGGTCTCGCCGGATATCGACCTGCGCCTGTTCCTGGGGGGGTGGAACGCCGTCTTCGCCATTGCCGAGGAGACAGCGCGGGGTACCCAGCGCAGCATCCAGGTGTTCGACCAGCAGGGCGTGGCGGTGCACAAGGTGTTCCTTACCGAGGCCAGCGACGTCCGCGCCTGGGAACCGCTGGTCGAGCGCCTGCGGGCTGCCGAGCAGGATGCCGTGCTGGCGCTGCACGAACCCCGCGCACCGGCTGCGGCGCTCGTCGATGCGCAGATCGATGCCGCCGCCTTGCGCGAAGGCTGGGCCGCGTTGAAGGACACCCATCATTTCCACGCCCTGCTGAAGAAGCATGGCGCGCAGCGCACCCAGGCGCTGCGCCTGGCTGGCGGCGAATGGGCCGAGCGCCTAGACAAGGGCGACCTGGCGAAACTCTTCGAAGCGGCGGCCGAAAGCGGATTGCCGATCATGGTGTTCGTCGGCAACGCCCACTGCATCCAGATCCATACCGGGCCTGTGTGCAACCTGAAGTGGCTGGACGACTGGTTCAACGTGCTCGATCCGGAATTCAACCTGCACCTGAAGACCACCGGCATCGCCGAGCTTTGGCGGGTGCGCAAGCCGAGCACCGATGGCATCGTAACCAGCTGGGAGGCCTTCGACGCCGACGGCGAACTGATCGTGCAACTGTTCGGCGCACGCAAGCCCGGCGAGCCCGAGCGCGACGACTGGCGCGAACTGGCCGAATCCTTCAAGGCGCTCTGAGGAGAGATCATGCGTATCGATCGACTATTCAACGGGTTGGCGCTGGGCATCCTGCTCGGCACCGGCATGGCCCAGGCCGCCGAGCTGCCGCAACGCTGGGTGAGCGCGGGCGGCTCGCTGAGCGAATGGGTGGTGGCGCTGGGCGGCGAGAGCAAGCTGGTCGGGGTGGACACCACCAGCCAGCATCCGCAGGCGCTGAAACAGTTGCCGAGCGTCGGCTACCAGCGCCAACTGGCTGCCGAGGGCGTGCTGGCGTTACGCCCGGATATCCTCATCGGCACCGAGGAAATGGGGCCTCCGCCGGTACTCAAGCAGCTCGAAGGCGCCGGCGTGCGGGTCGAGACCCTCTCCGCCAAGCCGGATCTGGAGGCACTGGAAAGCAATCTGAAGAAGCTCGGCGACTGGCTCGGCGTGCCCCAGCGCGCCGAGGCCGCCGAACTTGACTATCGTCAGCGGCTGCGGCGCCAGGCGGACTGGATCGCGGCCGCGCAGAAGAGTCAGCCGGCCCCGGGCGTCCTGCTGGTGATCGGCAACGCCGGGGGTCAGTTGCTGGTAGCCGGGCGCAATACCGGCGGCGATTGGGTCCTGAACCGAGCCGGAGCACGCAACCTGGCTACCCATGAGGGTTACAAGCCGATCTCGGTGGAAGCCCTGGCAGCGCTCGATCCGGTCGCGGTGGTGATCGCCGACCGCAGCCTCGAAGGTGATGCGGCGCGTGCCGCGCTGCTCAAGCAGAACCCCGGCCTCGCCGCGACTCGCGCGGCGCGTGACGGACGTCTGCTGGTGCTTGACCCGACGCTCCTGGTGGGCGGCCTCGGTCCGCGCCTGCCGGATGGCCTGGCGGCTCTCTCCGCAGCCTTTTATCCTTCCGCGAAACCGCTGAGTACGGAAGCCGCCCATTGAAATCGGTTGTTCGCCCCCGCGCACTGTTCGGTGCGCTGGGGATTTCGCTCGTGTTGGTCCTCTGGTTGTCCCTCGCCCTCGGTCCCGTCAGCCTGCCGCTGGGCGATACCCTGCGCGCCGCGCTGCGCCTGGCCGGGCTGCCGCTCGATGGAACGGGCCTGGCCCAGGCGGAAATGATCCTCGGCCAGATCCGCCTGCCGCGGACCCTGCTCGGCCTGGCCGTGGGCGCGGTGCTGGCGCTGTCCGGGGTGGCGATGCAGGGCCTGTTCCGCAACCCGCTGGCCGATCCAGGGCTGGTCGGGGTGTCCAGCGGCGCGGCCCTCGGCGCGGCGCTGGCCATCGTGTTCGGCGCCTCGCTGGGTGGCTTGCCGGCGTTCCTAGCGCCCTACCTGCTGTCGCTGTGCGCCTTCGGCGGCGGCCTGGGGGTGACCTGGCTGGTCTATCGACTTGGCCGCCGCGATGGCCAGACCAGCGTGGCCACCATGTTGTTGGCAGGGATCGCCTTGACCGCGCTGTCCGGCGCGGTGATCGGACTGTTTACCTATCTCGCCGATGACGCCACCTTGCGTACCCTGACCTTCTGGAACCTGGGCAGCCTGAACGGCGCCAGCTACCCACGACTCTGGTCGCTGCTGCTGGTGGCGCTGCTGGTGGCCTGCTGGCTACCGCGCCGGGCAGATGCGCTGAACGCACTGCTGCTCGGCGAGTCCGAGGCCCGTCACCTGGGCTTCGACGTCGAGCGATTGAAGGCCGAACTGGTGCTTTGCACTGCCCTCGGCGTCGGCGCCGCAGTGGCGGCGGCGGGGATGATCGGCTTCATCGGCCTGGTGGTGCCGCACCTGATCCGTCTGGTTGCCGGTCCGGATCATCGGACGTTGCTGCCGGCCTCGATGATGGCCGGCGCCATTCTCCTGCTGCTTGCCGACCTGCTGGCGCGCCTGGCGCTGGCTCCGGCGGAGTTGCCGATCGGCATCGTCACGGCACTGATCGGCGCGCCGTTCTTCCTTTATCTGCTATTGCGGGGGCGGGCCTGATGCTGCGCGTGGAGAACCTGTCCATCCGCCGTGGCGGAAAGACTGTACTGGAAGGCCTCGAACTGGAGCTGCGGCCTGGCGAGATGCTCGGCGTACTCGGCCCCAACGGCGCTGGCAAGAGCACCTTGCTTGGCGCTCTCTGTGGCGAACTGGAGCCGGCCGAAGGGCTGGTGCTGCTCGACGAGCGCGGCCTCGACGACTGGCCGGGCGTCGCTCGCGCGCAGCGCCTGGCGGTGCTGCCGCAGAGTTCGTCGCTGGGCTTCGCCTTTCCGGTGGAGGCGGTGGTCGGCTTCGGTCGGCTGCCCCATTCCAGCGGCCGCGAGCGCGATGTGCAGATCGTCGCCGAGGCCTTGGCGGCGGCCGACGCCAGCCATCTGGCCGGGCGCAGCTACCTGGCGCTGTCCGGCGGCGAACGCCAGCGCGTGCACCTGGCGCGGGTGCTGGCGCAGCTGTGGCCGGGCGAGCCGGGGCAGGTGCTGCTGCTCGACGAACCGACCTCGGCGCTCGACCCGCTGCACCAGCACACCACCCTGCAGGCGGTGCATGATTTCGCCCGCCGCGGTGCCTCGGTGCTGGTGATCCTCCACGATCTCAACCTGGCCGCGCGCTATTGCGACCGCCTGCTGCTGTTGCAGAATGGTCGCCCGCACCTGCTCGGTACGCCCGAGGAAGTCCTGCGCCCCGAGCCGTTGCGCGCGGTGTTCGGCCTCGAGGTCCTGGTCCAGCGTCATCCCGAGCGAGGTCATCCGCTGATCGTCGCCCGTTGAAGGAGTCGCCATGCGCATTCGCCTGTTCGCTTTCTGTCTGCTGCTGGGCGGCTGCCAGTCCCAACTGCCGCCGCTGCCTGATTGGCAGAGCGCGGAAGGGCGCGACGATCCGCAGACGGGACGAATAGTCGAATTGCGCAGCGGCGTGATGCTGAGCCCGCAGCAACTAGTCGCACGCCTGGCGGCCGCGCCGCGAGTGATCGTCGGCGAGAAGCACGACAATCCCGATCATCATGCCGTGGAACTGTGGCTGGCGCAGGCCCTGGGCGAATACCGGGCGCAGGGCAGCCTGCTGCTGGAAATGCTCGATCCCGGCCAGCAACCACGGGTGGATGCGGTCCGCGCACAACTCGGGACCGGCAAGCCGATGGCGAACCTGGAGCAGGCCCTGGACTGGCAGAAAGGTTGGGACTGGACGCAGTACGGACCCCTGGTGTCCTGGGCGGTTGCGCAACCCGCGCCGTTGCTGGCGGCGAACCTCCAGCGGAGCGAGATCATGCGCATCTACAGGGAGCGTCCGCCGCTTCCCGGAACGGCCTCCAGGCGTGACAGCGTGCGCCTGCCGCTGCTTGCGCAGATTCGCGAATCCCACTGCGGCATGCTTCCCGACGATCAATTGCCGGCGATGCTCGCCGTCCAGCAGCAACGTGACCGCCGTATGGCCGAGCGTTTTCGCGATGCGCCACTGCCGGCGATGCTCGTCGCCGGCAGCTTCCACGCCCGGCGCGACCTCGGCGTACCGGTCCACCTGCGCGACCTTGGTGCGGAGAAGGGTGCGCAGGTACTGATGCTGGTCGAGGCCGGGCAGGCGGTAACGACGCGTGAGGCCGACTACGCCTGGTACACGCCGGCACAGCCGGACAAGGACTATTGCGCGGAGATGAAGAAGGCACGTTGAAGGAAGGGCGCGAGGCCTGGAGCCGTGTATCGCGCTACGTTTTCGCGGGCAAAAAAAGACCCGGCAAAGTGCCGGGTCGAAACCGTGATTAGCCTGATGAGGAGATAATCTGAAGAGTCCGACTGCTTGGTCTCTCAGCTTACCTGCTGGCCTCGCGACCAGTTGTTGTAATAATAACTATTCTCATTATCAGGTCAAGCCGGTTCTCATTCATTCCATCGCCAGCCGATGAACGGTCGTCTCCGGCCGAATCGCAGGCAAAAAAAGACCCGGCAAAGTGCCGGGTCAAAAACCGTGATTAGCCTGATGAGGAGATAATCTGAAGAGTCCGACTGCGTGGGTCTCTCAGCTTACCGGCTGATCTCGCGACCAGTTGAGTGACATAATAATGATTCTCATTTCCATGTCAAACGCTTTCGCCAAACTTTTCTGCTAGCTAGTCGCGAGCCCTCTGGAATGGGCCTCAGGCGCTGCGGCGCAGGCGCAGCTGGGTCACTTCCCGGTTAAGCAGGGCTATCCGCCGGGCCATGCCTTCGATCAGGCTATGGGCGATTCGCGGGTTGTTCTGCATAAGGCCGAGGAACTGCTCCTTGGGAATCACCATCACCGTGCAGGGTTCGCTGGCGACCACCGTGGCGCTGCGTTTCTCGCGAGTGAACACGGCCATGGCGCCGAAGATCTCGTCCTTCTGCACATCGCCGACTTTCTGGCCGTCCACCAGCGCTTCGGCATGCCCCTCGATGATGATGAACACATGATCCGCATCGTCGCCCTGGCGGATCAGCGCCTCGCCCGCGGCGAAGTGGCGGAAGCCGGTGGCCGGGTGGACTTCCGGCTGCTTCAGGTGCGCCAGCGCATCGCCGAGCAGGGCAGTCTGTCCGATCAGGTACTGCAATAGCAGTTCCTGACGTTCCTGGTCAGCATGGATGTGCTGGAGCAGCGCATCGCGCGAATAGGGCAGCAGGCGGATCGGTTCTTCGTTGGCATGCCGGCAGGCGGGGAGCTCGAGTCCGCGTCGAAGGCCGAGGAGGTCGCCTTCCTGGAGGTAGAACAGTGGGCGTTCGTCGACCAGCGCATGCAGCAGGCCGCTTTCCACCAGGAATACCTGGTCGGCGGGCAGCTCGCGTTCCAGGTCGTCGCTACGTTCCAGTTCCAGGGCGGGGCCGCTGGGTGCCAGGCCTTCGAGCAAGCGGTGAGGGATCCCCTGCAGGCGATTGATCAATTGGTCGGCATAAGCCGGTTGCTCGCCGAGTAGATACATGGCCATTTCCTTGAGCTGCCTGGTCGGGAGAGGAGGTACGAACGTCCACGAGACGATAGGTGGGCGCCCGGGGGGAGTAAATATCTTCCCGTGGCAGGTGTGAGCTAGCTCTTGTTTCGCACGGGGAAAGTCTCCAGCTCGCCGAGCAGTGCGGCCTTGTGGTCTGGGGACAGCTCGTTCCAGTGAACGTCGAGGAGTGCGCCTTCGATGGCATAGAGCAAGACTTTCGAGGCTCGGAAGCCGCGCGCGCGGACCGCGCGATAGGCTCCCACCGAGCCGAGCCGACGCAGATCGGTGGCGCTGTGGATACCCACGGCATGCAACCATTGGGTCGAGGTTTTCCCGAGGTTTTTCAGGTTCAGCAGTTCGTCGTTCATCGTCGGTCCTTGCGATGCCGCTCAGAAGCGTGATGGCGCGGAACTGCCTGGAACCGGTCCGGAGCCGACAGGGCCGGCGCGATGGAGCGAGATGGCCGACGCGAGCGGCCTTCGCCCTTACGATCCGGCGTAGGCGGTCCGGGACCGATCCTCAGCCGGCCGGGTACCTGCCAGAAGTGTAGCGGCCTCCCGGCAAAACGTGGCCTGGCGTGGTCCTTCCGCTTCTCAGGGCTCCGGCAGGTAGCGCAGGCGGGTGCCGAAGTTCACCGACATGCGGATCTCGTCCGGCGCCAGGCGCAACGGGAAATACGTACCGGATATCTGCGCATGGGCCAGGCTGGCGCCCTCCAGGCGCGCCTCGCGCAGATCCACGCCGCGCAGGTCGGCGCCGCGGAAATAGGCATCGCTGAAGTCGACGCGGGCGGCATCCAGCAGACGCAGGTCGAGGCCGCGGAAGTCGCCGCCGGCCAGGTCGATCCAGCCGTTGGCCGGCTTCTGTCGGTTGAAGCCTTCGATGTCTTCGGCGTGGAGCAGTTGGTAGAGCGGCGAGTCGAGCTGACGGGGCGAGTTCATGGGCGGCGTCCTGTGCAGAAGGCTCGCCGTGAGTATAGAAGAGCAGCGGCACGGCGCCCGCCCTGGAGGGGCGGGCGCCATGGCAGTTCGTTCAGAGACCGGGCAGGCGCTGGCGAATGCCGTCGACCAGCCCGTCGAGGCTGGCCGCGTCGTGGGTGTCTACGCGCTTGCTCTGGACCGTCTCCGCCGCTGTCAGCGGCTCGCGGGTAGCCTGCTGGGTGCGGATCACGTCGAGAGTCGCGTCGGACGGATCCTTGCCTTCCGCCTGGCGTTGCGCAAGCCAGCCGGCGATCACCGCTTCGGGCGCCTGGCAGTCGAGGATCAGGAACGGCACGCCGGTTTCTTCCGCGATGTGGCAAGCGGCCTGGCGCTGATTCTGCTTCAGGTAGGCGGCATCGATCACCACCGGATAGCCGGCCTGGAGGATCTTCGCGGCCAACTGGTGAAGGTGCGCATAGGTCGCTTCGCTGGCCTGGCTGCTATAGATGCCGGCGGCGAACTGGCCCCTGTCGTGTTCCGGCTGCTCGCCGAACAGACGCTTGCGTTCGATATCCGAGCGCAGGCGCACGGCGCCCAGAGCCTCCACCAGACGCATGGCCACCTGGCTCTTGCCGACCGCGGAGACACCATGGGTGACCGCCAGGAAGCGCGAGGGAATGGCGCTGTAGCTTTCCGCCAGGTTGGCGTAGTTGCGGTACTGGCGCAGGGTCGCGGCGCGCTGCACGGCATCGGTCTGGTAGCCGAGGCTGAACAGCGCGACCTTGGCGCGGACCATGGCGCGGTAGGCCTTGTAGAAGTTCAGCAGTTCCAGGGCCTGGTAGTCGCCGGTGTGTTCCAGATAGAGGCTGACGAAGCGTCGAGCGTGGCACTTCAGGCCGCGATCTTCCAGGTCCATCGCGAGGAAGGCGAAGTCGGCGCAGACATCGGTGAAGCGGAACGGTTCGTTGAATTCGATGCAGTCGAACAGCACTACCCTGCCGTCGATCAGCGCGGCGTTGCCCAGGTGGATGTCGCCGTGGCATTCGCGGATGAAGCCCTTCGCCTTGCGCTCCTGGAGCACCGGCAGCAGGCGTTCGAAGCTGCTTTCCGCCCAGGCTTCGAGGGCATCCAGCTGTTGCAGGTCGGCCTTGTCCTTGAGCAGCGGGCGAACCTGCTCGAAATTCTGCCGCACCGGCGCCATGCAGGACTCGGCGGTGCCCAGCGGGTGCTCCAGCGGCACCTTCGGAGTGTTCTGGTGGAAGTGCGCGATCTGCTCGGCCAGTTCGTCAATATGCTGGTTGGACAGTTCGCCGCGGCCCTGGATTGCCGCCAGCAGGTTGTCCTGCGGGAACTGGCGCATCTTCAGCAGGTATTCGATTGCCTCGCCGTCGCCGCCGATCCGCGGCGCCTCTTCGCTGCCGGTGATCGGCAGGACCTCCAGGTAGAGATCGTCGGTGAGGCGCTGGTTCAGGCGCAGCTCTTCGTTGCAATAGAAGCGGCGCTTGTCCAGGCTGGTGAAATCGAGAAAGCCGAAATCCATCGGCTTCTTGATCTTGTAGGCGTAGGGACCGGTCAACAGGACCCAGGAGATGTGCGTCTCGATGACCTCGAAGCGCTCCACCGGGTGGGGGTAGAGGGCCGGGTTCTGCAGGGCGGCGATCAGGGTCTGGCTCACGGGATATCCTTGCCTCTGAAATATGCGAAAACCCGCATTATGGCGGGAAGGGGTGACAGTGCAAACCTCGCTGGCGGATAGCAACCATTTGCCGGATCGCCGGTCGAATGCGCCGCGCTGCCGCCGCGTCTATCCACCGGGGCCGCGCAGACCGTGGATGCCGCCGATGCGGTGTCTGTCCGCTGTGGATAAAGTACGTATAATGCGCCGCCATGACGCGTCCCCGATCCCCCCGTTCCCGTAACAGCAAAGCACGCCCGGCACCCGGCCTGAACAAATGGCTCAGCTGGGCTCTCAAGCTCGGCCTCGTCGGCCTGGTGCTCCTCGCCGGCTTCGCCATCTATCTTGATGCGGTGGTGCAGGAGAAATTCTCCGGCCGGCGCTGGACCATCCCGGCGAAGGTCTATGCCCGCCCGCTGGAGCTGTTCAACGGCCTGAAGCTGAGCAGGGAAGACTTCCTGCGCGAACTCGACGCCCTCGGCTACCGTCGCGAGCCCAGCGTGAGCGGCCCTGGAACCGTATCGGTGGCGGCCAGCGCGGTCGAACTCAATACCCGTGGCTTCCAGTTCTACGAAGGCGCGGAACCGGCCCAGCGCGTGCGCGTGCGCTTCAACGGCAACTACGTCAGCGGGCTGAGCCAGGCCAACGGCAAGGAACTGGCGGTGGCGCGCCTTGAGCCGCTGCTGATCGGCGGCTTGTATCCGGCGCACCATGAGGATCGCATCCTGGTCAAGCTCGACCAGGTGCCGACCTACCTGATCGACACCCTGGTCGCGGTCGAGGATCGCGACTTCTGGAACCACCATGGTGTGTCGCTGAAGTCCGTGGCGCGGGCGGTGTGGGTCAACACCACGGCCGGCCAGTTGCGCCAGGGCGGCAGCACCCTGACCCAGCAGTTGGTGAAGAACTTCTTCCTGAGCAACGAACGCAGCCTGAGCCGCAAGATCAACGAAGCGATGATGGCGGTGCTGCTGGAGCTGCACTACGACAAGCGCGACATCCTCGAGTCCTATCTCAACGAGGTGTTCCTCGGCCAGGATGGGCAACGAGCGATCCATGGCTTCGGCCTGGCCAGCCAGTATTTCTTCAGCCAGCCGCTGGCCGAGCTCAAGCTCGACCAGGTGGCGCTGCTGGTCGGCATGGTCAAGGGACCGTCCTACTTCAACCCGCGGCGTTACCCGGATCGTGCGCTGGCGCGGCGCAACCTGGTGCTCGACGTGCTCGCCGAGCAGGGCGTGGCGACCCAGCAGGAAGTCGACGCCGCCAAGCAGCGCCCGCTCGGCGTGACCCGGCAGGGCAGCATGGCCGACAGCTCCTATCCGGCCTTCCTCGACCTGGTCAAGCGCCAGTTGCGCCAGGACTACCGCGACGAGGACCTGACCGAGGAAGGGCTGCGCATCTTCACCAGCTTCGATCCGATCCTGCAGGAGAAGGCCGAGACCTCCGTCAACGAAACGCTCAAGCGTCTCAGTGGGCGCAAGGGGGTCGACCAGGTCGAGGCGGCGATGGTCGTGACCAATCCGGAAACCGGTGAGATCCAGGCCCTGATCGGCAGTCGCGACCCGCGCTTCGCCGGCTTCAACCGGGCCCTGGACGCGGTGCGGCCGATCGGTTCGCTGATCAAGCCGGCGGTCTACCTGACCGCTCTCGAGCGGCCGAGCAAGTACACCCTGACCACCTGGGTACAGGACGAGCCCTTCGCGGTGAAAGGCCAGGACGGCCAGGTCTGGCGACCGCAGAACTACGACCGGCGCTCGCATGGCACGATCTTCCTGTACCAGGGCCTGGCAAACTCCTACAACCTGTCCACCGCCAAGCTCGGCCTCGACGTCGGTGTGCCCAACGTGCTGCAGACCGTCGCCCGGCTGGGTATCAACCGTGACTGGCCGGCCTATCCTTCGATGCTGCTGGGCGCCGGTTCGCTCAGTCCGATGGAGGTCGCCACCATGTACCAGACCATCGCCAGCGGCGGCTTCAACACGCCGTTGCGGGGGATCCGCAGCGTCCTCACTGCCGACGGCCAGCCGCTCAAGCGCTATCCGTTCCAGGTCGAACAGCGCTTCGACTCGGGCGCCGTCTACCTGGTGCAGAACGCCATGCAACGGGTCATGCGCGAAGGCACCGGGCGTTCGGTGTACAGTCAATTGCCGTCGTCGCTGACCCTCGCCGGCAAGACCGGCACCAGCAACGACTCGCGCGATAGCTGGTTCTCCGGTTTCGGCGGCGACCTCCAGGCTGTGGTCTGGCTCGGTCGCGACGACAACGGCAAGACGCCGCTTACCGGCGCCACCGGTGCCTTGCAGGTGTGGGCCAGCTTCATGCGCAAGGCGCATCCGCAATCGCTGGAAATGCCGATGCCGGAGAACGTGGTGATGGCCTGGGTCGACGCGCAGACCGGGCAGGGCTCGGCGGCGGATTGCCCGAATGCCGTACAGATGCCCTATATTCGTGGCAGCGAGCCCGCCCAGGGCCCAGGCTGCGGGAGCCAGAACCCCGCCGGCGAGGTGATGGACTGGGTACGTGGCTGGCTGAATTGATCCGAGAGGACCTGACGTGAAGAAGATTTTCGTATTCGCCGCGCTTGCCGGCAGTGCCCTGCTCGCGGGCTGTGCCAGCCCGCAGCATGGGGCGATCCCGGTGGTGGATTCCGGCACTCCGGTTTCCAACCAGGAAAGCGGCGGTTTCCGCATCACCCGTACCCAGGTACCGCGTACCCAGCAAGGCGCCGCCACCCAGGGCATTCCCCAGGGCGGCGACTCCGGCGTGGTGGTGATGGTGCCGCAGGGCGCCAATTCCGCACCGATCCAGACTTTCCCGGCGCAGTCCGGCGCCGCGCCGATCAGCAGCGCTCCGCTCGGCACCGGCACCCAGTACCAGGCTCCGCCCAGCAGCGCCTCCACGCCACCGCTGGGCGACAGCTACAACATGCCGCCCAGCGGCGCCAGTCGTTCCGCGCCCACCGGCATTCCGGCCTCCGGCTCGGCCGGCAGCCTGGCAGCCGACGAGCAGTTGGACGGGCCGGTCCTGGCGATGCTCACAACCGCCCAGCAACAGCAGGGCAGCGGCGACCTGAACAGTGCCGCCGCCAGCCTCGAGCGAGCCCAGCGCATCGCTCCGCGCGAGCCTCAGGTGCTCTATCGCCTGGCCCAGGTGCGCCTGGCCCAGGGCGATGCGGCTCAGGCCGAGCAGGTCGCGCGCCGTGGCTTGAGCTACGCCAATGGCCGGCCGACCTTGCAGGCCGGGCTCTGGGAACTGATCGCCCAGGCGCGGGAGAAGCAGGGAGACTCCGCCGGCGCTGCGCTGGCCCGGCAGAAGGCAAAGGTCAGCTCCTGATGGATCGACGGGTCTATGCGCTGGCCGACCAGTTGTTGCTGATCGAGCGTGAGTTGCGTGCCCTCGGCTGGTGGAGCGAAAGCCGCCCCGCCCCGGAAGCGCTGGCCAGCCCCGAGCCGTTCTGCGTGGATACGCTGGCGCTCGAGCAATGGCTGCAATGGATCTTCCTGCCGCGGATGAAGCTGATTCTCGAAAGCGACAGCGCCTTGCCGCAGGCCTCGGGTATCCTGGCCATGGCCGAGGTGGCCTATGCGCAGCGTGGCGAGGAAGTCGCCGGTCTGCTGGCGGCGCTTGGCGAGTTCGACCGGCTGATCGGCGGGCCGTCATGAAGCTTCGGCAGTAAAGAAAAACCCGGCTACAGGCCGGGTTTTTCTTTGCTTCAAGCAAGGCGGAGAGCCGGGTCAGCCCCCAGCTGCGGGACGGGGCTGTGTTCGCCTCAGCGGCAATTCTCCTGGATCGCCTTTTCGGCCTTGGCGATTCGCTCCTGGCGTTCTTCCTCGCCGAGGCGACGGAGTTCGCCCTTGCCTTCGTCGACCCTTACGCGCGGGTTGTTCTTCAGTTGCGCGAGGTTGTTGCGGGTCTCTTCGCAGAACTGCTTGCGCTCGGCCTCTTCCTTCGCCACTTGCTGCTTCACCTTGTCGTCGATCGCCTTCTGCTCGGGATCGGCCGGTTTCTGCTGGATGGTCGGTGCCGGGGTCGAGGGGGGCAGGGGGAAGTTGTCCGGCGGCGGGGCGGTCTGGGTATTCACCGTGGTCGCTTGCGCACCTTGCGGCGGTTGTGCGCCGAAGTGGGTGACGCCCTCGGCGTCGACCCATTTGTAGATCGGGGCGGCCATGGCGAAAGAGGAAAGGGCGAGCAACAAGCTGGCCGGGAGGATCATGCGTCGCATGCGGAGTCCTTGGAATGCGCTAACTGCGGCTAACTATAACCAAATCCGCCAGCGCGGCATGCTGCACGGCATCACAACCGCCGCCGGAGACGGCCTCGCCGTGGCAAGTCCTCGCGGGAATCATGGGCATTTTGGAAAAGTTTGCTCTAAATCGGAATTTTCTAGCCATAAAATCTGTTTTTGGTCATTGATCAGCTTTTTTATGGAAGGGTATGGCAGCTTCCTTGGAATTTTTTTTGATAATTTTCAGAATAAAGCTTGACTTGCGTTCGACGAATGCGAAGAATCCAAGCTCGCTGTAGCGGGCCGTCTGCAACCCAGTCCCCTCTCCGGCAGACCATGAGGTGCCTACCCGCGCCGAAAGTTACACCCTGCTTCGCGTTACCTCGCGCTGGGTGGAAGAGCTCCGTAACACCAGGCGCCCTTCCAAGTTTGCTCAATCGGCAGTTGACGTAGCCGGTGACTACCGTCACCCATGCTCTGCCGGGCAGCCAACCGAATTTCGGTCGCCCGCCCCTGGGTGGCCGTATAGCGTTCTAGAGGTGAAAACGTGGAGCTTTTATCTGGCGCTGAAATGGTCGTCCGCTCGTTGCGCGACGAAGGCGTTAAGTACATCTACGGGTACCCGGGTGGTGCCCTCCTGCATATCTACGACGCGCTCTTCAAGGAGCACGACGTGACCCACATCCTGGTGCGCCACGAACAGGCGGCTACCCATATGGCCGACGGCTACGCCCGCGCCACCGGCAAGCCCGGTGTCGTGCTGGTGACTTCCGGCCCGGGCGCGACCAACGCCATCACCGGTATCGCCACCGCATACATGGACTCCATCCCGATGGTGATCCTGTCGGGCCAGGTGCCGAGCAACATGGTCGGTACCGATGCGTTCCAGGAAACCGACATGGTCGGGATCTCCCGGCCGATCGTGAAGCACAGCTTCATCATCAAGCATCCCTCGGAAATTCCCGAGGTGATCAAGAAGGCCTTCTACCTGGCGCAGTCCGGTCGTCCGGGGCCGGTGGTCGTGGATATTCCGAAGGACATGGGCGACCCGACGCAGAAATTCGAATATTCCTATCCGAAGAAGGTCAAGTTGCGTTCGTACAGCCCGGCCGTTCGCGGTCACTCGGGACAGATCCGCAAGGCCGCCGAGATGCTCCTGGCCGCCAAGCGCCCGGTGGTCTATTCCGGCGGCGGCGTGATCATGGGCAATGCCGCGGCGCCGCTGACCGAGCTGGCGCAGATGCTCAACCTGCCGGTGACCAACACCCTGATGGGCCTCGGCGGGTATCCCGGCGCGGACCGCCAGTTCCTCGGCATGCTCGGGATGCATGGCAGCTTCACCGCCAACCTGGCGATGCATCACAGCGACGTGATCCTCGCGGTCGGCGCGCGTTTCGACGACCGGGTCATCAACGGTGCGGCGAAGTTCTGCCCGAACGCCAAGATCATCCACATCGACATCGATCCGGCGTCGATTTCCAAGACCATCAAGGCCGACATCCCGATCGTCGGCCCGGTGGACAGCGTTCTCACCGAAATGGTCGCGATCGTCAGGGAAATCGGCGAGACCCCGAACCAGGATGCCCAGGCTGCCTGGTGGAAGCAGATCGACGAGTGGCGTGGTAACCGTGGGTTGTTCCCGTACGACAAGGGCGACGGCAGCATCATCAAGCCGCAGACCGTCATCGAGACGCTCTACGAGGTTACCCATGGCGATGCCTTCATCACCTCCGATGTCGGCCAGCACCAGATGTTCGCCTCGCAGTACTACAAGTTCAACAAGCCCAATCGCTGGATCAACTCCGGCGGTCTCGGCACCATGGGCTTCGGCTTCCCGGCGGCGATGGGCATCAAGCTCAACTTCCCGGACGACGATGTCGCCTGCGTGACCGGCGAGGGCAGTATCCAGATGAATATCCAGGAACTGTCTACCTGCCTGCAGTACGACCTGCCGGTGAAGATCGTCAACCTGAACAATGGTGCCCTGGGCATGGTCCGCCAGTGGCAGGACATGCAGTACAACAGCCGTTATTCGCATTCCTACATGGAATCCCTGCCGGACTTCGTCAAGCTTGCCGAAGCCTACGGGCATGTCGGCATGCGCATCACCGACCTGAAGGATCTGAAGCCGAAGATGGAGGAGGCGTTCGCCATGAAGAATCGCCTGGTCTTCCTCGACATCCAGGTGGACGCCAGCGAACACGTCTATCCGATGCAGATCCGTGACGGCGCGATGCGCGACATGTGGCTGAGCAAGACGGAGCGTACCTGATCATGCGACACATCATTTCCCTGCTGCTGGAAAACGAGCCAGGCGCATTGTCCCGCGTGGTCGGCCTGTTCTCCCAACGCAACTACAACATCGAAAGCCTTACCGTGGCGCCGACCGAGGACCCGACCCTGTCGCGTCTGACGCTGACCACCGTGGGGCACGATGAGGTGATCGAGCAGATCACCAAGAACCTCAACAAGCTGATCGAAGTGGTCAAGCTGGTGGATCTGTCGGAAAGCGCCCATATCGAGCGCGAGCTGATGCTGGTGAAGGTCAAGGCCACGGGCGCCCAGCGCGCCGAGGTCAAGCGCACCACCGATATCTTCCGTGGGCAGATCGTCGACGTCACCAGTAGCGTCTATACCGTGCAACTGGCGGGTACCAGCGACAAACTGGACAGCTTCATCCAGGCCATCGGCACTGCGTCGATCCTGGAAGTGGTCCGCAGTGGCGTCACCGGCATCGCCCGTGGCGACAAGACTCTGAGCATCTGAACTGAAAGCAGGCCCGCGAGGCCTTACTGAAGGGGAATTCCCATGCGCGTTTTCTACGATAAAGACTGTGACCTCTCGATCATCCAGGGCAAGAAAGTTGCCATCATCGGCTACGGCTCCCAGGGCCACGCCCATGCCTGCAACCTGAAGGACTCCGGCGTCGACGTCACCGTGGGCCTGCGTAGCGGCTCCGCCACCGTGGCCAAGGCCGAAGCGCACGGTCTGAAGGTTGCCGACGTGAAGACCGCCGTCGCCGCAGCCGACGTGGTCATGATCCTCACCCCGGACGAGTTCCAGGGCCGCCTGTACAAGGAAGAGATCGAGCCGAACCTGAAGAAGGGCGCCACCCTGGCCTTCGCTCACGGCTTCTCCATCCACTACAACCAGGTCGTCCCGCGCGCCGACCTCGACGTGATCATGATCGCGCCGAAGGCCCCGGGTCACACCGTGCGTTCCGAGTTCGTCAAGGGCGGTGGCATCCCTGACCTGATCGCCATCTACCAGGACGCTTCCGGCAACGCCAAGAACGTCGCCCTGTCCTACGCCTGCGGCGTCGGCGGCGGTCGTACCGGTATCATCGAAACCACCTTCAAGGACGAGACCGAAACCGACCTGTTCGGTGAGCAGGCCGTTCTCTGCGGTGGTTGCGTCGAGCTGGTCAAGGCCGGTTTCGAAACCCTGGTCGAAGCCGGTTACGCGCCGGAAATGGCCTACTTCGAGTGCCTGCACGAGCTGAAGCTGATCGTCGACCTGATGTACGAAGGCGGCATCGCCAACATGAACTACTCCATCTCCAACAATGCCGAATACGGTGAGTACGTAACCGGTCCGGAGGTGATCAACGCCGAGTCCCGTGCTGCCATGCGCAACGCCCTGAAGCGCATCCAGGACGGCGAGTACGCGAAGATGTTCATTACCGAAGGTGCGGCCAACTACCCGTCGATGACTGCCTACCGCCGCAACAACGCCGCTCACCCGATCGAGCAGATCGGCGAGAAGCTGCGCGCGATGATGCCGTGGATCGCAGCCAACAAGATCGTCGACAAGAGCAAGAACTAAGCGGCTCCGGCGACAGACGAAGAAACGCGGCCCCGGCCGCGTTTTTTCGTTCTTGCCTGGCGATCTGGTATAAAGCCTGGGCCGGCGGAGTTGTCTTCCTAGTCAGAAGTGCTGTCGGCATATTCGTACCCCATCAGTTCCCAAGGAATTGTCCATGAGTGAACGTCCCGAGGAGCCGAACAAGGCCTCCGACGAAGAAAGCCTGCTGCCCATCGACGAACATATAGAAGAAGGGCACGACGCCGAAGGGCGGAAGGTTCGTCACCGCGGTATCTACCTGCTGCCCAACCTGTTCACCACGGCGGCCCTGTTTTCCGGCTTCTACGCCATCATCAATGGCATGAGCGGCCAGTTCGCCAACGCCGCCATCGCTATCTTCGTGGCCATGGTCCTCGATGGACTGGACGGCCGCGTGGCTCGCCTGACCAACACCCAGAGCGCCTTCGGCGCCGAGTACGACTCGCTGTCGGACATGGTCGCCTTCGGTGTGGCGCCGGCGCTGGTCGCCTTCGAATGGGCGCTTGGCAGCCTCGGCAAGGTCGGCTGGATGGTCGCCTTCATCTACGTTGCGGGCGCAGCCCTGCGTCTGGCTCGTTTCAACACCCAGGTCGGCAAGGCCGATAAGCGCTATTTCATCGGCCTGGCCAGTCCGGCCGCCGCGGCGCTGGTGGCGGGCACGGTATGGGCGTTCAGCGATTTCGAGATCCAGGGCGCCAAGGTTGCCTTCCTCGTCGCCCTGCTGGTCGCCGCCGCTGGTGTGCTGATGGTCAGCAACATCAAGTACCACAGCTTCAAGGATCTCGACCTGCGCGGCCGGGTGCCGTTCGTGGCGATCCTTATCGTGGTGCTGGCCTTCGCCGTGGTCTTTACCGACCCGCCGCGCATCCTCCTGTTGCTGTTCCTTGCCTACGCGGCCTCCGGTCCTGTGCAATACCTGCTGCAACTGCGTCGCCGGAAGCAGCCGAGCTGATGTAATTTCCAACGGGCTCCGTAGTCTACTGGCACAAAGCTGGTCATTGCGGAGCCCGTCATGCTGATCAAGATTCCCTCCCGTTCCGACTGTTCCGAGTCGGAAGTCACGTCCGAAACCCTCTACCTGTCCCGTCGGCGCCTGCTCGGCGCTTCCCTCGCCGGATTGGCGCTGGCCAGCGGCCTGCCACGCCTGGGCTTTGCCGACGAGCAGCGCTATGCCGGCGTCGAGTCGGTACCGGCGCCGGGCTGGTTCGCCGAAAAGCTACCGCAGACCCGCTGGCAGGCGGTGAATGTCCAGGGGGAGGCGATCACGCCATTCAAGGACGCCACCCACTACAACAATTTCTACGAGTTCGGGCCGAACAAGGGCGACCCGGCGGAAAACGCCTCGGCCCTGAAGACCGAGCCCTGGTCGGTGGTGATCGACGGCGAGGTCGGCAAGCCGGGTACCTATGCCCTCGAGGATTTCGTCAAACCCTACCAACTGGAAGAGCGCATCTATCGGCTGCGCTGCGTGGAAGCCTGGTCGATGGTGATCCCTTGGCTGGGCTTTCCCTTGGCGGACCTGCTCAAGCGGGTCGAACCCAATGGGCAGGCGAAGTTCGTCCGTTTCGAAACCCTGCAGCGTCCGGAACAGATGGTCGGCCAACGCTCCGGTTTCTCGGTGATCGACTGGCCTTATATGGAAGGCTTGCGCATGGACGAGGCGATGCATCCCCTGGCAATTCTGGCGGTGGGCATGTACGGGCGGCTGTTGCCCAACCAGAATGGCGCGCCGTTGCGCCTGGTGGTGCCGTGGAAGTATGGCTTCAAGAGCATCAAGTCTATCGTGCGTATCAGTCTGGTCCGCGAGCAGCCGAAGACCACCTGGGAAAGCATTGCCGCCAACGAGTACGGGTTCTATGCCAACGTCAATCCGCAGGTCGACCACCCGCGGTGGTCCCAGGCCCGCGAGCGGCGCCTGCCCAGTGGGTTGTTCAGTCCCAATGTGCGGGATACGCAGATGTTCAATGGCTACGGGAGTGAGGTCGCTTCCCTTTATAGCGGCATGGATCTGAGGAAGTACTACTGATGCGCTACTGGTATCTGCGCCTTGCGGTATTCCTGGGGGCGTTGGCGGTGCCGGCCTGGTGGTTGTACCAAGCCTGGATCTTTGCCCTCGGACCTGACCCGGGCAAGACCCTGGTCGATCGACTGGGGCTGGGCGCCTTGGTATTGCTGCTACTCACCCTGGCGATGACGCCACTGCAGAAGCTGAGCGGCTGGCCGGGCTGGATCGCCGTGCGCCGCCAGTTGGGGTTGTGGTGCTTCACCTATGTGCTGCTGCACCTGAGCGCTTACTGCGTGTTCATCCTGGGGTTGGACTGGGGGCAGTTGGGCATCGAGTTGAGCAAGCGTCCCTACATCATCGTGGGAATGCTTGGATTCGTCTGCCTGTTCCTGTTGGCGATCACTTCCAACCGCTTCGCCATGCGCAAGCTCGGTAGCCGCTGGAAGAAGCTGCATCGCCTGGTCTACCTGACCCTTGGGCTCGGCTTGTTGCACATGCTCTGGGTGGTGCGGGCAGACCTGGAGGAGTGGACCCTGTACGCTGTGGTTGGTGCGTCGCTCATGCTGCTGCGGCTACCCTCGATCGCTCGCCGCCTGCCCAGGCTTCGAACTCGTCACGGTGTTTCGTAATAAAAGTTTCAAATAAGTGTTGACGCCAGTTTCTATCTCCCTATAATGCGCACCACTCCCGGCGACGACGAAGAGTAAATGCTTGTAAATCAAGGATTTATGGATTCTCTCCCAGGGGTGGTGAAGCGCTTAGGCAGGTTGTTCGCCGCAGCGGTTCGGTCCCGAAAGGGGCTCGAAACGAAGCTTCGCCGAGGTGCTTGACAGCGAATTTGAACGCTGTAGAATGCGCCTCCCGCTGATCGGAAGATGGTTTGAAGGTCGGCGCAAGCGGTTGAGTAGAAAAGAAAATTTTCGAAAATAACGCTTGACGGAACGAGAGGTTGCTGTAGAATGCGCGGCCTCGGTTGAGACGAAAGCCTTGACCAACTGCTCTTTAACAAGTCGAATCAAGCAATTCGTGTGGGTGCTTGTGATGTAAGACTGGTGATCGCAAGATTATCAGCAACGCAAGTAACACTCGTGAATTCGAGAGTTTTATCTCTTTTTAAGAGAATGCGATTGCTGAGCCAAGTTTAGGGTTTTCTCAAAACCCAAGCAGTATTGAACTGAAGAGTTTGATCATGGCTCAGATTGAACGCTGGCGGCAGGCCTAACACATGCAAGTCGAGCGGATGAAGGGAGCTTGCTCCTGGATTCAGCGGCGGACGGGTGAGTAATGCCTAGGAATCTGCCTGGTAGTGGGGGATAACGTCCGGAAACGGGCGCTAATACCGCATACGTCCTGAGGGAGAAAGTGGGGGATCTTCGGACCTCACGCTATCAGATGAGCCTAGGTCGGATTAGCTAGTTGGTGGGGTAAAGGCCTACCAAGGCGACGATCCGTAACTGGTCTGAGAGGATGATCAGTCACACTGGAACTGAGACACGGTCCAGACTCCTACGGGAGGCAGCAGTGGGGAATATTGGACAATGGGCGAAAGCCTGATCCAGCCATGCCGCGTGTGTGAAGAAGGTCTTCGGATTGTAAAGCACTTTAAGTTGGGAGGAAGGGCAGTAAGTTAATACCTTGCTGTTTTGACGTTACCAACAGAATAAGCACCGGCTAACTTCGTGCCAGCAGCCGCGGTAATACGAAGGGTGCAAGCGTTAATCGGAATTACTGGGCGTAAAGCGCGCGTAGGTGGTTCAGCAAGTTGGATGTGAAATCCCCGGGCTCAACCTGGGAACTGCATCCAAAACTACTGAGCTAGAGTACGGTAGAGGGTGGTGGAATTTCCTGTGTAGCGGTGAAATGCGTAGATATAGGAAGGAACACCAGTGGCGAAGGCGACCACCTGGACTGATACTGACACTGAGGTGCGAAAGCGTGGGGAGCAAACAGGATTAGATACCCTGGTAGTCCACGCCGTAAACGATGTCGACTAGCCGTTGGGATCCTTGAGATCTTAGTGGCGCAGCTAACGCGATAAGTCGACCGCCTGGGGAGTACGGCCGCAAGGTTAAAACTCAAATGAATTGACGGGGGCCCGCACAAGCGGTGGAGCATGTGGTTTAATTCGAAGCAACGCGAAGAACCTTACCTGGCCTTGACATGCTGAGAACTTTCCAGAGATGGATTGGTGCCTTCGGGAACTCAGACACAGGTGCTGCATGGCTGTCGTCAGCTCGTGTCGTGAGATGTTGGGTTAAGTCCCGTAACGAGCGCAACCCTTGTCCTTAGTTACCAGCACCTCGGGTGGGCACTCTAAGGAGACTGCCGGTGACAAACCGGAGGAAGGTGGGGATGACGTCAAGTCATCATGGCCCTTACGGCCAGGGCTACACACGTGCTACAATGGTCGGTACAAAGGGTTGCCAAGCCGCGAGGTGGAGCTAATCCCATAAAACCGATCGTAGTCCGGATCGCAGTCTGCAACTCGACTGCGTGAAGTCGGAATCGCTAGTAATCGTGAATCAGAATGTCACGGTGAATACGTTCCCGGGCCTTGTACACACCGCCCGTCACACCATGGGAGTGGGTTGCTCCAGAAGTAGCTAGTCTAACCGCAAGGGGGACGGTTACCACGGAGTGATTCATGACTGGGGTGAAGTCGTAACAAGGTAGCCGTAGGGGAACCTGCGGCTGGATCACCTCCTTAATCGAAGATCTCAGCTTCTTCATAAGCTCCCACACGAATTGCTTGATTCACTGGTTAGACGATTGGGTCTGTAGCTCAGTTGGTTAGAGCGCACCCCTGATAAGGGTGAGGTCGGCAGTTCGAATCTGCCCAGACCCACCAATTGTTGGTGTGCTGCGTGATCCGATACGGGGCCATAGCTCAGCTGGGAGAGCGCCTGCTTTGCACGCAGGAGGTCAGGAGTTCGATCCTCCTTGGCTCCACCATCCA